>CAJWPZ010000004.1 GCA_913045325.1 uncultured Flavobacteriaceae bacterium | reverse complement strand
GTTGATCTTGCGGTTATTGTCTTGAAGTTTTGAGTTCCCGAAGTTGTAGGTAAAACCAACCCTAAATAGTCTAGACTCTGCCCTGGCAAAATAACTATTGTCTTGATTTGCATACCGCGAGGCAACAGGTATGTTGTTGGTGTTAAAAATGTCGTCTACTCCAATAGTGATACTCGCTTTTTTATTCCAAATCTTTTTCCTGACAGAGGCAGAGAGGTTAAACTGATTTTTATAAGTGTAAGATCCAAAAATAAGATTTGAGATATACAGCATTGTAATATCGCTAGTAATATTTGCCTGCTCACTTAAAACAAGACCACTGTAAATTTGTCCATAAAAACCATAGGTGTTTGCAAGGGCGGTTTGTTGTGCGCTTTGCAAGGCTAAAAACTCATTCTCTATAAAAAACCCTGAGGTAACTACCTGGAGGTACCACCATGAGCTTACCGATTTTGCATAGGTTAGATCCAGGCTGTACTGGTAGCCTTTTAGTAGGTTTGATTCTAGGTTTTGTAGTACCCGCGTGGTATTGTCTTGATATCGCAACTCCTCCAGAGGATTTTTAATATGCCAGTAATATGCCTCCAAAAACCAAGTGTTTTTATAGGTGTAGCTTAGGGTATATTTTGAGTCTATTTCTGGGACCAAATTGGGGTTGCCGTCTGTGTAATTGTTTTCGTTAATAAAGTATCTAAAAGGGTTTAAGCTCTCATAACTTGGCCTGGTTATAGACCGAGAATAACCCATGCCAAAGCTGTTGTTTTGATTGGCGCTGTACAGCAGTGACATTTTAGGAAATAACTCAAAATAATACTGGCTGTTTACTTGGCCTGCGTTTTTTGATGTCCCTCTAACATCTGTTTGCTCTGCTCGTAAGCCCATTTCTAGACTCCACAGCTCCCACTCTCTGGCTATATTAAAGTATGCTGCAAAAATATTTTCTTGATAATCAAAGGCATCAGATAGGCTTTGGTCTAGCACCTGTGCTTGATCTGTTTGATTAAAGAAGTCCTGAGCGCTACTTATTTTTATATCGCTAAACTTTAAGCCCCAATCAAGGGCTCCTTGGGTAAGGGGGGTGCTAAGATCTATTTGCCCTGTTATAATAGCGCTGTCTTGGTTACCTTTTGTGGTGAAGTCATTGCTTCTTGTTTGCTCGCCGTTAGGTAAAAAATAATTGGTTTGTACGTTTTGTGATCTATCTGCGCTGTAGGTTATGTAGTTTGCCTGTGAGACTATCTGGGCGCCATTGTCGTCAATTTTCCAGGTATGGTTTGCGTTAAGGGCTATGTTTGAAGTGTTTCTAACTGAGTTGCCCATGGTTGTAAAGGTAGAGTCTAGCTGCCGAGTGTTGCTAGTGTTGTAGCTCAGGGCTTGGTTGTTGAAAACCTTATTTGGTGACACAAAAACAGAGGCGCTAAGCCCAAAGGCGTGTTGCTGGCTTGCTGTGATGTCTAAGACCACATTTGCCTGGTGAGAGTTGGTTCTAGTTTCTCTTGTAAAATAGGAGTCTCTATACCCCCTTGTGGTGATTTCATCAGGAGCAAAAAAGCGCGTATTGTTTTGATCTTCTTTAAACTCTTTTCTTGGAGCGTAAGAATAGTTTGCATAGCTGGTAAGCCATTTATTTTTATAAAACTGGGTGGTTGCAATATTGTATTTTGCATACACAGATTGCTCATAGGTGGTTGAGGCAGAACCCTTATAACCAACTGCAACAGCCTTTGTGGTGTTGAGGTTTATAACCGTTGTGGCATCTGCATCATATTTTGAAGAGGGATTTGTAATCACCTCCACAGACTTTATTAGAGAGGCGTTTGTGCTCTCGAGTAAAGAGAGCGTTTCTTCGCCAGAGAGGTACACCCGTTTGTTATTTACATAAATAACGGGGCTGTTGTTTTTTACAGATATCCCTTGTTGAGAGACAACAACTCCAGGTGTTTTTTTTAGCACATCTAATGCGCTTCCTGAGGCCACAGATGTGTTTTCTACATTAAAAACAAGGCGTCCTGGCGCTTTTTGTATGGTTGGTCTTTTTATAGTAATAACTGCCTGGTCAAGCATCTGGCTACTTTCTAAAAGAATAATCGCGCCAACAGAGGTATTTGTTGTAAGTGTTATGTTCTTGGTCTGCCTCTGAAAGCCAATAAAACTAAAGTGAAGCCTATAGGTTGCGTGGTCTAGGTTTTCAAGAGTGAAATTTCCTAGATCATCTGTAGTGGTTCCTTTTGTAGAAACAATATCTGTGGCGCTTCCAGGGTCTGCCCCTAGCTTATGGACAAGAACAGTCACAAAAGAAATTGGGGCTTTGTTTTGGTCTAAAACAGTCCCGCTTATTTCGCTTTGTTGGGCAAAAATGGTTATAGGAAAAAGCAGCAAAAATAAAAGCCCGGCTTTTATGGTGCTGGAGAAACGCCTTAGGTTTGAAAATAAAAAAACTAGATTGTGCCGCATAAATAGAAGGGTAAAATCATAAGGGTAAATTAAGGACTATAACAAAGATGTAGATTTCTAGCGTAAGATATTCATGGTTTTGCAAAAAATCGGTTAAAGGTAACTTGTGTACATGATGCCCTTTTGTGGTATCTTTACAGCCTTAAATTTGCTTGATATGCTTGCAAATTATTGTTTTCAAACAACAAGCTACATGAAGAACATTCGTAATTTTTGCATTATTGCCCATATTGATCACGGTAAAAGCACCCTGGCAGACAGGCTATTAGGAGCCACCGGCGCCGTAACCGAACGCGAATCTCAAGCCCAGTTGCTTGATAATATGGACATAGAGCGTGAGCGTGGTATTACCATAAAGAGTCACGCCATACAAATGAACTATACCCACAACGGGCAGGAGTATGTCTTAAATTTAATTGACACCCCTGGCCACGTAGATTTCTCCTACGAAGTTTCTCGGTCCATTGCGGCCTGTGAAGGCGCTTTATTGGTTGTAGATGCCGCGCAAAGCATACAAGCTCAAACTATTTCTAATCTATACCTAGCCCTAGAAAATGATTTAGAAATTATTCCTGTACTTAATAAAATAGACCTTCCCTCTGCTAGCCCAGAGGAGGTTACAGACGATATTGTTGATCTTCTAGGTTGTGATCCAGAAGAAATTATTCCTGCCAGCGCAAAAACAGGTATTGGTATTACCGAAATACTAACCGCTATTATAGAAAGAGTTCCTGCCCCAAAAGGGGTTAAAGAAGAGTCTTTACAGGCCCTAATTTTTGATTCTGTGTACAATCCTTTTAGAGGTGTTGAAACGTACTTTAGGGTTTTAAACGGAGAGATTAAAAAAGGCCAGCACATTAAGTTTATGGCAACAGGGAAAACCTATTTTGCAGATGAGGTGGGAACCCTTAATTTAACCCAAACACCTAAGAAAATTGTTTCTACGGGAGATGTTGGATACCTCATCACGGGGATTAAAGAGGCAAAAGAGATAAAGGTTGGTGACACCATTACAGACGCAAAAAGCCCAACAACAAACATGATTGAAGGCTTTGAGGATGTAAAACCAATGGTGTTTGCAGGTATTTACCCTGTAGACACAGAAGATTATGAAGAGCTACGGGCCTCTATGGAGAAGCTACAACTTAATGACGCCTCACTGGTTTTTATACCAGAGAGTTCGGCTGCTTTAGGGTTCGGCTTTAGGTGCGGGTTTTTGGGGATGTTACACCTTGAGATTATACAAGAGCGTTTAGAGCGCGAGTTTGACATGACTGTCATTACCACAGTACCCAACGTATCCTACAACGCATACACCAACAGAGAGCCAGATACGGTTCTTTTGGTAAACAACCCTAGTGATTTGCCAGAGCCCTCTAAGCTTAACCGCATGGAAGAGCCGTACATCAAGGCTACGATCATCACAAAGTCAGACTTTGTTGGAAACGTAATGTCTTTATGTATAGAAAAGCGAGGGCAAATTACCAACCAAACCTATTTAACTACAGAGCGTGTAGAGCTTACCTTTGACATGCCTTTGGCTGAAATTGTTTTTGACTTTTATGACCGCTTAAAAACAGTCTCTAAAGGGTACGCTTCCTTTGACTATACCCCAATTGGTATGCGAGAGTCTAAACTTGTGAGACTAGACGTCTTGTTAAACGGTAATATTGTAGATGCATTATCTTCTTTACTACATCAAGACAACGCTCAGGATATTGGTAAAAAAATGTGTGAAAAACTTCGCCAGCTTATCCCAAGACAACAATTTGATATTCCTATACAAGCGGCTATAGGCGCAAAAATTATTTCAAGAGAAACCGTAAAGGCAGTTCGTAAAGATGTTACGGCAAAGTGTTATGGAGGAGATATTTCTAGAAAACGTAAACTTCTAGAAAAGCAGAAAAAAGGGAAAAAACGCATGCGCCAGGTAGGTAATGTTGAGATTCCTCAAGCAGCTTTTATGGCTGTTTTAAAGTTAAATGATTAACTAAATTAGTTACACGGAAGCCCGTCCAGCTCAGCATAAGCGCTTTGGTCCATGCCTGCACAGCCGTTGTTTATATATACCTGTAATGCTGCTTTATATATATTACAGTTTTCTGTAGATGGATCTTGATTATACGCCTCTGCGGCATCATTTAATTCTGGGATAGCTGTTATGCACTCTAAGTTTCCTGTTTCAGAGCCGTCACAACAAATAAGACCAAAGACAAGAACGCCTACTATAAAGATACCTTTTTTCATTTTTTTGTGTCTAGCAAAAGTGGCTGTGAGTCTCTTTTGTTTATAGTTGTTTTGGGCTATTGTAAGGGGTCTGAGGTTTTATTAGTCATCACATCTTCAAAATCCATGGGCCTTCCTAGATAAGCAATTGTAGTGTTTTGTTCAATTACAATTTCTTTTGAATTATCAATAAGCGCAATCACACCCTCTGTGCTTTTTACAAACAAAGCAATGGCGTCTTGGTTGTTGTTAATTAGTTCTATTATGCCTGTATATATTTCTAGACTAGAGGCCTGAACCTCCTGTATAGAAGGAAACGCTTCGGCAACACGCATTAAATCTAGGTAGTCGTGGGTAGGGCAAAACAAATCACTGCTCTTGGTCTTTTTGCTTCTCAACTCCTCTGAGGTAACAAGTCTGTAGGTGCCGTTTTCGCCAAAAGATTTACCTAGCTTATCCATGGCGTATCTATTAATAACGTCGTTTGCGGTCATTGACAGTAAATAGCCCATCTCGCTGAGTTCTATATTATCACTCAAATCATCATTGTAAATATTTGCAGACAAGGCCTCAAGACCCAGCTCCTTTGCTTTTTCAACATTAGCCCTGTTGCTGTCAACAAGCACAACGCGCCTATTATTTTTTTGGAGATAGGCAGCGATTAATCTAGAAACGCGAGAGCCGCCTATAATCATAATTCCTTCACTCTTTTTCAAAAATACACCCAGTAAAGAAGCCACCATTCTTGCTGTGGTTGCGTTTAAAAGCACCGTAACAAGTACTAGCCCAAAGACAAGAGGTGTAATGTATTGTGCTCCGGGGACGCCCATTTCAACAAGTTTTGTTCCAAAGAGAGAGGCAATACCCGCTGCAACAATACCACGAGGGCCCACCCAAGAAATGAATACTTTTTCATTAATACTAAGCCCTGAATTTGTGGTGCTTAAAAAGACGCCCAAGGGCCTCACAACAAAAATGACCACAGCAAATAAAATGGCTGTTTCCCAGTTGTATATAAGCAGTAAGTCATCAATGCTAATGTTTGCAGAAAGCAAGATAAATAAGATGGATATAAGAAGTACACTTAGTGATTCTTTAAAGTATAGAAGTTCTTTCAAATTAGGAAGATCGCTGTTTCCTAGGTACATCCCCATCACAACTACAGCCAGTAGGCCAGATTCGTGAGCAAATAAATCACTTAGCACAAAAATGAGTAGCACCATAGACAACGAGGCAACATTTAAAAGATAATGAGGTATTGCTTTTCTTTTAACGGCATGATACATGGCAAAGCCTCCAGCCAGACCAAAAGCAAAACCAATAACTATGATTTTTCCAAACTCCAAAAGAGCGTGCTTAGTGTAGCTCCCTCCAGTGTCGTGAATCTGTGAGACGGCCTCCTCTAGACCTTGAACAGGAATATTTACACTTATAAATCCAAAAACCAGTACCGCCACAAGAGCGCCAATAGGGTCTATTAAAATACCTTCCCACTTTAAAACTGCAGAGACGTCTTTGCGCAAGGGAATGTTTCTTAAAATAGGTGTTATTACGGTAGGGCCAGTTACAATGATAAGTCCAGAAAACAAAAAAGAAACTTGCCAATTAAGGCCAAGAACATAATGTGCTGCCAAACCGGCTCCGAAAAAAGTAACAATTGAGCCAAGGCTTATAAGTTTAACTATAACTCCTCCTACTTTTTTTATTTCGCTCATCTTAAGGGTTAAACCGCCTTCAAAAAGAATAATACCAATAGCTAATGAAACAAAATAAAAGAGACTATCTCCAGGAAAAAAACCTTTTTTGGCCTCCCACATAGGCTGTATCCATTGCGAGCCGTCTTCATAACGGAAGCCCTCAGGGTAAAGTGTAGACAAAGGCCCTACGGCCAAACCAATTAAAATAAGTGGTAAAATGGCAGGAATCTTAATTTTCCAAGCAATCCATTGTGCGAAAATCCCTAAGATGATAATTCCAGCAAGTTCTAACATCTGTTATATTGTTTAAATCATAAAACTACAAGAAATATTGGTATTCTTCCTTGTGTTTTAGTTTATAATTAACATTAAAAGATTGCTTCTTTTAAATTTGTAAAAAAGTATTATATTACTAGCTATTTTAAGGGAAGATAACACAGCGTTATCCTTTTTTTAACACATTATAACCCCCTATACCCTATGAACAATAATTCACCATTGCCTTCTACTGGATTTAAAGGCCTCAAAGAAAATTGGCGCGGTGACCTTTCGGCTGCTATTAGTGTGTCGTTGGTTGCGCTACCACTTGCCCTTGGTATCGCTGTGGCTTCTGGGGTGTCGCCCATGGCAGGAGTTCTTTCTGCAATTATCGGAGGGGTTGTAACTACTTTTTTTCGCGGCGGTCACCTAGCAATTAATGGTCCTGCAGCAGGTCTAATTGCTGTAATTTTAGGTGGGCTTGTTGCCCTTGATGGAAATATAAATTATGTGTTGGCCGCTATTGTGATTTCTGGAGGGATTCAAGTAGTATTAGGGTTTCTTAAGATGGGCCGTTTTGCCAAGCTACTGCCTTCATCTGTTTTGCATGGAATTCTTGCGGCGATAGGTGTTATTATTTTTGCCAAGCAAGCGCATTATGCACTAGGAACTACATCGAGTGCAGACACAACCATTGGTGCTATCGTGGATATTTTTCGAAAACTTCCTGAGGTTAATCCTTTTGTGTTTTTGGTTGCCTTTATTGGTCTTTTAGTACTTGTCTTTTACAAAAAAATAAAAAACAAACTTATACAAGCAATTCCTGCGCCAATGTGGGTTTTACTTCTATCAATACCTGTGGTCTTTGGTTTTGATTTTTTTACGGAACATAGTATTTCTTTTCTAGGGAACACTTATGGTGTGGGCCCAAGCCTGCTTATTGATATTCCAAAGAATCCTTTAGATAGTATTATGCACCCAGATTTTGGTATGATAGCCACACTTCCTTTTTGGCTCACCGTCCTTTCTGTTACAACAATCGCCTCTGTTGAAACACTAGCAAGTGCTCGCGCCGTAGATAAACTTGATCCTCACAAGCGCACAACCAACCTCAACAAAGATCTTATTGGTGTTGGGCTTAGCACAATGGTTTCTGGCGCTCTTGGCGGGCTTCCTATCATCACGGTGATTGTAAGAAGCACCGTAAACGTTAATAGTAATGCAAAAACAAAGTGGTCTAATTTCTATCACGGAATTTTCCTCATCCTGTTTGTGCTTATTTTAGCCCCAGTGCTAAGAAGTATTCCTTTGGCTGCTTTGGCTGCAATATTGGTTCATACAGGCTTTAAACTAGCCTCCCCAAAAGTGTTTAAGCACGCCTATGATCAGGGCGTAGAGCAGCTACTATTCCTCTCTTCGACGCTTATCATTACTTTATTTACAGATTTATTGTATGGAATTGTTGGGGGTATTCTTGTTACGCTATTATTACATATGTTGTTAGCTAAAGTTGGCTTTTTACCTTTTTTTAGAAAGATCTACAAATCTGGTTCTAAGGTATATCAACTAGAAAACGGCACCTATGAGGTAAAGTTAAAAGGAATTGCAAATTTCTTATATGCATTAAAACTAGACAAGCTGTTAGAGAATGTTCCTCTAGGAGCAACGGTTCGTATTGACATGAGTCAAACCCGCTTAGTGGATCTGTCTATCATGGAAAATTTAATTGAGTTTAAGCGCATCCACGAAAACAGTGGTGGGGATGTGAAATTAATGGGGCTAGACAATCACGTTGCTTCAACGAGCCACAATCGAGCTTTAAAAATCATAACAGGGCGGGTTAAAAAGCGTATTACAAAGCGACAAATTCGCCTTCAAAAAATGGCTATAACAAATGGCTGGACGTTCGACAAAGAGGTCGATTGGAACACTTCTTATCTAAGAAACTTTCACTTCTTTGACTCTAGGCCCATCGAAATGAAAACCAACTCTTTGCAGGGCATTGACGCCGTGAACAATACCAACTGGGAGATTGCTGATATTGTTTTCGATGAAGGGGCGTTAATGGCTCTTGAAGTCTACCAGACAACAGTTCAAATAATAAAGGTGCCCGTGGCTATACCAAAATTTATTATCGATAAAGAGGGGTTTTTTGACAAGGTTTTTAGCGGAGTAACGGTTTTTTCTGGCGGAAAGGGAGATATTGATTTTAAAAAATATAGTGGTTTTTCGAATAAGTTTCAGTTGAGCGGAGAAGACGAGAAGGCGGTAAAAACGTTCTTTAAAGAGGATTTAATTCGTTTTTTAGAAAACAATGAAATTCATCACATTGAAAGCAACGGAGAAGCTTTAATGATTTTTAAATACCTTCACGTAGCGCGCACAGACGAAGTAAACAGCATGCTTTCATTTGCCACAAACCTATTGAAGCAGATGGATTTAAAACCTGTTTTAGACAAATAAGCACCCCATCTCACTTTTTCTCTATTGATAGAAAACACAAAACGCGGTGAGTTGGGTTTTTTGTAATTTACACCATTATGAAACTACACCCTATAGAAGCTGGAAATTTTAAACTAGATGGAGGCGCCATGTTTGGTGTTGTTCCAAAAACCTTGTGGAGCAAAACAAACCCCCCAGACAGCAATAACATGATAGATATTGCTGCGCGCTGCTTATTGATTGAACAGGGCAACAAACTCACCTTGATTGATACAGGGATGGGAGACAAACAAACAGAAAAGTTTTTTGGCTACTACCACAAGTGGGGTGATCACTCTTTAGTAAGCTCGTTGAAAAAAGCTGGATTCCACAAAGATGATGTTACAGACGTGTTTATGACACACCTTCATTTTGATCACTGCGGTGGGAGTGTTGATTGGAACAAAAGCAAAACAGGGTATGAGCCAGCGTTTAAAAATGCACAGTATTGGAGCAATAAAAACCACTGGAATTGGGCCACAAAACCAAACAGGAGAGAAAAAGCTTCTTTTTTAGAAGAAAATATTTTACCCCTGCAGCACAGCGGTCAATTAAAATTTATTGATGGGCCTAATTGCAGCCTTTCTAAAGAAAACGACCGTGTAGATTTCTTAAAAAAATCAGGGCTGGGTTTTGGTGTTTTTTTTGCAGATGGCCACACAGAAAAACAAATGTTACCCACCCTTGTATACAAAGACAAAACAATTGTTTTTATGGGCGACCTACTCCCTACGGCTGGACACCTACCATTGCCTTTTGTTATGGGCTATGACACAAGGCCGCTACTTACTTTACCTGAAAAAGAAAAGTTTTTAAATGCTGCTGCAGACCATAATTATTATTTATTTTTGGAACACGACGCTCACAACCAGATTATAACCGTAAAACACACAGACAAAGGCGTACGACTTGACTCGGTTTTTACATTTAACGAACTATTTAATTAACTCTTTATGAAAATCACAAAAAACATCTTTTTTATTACCGCCACTGCAGCTTTACTAGCTGGTTGTGGATCAACTATAATCCCAAGTCTTTCTCTGCCTATGGAAAGTCCAGAGGCTCCTGCAGCAAAAACAGCTGAATTAACAGACGCCCAGCTGAAAGCCTGGAGCTTAAAAGATTTACAAAACGACACCATTCCAGGAATGGGTGTTGAGAGAACCTACCAAGAGATCATAAAAGACAAGGTAGGAACTACTGTTATTGTGGCTGTTATTGATAGTGGTATAGACATTGAGCATGAAGATCTTAAAAACGTAATGTGGGTTAACCCAAAAGAAATTGCCGGAAACAACATAGATGATGACAAAAACGGATATATAGATGATATCCACGGCTGGAATTTTCTTGGAGATATCGTGAAAGAAAACATGGAATATGTGCGTATCATAAGAAAATTAAAATCAAAATATGAAGGGAAAACACAGGCTTCTGTAAGCGCCGTAGATAGCGCAGAATTTGCCTTATATGAAAAAGCAAACCAAGAGTTTAGTAAAGAAATTGAACAAACAACAGCAAACGCAACAAGGTACAGCGGTATGCTTGAGAGGTTAAAGCCTGCACACGCTGCAATTAGCAAAACACTCGGTAAGCAGGACTACTCAAAACAAGACTTGTCTGGTATTGAGAACCCTGAAGGAGAACAAAAAGAGCATGTTGCGATGCTAACCCAGATGCTAAATTTCAGTGATGATATTCCTAGTTTTATTGAAAGAATTCAAGGCGGTGTAGATTACTTCCAAGGAAGATTAGATTCTCATTTTGATACAACAACCAACTTTAGAGGTGCTATTGGTGATGATCCTTATGATAACTCAAACCCATATTATGGAAACAATGATGTAGATGGTCCAGACCCTAAAAAAGCAGATGCAAAACACGGAACACACGTTGCGGGTATTATTGCTGCACAAAGAGATAATGGAATTGGAATGAATGGTGTTGCTCAAAATGTTCAAATTATGGCGGTTAGAGCAGTTCCTGATGGTGATGAGTATGACAAAGATATTGCAAACGCAATTCGTTATGCGGTAGATAATGGCGCTAAGGTAATCAACACAAGTTTTGGTAAATATTACTCAACTCACCCACAGTGGGTTTGGGACGCCCTTGCCTATGCAAGCCAAAAGGATGTGTTAATTGTAAATGCTGCTGGTAATGAAGGAACAGACCTAGACACCATACAGGTATACCCTAACGATCAAGTAGGTGTGGGCGCAGAAATTAGCGACACTTTTTTAACCGTGGGCGCTTTAAACTATAAATATGGTAGTGATTTATTGGCCACTTTCTCAAACTACGGAAAGGTGAATGTAGATGTATTTAGCCCTGGTGTAAAAATATGGGCAACAACGCCCCTAGATACTTATGAGTATTTACAAGGAACCTCTATGGCCTCTCCAAATGTTGCTGGTGTTGCGGCGATGATTCGCTCATACTACCCAAAATTATCTGCAAAGCAAGTAAAACAAATACTAATGGATAGCGGTCTGTCTGTAAAAATGGATGTTGTTTTAGGTGGTGACCCAGAGAATAAAAATAGTTTTGAAAACATCTCTACGTCCGGTAAAATGGTTAATATGTACAACGCCTTTATTATGGCGTCAAAAATGTAAATTCTAATTTCAATCAAAGAAAATCGGCTGCTTTTTCTCAGGAAATGAGTGGCCGAAATTTTATAACACCATATCTATATCCTATGAAAACACTTTTAAATTTTGCCTTGACCCTGTGTTTGTTCTCAAATGTGGTTGCACAAAACAACACCACCTACTGGCAACAACATGTTGATTACAACATGACTATTGATGTGGATGAAAAAAACAATCAATACAGCGGTAAGCAAACCCTGGTATACACCAACAACTCTCCAGATGTGCTAGAAAAGGTTTTTTATCATTTATATTTTAATGCCTTTCAGCCCGGTAGTGAGATGGATGTTAGATCCTTAACAATTGAGGATCCAGACAAAAGGGTTGGAGACAGAATTTCTAAACTAACGCCAAGTGAGATTGGGTACATAAAGCCGCATAAACTAACCCAAGATGGTAAAAAGCTTGACTACCAAGTTGTGGGTACTGTCCTTGAGGTGACTCTTAAAGAGCCAATACAACCAGGTGCAAAGAGCACGTTTAAAATGTCTTGGGATGCGCAAATACCCCTGCAAATAAGAAGAAGTGGGAGAGACAACGCAGAAGGAGTTCGTTTTTCTATGACGCAGTGGTACCCAAAAATGGCAGAGTATGATTTTCAAGGGTGGCACGCAGACCCATACATTGGAAGAGAGTTTCATAGCCCCTGGGGTGATTTTAACGTAACAATTAACATCGATAAAAAATACACTGTTGCAGCAACTGGTTACAACAAAACAAACATACTGGGTGACAACCCATACAGACCTGTAATGCAGGCAAGAAGAGGAAAAAAATCATGGAACTTTATAGCTCCAAATGTGCATGACTTTACCTGGGCTGCAGATACAGATTACCTGCACCAACAACTCCTTGCTGACGATGGCACAACCCTAAACTTTTACTTTAAAAATAATCCAGATATTTTAGAAAACTGGACAAACTTACAGCCAAAAACAGCAGAAATATTGCGCTATTTTAACGAAAACGTTGGCGCATATCCATACAAGCAGTATTCTGTCATTCAAGGTGGTGACGGAGGCATGGAGTATGCAATGTGTACTTTAATTACGGGAAACAGAACCTTTGCATCATTGGTAGGTGTAACAGCACATGAGTTGGCCCATACCTGGTTTCA
Source organism: uncultured Flavobacteriaceae bacterium (assembly GCA_913045325.1). Taxonomy (GTDB): domain Bacteria; phylum Bacteroidota; class Bacteroidia; order Flavobacteriales; family Flavobacteriaceae; genus Patiriisocius. Next base: position 79,454 of record CAJWPZ010000004.1, on the reverse strand, counting down.
GTTTTTAATGGCCACCAACGAAGGGAAGCACGAGTGGATGGATGAGGGGTTCACCTCTTATATATCCAATGAGGCTATTAACCAAGTAAACCAAGAGTATGCCGCAAATCCTCACACAGGGTCTTATAGGGGGTATACTTTTTTAGCAAACAGCGGTAAAGAAGAGCCTCAAACAACACACGCAGATAGATACGCCTCCAACCGCGCTTATGGGATTACAGCCTACAGCAAAGGGGCTGTGTTTTTGGCTCAATTAGGGTATATTATTGGTAAGGAAAACCTAAATAAAACATTGAAGAGATATTTTACAGATTGGTCTTTTAAGCACCCTACGCCAAACGATTTTATTAGAGTTGCAGAAAAAACAGCCGGCATAGAGCTAGATTGGTATTTGATGGACTGGACGCAAACCACCAAAACCATAGATTACGGAATTAAATCTACCCAGGTCGGAGAAAAAGCAACCACCATTACCCTTGAGAGAATCGGGGCAATGGGAATGCCTATTGATCTTGATGTTACTTATAAGGACGGAAGTAAAGAGCAGTTTTACATTCCTCTGCAAATGATGCGAGGTGAAAAGCCAACGAATTTTAAAGGCCTTAAAAGAACCTTGGTAAAAGATTGGGCGTGGGCATATCCAACCTATACTTTAGAGATTGCCAACGGCAAAGAAGTGGTGTCTGTTGAAATAGACGCTTCGCAAACATTGGCAGATGTAAATAGAGAAAATAACGTTTTTAAACCTGAATAACCTTGATGTAAAGGGCTTGAAAACAGAAAAAAGAGCTATTTGGTGTCTACGCCAGATAGGTCTTTTTTCTTTTTATATCTTTACATATTAAATAGTGATACTTAATTAGTAGTCTTGAGCGAAACATTTCCAAAGCAACAAAAACTTAAATCCAGAAAAGATATTAAATTACTTTTTGAGGGCGGAAAAACAATAACCAAGTATCCCGTAAAACTATTGTGGCTTCCCTCAGGGGCGCAGGAAACCAAAACGGGTGTTGCGGTGGCAAAAAGAAATTTTAAAAGCGCTGTTACGCGCAATAAGATAAAACGCTTGATGCGGGAGGCCTACCGGCTTCATAAAAAAGAAATAGACGGCCGCAACAAGGTGGTTTTTACCCTTCTTTTTATCTATATCGGGAAAGATGTAGCTAGCTTCGAAACAATAGATAAGGCGGTGTTGGGCGCCCTATTAAAATTACCTAGTAAATAGCCCTTAAATACCGCTACTTAAATATTCTTACTAATGAGAAAAAAAATTATTTTACCATTTGTTGTCGTTGTTCTTTTTGGCGCGGTTGGGTTTACTACAGTTGTAAAAAATGATTTCTTTGAAATTGCAAAACAACTTGAAATTTTCACCTCGCTTTACAAAGAGCTAAACATGAATTATGTGGACAAGGTAACCCCGGCGACGCTAATGGATAACGCTATAAAGGGCGTGTTAGAAGACCTAGACCCTTATACTGTGTATTGGAACGAGCAGGCCGTAGAAGATGCGCGCATTAAAAACAGTGGCGTTTATACAGGTGTTGGGGCGGCCATGCGTTATAAAAACAAAGAGCTAACTGTTTTAGAGGTGTTTGAGAACTACCCCGCAGATAAAGCGGGTCTCAGACCTGGAGATATAATTACAAAAATAGAACAAACAAATATATCTAGCTATGAAGATGACCCAAGAGAGCTGCTTAAGGGAACTGCAGCAACAAAGGTTAAAATACAATACACTAGACAAGGAAAAACCAACACAACGTCCGTAACAAGGGGCGCTGTTGAAGTAAAAGCGGTTCCGTATTACACATTAATAAATGAAGATATTGGATACATTGTACTGAGTAAATTCAACAAAAAAACAACCTCACAAACAAAAAATGCGCTGGAAGACTTAAAGCTACAGGGCGCAAAGAAGATTATTTTAGACCTTAGAGGAAATCCAGGAGGTTTATTAAACCAGGCGATTGGTGTTGTAAATCTATTTGTAGAAAAAGGAGAGGTTATTACAACCACACAATCTGTAATAAAAAAATACAATAAGGTTTACAAAACCACCGCAGAGCCTTTTGATGTAGCTATACCGCTGGCTGTTCTGATTAATGGTAGAAGCGCCTCGGCAAGTGAGATTGTCTCTGGAGGATTACAGGATCTAGACCGAGGTGTAATTATAGGGGCTCGTAGTTTTGGAAAAGGGCTTGTACAACGCCCTAAAAACTTAATTTATGGCTCACAGCTTAAGGTAACTATTTCTCGTTATTACACCCCAAGTGGTCGTTGTATTCAAGCCCTTGATTACTGGAATAGAGATGAAAACGGAGATCCTGTGCGCTTGGATCCAAAAAAGTACAATGCTTTTAAAACCAAAGGCGGAAGAACCGTGTATGATGGTGGGGGTATTTTACCAGATATTGAAATAGAAACCGCAAAATTTAGCCCCATTACCACGGCGCTACTGAAAGAGAATGTTCTTTTTAACTACGCCACACAATACCGCTATGATAATAAACTGCAGCGCTGGGAAGATTTTAGTTTTACTGACAAAGATTTTCAAGGCTTTTTAAAATACTTAAAAAACAATGAGTTTAATTTTGAAACCCAAACAGAATTGTCATTTAAAAAAGCACTCCGAAAAGCCGAAGATGACGGTTTAGAAAAACAAATACAAGGAAATTTTAAGGAGTTAATGGCGTCAATAACACAGGCTAAAAAAAAGAAAATAACAGACAAAAAGCCTGAAATTATTGCACTATTAAAAGCCGAGATATTAAAGCAATATTTTTACAGTAGTGGTTTGTATAAGTATCAGGTTTTAAATAATCCTGAAATTAGAGCAGCGGTAGAGATTTTAAATAATGAGGGTAGGTATAGAAAAATCTTAAAGTAAGTACTATTAGTTTATTTTGTTGCCCATTAATATGTGTGGTATTCCGTCTTCGAGATACCCTTTTCCTATTTTATGAAAGCCGTGGCTTTCATAAAATTCTTTAAGATATTTTTGAGCAGAAAGCTTAATGTCTTGTGTGTTATAATTGGTTAAAATAGCCTGAAGTGATATTTTCATTATTTGGTGACCGTAGTTGTTTTTCCGCTCTTGTTTAATAACAACAACCCTTCCAATAGAGGCTTCTTTATAATACACCCCAGGAGCAAAACAACGTGTATAGGCTACTGTTTTTCCTTGTTTTTTTAATATTACATGAAGCGCCTCTTTATCTTTACCGTCTATATCTTGGTAAACGCAGTCTTGCTCTACAACAAAAACACTACTTCTTAATTGTAGAATATCATACAGAGTTTCGGTGTCTAATTCTTTAAATGTCTTAATCTCTATATCCATAAACTAGGTGTGTTTTAAAACTACATACATTTAATTTTATCTACTCTGTTTTGGTGGCGACCACCTTCAAAATCAGTGTTTAAAAAAGTGTCAACCATTTTTAAAGCTTGTGCAATTGAGGTAAATCTTGCAGGTATACATAAAATATTTGCATTGTTGTGTAATCGTATGAGTTCAACTATTTCATTTGTCCAACACAACCCTGCTCTTACCTTAGGATACTTATTTGCGGTCATAGCAACGCCGTTTGCGCTTCCGCAAATTAGTATTCCAAAATCAACAAGGTTTTCATTTACAGCCTTTGCAACTGGGTTTGCAAAATCTGGATAATCAACACTATCTAAAGTGTTTGTGCCGTAGTTTTCAATAGTAATACCTTTAGATTCTAGAAGTTTAACAATAGCAAATTTATAATCTGGTCCTGCATGGTCATTTCCTATAGCTATTTTCATGGTGCTTTGTTTATTTTTATACAAATATAGTAGTTCAAAAAAGTCTTGATATTATAATTTTATAGAGGTTATCAACTATATATAACTTAGTTCATAACTCAGGTTAAATTGTTAATAGGTGTTGATAGAAAAATAATAGAAAAAGTTGTGTATGTAAATTGATTATTCAATATGTATTATTTTTTCTATAAACCTAATTATAACATACTTAGTTTTATGTAAGTTATTTAATAAAAAGGATGTTTTTTAAACACTGTTTTTAAAATTAGTTATTAATAAAACACTGTTAATATAGGTTTACAAGGTTTGTTAATTACTAATTTAAACTCTTGTTTTTCAGTTAGTAAAGTTATTTAAAATATGTTTATAGTATACTTATAAGATTTAATAACTTAGGTTTATATATAAAACTATAAAAAGATATACCGCTATTAACATACCATAATAGCCATCAATTTATTTTAAAAATTTATAAAAAAGAAATGAGATGTATATATACTTGTTGATAAGTATGAAATGAGTACTAAAAATGATAAATTAACTAAGAGAGGAAATTATTTTCTCTGCCTTTTTTATATGATCGGGATGTACTTTTAATCTAATTCCACCATGTTTATTACTATGAAAAGGTAAAACACCTATTACTGTTTCGTTTTGAAAAATAAAACGAACTTCTGCCTGCTCTAATAAATGCGCTAATACTACATATTCACTAGCAAATGAAAAAATAGCTATGGTTTTAAAATCTTCCATTTAGTTTACTTTTTCACTAAAGATACTATTTATTTTAAATCAATATACACCCTACCCAACGCTTGATATATCTATTATATTATTCATTTAATATTAAAAGTGTAGCTTTGCATTAATCTTAATAAATTGGTTTAAAACAAACGTATTTTATTTTAAACCCTCTTCACGTAAATTATAGTTCATCCTGAACTTTATTTAAATCAATACCTTTAAGAAATATAAATTAATACGTGTCTTATAAATTATATAAGAACAAGAAAAAATAATGAAAAGACAAAAAAGAAGAAATTCTTCTAATAAAATTGAAAATCTTACCCAAAGCATCCTTGCTATTTTAAGAAAAGACCATAGTAAACCTCATAATTACAAACAATTAGCTTCAAAATTAGGTGTAGATGATCCTAGTAGTAGAAACCAAATTATAAAAAAATTAAAGCTCTTAGAGGTAGAAAAAACCATACAAGAGGTTGATAGAGGAAAATACATTATAACACCTTCTCAAAACTATTACACCGGCCGTGTAGATATGGCTGGAAGAGGGCAGGGATATATAATTGTAGAAGATTTAGAAGAAGATATTTACGTAAAAAGTAAAAACCTTAATAAATCTCTCAATGGAGATATCGTTGAAGTATATGTTTTTAAACGCAGAAAAGGCGGAAAAACAGAAGGGGAAGTAACTAAAATTATAGAGCGTAAAAAAACAGAGTTTGTTGGTACTATAGATATTACAGATCGTTTTGCTTTTGTTGATGTTGCAGATCATAAAATGGTCACAGATATTTTTATATCTAAAAACAATCTTAATGGAGCACAGCAAGGAGAAATGGTTTTAGTTTCTTTAGATGATTGGCCACAAAATGCAGATTCTCCTTTTGGTAGTGTATTAAAAAGATTAGGAATGCCTGGAGAGCACCATACAGAAATACATGCAATACTTGCTCAATATGGATTGCCTTATGAATTTGCTAAACCAATAGAAGATTTTGCTAATAAAATAGATACCTCTATACAAGAAATTGAAATAAAAAAACGCAGAGATATGCGTAAAGATCTTACTTTCACTATAGATCCAAAAGATGCAAAAGATTTTGATGATGCGCTTTCTTTTACAACCCTAGAAAATGGAAATCATGAAATAGGAATTCATATAGCAGATGTATCACACTATCTTAAAGAAGGAACCATCCTAGATGATGAGGCCTTTGAGCGTGCAACTTCCGTATATCTAGTAGATAGAGTTGTGCCAATGTTACCTGAAATTTTAAGTAACGGCGCCTGTTCTTTGCGCCCACATGAAGAGAAATATACCTTTTCTGCTGTGTTTGAAATAAGTAATAATGCAGAGGTTATAAACCAGTGGTTTGGTAGAACAGTTACCTATAGTGATGCTCGTTTTGCTTATGAAGAGGCCCAACAGATAATAGAGGCAAACCAAGATAATACCACTGAATTAAACACACACATCCCTGCAGATATTTCTATAACAGATACTGCTTACACTGTTGATAAACCTATTGCTAAAGCTATTTTAGAATTAGACAGATTAGCTAAAATTATTCGTAAAAAAAGAATGAATAACGGCGCTATTTCTTTTGATAAAGTAGAAGTGCGTTTTAAACTTGATGAAACTAATAACCCAGAAGGGGTATATTTCAAAGAGAGTAAAGATGCTAATAAATTAATTGAAGAGTTTATGCTTCTTGCCAACAGAAGTGTGGCTGCGTTTATTGGAAAACAAAACCCTAAAAAAACCTTTATATATAGAGTTCATGATGAGCCAGATGATGAAAAAATAGCTGCATTAGAAAAAATAATAAAGCAATTTGGTTATAAACTAGACACAAAAGACAAAAAATCTACCGCCCAGTCTATGAATAAATTACTCAAAGATGTACATGGCAAAAAAGAACAAAACATGGTAGATACTTTGGCTATACGCACAATGAGTAAGGCAGTGTATACCACGAACAACATAGGTCATTACGGCTTAGCTTTTGATCACTATACCCACTTCACTTCTCCTATTAGAAGGTATCCAGATGTAATGGTTCATAGGCTACTACAACACTACCTTGATAAAAACACAACTCCAAAACAAGAAGCTTTTGAAGAAAAATGTAGACACAGTAGTGAGAGAGAAGGCTTGGCTGCAAGGGCAGAACGAGATAGTATTAAATACATGCAAATTAAATACATGAAAGATCACCAAGATCAAGATTTCTTAGGTGTAATTAGTGGGGTAACAGAGTGGGGTATTTATATAGAAATTGTATCAAATAAATGCGAAGGTATGGTTCGTATTCAAGATATGAGAGACGATCACTATGAGTTTATAAAAGAAGAGTATGCGGTTGTTGGTAGAAAAACCCAAAACACCTTTACCCTTGGAGACGAAGTATATGTAAGGGTTAAAAATGCTGATTTAGTTAGAAAACACCTTGATTTTACAATGTTAGAACAAAGGCCAGACAGTATTTAAAATATCAATAAAACCTTTGTAAATTACACCTTATGTTTGATGGACTAACATACGCCGCTTTCTATGGCTTTATTCTTGCTTTTGCGATAGGCCCTATTTTTTTCACCTTAATTGAAACAAGTATTACCAAGGGCTTTAAGGCAGGTGTTTTTTTTGATTTAGGCGCACTATCGGCGGATGTTGTTTTTATAGTAATAGCTTATTTCAGCACCTCAAAAATTTTAAAACACGTAAAAGATGATCCAGGTTTACTTGTTTTTGGCGGAGTTATATTAATTTCATATGGTATTATTTCTTATATAAGAACCTCAAAAAACTTTATTAAAATAGTAAGAGAACATTACGCCGTTAGTGTTAAAACAAACCTTGGAGGGTTATTTTTAAAAGGCTTCTTACTTAATTTTGTGAACTTCGGTGTCCTTTCTGGTTGGGTATTAACCATTATTGCGGCCAATGCTTTGACAAATTCCGAAAACGGAGTTATATTATTTCTTGCCACCGTATTGGCTGTTTTTTTCTGTGTTGATTTATTGAAAATTGCAGCAGCAAAAAAATTAAAAAATAAACTAACTCCCCGCTTTATAATAAAAACAAAAAAATGGGTGAGCATACTAATTGTATTTTTTGGTGTTTTTATGTTGTTTCAAGGAGTACTACCCTCTGGGGTAACAAATAACATTGAAAGAATCGATGCCCAATTCAATCCTGTAAAGTAAGTACCGTAAGGTATATTTAAATAAAAAAAACCTCCAGTTTTCACTGAAGGTTTTAGAGGCATCAAGCGGATTCGAACCGCTGTAGAAGGTTTTGCAGACCTCTGCCTAGCCGCTCGGCCATGATGCCCTTTGTACTGAATCGCAATGAATTGCTCCATTTGCTAAATTTCAGAACGCAAATATATAAGATTAGTCCTTAGAACAACAACTTAAAATAGAAATTATCTATTTAAGAAGTCATGGTAACACTAACCCGCTCTACATCTCCACCAATAGGGGGGTTTAATTTTGAGACAGTTACACTAACATGAGCTACCCCAGAAAATGAGTCTAAAATATTTTTAATTATTCTGTAACCAACCGTTTCAAGAAGTTTTGCGCGTATCCCCATCTGTTTTTTTACAATAGCATTCAGCCCCACGTAGTCTATGGTGTCCTCCAAGGCGTCTGTTTTAGCAGCTTGAGCCAAATCACACTCAACTTTAAGGTTTACCAGGTAGTGGCTTCCTATTTTTTCTTCCTCAGTTAAACAGCCATGGTTGGCATAAATACGAATATCTTTTAATTCAATACAGCTCATAATGTGCGGTTTTTGTAAAGATAAAATTATGTGTTTAGATAGCGCCATACAATCACTGCTTTTTAACAAGAATACGTACCTTTGTGCTTTGTTTTAAAACACAATACACAATGGCTGAAGAAAAACAGACGCTTAATTTTATTGAGCAAATTATAGAAGAGGATTTAAAAACAACACACTCTAAAGAGGGCTTGTATTTTAGGTTTCCACCAGAGCCAAACGGCTATCTACATATTGGTCACGCATCTTCTATATGTCTTAATTTTGGTTTGGGCTTAAAGTACAATGCCCCCGTAAACCTTCGTTTTGACGATACTAACCCAGCCAAGGAAGAGCAGCGTTTTGTGGATGCAATAAAAAAAGATGTTCAGTGGTTAGGGTACCACTGGACTAAAGAGTGTTATGCCAGTGATTATTTTGAGCAGCTATACTCTTGGGCCTTACTATTAATAAAAGAGGGCAAGGCGTATGTAGATTCTCAATCTAGTGAAGAAATAGCCCTTCAGAAAGGAACGCCAACCCAACCAGGGGTAGCAGGCCCTTACCGAGACAGGTCTGTAGAAGAAAACCTTTCGCTTTTCCAGCAAATGAAAACAGGTGAGGCTCCCCAGGGCGCCCATGTGCTTCGCGCTAAAATTGATCTTCAATCTACAAACATGCTTATGAGAGATCCTGTGATATACAGAACCCTTCATAAATCTCACCACAGAACAGGAACAGACTGGAAAATCTTTCCGATGTATGACTGGACCCACGGCGAGAGTGATTACATTGAGCAAATTTCACACTCTTTCTGCACCCTTGAGTTTTTACCTCACAGAGAGTTATACGATTGGTTTTTAGATCAACTTGTTGATGGTTCAAAATTGCGCCCAAAACAAAGAGAATTTGCACGCAGAAACTTAAGCCATACACTAGTTAGTAAACGCAAACTAGCTAGACTTGTTGAACAAGGAGTGGTAGACTCATGGGATGACCCAAGAATGCCAACAATTTCTGGCCTAAGAAGAAGGGGATACACCGCAGCGTCTATTAGAAATTTTGCAGAAGGCATTGGGGTTGGTAAACGCGATAACCTAATTGATGTTTCTAGACTCGAGTTTAGTGTTAGAGAAGATTTAAATAAAAAAGCCAATCGTGTTATGGCGGTTTTGGATCCAGTAAAAGTAACCATAACCAACTACCCTCAAGACAAAACAGAGTGGTTAGAGGCAGAAAATAACCAAGAAGACACAGACGCGGGCTCAAGACAGGTTCCGTTCTCTAAAGAGCTTTATATAGAGCGAGAAGACTTCAGAGAAGAGGCTAATAAAAAGTTTTTCAGGTTAAAGCTGGGTAAAGAGGTGCGTCTTAAAAATGCATATATCATAAAGGCAGAAAGCTGTGAAAAGGATGCCGACGGAAACATTACAGAAATTCACTGCACCTATGATCCTAACAGTAAAAGCGGCAGCGGTACACAGGAGAGTTTACGTAAAGTAAAAGGAACCTTGCACTGGGTGTCTGCTAGTAAAGCAATAGAGGTTGAGGTGAGATTATATGATAGACTCTTTACAGACCCTTCTCCGGATACCCACAAAGACAAAGACTTTATGGATTTTATAAATCCAGACTCTTTAAAGGTTATTACCGGATATGGAGAACCAAGTTTAAAGCAGTTGAAGGTAGAAGACACCGTTCAATTTCAACGTTTAGGATATTTTACCGTAGACCCACAAACTACAGAAGAGAAAATGGTGTTTAATCGCACCGTTGGCCTAAGAGATTCCTGGGCAAAGCTCACAGAATAAAAAAAGCCCAACACGTGTGTTGGGCTTTTTTTATCTAGTACAAATAACTGTTTTTAAAAAACAACACCATCATTATCTAGAGATGGCCCATTTGGAGGAAGTTTTTTACTTGTTTTGTTTTTCTTACCAAGCCCATTGGCGGCATTGGTTTTTTTCATTTCTTCCCCAATTTGATTACTGGCAACAAAACTAGCAATCATATCATTTAACATATTACTTCCTGCCTGTGGTGAGTTTGGCAATAAAATCAAGTTGGTGTTTGTTGCCTCTCCTATAGACTGTAGTGTATCGTAGTGCTGGGTAACAACAATTAGCGCTGAGGCTTCTTGGGAGTTAATACCAACATTGTTTAATACATCTACAGACTCCTCTAAACCACGTGCAATCTCTCTTCTTTGGTCTGCAATTCCTTGCCCCTGAAGTCTTTTGCTTTCTGCCTCGGCGCGCGCCTTTGCAACAATTTTAATTCTCTCTGCTTCTCCCTCATACTCTGCAGCCACCTTTTCTCGTTCAGCTGCGTTGATGCGGTTCATAGCTGCTTTTACTTGTATGTCTGGATCTATATCAGTTACTAGAGTTTTTATAATATCATACCCATAATTAAGCATAGCATCATTAAGTTCTTTTTTTACAGCAATAGCAACATCATCTTTTCTTTCAAAAACATCATCAAGTTTCATTTTTGGCACCTCTGCCCTAACCACATCAAAAACATAAGATGTTATTTGATCGTGGGGGTTTTCCAGCTTATAAAAAGCAGCATACACCTTCTCTTTTATTACCTGAAATTGTACCGAAATTTTAAGTTTTACAAAAACATCATCTTTTGTTTTGGTTTCAACCAACACATCAAGCTGCTGTACTTTTAAGTTAATTCTTCCTGCAATTCTATCAACAAAAGGAATTTTAAAATGAAGCCCAGAGCTTCTGCCGCTTAAAAATTTACCAAAACGCTCTACTACGGCAGCGGTTTGTTGTTTTACTGTAAATATTCCTGAGAGCAAGAAAAAAACAACCAACATTAAAAAAGGAATTAAAAAAAGGGCACTTCCCATAACAAAATATTTATAAAATTAATACTAATGAATATACAAAAAATTTGCTGCTTTACGCTGTTTTATTTATAAAACTAATAGCGTTTTGTATTCTTAAAATTGTTTCCTGCTTACCTAACACGGCAGCAATTTCAAAAACATCGGGCCCCTGCATAGCCCCAACCAGGGATAGTCTTAGGGGCATCATTACTTTTCCAAAACCCATTTCTTCTGAGCTTAGCCAATCTTTAATTTCTTTAGAGATTGTTTCTCCCTCAAAGGTGGTTTGCTGGTTTAAAATTTCGCAAACATTTAAAAGAATAGTCGGGGTGTCCTCCTTAAACGCCTTCTTTACAGCTTTTTGATCATAGGCCTCTGGTCTTTCAAAAAAGAAGTGCCCTTGCTCCCATAAATCAGCAGTAAATACCGCGCGCTCTTTAATTAAAGAGATAATTGCCTCTAGATTTAATGTTGTCTGAACCCCTTTTTGGTCTAAAAGCGCGGAAAACGCTGTTGTTAAAACCTTAAGGTCAAGTTGTTGAAAATATTGCTGTTGAAACCACTTTGTTTTATCTGGATCAAACTTGGCTCCTGCTTTATTAACACGTTCTAAACTAAAATCTGCAATGAGCTGTTCTAGGCTAAATAATTCTTGCTCTGTTCCTGGATTCCAACCCAAAAAAGCAAGCATATTTAACACACCTTCTGGCAAATAACCATCTTCTCTATAGCCAGAGAATACTTCCCCCTCAGGTGTTTTCCACTGTAGAGGAAATACAGGAAAACCCATTTTGTCTCCATCTCTTTTGCTTAATTTTCCTTTACCAGTTGGCTTCATAATAAGAGGCAGGTGAGCAAAAATAGGCGCTTGCCAGCCAAGGCTTCTATATAATAATACGTGCAATGCAAGAGAGGGCAGCCATTCTTCTCCACGAATTACATGAGAAATATCCATAAGGTGGTCATCTACAATGTTTGCCAAGTGGTAGGTTGGCATCCCGTCGCTTTTAAATAAAACCTTATCATCTAACACGCTTGTGTCTATTTTTACAGTTCCCCTAATAACATCTTGGAGGTTTAAAACCTCATCTTTAGGTGTTTTAAAACGAATCACATAGGGTGTTTCTGCTCTTAGTTTTGCCTGTGTTTGTTCCAAGGGAAGCGATATAGAGTTGTCTAAGGTTTCTCTATTGTGCCAATTGTAAATAAATGTTTTTGAGTTTTCTTCACAAGATTTTCTTTCTCTATCAAGCGCCTCAGGGGTGTCAAAGGCGTAATATGCGTGGCCACTTGCAATGAGGCTATCGGCGTATTGTTTGTATATTTCTTTGCGCTCACTTTGTCTATAGGGGCCAACATTAGCAGGTTTTGAAGGGCTCTCGTCAAAGGCAACACCAAGCCAGTTCATTGCCTGCACGATGTACTGTTCTGCTCCAGGGACATAACGCCCTTGGTCTGTATCTTCTATGCGAAGAATAAAGTCTCCGCCATGTTTTTTTGCAAACAAATAATTAAACAAAGCGGTTCTAACACCACCAATATGTAAAGGTCCTGTTGGACTGGGAGCAAATCTAACGCGTACTTTTTGAGCCATGAAAATTTAATTTTTATGACTGTAAAGATACAATTCTATGGTCGCATCACAACAGGAATTATAGGATTCATAACCAAAAACCAAAGCGGGGGTGCTAAGGCTAAAACCATCGATGTTGTATACCCAAAAGGCATCTGAGGACCACTCTGGTGATATTCTAATAGTTGAAACTTTTTATGGGCCCTATAATGGTGATCGCTATGGCGGGTTAATTCATATAATAGAATCCTACCCAACACATGGTTGGAGTTCCAGGAATGAATTTCAGAAATTCGTTCATATCTCCCTGAGGCTTTTTTGTTTCTTTTAAGACCATAGTGCTGGATATAGTTGATGGTTTCTAGTAAAAGCACACCACTTAAGGCAATACAAAGAGCTAGCCCCACCGCTAGTTCACCTAAAAACAAATAGACACTCATTAGGTATCCAAATTGTATTAATGTGTACCAAAGCATGTCGTTTTTACTACTCAAAAAAGGAAGTTTTGCGCGTCCTAATAATGATTTTTGAATACTCCACGCTTTTATATACTGTCCTTTTATAGAGCTAAACCAAAAAGAATATATGCTTTGATTGTACTTTGCAGTTGCTGGATCTTGTGGTGTTGCCGCATGAAGGTGATGTCCAAAATTATGTTCTATAAAAAAGTGCATATACAGGGCGGGTAACAATAATATTTTTCCAAAAACTCTTTCAAAATGTAATTTTCTATGCCCTAACTCATGAGCAATATTAATACCGTTTGCCCCCACAACAATACCCAGAGAAATAGTCAGTCCAACAAGCTCTGTTATGCTATACTGTTCAAAAGAAAGGCTCCATAAAAAATACCCAATCAAGCCATAAACAATAGGAATATTAAGGTATAGTATGACGTTAAAAAACTTGTTTTTATCTTTACTAAGTAGCTCTTTTTGGCTAAGATTTTGTTTAGCTATAGGCAAAATAGTTTCCAAAAAAGGAACCAAAATAAAAGTAAAAAAAGGAGTAAAAAACACCCAAAAACCTTGCAACCATAAACCCATTAATGCTCCAAGTGGTGTTATGTAGGCCAAAACATATTTTAAATCTTTCATAAATTCTAAAATTTACTGTGTTTGCTGTTTTTTTTGCATTAATTTTAAATCCGATGAGTTCATTTAGCCTAATCCAGCAAAAGCTGGAACAATTTATAAAAAAATACTATACTAGTGAGTTAATAAAGGGAACCATTTTCTTTTTTGCTGCAGGATTTTTATATTTTTTACTTACCCTGTTAATAGAGTATTTTTTATGGTTAAACCCTATGGGTAGATCTATTTTGTTTTGGTCTTTTGTTGTTGTTGAGTTTGGCCTTTTTATGCGTTTTATTGCCTTTACTCTACTTAAGCTTTTTAGTCTTCAAAAAGGCATAACCAATGAGCAGGCCGCTCAAATTATTGGCGATCATTTTCCAGAGGTTAGTGACAAGTTATTAAATGTTTTACAGCTAAATCAAAACCAAAGAGAGTCAGACCTGCTATCAGCAAGCATAGACCAAAAGGCCCTCCAGATGCAATCTGTGGTCTTTAAAAAAGCAATAAACTTTCAAAAAAATATAAAATATCTTGCTTTTGCTGCGATCCCAATACTTGTTTTTGGCTTAGTTTCTGCCTTGGGAGAAAAAGATTTATTTAGCAGCAGCTATACACGTGTTGTAAATTACAATACCGCATATACCCCTGCGGCCCCTTTTAGTTTTTATCTTGAGAATCCTAGTTTGTCGGCCATCCAAAACAAACCCTTTACTCTTAAAATAAGAACCCAAGGCAGTGTTATCCCTCAAAATGCAAGTATTGTCTATAACAATCAAAAATATTTTCTTCAACAAACCGCACCCGGTTTTTTTGAATATACTTTTTTACAACCCAGCGCTTCTATTAATTTCAAGCTATTGGCTAATGATGTTATGTCTAAAAACTATACGGTAGAGGTTGTAAAAACACCCTCTTTAGTGAGCTTCGAACTTTTTTTAAAGTACCCTAATTATACAGGAAAAAAAGACCAAATCCTCAACAGTACGGGAAATACAACCTTGCCAGAGGGCACAAAAGTAACCTGGCTTGTGAACACGCAAAACACAAGCCACGTTGGATTAAAAACAAAAGATTCTGTGTATTCTTTTACCTCAAATCAGCAGCAATACAGGTTTTTAAAAACCATATACAAAACCCTAGATTATGCTATTACAACCTCTAACAGCAGTTTGCAGGAGTACGAGAATTTATCTTTTACCATTAGGGTTATTAAAGATGAGTTTCCAGAGATTTCTGTGCAATCTAAGCCAGATAGCCTTAACGGGCAACAGACTTATTTTTTAGGGCAAGTTAGTGATGATTATGGTTTTTCAAAGTTACAACTGGTCTATTACCCACAAGCACAACAAGAGCTAAAAAAAACACTACCAATACCGGTAAACAACAGCAATCTAGATCAATTTACCTACGCCTTCCCTGGTGAGTTAGAATTGCCCCAAGATGTTGCATATGAATATTATTTTGAAGTGTTTGACAATGATGTTATACATAAATACAAGTCTTCTCGCTCAGAGTTTTACGCTTTTAGAAAAGCCACTGAAGATGAGTTACAGACCCAACAATTGCAAAATCAAGAAAGTGCAATAAAAGCCATGGACGCCGCCTTGCAAGAACTAAAAAACCAAGACAAGCGCCTTGAGGAGTTAGAACTCATACAAAAAGAGAAAGAGGCTCTTAACTGGAATGATAAAAAGAAACTAGAAGATGTTTTAAAGCGTCAAAAAGAGCAAGAAAAAATGATGCAGCAGTTTTCAAAACAGCTGCAAGAGAGTTTAGAGAAATTTCAACCACAAAGCAAAGAAAAAGACCCCTTTAAGAAACAGTTAGAAAAAAGGCTACAAGAGAATCAAGAAAAATTAAAAGAAAACGAAAAATTGCTTAAAGAGCTAGAGGAGTTACAAGACAAAATATCTAAAGAGGAGCTTACAGAAAAACTAGAAAAACTTTCCAAGAAAAATAAAAATCAAGAAAAAAACCTAGAACAGCTCGTAGAATTAACCAAGCGGTATTACGTGACTAAAAAAAGCGAAAAACTTTCTCAGGAGCTTTATAAGCTAGGAGAAGAGCAGCGTAAACTTGCAGAAAAACCCCAGGAGCAGAACACCACAAAGGCGCAAGAAAAAATCAATGAAAAATTTGAGAAATACCAGAAAGATCTTGAAGAGTTAAAAAAAGAAAACCAAAAATTAAAAGCACCCATGGAGCTTCCACAAGACAAGGTGGGTGAAAAAGTGGTAGAGCAGCAGCAGCAACAAGCAACTCAAAAACTTGAGAAACAAAACAAAGCTGGCGCCAAAGAAAACCAAAAAAAGGCTGGAAAAAAGATGCAAGAAATGGGCCAACAAATGATGATGGCTTTATCTGGATCTCAAGCAGAGCAAATCGAGGAGGATGTGGCTATGTTGCGTCAAATTCTTGACAACCTGGTAGTTTTTTCCTTTAGGCAAGAAGCGCTAATGGAGGCTTTTAAACTCACACAATACGGAAATCCTCTATTTGGAAAACGTTTAAACACTCAAAACGATTTAAAGCAAAACTTTCAACACATAGACGATAGTTTGTTCTCTCTTTCACTGCGCCAACCCCTTATTGGTCAGAAAATAAATGAGTCTGTGACACAGGTTCATTACAATCTAAAAAAGGCAATGGAGCGCCTGGCAGAGAACCAGATATCTCAAGGTGTTGGTTCTCAGCAATACGCGGTTACCAGCACCAATGACTTGGCAAATCTACTCACCAATATGCTCACTAGCATGCAACAACAACAAATGGGTCAAGGCTCTGGAAGCGGCAAGCAAGGAATGCCAAAACCTGGCCAGGGTCAAGGAGAGGGCTTTCAGCTTCCCGACATTATTGAAAAGCAAAAGAGCCTTGGAGAAAAAATGCAAGAAGGCATGGGCGAAAAAGGTGAAGGAGAAGGCCAAGAAGGAGAAGAAGGCGAAGGAGAAGGAGAAGGAGAAGGAGAAGGAGAAGGAGAAGGAGAAGGAGAAGGAGAAGGCCAAGGTGAGGGCCAAGGCCAAGGCAGTAGTGGTAGCTCATCAAAACAAGGGAACGCCTCCCAGTCAAATCAAAGCGAAAACAATGATGCCGAGCTATTTGAGATTTACAAACAGCAACAACAACTTCGTCAAGACCTAGAAGACAGGCTTAGTAAATTAGGTCTTGAGGGTCTGGGTGGAGATTTAATAAAAAAGATGCAAACCATAGAGCAACAGCTGTTAGACAAAGGCTTTAACCAGCGCACTTTAGAGAAAATGCTTAGCCTGCAGTATGAGCTGTTAAAATTAAAAGAGGCAGATTTAAAACAAGGCCAAGAATCCAGGCGCGAATCTATAAGCAACAGCAAGACTTATACCAACACCCTGCGTTTGTCTGCAGATGAAATAAAAAAATACTTTAATACTACTGAAATTTTAAACAAAGAATCACTTCCTTTGCGACAAGAGTACAAAGAAAAGGTGCAATCCTATTTTAAGAAATCCAATGATTGAATTTTACTCAGAAACAGATTTTAAGATTGAAAACCCAAAGTCGCTTAGCCACTGGATTTCTGAAACAATCTTACAAGAAAACCACCAGCCTGGAGATCTTACCTATGTGTTTTGTGACGACGCCTACCTTCATAGGTTAAATGTGCAGTTTTTAAACCACGACACCCTTACAGATATTATAAGTTTTGACAATTCACTAGGCAAGCAAATTCATGGAGAGATTTATATTTCTATAGAACGGGTTAAAGAAAACGCAAGCACCTACCGAGTTGCTTTTCTAGAAGAGCTGCATCGGGTGATAATTCATGGGGTGCTACATTTTTGCGGCTATAAAGACAAGAGCAAACAAGAGCAAGATACCATGACACGCATGGAAAACAAGGCCTTAAACCGCCGAACATTTGTCTAGCCTCCTGAAAATCAACAAATTAGACATTTAACTATTTGACCATAAGATAATTAACTATCTTTGCGCCCGCTTTAGTGCCCTTGCGTTGTTCCACGTGGAACAATCAATAAAAAACAATTAAAAATGTTTGAAAAAGAATACGATGTTATTGTAGTGGGTGGTGGTCATGCTGGCTCTGAAGCAGCCGCAGCCGCAGCCAACCTTGGGTCAAAAACCCTACTCATAACAATGAACCTACAAAACATTGGACAAATGTCTTGTAATCCTGCCATGGGTGGTATTGCAAAGGGTCAGATCGTAAGAGAGATAGATGCCCTTGGAGGTTACAGTGGTATTGTAAGTGACAATACAGCTATACAATTTAAAATGCTTAACAAGTCTAAAGGCCCTGCTATGTGGAGCCCAAGAGTGCAGAGTGATAGAATGAGATTTGCAGAGGCTTGGAGGTTGATGCTAGAGGGAACTAAAAACTTAGATTTCTATCAAGAAATGGTGTCTGGTATTTTGGTTGAAGGAGAAAAAATTGTGGGTGTAAAAACCTCACTAGGAATTGAGGTTCGGGCCAAAACAGTTGTGCTTACCAACGGAACGTTTTTAAACGGCTTGATACATATAGGAGAAAAACAATTTGGAGGAGGAAGAGCCGGAGAAAGAGCTGCCCACGGAATAACTAAAGAATTGGTTGACCTTGGTTTTGAGTCTGGCAGGATGAAGACAGGTACACCCCCAAGGGTTGATGGTAGATCACTTGATTTTTCTAAGATGATTGTGCAGCCAGGAGATGTGTCTCCAGAGAAATTTTCTTATTTAAAAAGCACAAAACCACTCACCCATCAGCGCGATTGCCATATGAGCCACACTAGTTTAGAGGTTCATGATTTGCTTCGAGAAGGGTTTGATCGTTCTCCAATGTTTAACGGAGCCATTAATAGTGTTGGACCAAGGTATTGTCCTTCCATAGAAGATAAAATTAATCGTTTTGCAGATAAAGACTCGCATCAATTATTTGTGGAGCCCGAAGGCTGGGACACCGTTGAGTATTATGTCAATGGGTTTTCTACCTCATTACCAGAAGATGTTCAGTTTAAAGCCCTAAGAGGCGTGAAGGGCTTTGAAAATGTTAAGTTTTTTAGACCGGGATATGCTATTGAATATGATTTTTTCCCACCAACACAACTTAGGCATACCCTAGAAACAAAAAATATTAAAGGCCTGTTTTTTGCCGGTCAAATTAATGGCACAACCGGTTATGAAGAAGCCGCTTCTCAAGGGCTTATGGCAGGAATAAATGCACACTTGCAAGTGCGTGAGCAGGAGCCACTTATTATAAAAAGAAACGAAGCCTATATAGGTGTATTGATTGATGATTTAATTACAAAAGGCACAGAAGAACCTTACAGAATGTTTACTTCTCGCGCAGAATACAGAACTTTGCTTAGGCAAGATAATGCAGATTTTAGGCTTACACCCATGTCTCACAATATTGGTCTAGCTAGCGACGAGCGACTTAGATTAATGGAAGAAAAAAAGCAGAAAAGTGAAGCTTTTGTTGATTTTTTCAAACAAAGCAGCGTTACCCCAGAGCTTATAAACCCTATTTTACAAGCAAAAGATTCGGCAACAGTAAAGCAGAGTGACAAACTTTTTAAACCACTTTCTAGGCCAAATATAACAATGCAGGATATGCAAAAAATTGACTTTGTATCTTCCTACATCACTCAACACGATCTGGATCATGAGGTCCTTCAACAAACAGAAATACAGATCAAATACGCAGGATATATTGCTAAAGAGAAAAACAATGCAGACAAACTAAACAGGTTAGAGGGCATTAAAATACCAGAGGGTTTTGATTATTCAAAATTAAAATCTTTGTCTTACGAGGCGAAAGAAAAATTAAGCGCCATAAAACCAGTAACGGTTTCACAGGCTTCCCGCATTAGCGGCGTTTCACCAAACGACATCTCTGTAATGCTCGTATATATGGGTAGATAACAACCTTGTTCCACGTGGAACAACCAATTTTAAAACGCTAATAATTTCATTTGAAGACTCCAAAAGGCTCCATATATATATCAACCAAAGATTATTTCAAATCTCAAGAAGCCTTTGATTTGGTGCTAGACTCTTCTAAAGAGATATTAATAACAACACCCCAGCCAGCACCTGAGCACTTAGCGAGTTATTACGAAAGCCAAGCGTATATTTCTCACTCAAACACACAAAAAGGGGGTGTTCCTTTTTTGTACGCTATGGTGCAAAAATGGTCTTTAAAAAACAAAAGGAACCTAGTTAATAAACTGTCAAACCAAAGGGGCACTCTTTTGGATATTGGAGCAGGCACCGGAGCATTTTTTGAGATCATAAAACAAAACTCCTGGGAAGTATTCGGGGTTGAGCCTAATAAAAAAGCCAGAGAAATCGCTGCCAAAAAAAACATCTCTCTCCACCAAAGCATTGAAGAGTTTAAAGGCCAGCAATTTGATGTTGTAACACTTTGGCACGTTCTAGAACACCTTCCAGATTTAGAAAAGACCATCACAGCAATTCAAAAACTATTGAAGCCAAAAGGGGTTTTAATTGTCGCGGTTCCAAATTATAATTCTTATGATGCAAAACATTATAAAGGCTTCTGGGCGGCTTATGACGTGCCAAGACATTTATGGCATTTTTCTCAAAAAGGGATGAGAAAGCTATTTTCAAAAAACATGAAGCTGCTTAAAACCAGGCCGATGGTTTTTGACTCATTTTACGTAAGCCTTCTGTCAGAAAAATACAAAACCGGAAACACGTTCTCCATTAAAGCATTATGGATTGGTTTGTGGTCAAACATAAGGGCGCTAAAAACTAAAGAGCATTCGTCGCTTATATATTGCTTTAAAAAAGAGTAAAACCACTTTTAGCTCATGTAGGCGTGATTAAAACACTTAAAACATGTATTTGCACGAGGTTTTTCTAAACCCCCATTAAAACGCTTTATTTAAGCCTGTTTTTAATAGATAAATTAAATACACCTAAACAAAAGCAATAGAGAACACTTATTGTGAATTGTATTATGCCTTGGCATGTAAAAGCCGCGTGAGTTTAATAGAGAGATCTGTAAAAATAATTTTAGCATTTCCATTTCTTTCAATATGGTAAGAGGCAATTTCTAAGGCTTCAGAAATTTCAAAAATATTATTTTGATGTATAAAAGGAGCAAATTTCTCAATAGAGAACTTTGTATTGGGCGCATCAAAGAAAAGCAAGCTATCTGCTTTGTAGTTTTTAAGTAATGCTTGCCTGAAAGTTTCTTGGCAATATCCCAAGAATTTTTTTTGTGTTTCCCTGCCCTGCTTTGCAATTTCTTCACTCCATGAAATAAGCGCGTTGATAGAGTCTTTGTTCCCTTTAGCCTTAAATGCGGTGCGCACCCAATCAACAAACCAATTTTCGAAAATAGCATCATCACCCAGGTTGTTCAACAGGTTTAAGGCTTGGTGATAATCTCCATTAGACAAACTACTTATTTTTTTTGCTTTTTTTGTTTCAACCCCCTTACTTTCAGTAAGTTGACTAGAAATAACTTCCTCCGAAAGAAGCGGAAAATGTAGTTTTTGACACCTTGATTGTATGGTTCCTAGGATCTGTTGTTCATTTGCCGTTAATAGCAAAAGAACTGTTTTCTGTGGCGGCTCTTCTACTAGTTTTAAAATCTTGTTTGCACAGGCGGTATTCATTTTATCTGCCATCCAAATAATCATGATTTTGTGACCACCTTCATACGCCTTTAAAGACAAGGTTTTAAGCATTTGCTTTGCCTCATCCACATTGATGTTTCCTTGCTTTTTCTCTATACCTAAAAACGCCAACCAATCATACAAAGATCCATACGGGTTTTGTGAAACAAAGGCCCTCCAGTCTTCCATAAATAAGGCAGAAAAAGGGTGTTTTTTAATCTTCTCGTTCGTGTTTACGGGAAACACAAAATGCAAATCTGGATGAGCAAGATTTGCCACTTTACTCATGCAGTTTTCATGTGCTTTTGATCCAACGGGGTGATTGCTAGATAAAATAGCCTGGGCATAAGCCAGGGCTATAGGCAATACACCACTACCTGTTTTACCCACAAAGAGTTGAGCGTGAGGAATTCTACCATTTTCTATGCTTTTTAGCAAATGGTTTTTAATGTGTGTTTGGCCTAGCGTGTTAGAAAAAAGCATCTGCAAATGTAGGTAAATATTACAAACACTACTGCTAGAAAAATCTAGTTTTACTTGCCACCAAAATCTGTATATTTGCCCCATTAAAGACCAACCATGAAAACAATACAAGACATTAATTTTAAAGACAAAAAAGCACTAATAAGGGTAGATTTTAATGTGCCCCTAAACAAAGAATTTGTTGTCACAGATGCCACCAGAATAGAGGCAGCCAAACCAACTATTGAAAAAATATTGACAGATGGCGGTAGCTGCGTATTAATGTCTCACCTAGGAAGACCCAAAAACAAAGAGCTAGCCTTTTCATTGCAACACATCGTTGAGGCGGCAAGCAAAGCATTAGGCGTACCGGTTTTATTTGCTCCTGATTGCGTAGGAGATATCGCAGAAACTGCAGTAGCCAATCTTAAACCGGGCGAGGTGTTGTTATTAGAAAATGTAAGATATTATAAAGAGGAAACAGCCGGGGATCCTGAATTTGCTAAAAGACTCTCCAGGCTTGGAGATATTTATGTAAACGACGCTTTTGGTAGCGCACATAGGGCGCATGCATCAACGGCAATTATCACAGAACACTTCCCAAAAGACAAATGTTTTGGCGCTTTATTAGCTTCAGAAATATACAATCTTGAAAAAGTATTAGGAGATAGCCAAAAACCAGTTACCGCAGTTATTGGAGGAGCAAAAGTATCCTCAAAAATAACAGTAATAGAGAATATCTTAGATAAAATTGACCACCTTATTATTGGTGGTGGTATGGCCTTTACATTTATTAAGGCCCAAGGAGGAAATATAGGCAACTCTTTAGTGGAGGATGACAAACAAGCTCTTGCACTACAAATTTTAAAATTAGCCGAAGAAAAGGCGGTAGAAATTCACTTGCCTGTAGATGTTATTGCTGCAGATCAATTTTCTGAAAAAGCCAACACACAAATAAGCCCTATTACCCAAATACCTGATGGCTGGATGGGCCTAGATTCTGGACCTCAGTCAAACAGCAATTTTGCAAATGTGATTTCAAAATCAAAGACAATTTTATGGAATGGTCCTGTAGGCGTTTTTGAAATGGAGCTTTTTTCTAAAGGCACCATCTCTTTAGGAAACGCTATAGCAAGTGCAACAGAGCAAGGAGCTTTTTCTCTTGTTGGAGGAGGAGACTCTGTTGCCGCGGTAAAGCAGTTTAACCTAAGTAAAAAAGTAAGCTATGTTTCTACAGGAGGAGGCGCCATGCTTGAGATGCTTGAAGGTAAAATACTTCCTGGAATACAAGCAATACTTGACTAAACATCAAGCAGTCCTTAACAGGGCTATTGCTTTTTTGGGAAATCACCACACAGGTGTCTGAATTGCTTATTTTTGAGTAAAATTTTTGCAGCATAATTGCGTTGCTATATATATATATGAAACATCTCTTTTGTTATATTGTTTTGCTAATGTGCGCTTTTGGGTATAGCCAAGACTCTTTGGTTGGCGGTCAAAACAAGCGGCAAGGCTCTGCATTTAAACCAACCCAAGATTCTTTACAACCTAGCAAAACACCAGTAAAAGACACAAGACAAGACAATGACGTGCTTGTAAACTCTCTGGATACTTTAGCAGTGAAGATTTTGCCAGACAGCACAAAAAACAAACTCCAAGACATGGCCCTGGCAAGGCGCTATGACAGCCTTTGGCTTGAAGAGCTGTATAGCAACGATATGTTCGAGCAGATTTATGGCAGCATCACCACGATGACCTATGAGCCCGTGGAGTATGTTGAGCTTCCGACAGACACCTTAAAAGCCCGCTTGGCTGAGATAAATAGCAGAACACCTTTTAATGTGGAGTACAATCCTGCACTAGAGAGCGTTATTAAAAACTACCTCAAGAACCGCCGCTCAACCATGGGCAGACTCATGGCGCTGAGTGACTATTATTTCCCAATGTTTGAACAGGCCTTAGACAACTACAACATACCCTTGGAGCTTAAATACCTTGCAATTGTAGAGTCTGCCTTGCGCCCAACGGCAACCTCTAGAGTTGGCGCTACTGGACTTTGGCAGTTTATGTTTAGTACTGGTAAAATGTTTGGTCTAAACGTTAATAGTTATGTGGATGACAGGAGTGACCCCTTAAAAGCAACCCAGGCTGCTTGTAAATACTTGAAATCGCTTTACAAAAGCCTTGGTGATTGGGATTTGGCTTTGGCAGCATATAATTCTGGTCCAGGAAATGTTTCTAAGGCCATTAGAAGATCTGGAGGACGCATAAATTACTGGAACATACGACAACATCTTCCGCGAGAAACCGCAGGGTATGTCCCGGCATTTTTAGCAACAATGTATATTTTTGAGTACTCAGAACAGCACGGCTTTAAAAGTGACGGGCCAAGAATCCCTTACATAGCAACAGACACCATTGAGGTAAAAAAACAAATTGCCCTAGCCCATGTGGCCCACCTCACAGACATTAATCTTGCAGAAGTAACGTTTTTAAATCCACAATATAAGTTGGGTATTATACCTGTTGTTAAAAACCAGAACTATACATTGCGATTGCCTGTAGATAAATTAGGTCTTTTTGTTGCAAACCAAGATACCATATATGCATATGCTACCCATGCATTTAATAAAAGAGAAAAGCCCCTGCCAGAACTAAATAACTTAGATAAAAAAACATATTACAAGGTACAAAGCGGAGATTATTTAGGTAAAATTGCCGCCAAGTTTGGCGTGAGGATAAGCCAGATAAAAAGATGGAATAGCCTTAGAAACAATAATTTAAAAATCGGTAAGCGTTTGGTGATATTCCCAAGGAAAATACCAAGTGTTGCTATAAAAAAACAAGCTAACAAGAGCCAAAACACCAAAATATACACCGTAAAAAAAGGTGATTCTCTTTGGAGTATCGCGCAGCAATACCCAGGGGTAAGCGTGGCCGATATTAAAAAGGAAAATGACCTTAAAAGCGTCAAATTAAGCCCAGGTATGGAACTTAAAATTCTATAGTAACCAGTTAATAATTTTGTATGAAACCTATCTATATTTTCTTTCTTTCGTTTATTGCTTTGGTTGCTTGTGGAGACACAACAAACACCACTATAAAGTACAAAAAACCTTCTGTAGGCACTATTAACTCACTGCAAGTTGTGACGCCCAACATATTTTGGAACGGCCCTGTTGGCGATCAAGTTCTTGCCAGTCTAGCCGCTCCTACCCCCGGGCTTCCTCAAGACGAACCGCTATTTTCTATAAGACAAATACCTCTAGAGGTTTTTAGTGGATTTGCAAAAACCTCGCGCCTTTTTCTACACCTTACTATTGCAGAAAAAGACACCTTAGTGATTCGCAAAAACCCGTTCGCAAAACCTCAAACAGGCGTTTTTATAACAGCATCATCTCAAGAGAAATTAATTGCTTTAATTAAAAAAAACGCCCCTAAAATTATAAAAGAGTTTAAGCTTTCAGAAATTAAAGAAAGGCAAAGGCGCACTAAAAAATCAAAGCTAAGACTAGACTCCTTGCCTTCCGCCTTTGGGCTCACTCTAGAGATACCCTCTGCGTATCACATCGCCAAATCTGAGCCAGATTTTTATTGGATACGCAAAGAACTTAAATCTGGACACACCAATATTATTATCTACCAAGTGCCAATAAATACAATACCTCAAGACAGCACAGCTCTTCAGGAAATTATTAAAATGAGAGATGATGTAGCCGGTAAACAACTACCTGTTGAGGATGGAGATATATTTATTACAGAAGAAGCCTACCCCCCTTATATAACATCAACAACCATAGACGCTAAATTTGCTTTTGAAACCAAAGGAACCTGGGAAATAAAAAACCAGTGGATGGCAGGTCCCTTTGTTAATTATGCTATTAAGGACACCCTAAATAACAGGTATCTTATTCTAGAGGGGTTTACCTATGCTCCGTCAAGTTCAAAAAGAGATTTGCAATTGGAGCTAGAATCTATTTTAAAATCTGTGAAGATAAAATAAGAACTCTGACCCTAAGTTTAAACACAAAAAATCGTCGGTTATGCAAAAAATATACCATCTTTCTACCTGTGACACTTGCAAAAGAATTATCAAGGAACTTGAGCCTTCTAATGCGTTTGTTTTTCAAGACATTAAAAACAGGCACATAGACGTAAAACAACTGGAGGCCCTCAAGGAGCTTTCTGGTAGCTATCAAGCACTTTTTAGTAAACGCGCTAGACTCTACAAAGAGAGAGCTTTGAAAGAGCAAACACTTAGCGAGGAAGATTATAAAAGCTTGATACTTGAGCACTATACTTTTTTAAAGCGACCGGTTATTGTAAACCAAGAACAAATCTTTATTGGCAATAGCAAAAAAGTAGTTGCACAGGCTAAAATATCACTTCAAAACAAATGATGAGTCCAAGGCTTCTTGCCATTATTGCAGCCTTTGCCGCAAGCTTTATTTATGGCATTAACCATACTATAGCAAAAGGCCTGA
Organism: uncultured Flavobacteriaceae bacterium; assembly: GCA_913045325.1. GTDB lineage: Bacteria > Bacteroidota > Bacteroidia > Flavobacteriales > Flavobacteriaceae > Patiriisocius. The sequence goes on along the minus strand of CAJWPZ010000004.1, from coordinate 53,090 downwards.
TGCCCTCTGTTATTTCTCCTTATGGGTTTATACTTTTAAGAGTTGGTGGCGCAGCGGTTATTTTTTGGGCTTTAGGACTTTTTTATAAAAAAGAAACCATCCAAACCAAGGATTGGATGCGTATTATAGCCTGCGCCTTTTTTGGTATGGTGTTAAATATGACGATGTTTTTTAAAGGCCTAAGCCTATCCACCCCCATTAATAGTAGCGTTGTTATTACTATTGCCCCCGTCTTGTTACTAGTGTTGTCTGGGGTGTTTTTAAAAGAGCGCATTACGTTAATTAAAGCCGTAGGTATTGCCCTTGGATTGGCCGGAGCCTTAGCGCTTATTTTATTTGGCGAAAAAACACAACCCAACGCTCCAAACATACCCTTAGGAAATATGTTGTTTTTGGTTAACGCAGCTTCCTACTCAATCTACTTAATAATTGTAAAACCACTTACAGCAAAGTATAGCGCCATCACGCTTATGAAGTTCTTTTTCTTGTTTGCCGCTATAATAAACATTCCTATTGGTTACCAGGAGTTTGTAAGGGTAGACTGGCTAGATCTTAAGTATGAAACAATAGGGCAACTGGCTTTTGTAGTTGTTGGCACAACGGTTCTCACCTATTTATTTAATATATATGCTTTAAAGCAGTTAAGCCCTTCTGTTTTAGGTGTATTTATGTATCTGCAGCCCTTAATTGCGACAGTATTTGCGGTTTTTACAGGGGCAGACACCCTTACGACCATTAGAGTGCTTGCGGCCACACTTATCTTTTTAGGGGTGTATCTAGCAACCCGGAAAAAATCAAAAAACCAAATTAGTAAGGCGGTATAACCTCATTTGCGCTACTATTTTAAATCTTTAGGGATTTGCCCGTGCTTGCGCGTATGCTCTTTTGTAATGGTGTAAAAATCGGATGTTTTTTCTAGACCGCTAAGACTATTAAAAAGGGAGTCTGGAAGGCTTCTAAGTTTTCGTTTGGCCAGATCAATCCATCCGCCCATCATTTCACACCGCGCAATATTTTTACCCGTATGGTCAAAGAAGTTGTGCTCAAATGAAAAATACATTCCGTCTTCACTTATGCCCTTAAGGGCCAAACTTACCGTGATTGGGTTTCCTGGAAACACCTCTTTAAAATAAAACATATGCTCATAAAATACAACAGGGCCAATATTATTGGCAACCATATTTGCCTGTCCAAAACCATTTTCAAGCATGTAACTCAGGCGGGTGTGGCTCATAAAATTTATATAGGCACTATTGGCTAAATGCCGATTGGCGTCAATGTCATTCCATCTAATTTCAAACTCTTTTAAATACATGTTCTTTTTTTTGTCTTGTTACTGTTTGGCTAGCTATCAATAAAGGCAATTACTTTAGCATAAACCTCTTCTGCTTTTAAATCATGCTTTAGCCCACAGGTAATATATGTGTTTATTTTAGGATGCTTTTTTAAGACATTTTCGATAGGCTTAAAAGGGGTAACTGCATCGTTTTTATCATGAATAACTAGCACCGGCTGGGTTACTTTGTCTAAAAAAGACATTAATTTAACTTCCTGATGAGGTATTTTAAAAATGGTATTTACCTTTTTACTTAAATTAGCCACCGAACGTATTGAGAGCCCAAGTATTTCTTTAAAATATGTAAAGACAGCGTCCATACCAGAGGCTGCTCCCATTACAATAAATTTTTTGACATCAACATTTGGATTCATAATATAACAATACCCAACGGCGGTGTTACTAAGGGAATGCCCAATTATAGTGTCTATGGGCCCGATGCGCGCTAAAGCAGCTTCAATAGCCTGCCTAAACACCTCTACATTGAGCTTGTCTCCTCCAGACATACCATGCCCCGGCGCATCAAGGGCGTAGATGGTGTATTTTTCTTTTTCAAGCATATTATAGTATGGCAACCAGCGCTGTGAATTGCTCTCCCAGCCGTGTAAGAAAAGAATATTTTTTGGACCACTACCCCATTTGTGAAGTACAGCGGTGTTTTTCTCAAGTAAAAGAGTGTGTTGTGTTGCCTTTTCAAAAAACGCTTTTCCTTTTTCTGAAATGCCAGCTCTGCGCACCTTGCACAGTAAATTAAAAGCAAAATTTGCAGCCCAGCCAGGTGCAATTACAGCCGCAGCGTTTAAAAAAAAGCCGATAGATTTGGTGATAAGTTGTTTCATATAATAAGATGAGTAAAAGTCATAATTAGGCTGTTAATTTAACCATAAGTCTTTTACAGCCCCAAAGATACCAATAGCCTTTCTTATAATGGAGATTTACTTTCAATGTATTGTTTTGCACCCTTAAGATGTGTTAAAAGTTTAGTAATTTTGAGATTCATGTAACCCCTTTTACAACCACTGAATTCATGCCAATTATTAGCTCCGGGTATAAAGCCAAAGGCCTTTTTAAAAGCGGGCATTTTTCTACTATTTATTCTGCCAAATTACGTCCCATTCCTAAGGTAGCTCAGGTAAGAAAACGGCTAGAACTCACCGATGGCGATTTTGTGGACATAGACTGGAGCTATCACAACACTACAGGAGATAAAAGTAAAAAAGTAGCCATTCTGTTACACGGTCTTGAGGGAGATGCCCAAAGGGTGTATATGCAGGGGCAGGCCAAAGCCCTAATTCAAGGCGGCTGGGATGTGGCCGCGATGAATCATCGAGGGTGTAGCGGCGAAGAAAATCGCCTGTACCTATCCTACAACAGTGGTCGTACCCAGGATTTATCTGAACTTATAGACCACATACTCACTCAAGAGCAGTACACAAATATTGCACTTGTAGGGTTTAGTTTGGGAGGAAATTTGCTGTTAAAATATCTTGGAGAACCAAGAGAGGTATCACACAAAATTGTTGCAGGAATTGCGATCTCTGCCCCAATTGATTTGCAGTCTTCCTTAGACTCTTTGATGACAAAAACCAACAAGCCATACTCCCTTGTTTTCTTGAAAGACTTGCGTAAAAAGTACAAACGAAAAATGAAATTATTTCCCGGGTTGATGTCTAAAGAAAAACTCAATCAAGTAAAAACGCTACTTGATTTTGATAACACATATACCGCTCCTGCGCATGGCTTTAAAAATGCGGAACAATACTATCAAAAAAGTAGCGCCAAAGCGTTCCTGCCCAACATAAAAAAACCCGTACTCATATTAAATGCCGCCAACGACAGCTTTTTGGCACCCGCGTGCTATCCTTTTGAGCTTGCAAAACAACACGAAAATATCTATCTTGAAGTTCCAGACACTGGAGGTCATGTTGGATTTCATGTTACAAATGCCGAGTATTACTCTGAGGTTCGCGTGTTAGATTTTTTAAATTCTATGCTATGATATCAAACCAATATACAGATCAAAACCAGTTATACATAGCTCTTGGCTACTGCGTTTTTATGCTGCTACTTGGGTGGTTGCTTAAAAAATTTCCGCCAAAAAAAATAAATCACTTGTACGGCTATAGAACTCAAAAGTCTATGAAAAACCAGGTCACTTGGGATGCAGCCAATAAATACTCCTCTTTGGTTTTTTTCAACATCTCTTTATATAGTTTTTTTATTCCTGTGGTGTTTTACTTTTTGTATCCACAATTAAACGTGTTAATTACCATCGTTACAAACACCCTGTTACTGCTCTACGTACTGTATGCTACAGAAAAACATTTAAAGACCCGTTTTGACGCACAAGGAAATCCCTTAGACTAGAGAGAATATACAAAGCACTGATGATTTGTGTACCTTTGACATCCTATTAATACAATATTAAATACAACCCATGATTCAATCCATGACAGGGTACGGCAAGCACGTGATACAATTGCCAACCAAAAAAATAACCGTAGAAATTAAATCTCTTAACAGCAAAAGTTTAGATTTAAACACTCGGGTTCCGTCTGCATATAGACAAAAAGAGCTAAACATTCGTAAATTGTTAGCATCAGGGCTTACGCGAGGAAAAATAGATTTGAACTTGTTTGTTGAATCTACGGGAGAACAAACAGCCACCAAGATCAACGAAACTACCCTAAGGCAATACATGAAGCAACTCTCTGTGGTTGTTGCTGCAGATCAAATAGAGCTTTTAAAGATGGCCGTTAAAATGCCAGACGCTCTAAAGACAGAGCGAGAAGAGATTGACGAAGATGAGTTTTCTGAAATTTTAAAGGCGGTAACCCGCGCCTTAGTTGAAATAAACATTTACAGGACAGATGAGGGAGAGGTTTTAAAAAATGACTTTTTGCAACGCATTTCTATTATTGGTAAGCACCTGCAAGAGGTTTTAATAATAGACAGTCAGCGCATTGAGAGCGTGAAACTGCGCCTACGCAGCGCAGTAAGTGAACTTAAAGAAAAAGTGGACGAAAACAGGTTTGAACAAGAGCTGATATATTATCTAGAAAAATACGATATCACAGAAGAAAAAGTGCGTCTAGAGAATCATTTAAGTTATTTTAAAGAGGCCATTCACAGTAAAGACAGCAATGGTAAAAAACTAGGTTTTATTACTCAAGAAATTGGTCGTGAAATCAATACAATTGGTAGTAAGAGTAATTTTGCCCCAATGCAACAATTGGTGGTTCAGATGAAAGATGAGTTAGAGAAAATAAAAGAACAAGCTTTAAACGTATTATAATGGCTATAGGAGGAAAGTTAATTGTGTTTTCTGCCCCCTCTGGAAGCGGGAAAACAACCATTGTGCAGCATTTATTAAAACAACAGGACTTAAACCTAGAGTTTTCGGTCTCTGCTACCTCTCGGGAGCCTCGCGGGGAAGAGCAGCACGGCAAAGAATATTATTTTTTAAGTCTTTCTGACTTTAAATCTCACATGAAGCAAGACAACTTTTTAGAATGGGAAGAAGTGTACCGTGATAATTTTTATGGCACTTTAAATAGTGAAATAGAGCGTATTTGGGCCATGGGGAAGAATGTTATTTTTGATATTGATGTAGTTGGCGGGCTACGAATTAAAAGAAAGTTTCCTGAGAGAACCCTAGCTGTTTTTGTAGAGCCTCCTAGTGTAGAGGAGTTAAAAATAAGGCTCAAAAACCGCAAAACAGAAAGTGATGAGAAAATAAATATGCGCATTGCCAAAGCCTCTGTAGAGATGGCAACGGCCCCTAGGTTTGATCAGATTATTTTAAATGACACCCTAGAGCACGCTTTACAAGAAGCAACCAAGTTGGTATCTAGCCATATCGCTAAACCATTTATAAACGCAGCTGCATTAGATAATCCTCATAGTATTTCAGAAGAAGAATAAATGACAGGTTCAAAAAAAATAGGACTTTATTTTGGCACTTTTAATCCTATTCATGTGGGTCACTTGGCCATTGCCAATCACATGGTAGAGTTTAGTGATTTAGACCAGGTGTGGATGGTTGTAACGCCTCACAACCCTCATAAGAAGAAAAGCTCTTTACTAGAGGACAATCACCGCCTAATGATGGTTGATATTGCCTTAGAGGAGTATCCCAAAATCAAGTCAAGCGGCATCGAGTTTGATTTGCCCCAGCCCAATTACACGGTCAATACCTTGGCTTTTTTAGAAGAAAAGCACCCAGGGCAGAAATTTTGTCTAATTATGGGAGAAGACAACCTTAAGAGTTTCCATAAGTGGAAAAACTACGAGGTAATACTCTCTAGATACGAGCTGTTTGTCTATCCTAGATTGAGCCCAAACAAAGCAATTGCTTTGTTTGAGAACCATCCTAATATAACCAAAGTATCAGCCCCGATCATGGAGATATCTTCTACGGCTATTAGAAACGGAATCAAAAATCAAAAAAATATCCGGCCTCTATTGCCCGAAAATGTTTGGCAGTATTTGGATGAAATGAACTTTTATAAATAATTTTTGTCCTTCTCTAGGGTTAAAAATACCGTAGTAATTTTGTGAAATGAACTTAAGATTTTGGTGTTTGTTCTTTTTGGTGGTGGTTTTTTGTGGTTGTACCACAGAGTTATTTCAGCCACAGCCACGCTCTTTCTCTCAAGGGGATTTACCTAGTTGCGCCTCTAGAGATTGCCCAAATATTGCTATTGACTATCTCTTGTATGCCCCCCAGAACAATCGCGAAATAGAATTAAATACGGCTATAAATTCTTTTATTGCCGCATCGCTGTATCTGGAGGATCCATCAAAAGAGCCAACGGCATTAACCATAGAGGCAGCCGCAAAAGGATTTGTGGATTCTTATTGGCGTGACCATGCAGAGTTCCCAGACTTGGCAGCCGAGTATTTTGTTGAGGCTCTGGTAACGGAGACTTTCAGAGACGAGTTGCTGTTGTCCTTAGAATTTAAGCAATACAAATACACTGGGGGCGCACACGGCTATCAAGACCTTATGTATATCAATTTTGACATAAAAACAGGGGAGAAGCTCACAAATCAAACCCTTTTTAAGCGCTATGATGCCCTAAGCGCATTTGCCGAAACAAAATTTAGAAAAGCGTTTAATATTCCGGAGCAAAGCAGCATTAATGCCAATTACTTTTGGTTTGATGGCAATACTTTTACCATGCCCAATAGCCTGGGTTTTAGTCAAGACAGCCTGGTACTTCATTACAATCAACACGAAATTGCAAGTTATAGCGCTGCCCCTGTTATTTTGAGTATTGCTCTTGCTGAGGTAAAAGAGTTTATGAAATAAAAAATCACCCCATGGCGATGAGATGATTTTTAGTGAAGTTGTTTGCCCAAGAAGGCAAAACAGAACAATTAAAACACTTCAAAACAACAGTTATTTTTGCTTTGAAGTTTCCTAAAACTTAAAACTTAACCCGGTGTATACACCAAGGTAGTATGGCTTAAAACTCACAGAAGAATCTGTATATGGATTTAACTGGTATTTAAACATAGGCTCAACATTAAGTCTAAGGTTACTAGACATTTTATAATGTAATCCAAGCCCTATGTTAGAGGCAAAGCTGATGCTAGATAAGTTGTTTGCAGCCCCAAGAACCTCACTGTAATTCCCTGCGGTAACAGATACTTGGTTTTCTCCTAAAACAAGTGTGCTAACCCCTCCAATGACATCTAGGCCAAAAGCGCTGTCAAAAAGCGTGTAGCTTAATTCTAAAGGCACTTCGTAATAGCTAATATTTTGATTTATAAACGCTTCTCCGTTTGTTGATTTTGGAGTTATTTCACCAAAGGTTCCGTCTTGATTTTGACTAGCAAATGTGCCTAAATCTTGCGCGATTACCACAATACCTTCTCTATTGTAATCAATATTTCTTAATGCTGCCGAGACCGGGCCATCACCTAGTTCTATATCTGATGTACTATAACTAAGAGACACATTGTTTATTCCAGAGCGAATTTTTAATCGATCACTCAGCGCGTAGCGCACACCAATACCATAACTTATATTTACATCACCCTTTTGGGTGTTGTCTGCAAAGCTAGCATCTATTGATGATCCTTGACTTAAGGTATTGAAATATACGGGAGCGATGTTGGGTGTAATTTCCCAAAGATTTTCTTGGGCGCTTTTTTTGGCTACAGCCTCTTTAGACTCCAGTTGCTTTTGCTCTTTTATGGCATCAAAAATAGATTTTTTCTCTGCCGATGCCGTGTTGGTCTTTTCTATCTCGGCTATTGCTGAGACGCTGCTAGGATTGGCAACCACCGGGCTGGTTACTGTTTCTTTATTTTCTTTAACAACAGGTGGATTTTTTGGTTTTACAACCGCTAGGGTCAAATTTTTTGTTGGCACAACGAGGTCTTTTTTAATAGTCCCTTTAGCTACTGCGCTTTCTTGGTTTGTCAAGCCAATAATTTGTTTTTTTGGAGTGTTATTGTCTTTCTCTTTTACCTGTGGTGTAATTGTCTTGTTTTGCGCGTCTTTATTTGTGGAGGTAATGCCAGATTTGTATTCAGGCAAACGTATTTCAAGTGTTTTATTAATTTTTGGAACTGTGTTGCTGTCGCTTTTCACATCTAGTTGCTGCTCAACAATACTATTGCTTTGCGTATCACCTAAAGAACCTGCTAAATAGAAAATCAAAACCAAACTTGCTGCAACCCCTGCCACTCTATACCATATAGCAATAACACGATCTTTCTTGTCTTTTTCTAGACGCGCCTGAATATTATCCCAAACATGAGAGCCGGGAGCCTGCTTGTGATTTGCCAGTCGCTCGTTAAAGAGTTGATCTATGTTCTTTTTTTGTTTCATAGGTCTGCTGTTTTTATCAGCAAGGTTTTATGTACTAGAGACTATCTTTGTTATAGTCGTCAATTTTTGTTTTTAAAATCCCTCTTGCTCTAGCTAAATTAGACTTTGAGGTTCCATCACTAATTTCTAATAAGGCTCCAATTTCTTTATGAGAATACCCATCCATAACATACATGGTAAACACCAGTCTGTATCTCTGGGGCAGCTCTTGAATAATACTGAGTAAATAATCAAGTGGCAAGCCATTATCAACAACCTGTTGGTCGGCGGTATCCTCAATTTGCGCTTCATCAGTTATAGTAAACACTTTTTGTTTTCTATATTTTTGAAGCACAGTATTTACAGTTATTCTTTTTATCCAACCCTCAAAAGAGCCTTTTTCTTTAAACTGTTCTGCTTTATTAAAAATAGTAATAAAAGCATCCTGCAAGTTGTCTTCTGCCTCTACCTTGTTGGGAGAGTATCGCAAACAAATAGAGTACAACACTCCACTGTAGCGCTTGTAGAGCTCTGCTTGTGCCTTAGCGTCCTTCTTTTTACAGCCTTGTATGATTTGGTTTAAAGTCAAATGTAGTTGCCTTGGTTTGTTCGCAATTGTTTTACACAATAAGCTATAAATTATTGGCTTCTACACCAACTAGATGCTTGATTGTGAAGAGGGTTGCGTAGCGTCTTTTTTTATTTGTAAAACAGTAGCGCCACTATAACGTCCTAAAAAAGATTTTAATATTAACTTTTTAACATAATTTAAAAAAGTTCTTATCTAAAATGGAAACGTTAAACACCTGCAAAAGGTACTAAAATTAAAACAGGGTTTGGTTTTATACAAAACCAAACCCTGTTTTAAAACATTTTTACCACTCCAATCAAGACAGCAACAGTATTTCTTGATGTGCTTAAGGAATTAGTTATGCACCCGCTAGGGCCTTGATACAATCTTTTATTTTAATTTCTAGTTCTTCCATAAGTTCTGGGTTGTCTAGTAGTAATGTTTTAACCGCGTCTCTACCTTGACCTAGTTTGGTTTCGTCATAACTAAACCAAGACCCTGCTTTTTTAATGATTTCAAAATCTACACCAAGATCAATGATTTCTCCAACTTTAGAGATTCCTTTTCCGTACATGATGTCAAACTCAACTAACTTAAAGGGAGGAGCTACTTTGTTTTTTACAACCTTTACCCTGGTTTTATTTCCTAAAACATTACCGTTAGTGTCTTTAATTTGAGTAGATCGTCTTATGTCTAGACGCACAGATGCGTAAAACTTTAAGGCGTTACCACCTGTTGTAGTTTCTGGGTTTCCAAACATAACACCAATTTTTTCACGCAATTGATTGATAAATATTACCGTACAATTGGTTTTAGAAATTGATCCAGTTAGTTTTCTTAATGCTTGTGACATTAAACGGGCGTGTAATCCCATTTTACTATCACCCATTTCTCCTTCAATTTCACTTTTTGGAGTTAAGGCAGCCACAGAATCAATAACAATGATATCAATTGCTCCAGAACGTATTAGGTTGTCTGCAATTTCTAGGGCTTGTTCTCCATTATCTGGTTGAGAGATAATTAAATTTTCAACATCTACACCAAGGCTCTCTGCATAGTATCTGTCAAAGGCGTGTTCTGCATCAATAAAAGCTGCAATACCACCCTTTTTTTGTGCCTCTGCTATTGCATGAATTGTTAGTGTTGTTTTTCCCGAAGATTCTGGGCCATAGATCTCAATCACCCTTCCTCTTGGATATCCACCCACGCCAAGGGCCACATCAAGACCCAATGATCCTGAGGGTATTATCTCTACATCAACAATGGCTTGGTCTCCCATTTTCATTACGGTTCCCTTACCATATGTTTTGTCTAATTTATCCAGGGTAAGTTTTAGTGCTTTTAATTTTGCCTCTTTCTCTTTATCTGCCATAATGCTGTTTTTTTTGTCTTATTTTGATGTTAAAAATAAACCTTCGTTTTACTTGAAACAATTAAAACCATGCTTGTTTTTTAAAGGTTGTGAACAAGTACTTTTAAGTAATTGAACAATGCAAATATACAAATATTTGGAAACATTCCAAATTTTGGAAGGTTTCCTTGCTCTATATTCATGAAAAAGAAGTATTTAATCCATTTAATATTGCTTTGCGTGTCTTTTTTTCTACTTTTGAACATTATTCTTTTTAACCCTTAACATTGGTATAGCATGCAACTGTACAATACTCTAAGTGCCAAAGAAAGAGCCGCTCTGCTAGAACAAGCCGCAGACGAACGCTTAACACTTTCCTTTTATCAATATGCCCATATTGGTAATCCAGAACTTTTCAGAAATCATTTGTTTATTGCTTGGGATGCCCTAGATGTTTTGGGGCGTATATATGTAGCCAAAGAAGGAATAAACGCACAACTTTCTGTTCCGGGAAAAAATTTCAGTGAATTTAAAGCCTTTTTAGACGGTATTTATTTTTTGGAAAATTGTAGATTAAACATTGCAGTGGAGCAAGACTTAAAATCTTTTTTAAAGTTAAAAGTCAAGGTGAGACATAAAATTGTTGCAGACGGGCTTAATGACACCACCTTTGACGTCACCAATAAAGGAGTTCATTTAGACGCCAACACCTTTAACGATTTAATAGAAGATCCAGATACTGTTTTGGTAGATATGCGCAATCATTACGAAAGTGAAATAGGACATTTCAAAAACGCCCTTACTCCAGATGTAGACACTTTTAGAGATTCTTTAGATGTTATAGAGCAAGACCTTCAAGATCATAAAGAAGACAAAAAATTGGTGATGTACTGCACCGGAGGAATTCGTTGTGAAAAAGCCAGCGCCTATTACAAACACAAAGGGTTTAAAAATGTATTTCAGTTGGAGGGTGGAATTATAGAATACACCCGCCAGGTGAAAGATCAAGGATTAGAAAATAAATTTTTAGGAAAAAACTTTGTTTTTGATCACAGACGCAGCGAGCGCATTAGCGACGATGTTATTTCTAATTGCCATCAATGCGGGAGCCCTTTTGATAGCCACACAAACTGTGCTAATGAAGGATGTCATTTGTTGTTTATTCAGTGCGATGTTTGTGCTGAAAAAATGGAGCATACCTGTAGTGATGAGTGTCATCAAATTATACAGCTACCCTTTGAGCAGCAAAAAGAACTTCGCAAAGGAACTCATGCAAGCAATAAAATATTTAAAAAGGGAAGATCTCAGAAGCTTCAATTTAAGAAGTAGTTTATAATTCTGAATTTTTATTCTGTAAGATTTAATACCTTTACATTGTAAACAATAGTGTTTTATTCATTCGAGAGTTTCTTGGTTTTAATGATTTGTTTATTCAAACACCGTGAAGATGTAACTGAACAATGAGGTTGATGATCGCATAGGTCTAACGGAAGTCAATAAACAATAATTCCAAAACTCCACTATATATAATTAATATGGGCTGTACTAGCTGTGCCTCTGGCGCCGATGGACAACCAAAAGGCTGCAAGAACAATGGTACTTGTGGGACCGATGGTTGTAACAAATTAACGGTGTTTGATTGGCTTTCAAATATGTCGCTTCCTGCAAATATGACTCCTTATACAGGAGTTGAAGTGCGTTTTAAAAATGGACGCAAACACTTTTATCAAAACAACGAAAATCTTTCCCTAAGCATTGGAGATATTGTTGCCACTCAAGCAGAATCTGGACATGATATTGGTATTGTGACCCTTGCTGGTGAGTTGGTGCGCGTACAAATGAAAAAGAAAAAAGAAAATCCAGACGCCACCAAACTGCCAATTCTTTATAGAAAAGCCACACAAAAAGATATTGACATATGGCAAAAGGTAAGAGATCGTGAAGCAGATATCCAAAAACGCTCTCGGGTCATTGCAATTAGGCTAGGGCTGCGCATGAAAATTAGCGATGTAGAGTTTCAAGGAGATGCCTCTAAAGTTATCTTTTATTACACCGCAGAGGAGCGCGTAGATTTTAGAGAATTAATTAAAGAATTTGCACGCACGTTTAATTCTCGTATTGAAATGAAGCAAGTGGGCTTTAGACAAGAAGCAGCCCGCTTGGGCGGTATTGGTTCTTGCGGTAGAGAACTGTGCTGTTCTACCTGGCTAACAGATTTTAGGTCTGTAAACACCTCCGCGGCTAGATACCAACAACTTTCTTTAAATCCTCAAAAACTTGCAGGTCAATGCGGTAAATTAAAGTGCTGTTTAAACTTTGAGCTGGACACCTACATAGATACACTAGCAACCTTCCCTAAAAGTGATGTTAAACTCAAAACAGAGAAAGGCAATGCTATTTGTCAAAAAACTGACATTTTCAAGGGCTTGTTGTGGTTCGCCTATGAAAAAGAAGCCATGAATTGGCATGAATTAACCCTAGAACGCGTTAATGAAATTATTGCCCTTAATAAAAGCGGGGATATCGTTGCCAACCTTGAAGATTATAAAATAGAAACCAAGATTGACAACACCGAGCTTTTCAGTAATGTAGTGGGTCAAGACAGTCTTACCCGTTTTGACAAACCAAAATCATCACAGCGCAGAAAGAAGAAAAAGCGCAATTCTAGAAGACCAGTAGCCGCTGGAGCTGGAAAACAAACCCAGCCCAACGCTAGACATAAAAAACAAACGGGAGCAACTCCTGGCGAAGGAAACAAACCAAATCCAAGAAATAAAAACCGAAACAACCGCAATAAACCCAACAATCCTAAAAAGTAATGTATAACTGTTTTTTTGCAAGTGTTTTATCCCTGCTTTTTATTGCCTGTAATAATAGCGCTGTAACTGCAGACACCAAGGCAATTAACCCAGAGGGTTGGCAGGTAAAAGATCCTGCTATTTTTGAGCTGCCAAGGCTGGATAGTTTAGCTACTTATAATGCATTTATTACTGTAAGAAATAACAACAAGTACCCTTTTAGCAATCTGTTTTTGATTGTTTCAATGCAACATCCTTATGGCAAAAAAGTGGTTGACACACTAGAATATAAAATGGCAAGACCAGATGGGTCTTGGCTAGGAACAGGTATTGGGAACTTCAAGGAAAATAAATTGTTTTATAAACAGAACCTTGCGTTTAGTGAAAAAGGAAATTACACCCTGCATATTTCACATGCAGTGCGCAATAATGGGGAGTCGCAAGGCGTTAGCAAACTTGAGGGAATTACAGATATAGGCTATAGTATTGAAACTATAAAGTAGTTTATATGCAACCATCCAAATAAAAGAGAGCCAAACAGATACTGTTTTAAACAAATAAAATGTATTTATATTTTCAGGCCCTAACACAAAAAGTAGCATAGCATGGCTCAAAAGAAAACCACCAGAAAAAAAAAGAAAACTAAAAAAAAAGGTAGTATCGTTACCTTGTTTTGGCTTTTGCTATTGAGTGTTGTAGCGGCCGTTGCTTTGTTGTTTTTATTGGCCTCGCTTGGTGTCTTTGGGAGTCTTCCAGACGAAACAAGTCTCGAAAATCCAGAAAAAAATCTTGCCACAGAAATTATCTCTACAGACGGAAAGGTTATTGGTAAATTTTACAAAGAAAACCGAACTCCAGTTGCATTTCAGGAGTTGCCAGAGCATCTTAAAAACGCCCTTTTGGCCACCGAAGACATTCGTTTTTATGACCATAGCGGTATTGATATTAGAGGGACACTTCGTGCTGCTGTTTATTTAGGAAGCAAAGGTGGGGCTAGTACTATTTCTCAGCAACTTGCTAAGCAGTTATTTACAGACCAGGCCTCTAGAAATAAATTTCAACGAGGGATACAAAAAGTTAAAGAGTGGATTATTGCAACACGTTTGGAGAGGCGTTACACTAAAAATGAGATACTAACGATGTATTTTAATGAGTATGATTTTTTAAACCAGGCTATCGGTATAGAATCTGCGAGTAATATTTATTTTGACAAAGCACCTAGCCAATTAAATGTTTCAGAATCTGCTATGTTGGTTGGGATGTTTAAAAACTCTTCCCTGTACAACCCTTTGAGAAACCCACAGGGGGTTAAAAATCGAAGAAATGTTGTTTTATCTCAAATGCAGAAGTATGATTTTATCTCAAAAGAGCTAAAGGATAGCCTGCAGGCAACACCCCTAGAGTTTAATTATACCCCACAAGGACATGTGGAGGGCTTGGCAACTTATTTTAGAGAGTATGCACGTGCTTTTATGGGAGATTGGACTAAAAACAATCCAAAGAGCGATGGCACTAACTTTAACATCTACAGAGATGGATTAAAAGTATACACCACTATTGATGCTGGCATGCAGGGCTATGCAGAAAAGGCAATGACAAGCCATATGTCTAACCTGCAAAAAGAATTTACAAAGCAAAATAAATACAACAAAACCGCTCCTTTTAGAGATGTAGAGCCCGAAGAAATTGATAGAATTATAAAAAACTCAATACGAAGAAGCGAACGCTACAGAGCAATGACCGCAGAGGGTAAAAGCAAAGAAGAAATTTTAAAAAGTTTTGATAAAAAACGAAAGATGCGCATTTTCTCTTGGAACGGAGATATAGACACAATAATGACCCCTAGAGACTCCATCAGGTACTATAAAAATTACTTGCAGGGCGCTATGATGTCCATGAATCCTCAAACGGGAGAAGTGAAGGCTTATGTGGGCGGTATAGATTACAAACACTTTAAGTATGATATGGTTTCAACGGGTAAGAGGCAAATTGGTTCCACCTTTAAGCCATTTGTATATGCCACCGCCATAGATCAAATGCATATGTCTCCTTGTGACAGCTTGCCTAATACTCCTTTCTGTATCCCGGCGGGTACCAGAGGAAACATGAATGATTGGTGCCCAAAGAATTCTAGTAATAAATATGGAGGCATGCTATCGTTAACAAAAGCATTGGCGAACTCTATAAACACCGTTACTGCAAGACTAATAGACCGCGTTGGCCCAGAGCCAGTGATTACTTTGGTTGAGAAAATGGGGATAGACACAAAAAATATGTTGCCCGTACCTTCTCTAGCCCTGGGGACACCAGATGTATCTTTATATGAAATGGTTGGAGCCTATAGCACATTTGCTAATCAGGGTGTGTATGTAAAGCCATCACTTATAACCAGAATTGAAGACAAAAACGGTACTGTTTTATACCAACACACTCCTCAAACAAAAGATGTTATAAGTAGTGAAACAGCTTATGTCACTATTAATTTATTACAGGGAGTTACCGAGGCCGGATCTGGTTCTAGACTACGTCATAAAACCGGCGCCAATAGGGCATACAAAACTACAGTAACGGGGTATCCTTATGAGTTTAAAAATCCAATAGCAGGTAAAACAGGAACCACTCAAAACAATAGTGATGGTTGGTTTATGGGTATGGTCCCTAATCTTGTTACAGGAGTTTGGGTTGGGGGCGAGGATCGTTCTGTTCATTTCGAGTCTACAATGTACGGGCAAGGAGCCACCATGGCGCTACCTGTTTGGGCCTTGTACATGAAAGATTGCTACAATGATGAGCGTTTAGAGATATCAAAAGACGAGTTTATAGTTCCGCCAGACCTTACAATTGAGGTAGATTGTGAGAAATGGAAGGCACAAACGGTTTCTGAAGATATAGACCAGGTACCAGATGAATTTGATTTTTGAGTTCTTAAAAACATCAAACAAAAGCCAAAGTATGTGTAATGTACTTTGGCTTTTGTATTTTTATGAAAAATTAAAGACACATGATTAATAAAACAGTGGTAAATGTTCAACAGGCTTGTAAGGGCGTACAGGACGGGATGACTTTTATGTTAGGAGGTTTTGGTTTATGTGGTATTCCAGAAAATGCAATTGCAGAATTGGTACGCCTTGATGTTAAAAAAGTAACCTGTATTTCAAACAACGCTGGGGTAGACGATTTTGGCCTTGGTTTATTGCTTCAAAAACGACAAATCAAGAAAATGATTTCCTCTTATGTTGGAGAGAACGCAGAGTTTGAGCGCCAAATGTTAAGCGGTGAGTTGGATGTAGAGCTCATACCCCAAGGAACCCTAGCTCAGCGATGTTTGGCTGCACAAAGTGGTGTGCCGGCTTTTTATACGCCAGCGGGATACGGCACCGAGGTAGGCGAGGGTAAAGAATCTAGAGAATTTAATGGAAAAATGCACCTGCTCGAACACGCTTTTAATGCGCAATTTTCTTTCGTAAAAGCCTGGAAGGGAGACACTGCAGGAAATTTAATTTTTAAGGGTACGGCAAGAAATTTTAATCCAAATATGTGTGGAGCAGCCAAAATCACAGTAGCTGAGGTTGAGCAGTTGGTGCCAGCAGGTGAGTTGGATCCAAATCAAATTCATATTCCAGGTATTTTTGTGCAACGAATTTTTCAAGGAAAGCAGTATCAAAAGCGTATAGAGCAGAGAACCGTAAGACAACTATAGCAAAAAAAAGCACCCACATCAAGGCAATACATTAAATAAAAAAATATGTTAGACAAAAATCAAATAGCACAACGCATCGCCCAAGAGGTAAAGGAGGGCTATTATGTAAACCTTGGAATTGGTATACCTACTTTGGTGGCAAATTTTGTGCGAGACGATATACAGGTAGAATTTCAAAGCGAGAACGGGATACTTGGTATGGGCCCCTTTCCCTTTGAAGGCGAGGAAGACGCAGACCTTATAAACGCTGGGAAACAGACTATTACAGCCCTTAAGGGAGCGTCTTATTTTGACAGCGCAACTAGTTTTTCAATGATAAGAGGCCAACACGTAGATTTAACTATTCTAGGAGCCATGGAGGTGTCTCAAAACGGAGATATTGCCAATTGGAAAATCCCGGGTAAAATGGTAAAAGGGATGGGCGGCGCCATGGATTTGGTTGCAAGTGCAGAAAACATAATTGTTGCCATGATGCATACCAATAGAGCAGGACAGTCAAAACTATTAAAACAATGTAGCCTCCCTCTAACGGGTGTAAATTGCGTTAAAAAAATTGTAAGTAATCTTGCTGTTTTAGAAGTTGTGGACGGAAAGTTTAAGCTACTAGAAAGGGCCCCTGGGGTGAGTGTTTCACAGATACAAGAAGCTACTTTAGGAGAGCTAATTATAGAGGGTGAGATTCCTCAAATGAAATTTTAATCCCCTTTTTTAAATTCCTTTTGGAATAGAATCAATGAGTTTTTTGGTGTATTTTTTTACAGGGTTTGCATAAATTTCATCTGCATCCCCTAGCTCTTCAATGGCTCCTTGATTCATCACTAATAATTGATCTGCCATATACTTAACAACTGCTAAGTCATGAGAAATAAAGATGTAGGTAAACCCAAAATCTTCTTTAAGCTCATTTAATAAATTAAGAACTTGCGCTTGAACAGAAATATCCAAAGCAGAAACACTCTCATCACAAATAACTAGTTTAGGCTCCATGGCAATGGTTCTTGCAATTCCAACTCGCTGGCGCTGCCCTCCAGAGAGCTCGTGTGGATACCTATGAAAATAACTACTCTCTAGCCCAACGCGAGACAGCAGTTTCATTGCTTTTTCTTTTTGCTGTTTCTTAGAGCCTCCTATATTATGAACCTCCATGGGCTCCATTATAGCCTCTCCAATAATTTTGCGAGGGTTTAAAGAAGCGTATGGATCTTGAAAAATAAGCTGAATATCTTTGCGCAAAGACCTTAGATCTTTGCTTTTTAGCGAAGTGATTTCTTTTCCTTTATAGAAAATAGCCCCTTTTGTAGCTTTTTCAAGCTGAAGGATCACTTTTCCTAGGGTTGATTTTCCACATCCAGACTCCCCTACAAGCCCCAGGGTTTCTCCTTCAAAAACATCAAAACTAACTCCGTTTACAGCTTTAATTTCTTGTGTTTGACCAAAAAAACCAACCTTAGAAAAATAAGATTTAGCAATATTCTCTACTCGCAATAAAGGAGTTTTGGTGTATATTTTCTGATGTTTTTTTGCGCGTTGTTGGGCGCTTATGCTTTTTGGAGTAAAGCTGTTATCTGCTATTGAGGCAATGGTTGGAAGGATTTTATACCGCACATCAAGAGTAGGTCTTGACGCTAGTAGCGCCTTAGTGTAAGGCATTTTTGGCGCCTCAAATATTTCTTTCACAGACCCTTTTTCTATGATACTTCCTTTATACATCACCACCACTCGGTCTGCAAGCTCACACACTAGGGCTAAATCATGAGAGATAAAAAGCACACTCATGCCGGTTTGCTTTTGTAAATCTTTGAGAAGTTGTAAAATTTCTTTTTGAACAGTAACATCAAGGGCCGTTGTTGGCTCGTCTGCAATTAATATTTTTGGCTTGCAAGCAATAGCCATTGCGATAATAACACGCTGCATCTGTCCTCCACTTATTTGGTGTGGGTAGCTAGTGTAAATATCTTGGGGTCTTGGAAGTTTTACTTTTTCAAAAAGCTGAAGCACTTCCTTCTTTACCTGTGAGGCAGTTACTTTATTGTGATGCAATAGTATTTCAGCAACTTGGAAACCACAGGTTAATGAAGGGTTTAAAGCGCTCATTGGTTCTTGAAAAATCATGGCAATATCATTGCCTCGAAGCCCAGCAAACTCTTTAGGGCCTATAGAGAGTAAGGAGGTTTGCTCAAACTCTATACGGCCTTTAATATGGGTGTTTTTATCTGAGAGCAAGCCCATAATAGCCTTTGACGTGACAGATTTCCCGCTTCCAGATTCTCCTACAATGGCTAAAATTTCGTTTTCATACAAGGAGAAGTCTATACTGTTAACAACGGTTGTTGTCTTTTTGTTTTTCCCAAAAGAAATGTTTAACCCTGATACATCAAGTATTTTTTTTGTAGCCATTGTATCAAAGATAGTTAAATCACAGATGGA
Source organism: uncultured Flavobacteriaceae bacterium (assembly GCA_913045325.1). Taxonomy (GTDB): domain Bacteria; phylum Bacteroidota; class Bacteroidia; order Flavobacteriales; family Flavobacteriaceae; genus Patiriisocius. The sequence continues at coordinate 34,084 of CAJWPZ010000004.1, read as the reverse complement.
GACAACACACAATTTTTATTTCGAGAAACATAGAAATGACACCTACACAGATAAAATCTCAGAAGCGCTCAACAAGTCCTGGTTTCTTAATTTTAAGATAATTTGCGCCACCGTCACGGTGTCTTTTTCACAGTAGGTAACAATCCTGGAAATGTTATTTTCTTTGTAAAACACATCCCGCACCTGATCTCCTGAGATATCATTTTTTGGAGATGGGATTCCTAAAACGTGCGCCATAAGCCTAAGAGAAGTGAAGGTTTTGTAGTCTCCAAACTTCCATAATTCTAGGGTGTCTAGGTGTGGAACCTCCCAGGGTTTTTTGCCAAACAAATTGAGTTTTTCCGGCAAATCGATTCCTAGAATAACCATACGCCTCGCAATGTATGGGAAGTCAAATTCTTTTCCGTTGTGAGCGCACAACAGGTGGTTAGATTTGTTAAAATGGGTTTCTAGTAAGGTTTTAAAATCTTTTAAAATGTCACTCTCCTCTCCATAGAAGCTGGTAACTCTAAAGTTTCTAGGATCTTCTTTTTGCTTGAAGTACCCCACAGAAATACAGACTATTTTACCAAACTCTGCCCAAATACCGGCCCTGTCGTAGAATTCTTTGGGAGTGAAGTTTTCTTTTCTCTGGTATTTTGTTTTAGCCTCCCAAAGTAGTTTTGTGTCCTTGTCTAGTGAGTCGTAATTAGCAAATTGAGGAACAGTTTCAATATCCAGAAATAGGATGTGCTCTAGTTTTATACGTTTTATCATGTTAATGTGAGCGGGGAGTAGACATTAAAATTACACTATTATTTTTAAATAATAAAATAACAGGCCATTAAAGAAGTCTTACAGCATCTTTAGCAAAATAACTAGCAATCATGTGAGCTCCTGCTCTTTTGATACTTAATAGCTGCTCCATCATCACCGCGTCATGATCTAGCCATCCCTTTTCTGCCGCAGCTTTTAACATAGCGTATTCTCCACTTACTTGATATACCGCCACAGGTACATCAACGGCGTTTCTTACCTCTCTTACAATGTCTAGATAGCACAAGCCCGGCTTTACCATTACAATGTCTGCCCCTTCTTCAACATCCATAAGGGTTTCTTTAATAGCCTCTTTCCTGTTTGCAGGATCCATTTGGTAGGTTTGTTTGTCTTTGGGGATGTTTTTAAGAGCAACAGGTGCGCTTTGCAGAGCATCTCTAAAAGGGCCGTAAAAAGCGCTAGCATATTTGGCGCTATAACTCATAATCCCTGTGTTATGAAATCCTTCTTGTTCTAGCAAAGACCGGATATCAAAAATACGTCCATCCATCATATCGCTTGGGGCAATAATATCTGCTCCTGCCTGGGCGTGGCTCAGCGCCATTTCTGCCAAGACACTATTTGTGGCGTCATTTTGTATGATCCCATGCTCAACAATACCATCATGACCATATTTTGAGTAAGGGTCTAATGCCACATCTGTCATTACAAGCATCTCTGGGCATACCTCTTTTATGGTTTTAATAGCTCGCTGCATTAGCCCTTGAGCATTTAAAGCCTCTGTACCTTTGTTGTCTTTCAACTGCTCAGCAACTTTTACAAATAACAAGACACTTTTTAAACCCATAGCCCACAACTCTAGTATTTCTTTTTGCATTAGATCTAACGAGTACCGGTAGTAGTTTGGCATAGATGGAATCTCTTGCTTTATCCCTTTACCCTCAACGATAAACACAGGAACTATAAAATCTGTTGGCGCAATACTTGTTTCTCTCACTAGGCTTCTGATGGCCTGTGTTGTTCTGAGTCTTCTGTTTCTTCTTAGTATCATTTTTTTTGAGTCTTGCGGCAGTAGAAATGGGCTCTATTGCCAAATTATTACTACACCCAATTAACGGGGTCTTTAAGCACTTTGATTAATTTTTCTTCCTCACTACCTGGTTCTGGTTGGTGGTCATACCGCCACTGCACGCGTGGCGGTAGGCTCATTAAAATACTCTCTATGCGGCCATTGGTTTTTAAACCAAAGAGGGTCCCTTTATCGTGCACTAAATTAAACTCTACATATCTGCCACGGCGTATTTCTTGCCAATCTTTTTGTGCTGGTGTATACGGTAATTCTTTTCTTTTTTCAACTATAGGGGTATAAGCATCAAGAAAACTATCTCCAATTTGTGTAACAAAATTGTACCAATCTTTGATTTGCATCTCTGGAGATTTTTTACAATAATCAAAAAACAACCCTCCCACACCTCTTGCTTCTTCTCTATGTGGATTGTAAAAATACTCATCACAACGCGCTTTGTATTTTGGATAAAATAAAGGATTGTGAATATCACATGCAGCTTTACAGGTTTGATGAAAATGCTTGGCATCTTCTTCAAACAAATAATACGGGGTGAGGTCTTGTCCTCCGCCAAACCATTGGTCTATTAAAGTACCTTGTTTATCATACATCTCAAAATAACGCCAGTTAGCATGTACCGTTGGTGCCATAGGGTTTAAAGGATGCAACACCAAACTAAGCCCACAGGCAAAAAAATCAGCCTCCTCAACCCCAAAGTATGTTTGCATACTTTTTGGCAATTCTCCAAAGACCTCACTTATGTTTACTCCCCCTTTTTCAAATACGGTACCGTTTTCAATAACTCTTGTGCGCCCGCCGCCGCCCTGAGGCCGTTCCCAAAGATCTTGCTTAAAAGTAGCCCCTCCATCAATAGCCTCTATTTTAGAGGTAATGGTGTCTTGAAGGTCTTTAATATAGGCTACAAATTGTTCTTTCATTTTTTATCTTTAATAAATCTAATAGTTTGTGATGTGGCAGCCGTTACCGACAAAGGCAGTACTAGTAGCACCCCAATAACAGGAATAAATAGCATAATTGTAAATAGTATACCATTACCAATGGCAACACCTTTGTGCCTTTTTACAAACTGCACACTTTCTTTATATCCATAATGGCGCTCTAGTGTATAATCCATATTACCAAAACCAGCATAGTATGCCTGTACCAAGAATATTAGTAGCGTTGTAATAATATTTAATACCGGAACCAGACTTAAAACAAGTAGTGGTATTGTAATGAAAACCTCCATGGTTAAATTTCTTACATTAACCCGTATACCGCGCCATAATTGAGAGGTGTTGCTGGTATCTCTGTGGATGTGCTGTTCTCCCAAAAAGTGACGCTCTATTGCTGTAGATACTGGGCTCATAAAAGGAGCGCTCAAAGCCATTACAATATGTTTGTAGACAATTAAACCTAAAACAATGATTAGCACCCCTCCAAGTATTTCTGCAACCCCATGAAACCAATCTGCTCCCCATTCCCAAACCCAAAGCAGGTCTATGGTGTTGGCAACATTATCACTCCAGCCCCAGGCAGATAGCCCTATTAGGGCTGCTGTAACAAAGCTAATTAAAACAGGAATAGCAAAGTATTTCCACAAACCCAAAGTACTAATAAGACCCAATGCGCCTGCGTATGCCTTAATGCCTTTAAAAATATTTTGCACCATACTTTATTTTTTTACTATGTCAAATATACCAACTCATTTTTATGCTGGTGCATTTGTTCAATTTTCTTTGTTTTTTGCGCTTTTTGACTCATTTTTTGCAATAAATCAATGATTTTTACCTCTTTTTGCTCTAAATGGTTCAAAAAAAAGATTCTGCCAATGGTGTTATTGTGTAAATCCATTTCTTGGTCTAAAACTTCATTTTGAGTCACTTTTTCGTACAAATCAGCTACTTTTTGGGCCCAAAACACACTTTTTTGCTTGTTTTTGGAATATTTCATTACTTTTCTACAAATCAGCACATTCCAAAGGGCATGCCTAAATGCATTGGCTTTATTACTTTGGTGATGGGTATCTTTATATAGCCTATCACAAACAAGCAGTGTTTTTTTTGTTGCACTAATTGTAGGTATAATATACTGCGGGCGAGACAAAAATAGTAGCGACAACTTACATAGCTGGTCAAGATTTAATTTTGTTATGCGCCCCCAGATGCTCATTGCTCTTGTTTATATTCTTTTACCGCCTCAATAAATGCGGCAGCATTTTCTGTAGGGATATTAGGTAAAATACCATGTCCTAGATTTACAATATATCGATCCTTCCCAAAGGCGTCAATCATCTGTTTCACCTGTTTTTTTATCTCCTTAGGCGGGCTAAAAAGCCTTGTTGGATCAAAGTTACCTTGCAGGGTAATCTTCCCGCCAGTTAAAGACCGTGCATTTTTCGCAGAGCATGTCCAGTCTATACCCAGGGCGCTTGCACCACTTTTTGACATGCTATCTAAGGCAAACCAACACCCTTTTCCAAAGGCAATTACAGGGGCATGGTCTTTTAAAGCGTCAATAATTTGTTGGATATATTGCCAAGAAAACTCCCCATAATCAACGGGAGATAGCATGCCTCCCCAACTATCAAAAACTTGTACAGCATCAACTCCGGCAATTACTTTCTCTTTTAGATAGGCAATGGTGGTATCTGTGATTTTTTGAAGTAACTCATGAGCAGCAACAGGTTGGGTAAAGCAAAACTGTTTTGCCTTGTCAAAATTTTTGCTTCCTTGGCCCTGTACGCAGTAGCATAAGATAGTCCAGGGGCTCCCTGCAAAACCAATTAATGGAATCTCATCGTTGAGTTTTTCTTTGGTCATTTTAATAGCCTCCATCACATATCCCAAACTTTGATGAATATCTGGAACCACTACCCTGTCAAGATCTTTTTGAGACCGTATCGGGTTTGGAAGCCAAGGTCCAACATCTGGCCTCATCTCAACTTCTATATTCATTGCCTGAGGGATCACCAGGATGTCGCAAAATAATATAGCGGCGTCCATGCCGTATCTGCGAATAGGCTGAACGGTGATTTCGCTGGCAAGCTCAGGAGTTTGGCACCGAGTAAAGAAATCATACTTTGCCTTAATTTCCATAAACTCTGGCAAATAACGACCCGCTTGTCTCATCATCCAAACAGGAGGTCTATCTACTATCTCTCCCTTTAGGGCTTTTAAGAATAAATCATTTTTAATCATATTGTAGTTTTATATAACTTCTATGGTTTTTTCTAACACGCTTTCTATTGTATTTGTGTTTGCAACAACAACCCTTTTAAAATGTTTTCTTGCACTAGATGCTGTTGTTTGCCCAATGCAAAAAGCATAGGTGTTTGTTTGGTGTTTATTTTCTGAAATATAACTCGCTACCCCACTTGGGCTAAAAAACAAGATACCGTCCCATTTTTGATCAAATTTCTTTGTTTTTAGTACTGTTTTGTATGTTTTTACCTCAAAAAGGGTCATTTTTTCACTTTTTAGTGCATTTGGGAGCTCTTCTCTTCTGATGGTCCCGCAGAAATAATAAAAAACCTTGTTTTTGTGGTTTTTTAGTATTTTTTGCGCCAATTCTGCTGCATTTTGACCAATTTCTATCACATTTAGCCCATTTTTCTCTAAAAGTGTTTTTGTTTTATTACCAACACAAAAACAATTTTTAAGTCCCAAATCTCCTTGGGTTTTTGCTAAAAAAGAGTGTACCGATTGTTGGCTTGTAAAAATTGCATTATTGATTGGCTTTGGAGCTTTAAAATTTAAAAATACGATAGCAATGGCATTATAATCTACAAGACACAACCCTTGTTGAGAGAAAAGCTCTCTTTGATCTGGGTTTAGTTTTTTTGTAGATAAAATGTTTTTCATTTTTAGCTATAAATTCATGCGCTCTTTAATTTCTTTGAGAAGTACATCTGCTCCTCTTTGCAGCAACTCTTTTGCAATAGCTTCGCCTGCTGTGCTCGCTAGATGGAGAGAAATAGTTTTTTCTATTGCTACTTTTTTAGTGCCGTCAAGGGAGAATAAAGAACCTACAAATTGTATGGTATCGCCTTCTATTTTTGCAAGCGCCCCGATGGGGGCAGTACATCCTCCTTCAAGAGTTCTTAAAAAATCACGCTCTATTTGTGTGCATATTTGTGATGGGGCGTGATTTAATTTTTCAATTGCCTGCAAACAAAAAAGATCATCTTGCAAACCAACAACAACCATAGCCCCTTGTGCGGGTGCAGGAGTCATCCAATACAGATTGGTGTAATTTTTCGGCAATACCTTTATGCGCTCAAGCCCAGCTTTAGCAAAAATAGCCCCTTGCCAAGGATTGTCTTGTAGTTTTTGTAAACGGGTATTTACATTGCCGCGTAGATTTACCACTGTGTGGTTTGGGTATTGGTGTAGCCACTGTGCCTTGCGCCTTAATGACCCTGTTGCGATTGTGCAGGGTTTTGAGAGGTCAATAGCTTGTTTTGTAACAAGAATATCTTGAGTGCTAGCTCTGTTTAATACAGCTCCCTGCACAATTCCTTTGGGTAGTGCGGTAGGAACATCTTTTAAAGAATGTACTGCGATATCAACAGTATTGTTTAACATGGCAACATCTAGTATTTTGGTGAAAACACCTGTAATTCCTAGCTCGTATAAAGGGGTGTCTAGTTTAAGATCTCCCTGAGATTTTACAGAAACTATTTTTGTGCTGTACCCCAAAGCCTGTAATTTGTCTTGAACCGTATGTGCTTGCCATAGGGCAAGTTGGCTATCTCTAGTGCCTATTTTAATTACCTTATTCATGATGCTCCTGGTTTAATTTAAAAATTTGTTCAATTAAACCTGCCGTTTCTGTGGGGTTACTGCTGGTATTTTTTAAGTGGTTTGCAACCTGAGTGGTTATTTTCTGGATAATTCTATCGCTAATAATTTCTGCCTGTTCTTGATTAAAATTAGAAATTTTGCGACGTTGATTATCAATTTCACCGATTTTTATTTCACCAAGTTTGCTTTTTAATGCTTTTATTGTTGGTGCAAAACTCCTGTGTTGTGCCCAAGTATCAAACTCTGCCTCAACTTCTTTTATAAGGTTTTGAGCTAGCGGTATTTGTGATTGTCTATGGGCTAGGGTCGCGTCTGTTACCTTAGAAAGCTCATCTAGATGTATCAGTGTAACGTTAGGGTCTTGTGTAACGTTATTGGCTACATTTTTTGGAATAGATAGGTCTAAAATTAAAAGAGGCTTTTTTAGGTACAGTAGCTCTTTACTTATGGTGGGTTGTTGGGATCCTGTTGCAACAATCATGATGTCGCTTTGGGCAATTTCGCTTTGTATATTGGCATAATCTTTCACAACCAGATTAAATTTTCCAGCCATCACCTCTGCCTTGGTCTTGGTTCTATTGATAAGGGTTATGTGATCGTTTTTGGTGTGTTTTATAAGATTTTCGCAGGTGTTACGGCCAATTTTTCCAATTCCGAAAAGGAGAATATTTTTTTCACTCACATACGGCACTCTTGCCATAATGTACTGCACCGCGGCAAAACTCACAGAGGTTGCACCAGTAGATATATCGGTTTCATTTTTAATACGCTTACTTGCTTGTATTACGGCATTTCCAAGACGTTCCATATATGGGTTTAACATTCCCATTTTTTTGGAGCGACCCAGGCTTTTACGGACCTGGCTTATAATTTCAAAATCTCCTAAGATTTGACTATCAAGACCAGTACCAACTCTAAAAAGGTGTGATACCGCTTTTTGATCTTGGTGTACATAGGCTACTTTTTCAAACTCAGAAATACTTCCAGCGGTATGCTCACACAACAACACAATCAAGTCTTTGGCCCTTTGGGCAAAACCATAAAGCTCTGTCCTATTACAAGTAGAAATAAGGGTAAGTGATCTTATTTCTGATTTTTTGCTGGCAGTTAAAATGTCTTTTTGAACATTTACTGAAACACTAAATCGCCCTCTTACTTCTGCATCAGCCTTTTTGTAATTAAGGCCAATGGCAAAGAATGTGCCCTCAGAAGATGCGCAATATGGGCTTTTAGCGTTGTTTTTCATAGACCGAAAGTTGCCCCTGTAATTAAAAGAGCATCAGCATGGCAAAAATAGATGCATTGACAATCAAAAAACAACGCAAGAGGCATCAATAATATCGATATCTGTTATTTTTACTTATTATTCTATAAAAAATCGCTGTAAGTTACTATATTGCTGTATTTACAAAACAATGACTGTTTGTTATTTATATCAATTCTAAATAGAATGAACTCACAAGACATCTCAAACCTATCAAAAAGTATCGCTCAAGGTATCTATAAAGAAACCATGATTGAGCCGGGGTTTTATATTTTAAAATTTAACAATGAAACAACTGAAAATCAACTCTTTAAAAGAGACGTAAATGCAGATTTTATCCAATTTCATTTCTGCGTGAAAGGCTCAGGATCTTTTGGTTTTAATAACGGGAATTACAGGTTGCCCATTCAAGAGAGCGGTTCCTTACTTTTGTACAATCCTCAAAGAGATTTACCTATTGAGGTAATGGTAGCCCCAAATTCTTGGGTGATTTCTGTCTTACTTCCAATCAAAATATTTCACACACTGTTTTCTAATGAAACCAGCTATATCTCCTTTTTAAGTGGAGAAAATAAAGACAGGAAGTATTATAAAGATGCCCAAATTTCTCCCTCGATGGCCATAGTGCTTAACCAGCTGATGAACTACAACTTACACAGCTCTATTAAGCCCTTATACTTTAAAGGAAAAGCCTACGAGCTGTTGAGCCTCTATTTTAATAGAGAGGAAGATGTGGATATTGAGCAGTGTCCCTTTTTGGCAGATGAGCTAAATGTTGTTAAAATTAAAAAAGCCAAACAAATTATCATTGCCCGTATGTCAGAACCACCTACCCTTAAGCAGCTGGCCGATGAAATACAGCTTCCAATAAATAAATTAAAAGAAGGGTTTAAACAAATCTATGGCGACCCTGTATTTGCCTTTTTGTTTGATTATAAGATGGAAGTTGCACGTCAATTATTGATTTCGGGATCCCATAATGTAAATGAGGTTGGTCTTAAAGTTGGCTACAGTACCGCGAGTCATTTTATTGCAGCCTTTAAGAAAAAATTTGGCACAACACCTAAAAAGTTTATTGTAGCTCAGGGGGCATAGGCTTTAAAAATACCTAAAGATGCCTTAACTTAATGTCTCGCCAGCATGCATTTTCTTATTATTATGTTAATCTACGCGGGCTAAATACAAGAACCCATTTTTTAAAGGTATTTTTGTTAAGAGTCGAAATACATAGGTGCTTGTAGTGGTTTTACCCTACATTATTAAAATATCAAAACAGTCTCATGCTTTAGCCCAGAGAAGTTATTTAAAAATTTTATGAAAGGAGTTCTTTTAGTAAATCTTGGATCACCAGATAGTACAGATCCTAAAGACGTAAAAAAATATTTGGGTGAGTTCTTGATGGACGAGCGGGTAATTGACGTGCCTAGATGGGCAAGAATATTACTTGTAAGAGGGATTGTTTTAAATACCCGGCCTAAAAAATCTGCACAGGCCTATGCAAAAATTTGGTGGGAAGAAGGTTCTCCATTAATTGTGCTTTCTGAGCGCTTGCAAAAAAAGGTGCAAGAAAAAGTAGACATTCCTGTTGCCTTGGCTATGCGTTACGGCTCAATGACCCTTAAAAAAGGATTACAAGAACTTGTAGATAAAGGGTGTACAGAAATAAAAACCATCCCATTATATCCTCAATTTGCGATGGCTACCACAGAGACTATTGACGTAAAAGTTGATGAGTTGGTTGCAGAACATTTCCCAGAACTAACGATCACTCGCACTGCTGCTTTTTATCATAAAGAAGACTATGTTAAGGTTTTGGCAGAAAGTATCGGAGAGAAGCTTAAAACATTAGATTACGAGCATTTATTGTTTAGCTATCACGGAGTACCAGAGCGTCATATAAGAAAAAGTGACATTACAAGCGGAGCTTGTAAAATGGACGGAAAGTGCTGCTTTAAAAAAGGATCAAAGCAACATGAGTTTTGTTACAGACATCAATGTGAAATCACGACAGTTAACGTCGCAAAATATTTAAAACTAGAACGCGGCACCTATTCTACCACCTTCCAATCTCGTCTTGGTTTTGACCCATGGTTACAACCCTATACAGATAGAACAATAGAGCGCATGGGTAAAGGGGGGCTAAAAAAAATGGCCGTAGTTACACCGGCCTTTGTAAGTGATTGTTTAGAAACACTAGAAGAAATTGCCATGGAAGGGGAAGAGATTTTTCACGAAGTTGGTGGTAAAGAATTTAACACCATACCGTGTTTAAATGACAGAGACTCTTTTGCTCAATTGCTTGCCAATTGGGTTGAAGACTGGCAAACAGTAAATACGGATACCGCGATTGCATAAATTCTCCTTAAAAGAGAAAAAACCTTGAAAAAAAATTCAGATTTATTAGGGACTCAATCTATTAGTAGTTTACTAATAAAGCAAGCAGTTCCTGCCTCAATTGGTATTTTGGTCATGTCATTAAACATGATTGTAGATACTATATTTGTAGGACGATGGATTGGCCCATTGGCCATCTCTGCCATAACGGTAGTTATTCCAATCACTTTTTTTATAGCAGCACTAGGCCTTGCTATTGGTATTGGAGGTAGTTCTGTTTTATCACGGGCACTAGGTGCTGGGCAACAAACCAAGGCACTTGATGTCTTTGGAAACATGAGCACCTTAACTTTTTTATCTTCAGGGTTTCTAGCCATTGTTGGGCTTGTTTTTCAGGATACGTTAATAAATTTTTTCGGTGCAGATGATAGTTTTAGAGACCTGGCATTAACCTATTACCGGATTGTTTTATACGGCATCGTGATGTTAGCCATGTGTATGATGGGTAATAGCGTAATACGCGCAGAGGGCAAACCAAAGTTTGCCATGTACGCCATGATGCTTCCCGCCATAGGAAATATTGGTATGGATTATGTTTTAATTAATGTCTTGGGCATGGGCATGGAAGGAGCTGCTTGGGCCACTTTTATTAGCTATGGTATTTGCTTTGGCTTTATTTTATGGTTTTTTATCTTTAAAAGTGAGCTGCGTCTTACCCTTCAAAGTTTTTTATTAAACAATACAATTGTAAAAGAAATTAGCGGTCTTAGTTTTGTCACCCTAGCCAGACAAGGGGTTATTGCAGTATTAACCGTTTTAATAAATAACATACTCATTAGAGTGGGTGATGCCATTGATGTAGCTAGTTACGGTATTATAAGCAGGGCACTGATGTTTGCGCTGTTTCCTGTTATTGGCGTTAATCAAGGTTTTATGCCTATAGCAGGCTACAATTATGGTGCTAAAAAATTGCAAAGGGTGCGAGAGGCCATTAACATCTCTATTAAGTATTCAGGGATATTGGCGCTGCTTATTTTTACCCTTATCATGCTTTTTGCAGAATCTTTTGTGGGCGTTTTTATTAGCGACAAAGCTATAGAAGCCAATAATATTAGAGATAACATGGCCCTTCTGGAAAGAACACCTAATGCACTGCGCTGGGTGTTTGCAGCCACGCCTGTTATTGTAGTGCAGCTCATTGGGTGTTCTTATTTTCAAGCCATAGGGAGGGTTACACCGGCATTATTACTGAGTTTAACAAAGCAAGGATTTTTCTTAATCCCGTTAATTTTAATACTGCCAACCTATTTTGGCGTTTGGGGTGTTTGGGTTTCATTCCCTATGGCAGATGTTTGTTCTACACTAGTAACAGGATATTTTCTGCGCCGCGCAATCAGACAAGACTTGTCAAAAACGTAGGTTTTTTTAGTATCTTTAATCTTCAAAAAAAAGCTATGAAAGCCATTAAAACATCCTTACTGCTCATTGCAGTTCTTTTTTTTAGTATACAAAATCAATCTCTTACAGCCCAAGAGTATGACCAGGCGCTTTATGACGCCCTAGAATATAGACTTGTTGGCCCTTTTAGAGGTGGTAGAAGCGCCGCTGTAACAGGAGTGCCTGGTAAACCAAATCTTTACTATTTTGGCGCTGCAGGTGGCGGTATTTGGGAAACCAAAAATGGCGGAAGAAGCTGGAAAAACATTAGCGACGGCTTTTTTGGCGGCTCTATTGGCGCCATAGAAGTTGCCCAAAGTGATGCCAATGTAATTTACGTAGGTGGTGGTGAGAAGACCGTGCGTGGAAACGTATCTTCTGGATACGGTGTCTGGAAGTCAGAGAATGCAGGAAAAACATGGGCCCAGGCAGGTCTTAAAAACAGCCGTCATGTGCCAAGAATAGTAGTACACCCCACAGACTACAACACGGTGTATGCTGCCGTAATGGGCAACATTTACAAACCCACACAAGAGCGCGGTGTTTATAAAAGTACAGATGGCGGCACCTCTTGGCGTAAAACTTTATTTGCCAATGAAAACGCAGGCGTCGTAGATTTAATTATGGACCCTAACAACCCAAGAATTTTATATGCCTCTACCTGGAATGTAAGAAGATCACCTTATAGCCTAAGTAGCGGTGGTGATGGTTCTGCCCTTTGGAAAAGTGTAGACAGCGGTGAGACTTGGACAGAAATTTCTATCCATAAGGGCTTTGCAGAGGGTACCCTAGGGATAATTGGCGTAACGGTATCTCCAGCAAATAGTGAGCGTGTCTGGGCTATTGTAGAAAACGAAAAACAAGGCGGGGTTTACAGAAGTGATGATGGCGGAGATTCCTGGACTAAAATTAACGACGAGCGTAAACTGCGCCAACGTGCTTGGTACTATACCCGCATTTATGCAGATCCTAAAGACCAGGATGTGATGTATGTTCTAAACGTACGTTACCATAAAAGCACAGATGGAGGAAAAACATACAGCACCTATAACGCTCCTCATGGAGATCATCATGATTTATGGATTGCCCCAGAAGACCCTAACAGAATGATCATTGGAGATGATGGTGGCGCACAAATAACTTATGATGGCGCCCAGACTTGGAGCACCTATTACAACCAACCCACCTCACAATTTTACAGAGTGACGACCGATAATGCGTTTCCTTACAGGATATACGCGGCCCAGCAAGACAACAGCACTATCCGCATTGCTCACCGCACAGAAAGCCGCAGTATTGGAGAAGATAATTGGGAGGCTACTGCAGGAGGCGAAAGCGCTCACATTGCGGTAGACCCATTAAATAATGATATTGTATACGGCGGAAGTTATGATGGGTTTTTAACGCGGTACAACCATCAAAAAAACACGGTACGCAGCATTAGTGTTTGGCCAGATAACCCAATGGGGCATGGTGTTGAGGACATGAAATATAGGTTTCAATGGAATTTCCCTATTTTCTTTTCTCCTCACAACCCAAAGAAATTATACACTGCTTCAAATCATCTGCACGCAACAACCAACCAGGGAGAAAGCTGGGAATTACTAAGCCCAGATTTAACTAGAAACGACCCAGAGAAACAAAAATCTTCTGGAGGGCCTATTACCCAAGACAACACCTCTGTAGAATATTATTGTACCATTTTTGCTGCCGCAGAAAGCCCTTTAAAAGAAGGACTGCTCTGGACTGGAAGTGATGATGGCCTTATTCATGTCTCTAAAAATGGCGGCAAAGACTGGAGCAACGTTACCCCAAAAGGCATGCCAGAGTGGATGATGATAAACAGCATTGAACCCTCTGTGTATGATCCAGGAACGTGTTATGTGGCAGGAACCAAATACAAGACAGGAGATTTTAGCCCCTACTTATATAAAACCACAGATTATGGAGCCTCTTGGCAAAAAATTACAAAAGGGATCAATAAAGAGCATTTTACAAGGGTGGTAAGAGAAGACCCAAATCAAAAAGGGCTGTTGTATGCAGGCACAGAAACGGGCATGTATATTTCTTTTAATGAGGGTGACTCTTGGCAAAAATTTCAGCTCAATCTTCCCATCGTACCTATCACAGATTTAACTATCAAAGACGGGAACCTGATTGTAGCAACCCAAGGGAGGAGCTTATGGATCATAGATGATTTAAGCGTGTTGTATCAATTAAATGATGCAAAAAGTAGTGCTAATTATTTATTCGCACCCAAAGACACCTATAGAATGGGCGGCGGTTCAAGGACAGGGAGTTTAACAGAGGGAGCCAACCATCCAAGCGGGGTGATGACCTATTTTAACCTTGCAAATAGTAAAGACAAAAAAGTAACTTTGAGTTATCTCTCTATGGCCAATGACACTATTAAAAAGTTTAGCACAACCCCAGATAAAACTAAAAATATTGATGCCCTTAGTGTTTCTGGAGGGTCTAATTACCATACTTGGAATATGCGCGGTAAAGGCGCCAAACGACTCCCCGGTATGATTTTATGGTGGGCAAGCACCAGTGCGCCACAAGCTGTTCCTGGAGCGTATAAAGTAGTTTTGGAGGTAGAAAATAAGCCAGCACAATCTAGAGCGTTTACAATCCTAGCAGATAAAAATGCAGAGACAGATGTGGCAGGCATGCAAAGGCAATTCGATTTTATCACAGATGTAAATACTACGGTAGATAAAGCGCATACCTCAATAGAAAAAATACGCGCAATAAACAAGCAGTTAAAAGCATTTAAAAAACAATACAAAAGCAATGAGGCTATAAAAGAGTTAATAGAAAAGGCAGATACACTAAGCAAGCAGTTCAGTGATATAGAAAAAGCGTTGTATCAAACCAAAAACAAAAGTGGGCAAGATCCTTTAAACTTTCCTATTAGGTTAACCAATAAATTAGCGCATTTAAATAGCTTGGTGAGTATGGATGATTTTCCACCCACTACCCAAGACATTGCTGTAAAGAATGAATTAACAAAGGCTATTACTAAAGAGTTAGACACCTTAGAGGCACTTATTTCCGGAGAAATTAAGACCTTTAACCAAGAGTTTAACAAAAAACAACTTAACTATTTATTTATAGAGCAATAATTGTTTGCTTCTATTAGCTTTGTGGTATGGAATACGATTATATTAAATCTTTGCACTTAATTTTTGTGATCACTTGGTTTGCAGGGTTGTTTTATATTGTCCGCTTATTTGTATATCAAATAGAGGCCTATGATAAAGAATCTCCTGCTAAAGAAATTTTAGGAGATCAACTCAAAATTATGGCTAAGCGCTTATGGTATATTATTACTTGGCCCTCTCTATTTTTGGCTGTTGGGTTTGCTATTTGGCTTCTGGCACTTCGTCCTTTTTACATTGAAGAGCCTTGGATGCAAGTGAAGCTTGGTTTTGTAGTGGCGCTTATTTGCTACCACATAAAGTGCCATTTTATCTTCAAAGACCTGCAAAATGATAAGGTTACATACTCTGGAAATTTTATGCGCATTTTTAATGAGGGAGCGACCCTTATACTCTTTGCGGTGGTGTTTTTGGTTATTTTAAAAAATGCGGTGAGTTGGATTTACGGCACTGTTGGCATCATTGTTTTTGCCTTACTACTAATGCTTGGTTTTAAACTATATAAACGCATACGAGAGCGATAAGCCATTTGTTTGCTGAAATTTTAGGCCTATAATTACAACCCGTATATATAAAAGCGGTCTAATTATTGTTATCTTTCGGTAGCACAACCTTACAAAACTAATATCCTTGAAGTTTTACACACAATCTCTGCGAAATAGAATCTTTCTCTCCATGTTAATCCTGGTGGTGTTGGCCTCTATTTTAATTGCCGCCGTAACGGTTTATCAGTACCGTGAAGAGGCAGAAGATTACCACCATGATAGGCTAGAGCGGAAGCAGCAAAATATTAAAAAGCACATTAACTACGTCCTTAATGACGCCTCTTACCCTATACAAACAAAGTACATTGCCCTGATTTTTAAAGATGAGATTTATGAAATTAATCGCATCCATAACCTGGAGCTCAGTTTCTATGATTTAAAAGGGGGCTTGCTTAAAAAATCTAAAAACTCGATTGGCAAAGACACAGTAGGCAAAAATTTGCAACCCTATGTGCTAGATGCCTTACTAGCCTCTTCTGAAAAAACCTTTATTGAAGAATTTAAAGCAGCAGATCAAAACTATCAATCATCTTACAGTTTTATTACAGACAGTAACTCAGCGCCATTGGCTATTTTAAATTTGTCTTACATAGAAGAAGATGGGTTTATAAAAGACGAACTAAAAGAGAGCCTTTCTAGATTGGCAGTTGCTTATCTACTTATGCTGGGCATTGCCATAATTTTGGCTTACTTTTTATCAAAGTATATCACAAAGTCTCTCAATATAATTTCTCAAAAAATTATTGACACCAGGCTAGACAAGCGCAATAAACGCATTGATGTTTCAGAAAATACAACTGCAGAAATCACCAATTTAGTAAAGGCGTACAATGGTATGATTGATGAGCTGGAGGTTAGTGCTGCTCAATTGGCTGCCAGCGAGCGAGAAGCGGCGTGGCGAGAAATGGCAAAGCAAGTGGCTCACGAGATTAAAAACCCTTTAACTCCAATGAGACTCACAGTACAGAGTTTTCAGAGAAAGTTTGATGCCAAGGCCCCAGATATTAATGAAAAAATAAAGGAGTACAGCAACACCCTTATAGAGCAAATTGACACCATGAGCTCGATTGCCTCTGCTTTTTCAAACTACGCTCAGATGCCAGCCCAAAAAGACGAGAGCTTAAATATTGTAAAGATCACCAAGCTAGCCCTTGATATTTTTAATGAAGAGTATATTCACTTTACCCCCGAGCACGAGCAAATTATTGCCAGATTTGATCGTTCCCAGCTCATACGAGTAATCAATAACCTAGTAAAAAACAGTACCCAAGCCCTGGAGCAATCTACACAAGAAAACCCAAGAATTGATGTACGTATATTTACGGAAGATCGCTTTGCTGTTATTACCGTTGAGGATAACGGTATTGGTATTTCCAAAGACAATAAAGACAAGGTTTTTGAGCCTAAGTTTACTACAAAAAACAGTGGTATGGGTCTAGGTTTGGCAATGGTTAAGAGTATTGTAGAGGCCTATGGCGGTAGTATTTCATTGATATCCTCAAAGAGTAAAAACACTATTTTTAAAGTGTCAATACCTACCTTACCCTAATCAATTTTAGTATTTTTACGACGCTATTTTATACCAACACAAACTATGAGTTACATCAATATTCTATCCCAAAGCCAAAGTGGTATTACCACCATCACTATTAACAGACCTTCAAAATTAAATGCTTTAAATAGTCAAACCATTGAAGAATTACATGATGCTTTTCAACAAGCTGACACAGATACTCAAACCAAGGTAATTATCATTACCGGAAGCGGAGATAAAGCTTTTGTTGCTGGGGCAGATATTAGTGAGTTTGCAGATTTTTCTGTTGCACAGGGAGAAAATTTGGCCGCTCAAGGACAAGCTTTATTATTTGACTTTGTTGCAAATCTGCAAACACCAGTGATTGCTGCCGTAAATGGATTTGCCCTAGGAGGCGGTTTGGAATTGGCAATGGCCGCACACTTTAGGGTAGCAAGTGATACCGCAAAGATGGGTCTTCCCGAGGTTTCTTTGGGTGTTATTCCTGGCTATGGTGGCACACAGCGCTTGCCCCAATTAGTTGGTAAAGGGCGCGCCATGGAGCTTATCATGACTGCGGGTATGATAGATGCAACAAAGGCTCATGAGTATGGCTTGGTAAATCATGTCACTACACAAGAAGAGTTGCTTGTTCTTGCTCAAAAAATAGCAAGTAAAATTGCTCGGAATTCTTCAGTGGCAATTGCCGCTGCAATTAATGCAGTAAACGCAGGTTTTGAGGACGGGAAAAACGGTTTTGAATCTGAGATAACAGAATTTGGAAAATGTTTTGGGACCGCAGATTTTAAAGAAGGCACACAGGCATTTTTAGGAAAAAGAAAACCTATTTTTCCAGGAAAGTAAAGCATCAAAATTACTTTTCCCCGTTCCACTCTTGGTAGAACTGTTCTAGAAAGCTCTCCATAAACACATGGCGCTCTTGGGCGATTTTTTTACCTGAAGAGGTATTCATTTTGTCTTTTAATTTTAGTAATTTTTCATAAAAATGATTTATAGTAGGAGCATCAGAGGCTTTATACTCCTGGGGTGTCATCTCTAGTTTTGGTTTTATCAATGGGTTATAAATGACTCTGTTTTTAAACCCGCCATAGTTAAAAGTGCGGGCAATACCTATAGCTCCTATTGCATCCAACCTGTCTGCATCTTGCAGCACTTCCAGCTCTTTAGAATGAAATGTTTTGAGGGTATTTCCTCCTTTAAAAGAAACGTTTTCAATAATTTTTATAATGTGTGTGACTGTGTCTTGAGATACGGCTTGAGTTTGTAAAAATGCTTTTGCTTTTTTAGGGCCTATAGTTTCATCTCCATTATGAAATTTGCTATCTGCAATATCATGTAGAAGGGCACCAAGGGCCACGATGGTTTTGTTTACGTTTTCATTTTCAGAAATTAACAATGCATTTTTGTATACTCTTTGCACATGAAACCAGTCATGACCGCCTTCGGCATCGTTTAATTCTTGTTGTACGAAGGCAATGGTATTTTGGATTAAAAAATTAAAGCTAGAGTTGTTTTTCGGCATAATATGTGATTAATAGCATTTAAAAAGTATTTAACATAAAATTGACGTCAATAATTGAAACAAATTTGTCTTTTTGGCGTCTAAATATAAATATCGGTAATTTTACTTAGAACCAAACAAAAGAAAACCTATGAAAAGTGTTTTAATTTCAGGTACAAAATCGCTTATTCAGTTATGTTTTTTTTTGAGCGTATCTGTACTTGCTGCACAGCAAAAAGAAGTAGTTACTGGCG
Organism: uncultured Flavobacteriaceae bacterium; assembly: GCA_913045325.1. Classification (GTDB taxonomy): domain Bacteria; phylum Bacteroidota; class Bacteroidia; order Flavobacteriales; family Flavobacteriaceae; genus Patiriisocius. Next base: position 15,424 of record CAJWPZ010000004.1, on the reverse strand, counting down.
TTGTTAAAAATGTAGACGGCCCCATTCAAGGAGCTGTCATAACAGTAAAAAACACCTTTAATGAGGCAGTAACCAACTTAAAGGGTGAGTTTTCTATCAAGGTAACTCTAGATGACACTGTTTTTGAAATTACCTCATTTGCAATGGAGTATAAAGAGATGTCTATCAAAAGGGGTGCTTCAATGACAATTGAACTAGATTATGACGGCCAGCTCTTAGATGAGGTGGTACTTAAAGGTAAATCAAAATCTAAAGACCAATACGAAGAAACGGCCTATGGAAGAAAAAACAAAAAATCTTTAGGGTACAGTTCTGGCATGGAAATCACAGAAGAGGATATTAAAGGCACAGATGTAACTGTATTTGATATTTTAAGAAAAATGCCAGGGGTAGAAATATTTGGGATGCCAGGATTCAATCAGTCCATACTTTTTACTAGAAATAGAACCATCACCTCACAGGCTCCTAGAGTTGTTTTGGACGGTGCACTACTAGACCAAAGTATCCTCAACTCTTTGAGCCCAAGTGAAATTTCATCTATAAAATTATTAAAAGGATTAACTGCCACGCTTCGTTACGGGCAATTAGGATCTGGAGGGATTATTTTTATTGAGACAAAGCTTGGTAAAGCAAACAACGTAACCACAAAAGAGAAAATAAAATCATTGCAAGTTAAAGGCAACCAGTATATTGAAACAGTGCCTTTATTGGCCTCAGTAAAGACCAAACCTACTACCCTGGTTGCCCTAGAGAAGGCGACCACATTTGCCCAGGCCAAAGCTATTTTTGAAACCCAAGAAAAGACAATAAGCACCATTCCTTTTTATATTGAATCTTCTGATTACTTTTTGAGATGGGATAAAGGCTACTCTTTTAAAATATTATCTACCATTGCCTCTCTAGCCCCTAACAATATAAAGGCCTTAAAGGCTTATGCCTTTATCTTGGAACAGCGAGCAGAGTATAAAAAAGTAGTAAGCATTTACACTCGTATACTAGCTTTAAGGCCAGATAGCTCTCAAGGGTACAGGGACCTTGCCTTGGCTCATCAAGCTGCTGGAGATTATGAGCTAGCCTTTACCTTACTGTATCAAATTGTATACAATACAATACCAAATGTAGACTGTTCTGCAATACAAGAATTGGCCTATAATGAACTTAGACACCTACTAGCCTTTCATAAATCTAAAGTACCCTTTGAAAAATTACCTAATGAACTACTGAGTCTTAATTATAAAAAGGATATTAGAATGGTATTTCAATGGACACAACCTGACGTAGATTTTGATATCCAATTTGTGAGTCCTGAGCGCAAGTTTTTTAACTGGACTCACACAGGGTTTGAATCTAAAACTTTATTGCAGGATGAGGTTTCTCAAGGATATGCCATTAAAGAACATATCATTGATGATGCCCAGCCAGGTACTTGGGTTGTTAATATGGAGTTTTTATCCAATGAAAGACCTAAAAACCCAACGTATTTAAAATATACGGTATTTCAAGATTACGGCTTACCTACCCAGACCAAAAAAACTAAGATTATTGCCATGAAAGATCTTCAAAACAAAGTAACGATAGATCTCTTTGTAAACTAAGGATTATTCAGTGACAATGTTTTTTGTAATAATTTGCTCAGTAACGGCTATAAGCTCTTGATGTGAGTGATCTGAAATTTTTATTACAGGATGTATGTGATGTTTTAAGTGCACCCCCAAGCCCATTGGGAAGAATCCATATTGCTGCAATTTCCAGGAGTTATTTACTGTAATTGGCAATACATATCCCCCCGGCATTTGTTCAAAGAGAATCTTAAGCCCTAGTTCTTTAAAGCTCTTGGGAGTTCCGTCTTTACTTCTGGTACCTTCGGGAAAAATGACAACACTTCTGTTGTTTTTTGCTGCGTACTGCCCAATTTTGATAATTTGCTGAGTAGCCTCTAGTGGTTTTCTTCTATTTATTAATACCGAGGCACCATGGGTGAGGTTATAGGAAATTGATGGAATGCCTTTCCCTAATTCTTTTTTAGCAATAAAAGCAGGATGTCTTTTTCTTAGATGCCAAATAATAGAGGGGATATCCCAGGTGGTTTGGTGGTTAGAAACAATGATTAAAGGAACATTTTCTGGAATTTCTTCTTCTACAGTAAAACTAAAACGAGTGCCAAGAACATGCAAGACTTTGAGTATGGTCCAGTTTAAAACATCTACAGCTTTTTTGTGCCCTTTGTAGCCAAAAAAGGTAAACCCCACCCATTGCCCTATATGAAATACTGCTAAAGCACAAGCAAAACACAGGTAAAATAAAAAACTAATAGGATAGCTTATGATTTTTAGCAAAGGTGTTTGGTTTTAAAATTTTGTTTAAGGTATAAAAATAAAAAATTCCGATCACCTTAAAATAGAGAACGGAATTTTTAATAGGATGTTTTTATAGATTAGCAGTGCTCGTTAAAAGCTCCTTTTAGGTTTTCTGCAATCATATCTGCATGGCGGCCTTCGATGTGATGACGCTCTAGCATATGTACAAGCTCTCCATTTTTAAATAACGCCATAGAAGGTGAACTTGGAGGGAAAGGCACCATTTGTGCGCGTGCCGCATCTACAGCATCACGATCCACTCCTGCAAATACAGTTACTAGGTGGTCTGGTTTACTGTCATTTTGTAAAGACATACGAGCTCCTGGGCGTGCATTTGCAGCAGCACAACCACAAACAGAGTTTACCACCACTAGGGTAGTTCCTTCTTTGCTAAGTGCATCTGTAACGTTTTGTTGTGTATGTAATTCTGTAAACCCAATATTTGTGAGTTCTTCACGCATAGGTTTTACTAATTCTGGTGGGTACATAATTTTAATATTTAAATTGTTTGTCGAGCTACAAAGATACTCAATAAGTTGGTTAAAATTTGCTAAAATTTCTGACACCTCCACAATTTCAATTCCATATTATGTAACAATTTAGCGTATTGCTTTGCGTATATTTGTGTCTTAATACAGTATATATGTTTAGCATTTTTGGAGCAGTAGTTGGGTATAGTATTTATAGGTTTCCGGGAGCAATTGCGGGCTATTTCTTAGGGTCTTTTATTGACCGGTATAAGAGTAATAGAAGAAATTCTGGCGGTCAGCGAGATGTTTTTAGAGATTTGTTTGATCAACAACGAGGTAAAACAGTAAACCCTGCAGATTTTGAAATTAATCTACTATCCTTGGCATCATTTGTTATCAAAGCAGATGGCAAAGTAAGCCAAAGTGAGTTAGACTTTGTGCGCAGATACTTTGTCCAGGCCTACGGAAAAGATAGAGCCAATGCCACTTTTAAGGTGTTTAATGATGTCATAAAAAAAAGCGATATATCTGCCAAGGGTATCGCAAGTGATATTCGTTCAAAAACGCGGTATGAATCCAGATTGCAAATTTTACATTTTTTGTTTAGTATTGCCAGTGCTGACGGAACTGTAACAACCAGCGAGGTTGATATGATCAACCAAATTGCAGGATATCTTTCTATTGAGTCTGCAGATTTTCATAGCATAAAAGCAATGTTTTTTAAGAATCCGGACAGGGCTTATAAAATTTTAGAAATAGACAAAACAGCTACTGTTGCTGAAATTAAAAAAGCCTACCGCACCATGGCCAAAAAGTACCATCCAGACAAACTTATAGACATGGATGAGGCCTATAAAAAAGGAGCAGAACAAAAGTTTAGAGAAGTCCAAGAATCTTACGAAAGTCTCCAAAAGGAGCGCGGCTTTTAATCGATTCGGTTATTTTCAGACACTATTATTTCCAAAAGTTGTTTGGTGTTTAAATACTGAAAATAACGTGCGGTTGCTTTAAAGTTTTCATCCAAAAAAACCAAAGCCGGTAGGCTAAACTCCTTGTTTTTCTGGCTTGCCATCAGCAATGGTATTTGATGTACTGGATTGCGTTTATTTATGCGTTTATTTATAAAAACTTGATTTCCAAAAACAATGGTGTCCTTAGATTCTACATTCATTTTTACTGCATAATAATGTAGGTTCAGTTCTTTAATAATAGCACTTTTTGTAAAAACATCTTTCTGCATTTTTAGACAAGGAGCACACCAATTTGCATAAAAATCTATAAAAACTTTTTTAGGATTTGTTGCTAAGGAGTCTTCCAATTGACTAAAATCTAACCATTGTATTTTTGGCTGGTTTTGCGCAAAACCAGCCAAACTTAGCTGTAGTACTGCAATTACTAAAATGAATCTACTATTCAATTTCTATAAAGAGTTTATGGTCAAACCTACAAAAAAGCTTCGAGGCAAACCTGGTCCATATACAAAGTTACTATCTCTGTTTTTTCCAGTATCAAAATCGTCTTGATAACTGTTAGTTACATTTTTAATACCTCCGTATAATTCGAGCCCTGTTCCTATATTATCAAGCTCAAATTTGCGTGCTACTCTAAAACTTAGTTCCGTAAAAGAAGGGGTTCTAAAATATTCATCAACCGTTTGTCCTGTATTTTCGCCTGCAAAGTGTGCGATATCCATAGGTCCTGTATAGACAAGATTTGCACTAGCAGTCCACTGTTTGGTAGGAGTATATGTTACTGTTGCATATCCATATTGGTTCGGGGTTCTTAAAAATTCCTGTTTAGGGGCGAGGTCTTCAATAGTTTCTACGGCATCATCAAATTTACTAGATTGGATGGTGAACCCAGCGTCTACCTGGAAAACATAATCAAAATTAGCCCGTCCTTCCAGTGTGATACCTTTTACTGTTGCTCCGCTACCGTTTCTTTTTTCAAAGAGTTCGCCAAATTCGTCTTCTCCCACTGGAGATAAGAAAAACGCATCATCTAAATGTGTATAAAATCCTTCCACTGTAAAACCAGCAATAAAATGTTCTGTTGCTTTATCATAATTTACGGAGGCTGTAAAACTGTTAGAACGTTCTTCTATTAAATTTTCAGCTAAAGCAATTCTAGAAACTCCTCCCCCTGCAAAAGCGATATGTAAATCTGTGTCAAATGCCTGTGGAGCTCTAAAACCTGTTCCCCAACCCGCACGAAATTGGGTTGTTTCTTGAAATTTATACAGCAGTGACATACGAGGACTAAAAATTACATTGTCTACAAGGTTGTGATCATCCAATCTAAAACCAGCTAAGAAATTTATTTTTTCAGTAACATCCCAGTCATTTTGAACAAATGCACCTAGGTTTTTTGTGGTTTGATCCACAAGAAATTGGTAGGAAGGAATCTCATCAAAAACATCGTCATAAACATATTCAACACCACCGGTAAGTGTCGTTTTTCCACCCAAGAAACGATCAAATCTATGATTCACCTGGATACCCCCTTGATGTGTACTTACATCTGATATTCCGTAGGGAGGGTTTTCATAAAATGCTTGTTGTTGTATTGGATCATCTGGGATGATTCCTGTGTAGTGATCACGATCTGTTTGCTGCCCGCCATAATAGGCTATAAATGAACTTTTATCTTCATTGAAATTAATTTGATAATCAAGACTCCCCATCAATACATTATGGGTGCGTTCTTCAGATTGTTTTGCGAGAAATGCTACTTTATCCGTAATTTCCCCTCCGTACCGGTATTCATATAAACTAGAAAAACTCATTTCTAATTTTGAATTTTCTGTGGGAAGAATAAAAGCATTCACACCAAAAGAATTATCTTTTAGAGAAGGTAACTCAGAATAGTTGTCACCATTTGCATCAAAAACTCCTCTTTCTCGACGGTTCACAAAAAAAGTAGCCCCAGCATTATAGTCTTTACTAACTACTGTCGCATTTCCGCTTAACACATGCTGTTGGGTATCACCATCAAGACTTTCAAAGGTATAATTTAAGCTATATTCATTTTTTTTAGGGATTTTAGTAATAACATTTACAGTACCACCTATAGCGCTAGATCCATATAGTGCTGAAACACCGCCGCGAACCACTTCAATACGTTCAATCATGTTTACGGGGATTTGCTGTAAGCCATACAAACCAGTTAGTGGGCTAAAAATAGGGCGGCTGTTGATTAAAATTTGTGAGTAGCCACCTTGAAGACCATTCATTCTTAGCTGCGTGTAGTTACACGTCTGGCAGTCTGTCTCAACGCGCAATCCTGGCTGAAATCTAAGTCCTTCAGATAAATCTGTAGCAACAACTTGCGCTAATGTTTCACTATTAATTAGATTTACAATTACAGGAGAGTCTGTTCTTCGTTTAGGTGTTCGGGTTCCAGTAACAACTACTTCTGCTAAAACTTCGTCATTTGGCTCTAGTTCAAAATGTAGCGTAATGGTTTTTTCTGCATTAATTTCTATACTTTTTTCTGCAAGAGTATAGCCCTGCGATTGTGCAATTAAGGTGTAGGTGCCTTGGGGTAATTCTAAACTATAGTTTCCATTTGCTGAGGCGGTTGTGCCTTTAGAGCCACCTTTTAAGTAGATAGAAGCAAAGGGAACAGCTTGGTTCATTGAAGTCACTTTTCCTTTAATGATACTGTTAGTTTGTTGAGCATGGGAGGAAAGACTTATAAAAAGCAAGAGTAAAAGAAAATTTTTCATAGGGAAAACAAATTGTTAGGGGTATATAATTATAATTTTAGGCAAAGCTAAACATTAGTTTTTGAATAAAAAAAATTATATTTGCTCTTATATAAAATCAATATGACACTTGCAGAAGAAAACTACTTAAAAACAATCTTTCATTTAGAGCGCAAACTCAAGAGTGAGGTAAGCACTAACGCTTTAGCTGAGCGTATGCAGACCCGAGCTTCTTCGGTAACAGATATGATGCAAAAGCTAGCAGATAAAAAAATGCTAGTATATAAAAAATATAAGGGAGTTCAATTAACTGAAAAAGGAAAAAAAGCAGCAGCTTATGTGGTAAGAAAGCATAGGCTTTGGGAAGTTTTTTTAGTTGATAAGCTCAATTTTCATTGGGATGAGGTACATGAGATTGCTGAGCAGATGGAACATATAAATTCTGTAGAGTTAATTAAAAGACTAGATGCTTTTTTGGGTCATCCAGATTTTGATCCACACGGAGATCCTATTCCGGACAAAGACGGAAATATTAAAAAGGCAGAAAAAAGATTGCTCTCCGAACTTATTAAAAACCAAATAGGCATTTGTGTTGGAGTGAAAGAATCCAGCCCAGAGTATCTACAATATTTAGACAAAAAGAAAATAAGTATTGGCACCAAAATCAATGTCTTGGGCAAAGAGTTTTTTGATGGTTCTATGATGATTCAGGCAGGGAGAGATCAATTTTTTGTATCTAAACAAATTGCAGAAAATTTATACGTTCAAACAAATTAAAATGATGAAAAGAGCGATAACAATACTAGCAGTAATAATTGTTTTAGGATGTAAAAACAATAAACAAGACAACGGTAAACTTAATGTTGTGGTTACCACATCGATGCTAACCGACCTAGTAAAAAACATAGGTGGTGATCTTATTAACATACAAGGGTTAATGGGAGCTGGAGTAGATCCTCACCTATACAAAGCAAGTGAGGGTGATGTTTCGAAACTATTTAATGCAGATGTTATTTTTTATAACGGATTGCATCTAGAAGGAAAACTAGTGGAGGTTTTTGAAAAAATGGAAGCTCAAAAAACAACTGTAGCCTTGGGAGAATTTTTAGCAAAAGATGGCTTGATTGGCTCAGACTATTTTGCCTCTAATTATGATCCCCACGTGTGGTTTAATATTCAATACTTTAAGGAGTTTTCAGACAAAGTAACGAATGTTTTATCAAATAAAGATCCTAAAAACGCAGGGAGCTATACTGTAAATAACATCGCATTTCAGCAAGAATTAGATCTCTTACAAACAACTGTTGTAAACACGATTGCTACCCTTGCGCCAGAGAAGAGAATTTTGGTTACGGCTCATGATGCGTTTAATTATTTTGGGAAGGCCTACGGCTTTAAAGTAGTTGGGCTTCAAGGGCTCTCTACCGCCACCGAAGCTGGTGTACAAGACGTGCAGCAGCTCTCTGAATATATCATAAAAAATAAGGTGAAAGCTGTATTTATTGAAAGCTCTGTGCCAAGAAGAACTATAGAAGCATTAGAGGCTGCAGTGCTGTCAAAAGGCCATCAGGTTTCCATTGGCGGCTCTTTGTATAGCGATGCTCTTGGAGATGCGGGTTCTGTAGAGGGCACCTATATAGGAATGTTCCTCTATAATGTAAAGACCATTGTTAACGCCTTACAATAACATATGACACAAAAAATTGCCATACAAGTAGATGACTTAACCGTAGCATATAATTACAAACCCGTTTTGTGGGATATAGATTTGGTGATTCCACAAGGGGTTTTAATGGCGATTGTTGGACCTAATGGTGCAGGAAAATCTACCCTAATAAAAGCTATTTTAGGCATTATAGACCCCATTGCAGGTAGCGTGGCCATCTATGGGGAACCTTATAAAAAACAACGAAAACTAGTTGCCTATGTACCTCAAAAAGGGAGTGTAGATTGGGATTTCCCTACCACAGCACTAGATGTGGTAATGATGGGAACCTATGGTAGTTTGGGCTGGATTAAAAGACCAGGACAAAAGCAAAAAAAGGCAGCACTAGAAGCTCTTGAGAAAGTAGATATGCTCTCTTTTAAAAGCAGACAAATTAGCCAGCTAAGCGGTGGGCAACAACAGCGTATTTTTTTGGCAAGAGCATTGGTGCAAAACGCATCTATTTATTTTATGGATGAACCCTTTCAAGGAGTTGATGCTTCTACAGAAATAGCAATTATTAATATTTTAAAAGAGCTCCGAAAAGCAGGGAAAACAGTAGTGGTTGTTCATCATGATTTACAAACAGTCCCAGAATATTTTGATTGGGTTACGTTTTTAAATGTAAAGAAAATTGCCACTGGACCAGTAAAAGATATTTTCAATGATGATAACCTAACCAAGACCTATGGTATTAATTATAAAGTTGCCGTAAATAAATAAGCCCAATGAGTATCACCGAGTATTTCGATCTGTTATTTACAGACTACACACTGCGTACCATTAGCCTAGGGACGGCCGTATTGGGTATTATTTGCGGTATGTTGGGGAGCTTTGCTGTTTTGAGAAAGCAAAGTTTGTTGGGAGACGCTATTTCTCATGCCGCCTTGCCTGGAATTGCAGTTGCCTTTTTAATAACAGGAGCCAAAGACACCAATATTTTACTTTTGGGAGCTCTGGTAAGTGGTTTAATTGGCGCCTTCTGGATTCGTGGAATGATATCCAAAACTCACTTAAAAAGCGATACTGCTTTAGGGCTTATTTTGTCACTGTTTTTTGGTTTTGGTATGATGCTACTTACCTATATACAAAAACAACCCAACGCAAATCAAGCAGGTCTAGACAAGTATTTGTTTGGCCAAGCAGCTACCCTAGTAGAGAGTGATGTAAGGCTTATGGTAATTGTTACAGGTATCGCTCTTTTGGTAGTGCTGTTGTTTTGGAAAGAATTTAAACTACTGCTTTTTGACCAAGACTATACCAAAACCTTAGGGTTTAACACAAAATTTATAGATATTTTAATTACTTTTTTTATTGTTTTAGCAATTGTAATTGGGCTACAAACGGTAGGAGTAGTTTTAATGAGCGCTATGCTATTGGCTCCTGCAGCCGCTGCACGGCAATGGACAAACACCTTAGCTACGATGGTTTTTCTTGCTGCATTAATAGGAGGTTTTTCTGGAGTATTTGGTACTGCTATTAGCGCTACACAAAACAACCTCTCTACAGGACCTGTAATTGTGTTGGTGGCTAGTTTTTTTGTGGTCGTTTCTTTTGTTTTTTCTCCCACAAGAGGGCTGTTATTTAAACAAATAAGGCTCCTAAAAAACAGGCGTGATTTACAGCTTAAAAAAACCCTCCAGTTTATGTATGGCATTGCCCAAACTCATGAAAACATTGACCACCCTCACACCATAAGAATATTAAATAATTTTCAAGGTTTTACTAAAAAATCATTGCGTAAAATGGAAGAAAACCAATGGATACTCCTCAATAAACAACAGTGGTCTCTCACCTCAAAAGGCTTTGCTGAGGCTCAAAATCTTTTTAATCAACAAACTCAACATGAGTAATCCTCAAATAGAAATACAACTTATTGCCGCTTTGGTTGCAGTCTCTTGTGCTATTCCAGGAGTGTTTTTGGTGTTGCGTAAAATGGCTTTAATTAGTGATGCTATTAGCCACTCTATCTTGCCAGGAATTGTTTTAGGATTTTTTATAACTCAAGATCTTAACTCTCCAGTGTTAATTATTTTAGCGGCCGGTACTGGAATTATTACAGTGGTTTTGGTGGAGCGCATCCAAAAAACAGGCCTTGTAAAAGAAGATACTGCTATTGGTCTTGTTTTTCCTGCCCTTTTTAGTATTGGGGTGTTATTAATTGCTAAAAACGCCAATGACATTCATTTAGATGTAGACGCTGTGTTGCTTGGCGAACTGGCTTTCGCTCCCTTTGATAGGTTTCTGTTATTTGGAGCAGATCTTGGGCCAAAAGCAGCCTGGATTATGGGCGTTATTTTACTTATTACTTTGCTGCTGTTGTATTTGTTTTTTAAGGAATTAAAAGTAAGCACATTTGATGTTGGCTTGTCTTCTGCCCTAGGTTTTTCTCCTGCTATTTTGCATTACGGGCTAATGTCTGTATCCTCTATTACTGTGGTAGGAGCTTTTGACGCCGTAGGGGCCATATTGGTTGTTGCGCTGATGATCGCTCCCGCTGCAGCCGCATATTTACTTACAGCAGACCTTAAGAAGATGCTATGGATTTCTGTGTGCTTTGGTGTTTTTGCAGCCATTAGCGGCTATTGGTTAGCGCACTGGTTGGATGCCTCTATTGCAGGGTCTATTACAACAGTACTTGCCTTGGTGTTTTTACTGGTGTACTTTTTTGCTCCTAATAAAGGAGTGTTGTCTGTCATGTATCGTCAAAAACAACAGCGCACAGAAGTATCTTTACTTACCTTTTTATTGCACTTAAATAATCATCAAGAAGAAGAGGAACGGCACATCAATCATTTAAGAGAGCACATTAATTGGCAACAGGTAAAAGCAAATACAGTTGTAAAGCTAGCCTTAGATAATAACCTGATTAGCATTACCAATGAGGTTATTTCTTTGACCCAAAAGGGGCTTAGTTTCACTCAAGCTGCACTGGAGTATATCATTACAAACAAAGACGACAAAATAGAACACCTAAAGGACGACTTCTTTTTATTTAGAGGTTAATTGTTTTTTTAAACCACCACACCGATGAAAAAGTTACTACTTATTCTCAGCATCGCTAGTATTATTGTTTCTTGTCAAGCATTAGCTCAAAAACAAGATCCAGCCGCTTCTACTTTTATGGCACCCCTTGGCAAGACAATTACTAAATCTGAGGTTGCTATAACCCTGGTTGCCGTTTTAGAAGATTCTAGATGTCCTAGAGATACAACCTGCATTTGGGCCGGGGAAGCGGTAGTAAAAATTCTTGTTAGGGTAACCGGTGAAGAGCCTCAAGAAATGACGGTAGTTTTTCAAAACGAAAGTAAAACGATTATTGCCACTACAAAAGACTCTGTGTTTACAGCCCTGAAATTACTCCCGTATCCTGTTGATTCTAGCGGCAAAGAATTAGGATATCAATTACAAGTTTCTAAGAAAGGAATTAAACTTTAAAACAATAGTGCAATGCCCCTTTAGTGGCATCCACAATTATCATTACCGCATTTTGTGTTTCCTGCATCTAGGGTGGCTACCGCTTTTTTATTTTTGTCTGAGATAGCAGACCACACAAACTTGTTAACTAAATAACCAGCTGCCAATAAAAATAAATAATACTGCTGGCTTGTTTCATTCTTTTCGAATTTCTCCCCTATAGTTGCTAGCAAATCTCAATGTTTTCTATTATCTATTTTACAGAGCAATTATAAGTTTTCAAGAATTTTATTTGTCTGTTCTAAAATATCTTTCAAAGACTCAGGCTTAGAATCGGCAAGCGGGCCTATTTCTGGCCACATTGCTACTAATTTAGTGGCCTCTACAATAAGTTGATCAGACCGCTCGCTTTTTACTCGTTTCGACATTTTGAGAGCTACTACCGAAAAGCCGAAAGCGTCTTGATATTCTCCAGCTTCCACTATCTCTCCATCGCGCACACCTTCGTTGTATTCCTCTACTACCTTTTCCATCAAGAAACGTATCATCTCGACCAAATCACCCCCCGAATTATTTTGCAAAAGTGTTATATTCTCCTCGGCCGAAACTAACATAGGTTCTATCTCTGATGCAGGTCTTCCCTCGCTTAACGCCTCAGATACGGACTTAAATACTTCAGGGGTAAAACCCAAGGCCTCAATTCCCGCACGCTCCTGTTGATGAATTTCCGATACAGGATGTAACAAATGCTTTGATGCTTGTTCTGGTTTTCCCGCTCGATAAAGTGCTAAACCTGACTCCACATGTCCAGACATAAAAGCAATTCTCTTTTCGACAGAGAGCGTCCTCATCGAGTGATTTTCAAAAGCATGAGATACTCCGTTCATGCATTCGTCCAACTCTTTTTTTACTTCTTCCAGCTCTTTTTTAAGGGTATTGTGCTCGTTTTGGGGAACTCCACAACTCACTAGAAATAATGCTAGCAAGCTAATAATTTGTATATTTTTTATCATTTTAATTTGTTTTAGATTAGCACCTATAGTGCACATTGTAACTGTTTGGCCACAGCATTTTATTTGGCTTAAATGTATATAGCCAAAAATAATTATTTGAAATTGACCCACAAAGCTTCGTCTGTGTATTGTGAAATTTTAACGTAACATTCTGTCATTAGTTGCTTTGCACATTAACAAACAGAATACTTTTTTAGTAGGTAATAAGGCCAAAGAATATTGACTTTTTACCTTCGTTTTGAAGTACCGAAATATCATGTATCACCCGGTCCATCTCTTGTGCTAGGGTGCCGTCATAAAAGCCGCGTATTCTTTTTTGGGCATCAATTAAAACAAAATTTTCTGTATGGACAAGCCCTAGGGGATCATCTGGGTTTTCTTTGGCAGCAAGGTATTGTTTTCTGGCTAGGGTATAGATTTCTTTTTTAGCTCCTGTAACCAAGTTCCATTTATTGCTGTCTATCTTTTTTTCTATTGCGTATTTTTTAAGTTGTTGCACATTGTCTATTTCTGGCATTACAGTATGGGAGAGTAGTAGTACTTCTGGGTTGTTGCGAAGTTTCTTTTGTAAAAGCACCATATTGCCAGTCATAATTGGGCAAATGGTTTGACAGGTGGTAAAGAAAAAATCTGCGATATAAATCTTATTATCGTAGGTGGCCTGGGTTACGGTCTCACCGTTTTGATTGGTTAAACTGAAGTCTCCTACAGTGTGGTATTTTTTTTGGTGTTGTATCTCTGGAGACACCAATGCCGCACTTACCTGGGAGGGTTGGTATACCGGCAGCACCTCTATGGGGGTAAGGATACTGTAAATAATAGAAACGATAACCACAGATAGCCCCATTAAAACAATAGCAAGGAGTTTATATTTTGAAAAAAAGTGTAGCATAGATTCTAAAACAATAGGCTACAAAAATACGACCTAAAAATGGTAAAAGCTGCTTTGGATACTTCTATTTTAGTGCTGCAAAAAGTCTAAAAACAACATTTTTTTTGCACTATATAATAGGTTACTTTTGTACCCAAGAGCAAGGCTGTATGTTTTATAAAGGTCTTTGCTTTTTTTGATCTGGTTTTGGAGAAATAAACCAGAAAATAACAATCTATTTTATTAAGCTATGAGTCCATTTTTCGTTAAAGCGATACAATTATTACTAAGTCTGTCTTTTTTAATCGTTCTTCATGAACTAGGGCACTTTATACCCGCCAAACTATTTAAAACTAGGGTAGAGAAATTTTTCTTGTTTTTTGATGTAAAGTTTGCACTTTTCAGTAAAAAAATAGGAGATACGGTGTATGGTATAGGTTGGTTGCCACTAGGAGGATATGTTAAAATATCTGGTATGATTGACGAGAGCATGGACAAGGAACAAATGGCCTTGCCACCTCAGCCATGGGAGTTTAGATCTAAGCCAGCATGGCAACGACTTATCATTATGCTTGGAGGGGTTACGGTAAACATTATTGTTGGATTTGTGATTTACATGGGAATTTTAAATTTCTATGGGCAAGACATTACAACCAACGAGCAGCTACCAAATGGTTTTGCAGTGCACGAGTCTTTTAACAGCTACGGTTTCCAGGATGGAGATAAGATTTTATCGGTAAATGGTGCCGCTTTTGAAAATGTAACAGCAATCAATAAACATTTATTTTTACGTGATGTAAACACCATTGAGGTATTGCATGCTACTGGAGAAAAGCAAACCATAGAAATGCCTGAGGATATTGGCACTCTAATGTTTGAAAATGATGTGCTAAGACCCTTTACCCAAAGAGTAGCTCCTGTAATGGGCGTGATTGGTGATGAGAGCTTTCCAGCTGCGGCTGCAGGATTTAAAGTAGACGACACCATATTGGCGGTAAACGGAACACCTATTGTTTTTTGGCATGAATTCCAGAAACTGGTAAAAGAAAACGGGCAAAAAGAGAATGTCTTTTTAATATCTCGTGATGGAGCGCAGCTTACTTTAAAAGCTACTCCTAATGAGACTGGACAAATAGGCCTAAGACCTTACGGCAATTCTATACGCAAACAATACACCCTTGGAGAGAGTATCACTGGCGGTGTTGGTTATGGTATGGATGTCTTGAAAGATTATGTAACCCAATTTAAGTATGTGTTTACCCAAAAAGGAGCCTCACAGGTTGGTGGTTTTGGAGCCATTGGAGGCTTGTTTCCAGACACCTGGGACTGGACTAGTTTTTGGCAAACAACAGCCCTTATATCTATTATATTAGCCTTTATGAACATCTTGCCGATCCCTGCCTTAGATGGTGGGCATGTGATGTTTTTATTATATGAAATGATCAGTGGCCGTAAGCCCAATGATAAATTTATGGAGTATGCCCAAATGGCTGGGTTTTTCTTGCTTATTGCCCTGGTTTTATTTGCCAACGGGAATGATATCTATAGATACTTCTTTGGAGGCTAAAAAAAACAAAAAAAGTAGTTGTTGCAGATAAAAAATTAATTTATATTTGCACCCGCCTAACAATCATTAGTGTTTTAAACACTTTGATATTGGGCATCGCTAGAGACAGTAGTCTTTATTTTTCTATATGAAATTCCTCTTTAGCTCAGTTGGTTAGAGCATCTGACTGTTAATCAGAGGGTCCTTGGTTCGAGCCCAAGAAGAGGAGCGAAAATTAGAAGCCTTCACAGCAATGTGAGGGCTTTTTTTATAGGGGCTAACCAGTTGTTAAACCTTCTAAAAGGCTTACACTACTTTTATCTATACAACTCAAAGAAC
>CAJWPZ010000003.1 GCA_913045325.1 uncultured Flavobacteriaceae bacterium | reverse complement strand
GGGCAGTAGCCCTGTAAAAAGTATTATAGAGTATTTACTGTTTTTCTAATGGCAACAAGATCTGTAAGTAGCTTTTCAAGATTGGCTATATCTAGCATATTAGCGCCATCACTCTTTGCATTTGCAGGATCAAAATGAGTTTCTATAAACAGTCCATCTGCGCCCGTTGCAATACCTGCGCGAGCAATGGTGCTTATCATCTCGGGTCTTCCTCCTGTAACGCCAATGCTTTGGTTGGGTTGCTGCAGGCTATGAGTAACGTCCAAAATTACTGGAGCGTACTGTTTCATAGTGGGTATGCCTCTAAAGTCTACCACCATATCCTGGTATCCAAACATGGTACCTCTATCTGTAATCCATACCTTATCGCTTCCTGTATCTTTTACTTTCTGTACCGCATGTCGCATAGCCTCAGGACTCATAAATTGTCCTTTTTTAAGATTTACTACTTTTCCGGTTTTTGCTGCGGCCACCACCAAATCTGTTTGGCGTACCAAAAAAGCAGGAATTTGCAATACATCTACATAGGCTGCTGCCATTGCTGCATCACTTGCCTGATGTATATCTGTAACCGTTGGTATTTTAAATGTTTCTGAGACCTTGCGTAATATTTTTAAGGCTTTTTCATCTCCAATACCCGTAAAACTATCTATACGAGATCTGTTTGCTTTTTTAAAACTTCCTTTAAAGATGTACGGGATTTCAAGTTTATTGCTAATCTCTAATACTCTTTCTGCAATACGCATGGCCATATCCTCACCCTCAATGGCGCAGGGGCCAGCAAGTAAAAAAAAGTTGTTAGCCTTGGTGTGTTGTATATTGGGTATTTGAGATAGTTGCATAACGGTAGTTTATTCTGCAAAGATACTTAACAAAATTACTAATTGGTAGGTTTTATAAAATTTGAGTGGGTAGGGTGTAAACAAAAAAATCTCCAAAAGGAGATTAATTGTGAGCCCGACAGGATTCGAACCTGTGACCGCCTCCTTAGAAGGGAGGTGCTCTATCCAGCTGAGCTACGAGCCCGTAGCAATAAAAAAAAGTCGGGGTGGCAGGATTCGAACCTGCGGCCTCCACGTCCCAAACGTGGCGCGATAACCGGGCTACGCTACACCCCGTGACTTATCTTTTATACTGTACTATGTCAATGAAACCGAAATTTAAAATATTCGGTTACTTAGCGGAGAGACAGGGATTCGAACCCTGGGTACCCTTGTTAGGGTACGACGATTTAGCAAACCGCTCCTTTCGGCCACTCAGGCACCTCTCCTTTGCAATTAAAATAATTAAAATTGCGAGTGCAAATGTAATTTTTAAAAAACATTCGTGCAAACTAAAAACAACATTTTTTAAATAATTTAAAGAAATAAATTCGAGTATTTTAGTAGGTATCTCATACTCAAATCAAAGGAGTATTTATTATTCAATACAAGGCAGGTTATTTATAAAAAACTCTTTTGGGTAAATTGGGTTTGCTAGCTGCTCATTACTTATAACCTCTATAAGTTTTAGATCAAAATTTGTGTTTACAGACCCTATACGCAAACTTTCTATAGCAGATGTAGATAGCCTCTTTTGGGCAAGAGAGTCAAGATAAAAAGAAGCCTCGCTAGTGCTGTTATGCATCGTGTTTTCTGCCTTGGTTTGCCTTGCGCAAACATCAACTCCAAGGTAGGGTGCAGAGACATAGGTACCATCTTCAAGTTTGAAAGAAAGTCTGCTTTTTTTATCGTAGCAAATAAGCGGCGGTATTTCTTGACTGTTTAAAGAAATACTAAGCACCACAGATTTTACACTGTCCTGTTTCATGAGTGAGAAATAAACAAATATTGTTTTTTTCTCTCCTACGGTAAAGTCAATAAGTGATTCTTGGGTTAATTGAAAAACCTCCTGCTGGGTATCTACATTTATTTTATAATCACAACTGCTTTGAGCAGCACCTAGGCAGTACATAAAAAGTAGTGCCAATAACAAATTATATTTCATCAATAATTTTTGAGCAAATTAATACTATTTTTTTATCATTTTCAATAGTTGTAAAAAACAAATACCGAGCACCCCCTTGTTGTAGCTTCCATTTTTCTTGTAATCTAGCCACAGTCTCTGGAAAATTTCTTGTGCTAATGTTTGCTTTATCAAAATCAATACTAGAGCGCATTTGCTTTTTTGAGTAGGGCACCACCTTCTCAATTTTAAATCTCCTGCCAGGAAAATCAACAAGGTCTTGGCTGGTGTACAGATGAGAGTGTTTGTGCAACTTCAATACCTTAAAAGCGCCGCACATATGGTTAAAGGCGCCACTTTTTAGAATTGCTGCATTAGGCTCATATAGGTAGCTTAGAGGAGTACTAAGGCTAATTTGAGCAGGGCTGTTCCATGAAAATGTAAATTTTTGTGTCCCTGCTTTGGTGATGTTTACCGTGTGTATTTCTGGGGTTTTTGTATGCCCTTTACCTAGTGTCCATAACACTTCTTTTACCTCATTTTGCAAGGCAATAATATGTATTTCAGCAACATTATCAAGGGCCTTTATGGCAACCGAAATGTCTAGCATTGGAGAGGTTTTTACAAGTAATGTAGTACATCTTTGCAATAGGTAATCTAGATTTTTTGGTATGTTTGGCTCGCAATCTTCTAGAAAAAACACCTTTCCTTTACTATCATGACGCCTAGATGGATCTGCGTATATAACATCAAAAGTTTTGTTTTCAATTGCCTTTAGGCCGTCTTTTAATTGGCTTTTAAAACTTTTATTTGGCAAATGTTTCAAATTGTGAGTTACAACATCGCAAAGGTGCTGTTGTATTTCAAAATGATGTACTTGCTCAAATGTTTGCGCAAAATAATAACTATCTATTCCAAAGCCGCCTGTAATATCTGCAAGGGTTTTGCCCTTAACAATGTTTTGCTTGTATGTGGCTGTTGCCTCAGATGAGGTTTGCTCCAGATGCAGTTTTGCAGGATATATAATATTTGGGGTGTTAAACCAAGTAGGTAGTTTTGCTTTTGCTTTTTGTCTGCTTTCTATTTGTTGCAAAAGCTCTTTGGTGCTCACCTCAGTAAAAGGGCTACCCGAGAAGGCAAGGCGTGACAGCTCTTGCTTAAATTCCTTGATATAATCTTGTACCTCTTTTTGTAATAAATGATCAAACAAATGGTCTGTGTTTTGCTAGTTTGGTTTATAAAGATACTACCTAGAGGGTAGATTATATACATTAAATTTATTTGGTTTTTAATGAAAGGGCATATAGGCCAACAGCGGCGGCATGGGTAACGTTCATGCTACTATTATTTCCTTGCATTGGTATGTGTAAATGAGTATCAATGTGGGCTAGCACTTTGGCAGAAATGCCCGTTTTTTCATTACCAATAAAAAGGGCAAGAGGTTTTTTATCTATAATCAGTAGATCTTCCAGAGTCTGGCTTTTAGTGGTTAATTCTAGGGCTAGGGGGGTGTACCCTTGTTTTAGAAGGTGTTTTAATACGGCAAGGGTGTCCAGATCATCTTTGTAGCTCACCAATTGGTGTGTGCTTCTAGATGTTCTTTTAATTCTAGGGCTGCTAAGATCTACCTTTGTGTTACAGAAATAGACTTTATCTACTCCAAAGCTGTCACAGAGTCTAAAGAGCCCGCCAATATTAGCAGGGCTAGTAACACCATCACATACAAGTACCGTAGGTGTTTTTACTGCTGTAAAATGAGTACTGTTATGTGTGAGTTGCTCGGCCACTTGTTAATGCTCAAAGGCGTATTTAATAATATTGGCACCCATACGCAGGGCCATTAGCCGCACCTGGTCTGGGTCATTGTGCATTTCTTTGTCTTCCCAGCCATCTCCAAGATCACTCTCAAAGGTGTACAGCAGTACAATTCTTCCTTGTTTTTCTATAACAAACCCCTGTGCTCTAGCTTTATCATGCTCGTGTATTTTGGGCAAGCCTTTTGGAAATTTAAAAGCAGTTGAAAATATGGGATGATTAACAGCCAGCTCTTTTAGTTCTTGGTTTGGAAATAGTTTAGAAATTTCTCCCCTCACGTATTGATCCATTCCGTAGTTATCATCAATATGTAAAAACCCACCACTGTTTAGGTATGCCCTTAGGTTTTCTACATCTTGCTCAGAGAACACTACATTTCCGTGGCCTGTCATGTGCAAAAATGGGTATTCAAAAATATCGATGCTATTTGGAGCCACAATTTTTGGAGTAGGGCTCAAGGTGGTATTCAGCTCTTTATTACAAAAAGCAGCTAAGTTTTCTAGGGCAGATGGGTTGCTGTACCAATCACCGCCGCCGCCATATTTTAAAACAGCAATATCTTGCCCATGGCAAAATTGCAGCAAAAAAAACAGTACAATAGTTATGCGTAAGCTCATAGCCGTAAAAGTACAAAAAACAAAAAGGGGATACCTTACTCTCTAAAAAGAAATTTTATAACCCATAGCTACTCAAACAGTCCCAGACAAGGGTTATTCAATCTCATTGCTATAGGCAACGCTGTGGCACGCTACAATGGCCGCCGTCTCTGTTCTTAGTCTACTATCTCCAAGGCTAACTCCAGTATAACCCATGGATGTTGCCAGGGTGATTTCTTCGCTAGAAAAGTCTCCCTCTGGCCCAACAAGTATGATGTGGTTGCCCTTTGGTTTAAGTAATGATTTTAACGATTTTTTTTCTATCTCTTGACAATGCGCAATGAGTTTTTGGTGTGGTAGCTCTTGATGATTTTCTATAAAATCTTTAAAACTACACATAGGATGAAGTACTGGAAAATGATATTTTAAAGATTGTTTGGCGGCGCTTAAAATGATTTTTTGGTACCGCTGGGGCTTAATAATTTTACGTTCACTGTGTTGGCAGCGTATGGGAGTTATTTGTGTGATGCCTATCTCGGTGGCTTTTTCCAAAAACCACTCAAACCGATCGTTGAGTTTTGTTGGAGAAATTGCTAGGTGCAGGCCGTAGGATAGTGGCTTTTTTTGTTCAACATTTGTAATAGCTACCACGCAACACTTAGGGTCACCCCTTTGAAGAGTGGCGCTAAACAAGTCTCCCTTACCATTGGTAAGATGTAAGGTGTCACCTATTTGTTTTCTTAAAACTTTTGCAATATGTCTGCTTTCTTCTTTGCTGAAACTAAACTTAGCATCAGTTGGGCTAAGGTCCTGGCTATAAAATAATTGCATTAGGGCTACGTTTTTTTTTAAGTATTACTTATAGTTTCATTCTCGCATTAGCCGTTACATTGGCATCTGCAAATTGCTTTTGCTTGTACTTTAATTCTCCTACCATTGCGATCATGGCTGCATTGTCTGTGCAAAATTCAAATTTAGGAATGTGTACACGCCAGCCGTATTTTTGCTCTGCCGTCACTAAGGCTTCTCTAATACCGCTATTGGCAGAAACCCCGCCTCCTATAGCAACTTGGGTAATTCCCGTTTGTTTTACAGCGTTTTTTAGTTTATCCATTAAATACTCAACAATGGTGTATTGCAAACTTGCACAGATATCTGCCAAGTTTTCTTCAATAAAACCAGGGTTCTGCGCAACATTTTTTTGTACAAAGTATAAAACAGCAGTCTTTAAACCACTAAAGCTGAAATCTAAGGGGCTTACTTTTGGTTTTGGAAAAATGAATTTTTTAGGATTTCCTTGTTGTGCATGTTTATCAATTAAAGGCCCTCCAGGGTAGGGTAGTCCTAAAATTTTAGCGCTTTTATCAAAAGCTTCTCCTACCGCATCATCAATGGTTTGACCAATTACCTCTAAATCAAAATAATCTGAGACCTTTACAATTTGAGTATGCCCACCGCTGATGGTGAGTGCCAAAAAAGGAAAACTAGGTGGCTTTTGCCCCTGGGCCTTTATAAAATGCGCCAAAATATGCGCCTGCATGTGGTTTACATCCAACAAAGGTATGTCTAAACCAAAGGCTAAAGACTTTGAAAACGAGGTACCTACCAGCAAAGAACCCATAAGTCCTGGCCCTCTGGTGAAGGCTATGGCGCTTAGTTGTTTTTTATCGATATTTGCGTGTTGTAATGCTTGGTGAACTACCGGAACAATGTTTTGTTGATGTGCTCTAGAGGCAAGTTCTGGAACCACACCACCATAGGCCTCATGAATTTTTTGTGTAGCTACAACATTGCTCAATACAACACCGTTGTTAATCACAGCTGCAGCAGTGTCATCACAAGAAGATTCAATACCTAGGATATAACAATTTTTTTCTATCACGAGATTAGGGCATATTTATTGGTTGTAAAATTATAACTTTATAAGCGTATCAAAAAATTAAGAAAAATAATAGTTCGATTACTTGTAATACTTGTGTTACTTGTCCTGCTGTTGGTGGTCGTTTTTTCTTTACCAAGTGTCCAAACAAAACTCGCCGATAGACTCACTAGCTACCTCAATCAAACCTATGATACAAGCATAACTATAGATAGAATAGGGCTCAATTGGCAAGGTGCTATAGATCTTCGCGATTTGTACATTGAAGACCATCATCAAGATACATTAATTTATGCCGGGCAACTTCAAACCAGTATATTAAGTTTTTCTACTCTTCTAAAAAAAGACGTATCTCTAGGAGATGTTACACTTTCTGACACAAAACTTTTTGTAAAAACCTATAAAAATGAAGCTAGAGATAACATGTCTATCTTCTCTGAAAAATTTAATAATCGAGCAAAAGCCAATACCATTTTTAAGCTCAGTGCAGACCAGGTTTTTATAGAAAATAGTGCTATTAAAATCACAGACCAGAACCTAGCAACACCTTTGTTGTTTGATCTCACTAATGTAAAGGCTGCTGCTGTAGATTTTAAAATAGTAGGCCCAGATGTGTATGCCAACATTACCTCTTTAGGTTTGTCCAGTAAACGGGGTTTTGAGATTACAGGGCTTAGCTCTCAATTCTCTTACACTACCCAGCAAATGACCTTAAAAAACATGGAGCTTCAAACCTCTCAAAGCACCCTAGATGGAGATCTTGTCATGGATTATAGTGCCAATGGCTACTCAGATTTTTATAATACAGTTGTTTTTACCGCAAGTTTTTCCCCCTCTAGTCTAGCAACCAATGATCTAAACGGTTTTTATAATGAGTTTGGCGCAAATCAAACTATTGGCTTTAAAGGAAACTTTAAAGGGGTCTTGAATGACTTCTCTTTAACAAAAGCAGCTATTACCACTGCAAATACCAAGGTAGCTGGTAATTATTATTTTAAAGATGTTTTAAAAGGCGCCGATGCTTTTACTATAAATCTTAGGCGTCATGATATTACAACGAGTTACTATGATTTACGCCGGTTTTTACCAAACATTCTAGGCAGTGTATTACCACAACAACTTAGCACATTAGGTGTTTTTGATTATGATGGTACTTCACAAATTAACAGCAATACATTTACCACACAGGCTAATTTTACAAGTGACCTTGGACTTGCCCAGGTTAGTCTATCTATTGATAATTACACAGATGTTGCCCTTGCAAGTTATAAAGGAGATATCTCCTTATCTTCTTTTGATATTGGAACTTTAACTAAGGAGCCTTCTTTGGGAGAGGTATCTGCTAATGTAAGTGTTGATGGTCGTGGTTTTACTCAAAAAACCATAGATACAGAGCTAAGTGGTGTAATATCTTCGTTTTCTTTTCAAGACTATGATTATAAAAACATTAGCCTGCAAGGGGCCTTAAAAAATCCTGTTTTTAATGGAGATCTATCTATAGACGACCCTAATGTACAGCTAGATTTTAAAGGCCTTGTAGATGTGTCAAAATCCTTTAATCAGTATGATTTTCAGGCAGATGTTCACTTTGCCGAATTAAACAAGCTGCAACTTGTAACAAGAGATAGTATTTCTGTTTTTGCAGGTAAGGTTGTTGTAGATATGGACGGGACTACTATAGATGATGTTGTGGGATCTTTTTCTTTTCAGCAGACATTTTACCAAAATCAAGACGATGATTTTTATTTTGATGATTTTAAAATAGCATCTTCTTTTAAGGATAAAAAGCGCATCATAGCTATTAATTCACCAGATATATGTGATGGGCAGGTCTCTGGAAATTTTTTAATAAAAGATATCGCAAATTTATTTAGAAATGGACTAGGGAGTATGTATGCCAATTATGTCCCTCGAGAGGTAACCACAAATCAATACATAGATTACGACCTCTCTGTGTATAGTAAAATTATAGAAGTCTTTGTGCCAGAATTACAAGTAGGTGAAAATTCTCGATTAAGAGGTTCTGTTTCTTCAGATAAATCTAAATTTCAGTTAGATTTTAAATCTCCCGAACTGCTTTTGTTTAATAATTATTTAGGTAAAGTAAATGTTCAGGTAGATAACGATAACCCATTGTATAACACATATATAAGTGTAGATTCTGTATATACTGGTGTCTATGATTTAAAAGATTTCAGCTTGATCAATAAGACTTATAATGACACCCTGTATGTGCAGTCTGTATTTAAAGGAGGACGTACAAAAAACGATCTTTTTGACCTTGCTTTATACTACACAATTAACCCACAAGGGAACTCTGTTGTTGGAATTAAAAAGTCTGAAATATCATATAAAGACAATCTATGGTATTTAAATAAAGACAATAATAAAAAAAATAAAGTGGTCTTTGATGATCGTTTTTCTGCCATTGCCATAGACTCATTACAGCTCAATTATAAACAAGAGCAAATTGCATTTGCAGGTGTAATTAGAGACTCAACCTATAAAAACTTAAAGGTTCGTTTTAAAGATGTAAATATTGGTAATATACTTCCTCCCGTAGATAGTTTGCAATTATCTGGTAATACAAACGGAACCTTATCTTTTTTGCAACAAGACGGTGCTTATTTCCCCAAAAGCAATGTAACAATTGATAATGTTATTATAAACACCATTGGTTTTGGAGATCTCACCCTAGCTATTGACGGTAACCAAGACCTTACCAAATACCAAATCTCTAGCTCCCTTACAAATAACGATGTTCGCTCTTTTAATGCCCTTGGCAGTATTGATTTTGCTCCAAAATTTTCTCAATTAGATCTGGATGTGAGATTGAATGATTTTAACCTAAAGGCCTTGACCCCCTTTGGAGCTAATGTAATTACAGACATAAGAGGTGAGGCCTCTGGCGCTTTACAGGTAATGGGTAACTATCGGGAACCAAAAATACTAGGTACCATTAATTTGAAAAATAGCGGATTAAAAGTTCCGTATCTCAATACAGATTTTGATATAGCAAACAGCACTCAAATGATTGTTTCCAGTGATTCGCTTAAAATTATCTCTACAGACATTACAGATACAAAATTTGATACAAAAGGAGTTTTCTCTGGTGTTGCAACACATGCTAACTACCGGGATTGGAATTTAAACCTTAAGATTGATGCTCCACAGAGGTTGCTTGTTTTAGATACTCCTCCAGATGAGGATGAGTTGTATTACGGTACGTCTTTCATTAGTGGTAACGCAGTAATACAAGGCCCTATTGATGAATTAGACATCAAAGTCTTTGCAGCCACCCAGAAAGGAACAACATTTAAAATACCCCTTAGTGATACAGAGTCTATTGGTGATGATAGTTTTATTAAATTTCTATCTCCACAAGAGAAACGCACCCGTATAAGTGGCCAACAAATTGTTAAAAAAGAAATTAAAGGGCTCTCCGTAGATTTTGATTTAGATATCAATGAAAATGCAGAGGTTGAGGTAGTAATAGATAAGGTGAACAATTCTACCCTAAAGGGGCGCGGAGCTGGAACCTTGTTAATACGCCTTGATACAAAAGGTAAGTTTAACATGTGGGGTGAGTTTACGGTAATTGAGGGCTTGTATGATTTTAGATACGGTGGTATTATTCAAAAAAAGATAGCCGTAATCCCTGGCGGAAACATTAACTGGGATGGAGAGCCAGATAGGGCTAGATTAAACATTAGCGCAAAGTACGCTATACAAGCAAACCCATCGGTGCTGCTTGATAACCCTTCTTTTAACAGGAAAATACCTGTGGATGTTTTGGTAGATTTATCTGGAGAAATCATACAACCAGCTTTAAATTTCAGTATAGATTTTCCCAGAACCAGCTCAACGGTAAAAAGCGAATTAGAATTTAAATTGCAAAGCAAAGAAGAGATAGAGAAACAGGCTATTTTTTTATTAACCACGGGTAGTTTTGTGAATGAAGGAATGGGAGGTGCAAATTTTGCAGGTACCCTGGCAGATAGAGTTAGTAATTTAGTAAATGGTTTATTTGCAGATGAAGAGGGTAAATTTAATGTAGGGCTAGACTATTCTCAAGGTAGTAGATTGCCCAATCAACAAACCGCAGACCGCGTTGGTATTTCTCTTCAAAGTAAAATAAATGAGCGTATCTTAATTAATGGTAAAGTGGGTATACCTGTTGGTGGGGCCAATGAAACCGCAATTGCTGGAGATATTGAAGTGCAATGGCTCATCAATGAAGACGGAACACTTAGGATGAACTTCTTTAACCGTCAGGCAGATATTCAGTTCATTGGTGAAGATCAAATTTTTGAACAAGGTCTAGGGATGTCCTACAATGTAGATTTTAATACCCTAAGTGAGCTTATAGAAAAACTATTTAATAAAAAGCTGACCCTTGAGGGTGATGGCTTGGATGCCCCTTTTGTGCCAGATGACACAAGTTTTCCAGCCAATTTTAATAAAGATAAAAAAAGGAAATAAGTTTTTTTATAAACTAGCAATCACAGAGATTTCTACATTTACAAACTTGGGCAAGTTTGCGACCTCTACAGTCTCTCTGGCTGGCGCGGTTGCCTGATTAAAGTAAGTTGCATATACCTTATTGATAGCTTCAAAGTTATGCATATCACTCACAAAAATACTTGCCTTTAGTACGTGCTCAAAATTCATGCCCGCTGCCTTTAGAATTTCCTTTAGATTTTCCATCACTAGGGTTGTCTCTCTAGTTATATCTTCTATTTCTAACTCACCTGTTGCCGGGTTAATTGCAATTTGCCCTGAAGTGTAGAGCATCTTACCGAATTGCACCCCTTGGCTATAGGGCCCAATAGGAGCAGGCGCTTTATCTGTGTGGATTATTTTTTTCATAATTTTTGTATTGTAATTTTATAGCCTTACGGGGCGTTATAGCTGCCTGTCTGATTCTCTACGTTTATCGTATTTAATGTCACTCAAAACACTAGATTTAATACCAATAAAAAAGTACCATGCGGTGTTAACAGAGCCAATAGGAGTCCAGTTAAAGCTCATTTTCCAGCTTTCTAAATCGCGTTGAAACCTAAACTGTGTTGTGGTAACCCCTTTGTTTTTAAAGTCATACCCTGAAGACATTCCAACTTTCCAGCGTGGGCTTAATTCTAGATTAGAACTAAACATCAATGATTGTGATGAGATCGCATTTTCTCTTTTTTGATTTCCGTAGGTAATGGTGTATGCCATGCGGAAATCCCAGGGTATGGTAAAGTTGTACCAGTCTTTACCTGTTACCGCTTGTTGCTGTTCGTTTTGATCGTCATCAAAGGTGTTATCCCCAAATCTTGTGGTATTATCTCCAAAAAGATCATCTTGACGCCCTCCATTTCTAAAGGTTTGGTCATCACTATCTTTATCACTCTTTTTTTCTTTAAAATCTTTACTAGAAAAAGAGTAATTAAGGCTAATGTTACCTCTTGTAAGCCTAAACAAACTCCCCCCGTTATCTATGTTAAATACATCAATGCGCTGGTTGTTGTTGTTAAGGGCATAAGGATCTAGAGATCCACTAAAATTAACATCAAGTTTTGGGATAATAGGGATGGCCCCAGAAACATTAACAGCGCTCCATTGCAAGGAATCTCCAGCAACATTATAAGCGGTACCAAAATTTAAATTGTTAAGTAGTATTCTTTTCTTTGGTTTTAGGGCATTGGTATCAGGGTCTCTAACCTTGGCCTCAAGGGTATTGCTAAGGCCAATACCTATGTTGCTTGAGAAACGTTGTCCAGGAGCCCCGTAGAGCGTGTTTTCAAACCTAGAGTACTGGACTATTTCTTCATTTATTTCTGGATCTGCGGTAACAGGTACCACGTATTGATCATAGTACTGTTCAAAACTAGGATTAATATTGTAAGATACAGAAGGTCTTACTACATGGCGTATTTTTTGTATTCTACTATCCTTGTCTCCAACATTAAAAGTACCGTAGAGTGTGGTTCCCAGACTCATGTTGAAATTATATGTTCTATAGCTGTCAAAACCACTAACAGTATCTCTTGTAACTCCTCCGCTGCCCTGGTTTAGACTTTGGTCATACCTTTGATTAAAGGTGGTGAAACTCCAAGTTTCTGTATACGTTGTACTTGCAGAGGCGCTCAGGTGGTCTAGAATTTTAAAATTTGTGCTCAGCGGTATTCTATGCTGTACCCCAATAAGTGCTTTGTCAAACATTTCAGACTTTAAAAATAAGGAGTCTGTGGTTTGTATTCTATTTTGAGCTGTTACGTCATATTGAAAATTAATGTTCTGAATAATTCCTTTTTTACTTCCATTTTTGGGAGCAAACGGAAATACCCTGGCCATGTTTGCATTTATATTTGGCAAGGATAGGTTGATCTTTTCGGTTTGCGTATTCTGTTGTAAATTAAGGGCCACCGATGTGTTTATCTGTGGTTCTCCTTCAAAAGTCTTAGAGTAGCTCACAGAAGAGTTAAGGGTGTTTACAAGTGCGCTAGAGTTGTTAAATTGGTTGATAGATTGCTGGAAGTAACGACTGCTACCAAAGTTTACAGATGCATTAAAGCGGGAGCTAGGACTTGATTTTTGATCCTGTGAGTGATTCCATTGTATATTATAAGAAGAACTTTGGCTATAGTCTGGGAAGCCCCTTTCACTGTTAATGAGGCTTTCATACCTCATGTTTACATTTCCTCGAAATTTATATTTTAAAGCATAACTAGATTCTGCCCTAAGGCCATAGCTTCCATTGGTGTAATAATCTCCAAGAAGGGTAAGGTCTACATAGTCTGAGAGGGCTAGATAGTAGCCACCATTTTGAAAGAAAAAACCACGATTGTTATTTTCTCCGATCGTTGGTATTATAAATCCAGATTGTCTGTCTTCACCTAGCGGTAAAAAGGCAAAAGGAAGCCCTATGGGGGTAGGCACATCTGCAATGTACATGTTGGTAACCCCAGTTATAATTTTCTTTTTTGGTACAAATTTGGCTCTTCTTGTAAAAAAGTAGTATTCTGGATTGTCTATGTTTTTAGAGGTAGTAAACTTCACATTACTTAAGTATATAACAGAGTCATTTACTTTTTTTGTTGTTTTAGCAATGTATCTAAAGCTTTGTTCCTCACCTCTTGAGTTGTGTACAAGAGCTTTCTCAGAGTTGTAATTGTATTTTATAGAATCTGGCTCAACTATATTGGCACCTTGTTTAAAGACGGGCCGCTGGCTATAGGTTCCTGCACTATCAATTCCTTTTGCATACACCTCATTGGTGTTGTAGTCTAGCACTATAAGACCTGCGTCTATACGTACATCCCCATAAATAATATAGGCTTTATCATACATATACACCTTGTTTGCTTTTTTGTCTAGGTATACATATTGCTCTCCAAAGTACTCCACGATATCTGTAAATGCTTCTTTGGGCGGTATTATACTATCTACTTGTATGGTATCTGTGGCGCGCTCATTGATTTGATCAATAACTGGCATATTGCTAGACAAGCTGTCATTTTTTTGTTCTTGCTCTGCCTCTACAAGAGGGATAATGGGCGTGTCTTTTGGAGGGATTTCTTGACCAAATACAAGCCTAGTACAGCATAGAAATACTGTGAATAAAATAATTAATAAATGCTGTTTATATGGCACTCCTTGCAGGTATTATTTTGTATTTTAGCTTAGATTTTGATTCATCAAAATTAAGCATATTTTTTTGGCAACTCTGTAAAAAAACAAATTTTAAAAATCAGCGTTTATACCTATATGAAAACCAAATTAGCATCCCTTTTAATATTGCTGCTTGCAGCAGCTTTATTTGCTTCCTTTTCTATAATCAAAAATGATACCCAAAAACCTTTTGTTGTTGTTTTAGATGCTGGCCACGGTGGTAAGGATTCAGGAAACATTGGCAATGGTTTTATTGAAAAAGATATTGTATTAGATGTCACCCTACAAATTGGCGCCATTTTAGAAAAAGTTCCGGGTATTAAAGTAGTGTATACTAGAAAAACGGATGTACTAATTGATTTATACAGAAGAGGACCCATTGCCAATGAAGTTGATGCAGATATTTTTGTATCTATACATTGTGACGCCTTTACAAATCAGGCCTATGGTGTAGGTACATTTGTCATGGGGGTTGACAAATCTGGAAAGAATTTGAATACAGCAAAAAAAGAGAATGAGGTAATTTTTCTAGAAGACAATTATCAAGAGCGCTACGCCGGGTTTGATCCCAACCGTCCAGAATCATTAATTGGTCTCACTCTTATGCAGGAAGAGTACCTAGATCAAAGCATTACCCTTGCTGGTTTGATACAGTCTAATATTGTCACCAATTTAAAAAGAAAAGACAGAAGTGTTAGATCTGCTCCCTTTTGGGTTTTACATAGCTCTTACATGCCTAGTGTTTTGGTTGAGCTAGGTTTTTTGACCAATAATAAAGAAGGCCCTTATGTAAATTCGAAAAAGGGGAGAAGAGAGTTGGCCACACAAGTTGCCAATGGTATTTTAATGTACAAACAAAATATCGCCCTTGGAACCAGTAATGCTCAAAATCCCGTCATTACCCAAGATGAGATAGATCAGGCCATTAAAGTTTCGCAAGAAAAAATTTATGAGGATATAATCTTTAAAGTACAGTTGGCTGCAGGTTCAAAAAAAATAGCAACTAAGGCCTATAACTTTAAAGGATTAAAAAATGTATCACGTGAAAAACTTGGGAAGCTATATAGGTATTTCTACGGCAGAACATCTAACTATACAGAGATTCAGCTTTTAAAAACATTTGCCCAAGAAAAAGGCTACGCTTCGGCCTATGTAGTGGCCTTTAGAGATGGAGAAAAGGTTAAACTTTCAGAAGTACTCGCCAAGGGCCCAAAATAATAAGAATTATTGTTAAATTTGTCTAACTAAAACCAAACCTTTTGAGACGCTCCAAAGAAGTTAAAACCGCTGTACTTGCCATAGGAACAATTCTACTATTTATTTTTGGATATAGCTTTCTCAAGGGAACTAATATACTAGATAAAGACAGAACTTTTTTTGTAACCTACGATAACGTAGAGGGGCTTGCAAATTCATCTCCTGTTACTATTAATGGTCTTTTGGTAGGTAAAGTAAAAAATATAGCGTTTTTAAATAATAAAGGTAAACTGTTGGTTTCATTTTCTATAAAAGAGCCAGATTTTGAGTTTTCAAAAAATAGTTTGGTTCGTATTTACAGTAGTGGTCTTTTGGGTGGGAAATCCTTAGGGCTGTATCCAGAATATGATCCAGAAAATATGGCTGTCTCTGGTGACACCCTAGTTGGGAGTATAGAAGATGACATGCTTGTGGCTGTAACCAAAGCCCTGGGGCCTTTAGAGGATAAGGTAAATAATACACTAGCTACCTTGGATGTGCTTTTAAACTCTATTACAGATTTGCTAGACCCTAAAACTCGCGCTAACCTCCAACAAGCAATAGCTAATTTAAATACAACTATGGAGTCTTTAAATGGCGCCTCCAATTCTTTAAATGGTCTTTTAAAAGAAAATACAGGTAAGTTAAACAACACCTTTACCAATCTTGATGAAATGGCCAGTAACTTTAATAGCCTTTCTGATTCCTTATCAAAATTGGAGACAGGAAAATTATTTTCAGAATTCCAAAGCGTAGTTACCCGTTTTGATACGATAGCCTCAGCACTAGAAAATGGAGAAGGTAGTATGGGTAAATTACTGAAAGATGAGCAGCTATATGAAAATCTAAAAGGTGCTTCCAAGCAACTTGATGAATTGCTTGAAGACGTAAAATTAAATCCAAAACGTTACATCCATATATCTGTCTTTGGAAAAAACAACAAGCAATACACAAAACCTGACAATCCAGAACAATAGATGATGCAATACTTACCTAATATTTTGTTTTTTCTTCTACTGGTAGCTGGAGTTGGTTACTTTACCAAGAATATACGTACGGTCGTAAGAAACATCAAACTAGGAATCCCAGTGGCAATTAGTGATCACAAAAAAGAGCGGTACGGCAATGTAGCCCGCATAGCACTTGGGCAATCAAAACTTTTAAAGCGTCCTATCTCTGGCGCTTTGCATGCTATTGTTTATCTAGGATTTATTATTATTAATATAGAAGTATTAGAGATTATTATAGATGGCCTTTTGGGCACCCATAGAATCTTTGCTTTTTTAGGTGGTTTTTATGACTTTTTGATTGCAACCTTTGAAATATTAGCCCTTTTGGTTTTGGTGAGTGTTGTTTTATTTTGGACACGTAGAAACGTACTTAAAATAAAACGTTTTCTATCTCCAGAGATGAAAGGTTGGCCAAAACAAGACGGAAACATTATTTTATATTTTGAGGTAGTATTGATGGGTTTGTTTTTACTGATGAACTCCTCAGATTATGCCCTACAGCAAATGGGAGCGGCCCATTACACCCAGGCCGGGTCTTACCCTGTGAGTTCTCTGTTTGCAGGAATTTTTGATACTATGAGCCAAAGTAGTTTGATTGTTATAGAGAGAACTGCTTGGTGGCTGCATATTACAGGAATTTTAATTTTCTTAAACTACTTATACTTTTCAAAGCACCTACATATTTTACTAGCTTTTCCAAACGTGTATTTTGGATCTGTCACCCAAAAAGGACAATTTAAAAACAACCAAGCAGTAACCGCTGAGGTTAAAATGATGATGGATCCCTCTGCAGATCCCTTTGCAGCCCCTGCGCCAGATGCACCACCACCTCCTAAATTTGGAGCTAGCGATGTCATGGATTTAACCCAGGTACAACTTTTAAATGCATATACCTGCACCGAGTGTGGTAGGTGTACCAGTGAGTGTCCTGCAAACCAAACGGGTAAAAAGTTATCACCCAGAAAAATAATGATGGATACCAGAGATAGGCTCCAAGAGGTGAGTAAAAACATAGATGCCAACGCTGGTGTTTTTGTGCCAGATGGAAAACAGCTTTTAAAAGATTATATCTCCACAGAAGAACTTTGGGCTTGTACCACCTGTAATGCTTGTGTAGAGGCTTGCCCTTTGAGTATTGATCCTTTGTCTATAATTATGGACATGCGCCAGTATTTAGTAATGGAACAATCTGCGGCGCCCTCAGAGCTTAATGGAACAATGACCAATATAGAAAACAATGGGGCTCCTTGGCCTTTTAACCAAATGGACCGTTTAAATTGGGCAAAAGAGTAATACACTTACAATTAATAAAAAATGACATCTAAAGACAGAACCATCAACGAATTAGGACAAGTTAAAGATAGCGTGTATAAAACGCCAATCACCAATGAGCCTTTACACACCATAAAAGATGCACAAGGTGAAAATGCCTCTCCAATATTACCAGCACATGTAAAAAATTATTTAATTGATATAGATGGTACCGTTACAGAAGATGTTCCAAATGAAGAGCCAGAGCGTATGGCAACTTGTCTTCCCTTTCCAGATGCTTTACAAACATTAAACGGCTGGTATGACCAAGGACATGTCATTTGTTTTTTTACTTCAAGAACAGAGGAGCATAGAGCTGTTACAACAGCTTGGTTACACCAGCACGGCTTTAAATTTCACTCTCTTTTAATGGGAAAACCCAGAGGCGGAAATTATCACTGGATTGATAATCATTTAGTAAAAGCCACTAGATACAACGGTAAATTTACAGAATTGGTGCAAAAGGATGTCACCATTGAAGTATTTGAAGATTAAAACATACCCCTGAAATACTTGTATTTCAGTATACAATAAAACAATTACTATGAGTGATTTATTAAAAGTACCAACAATGGCCGATTTCATGGCTCAAGGAAAGCAACCTGAAGTTTTATTTTGGGTTGGTTGCGCTGGGAGTTTTGATGACAGAGCAAAAAAAATAACCAAAGCTTTTGTAAAACTATTAAACAATGCTGGTGTAGAATTTGCTGTACTAGGTACCGAAGAGAGCTGTACTGGAGATCCAGCAAAAAGAGCTGGGAATGAGTTCTTGTTTCAGATGCAAGCAGTCACTAACATAGAGGTGCTTAATGCCTATAAGGTTCAGAAAATAGTAACAGCCTGTCCTCATTGTTTTAATACCATTAATAATGAATACCCCCAACTAGGAGGTAATTTTGAGGTAATGCACCATACTCAGTTTTTAAAAACCTTGTTAAACGATGGCCGCCTTAAAGTAGAGGGTGGAAAATTCAAAGGTAAAAAAATAACCTTTCACGATCCTTGTTATTTAGGACGTGCCAATGGGGAGTATGAAGCGCCAAGAGATTTATTGCGTAAATTAGAAGTAGAACTCGTAGAGATGAAACGTTGTAAAACAAACGGACTTTGCTGCGGGGCAGGAGGCGCGCAAATGTTTAAAGAACCTGAGCCAGGAAATAAAGACATCAACGTAGAACGCACAGAGGAAGCTGTAGATACAGGAGCTAGTATTGTAGCAACGGGATGTCCTTTTTGCAATACTATGATGACAGACGGTGTGAAACACAAAGAAAAAGAAGACCAAGTACAGGTTATGGACGTAGCCGAAATGATAGCAAACGCCTCAGAGTTATAACAAACATAATAGATAGTACACCCATGCTTATAGAATTCAACAATCTTCCAGATACCTCCAGAATATGGGTGTATCAATCTAACCGTAAATTCACGCCAGAAGAGCTTGAATACATACAAGCAAAGACACGCTATTTTTTAACCCAGTGGACAGCCCACGGCACAGACCTTGAGGCTGGTTTTGAAATCAAGTACGAACGTTTTATTGTATTGGGTCTTAACCAAGAAAATGCATCTGCATCTGGATGTAGTATAGATGCCTCTGTTCATTTTGTGCAAGAGTTACAAGAAAAAATGGGCGTGGATTTACTAGATAAAATGAATGTTACCTACTATAATGGCGCTTTTATAGCGCATAAAAGTTTGCTGGATTTCAGAAAAATGGCAAAAAATAAATCGGTGTCTGCAAATACAGTTGTTTTTAATAACCTTGTCAATACAAAAGCAGAATACATAGAAAACTGGGAGGTGCCCGCAAAAGATAGTTGGCACAGTCGGTTTTTAGCCTAATTTTTTGATATTTTTAAAAGATGCAAAAACCCCTTTTATTCTTCCTTTTTATCCTAGGCTGTATTCCAGCTATTTCTCAACAAATAAGTCCTTTAGTTGTAGAAAATGATCGCGTAAATCAACAAATTTGGGTAGATAGTGTGTATCGTAACATGTCTTTAAAGCAAAAGGTTGGGCAGCTATTTATGGTAGATGTATTCTCTAAAGATCCCAAAGTAAAAACAGATAAAATTAAAAAACTCATCACACAGTACCATATAGGTGGTGTTATTTTTTCTAAGGGAGGACCCATAAGGCAAGCAAAACTTACCAATGAGTTTCAAGGACTATCAAAAACAAAATTAATGATCGCTATGGATGCAGAGTGGGGCCTAGCAATGCGTCTAGATTCTACATTTGCCTATCCATGGAATATGACTCTTGGGGCTATAAAAGATAACAGTATTATTGAAAAAGTGGGCCGTAGAATAGGGGAGCACTGTAAAAGATTGGGAGTACATATTAATTTTGCTCCAGTTGTAGATATTAATACCAACCCAAAAAACCCTATTATCGGTAACCGCTCTTTTGGAGAAGATGCAGACAACGTTACACAAAAATCTATTGCATTTACTAAAGGAATGCAATCTGCAGGAATTCTTGCCAATGCCAAACACTTTCCTGGCCATGGAGATACAGATACAGACTCTCACAAAACATTACCCACTATTAATTTTTCCAAAAAGCGTATTGATAGTATTGAGCTTTATCCCTACAAACAGTTAATTAACAAGGGCTTATCTAGTGTAATGGTTGCCCATTTAAATGTACCCTCTCTTGAGCCACAAAATGGCTTGCCATCTTCATTGTCAAAAATCATTGTGACAAATATTTTAAAAAGAGATCTTGGTTTTAATGGCCTTATTTTCACTGATGCCTTAAACATGAAAGGGGCAGCAAATTTTGATAAACCAGGAGAGATAGATCTTGCTGCTTTTTTGGCAGGAAATGATGTGCTATTAATTTCAGAAAACATCCCTAAAGCACACCAGATTATAGTAAAAGCCTATCAAGAAAAAGTTATTTCAGAAGAGCGCTTAGCACATTCTGTAAAAAAAATACTGTATGCAAAGTATAAAGTAGGCTTGCACCACTACCTCCCCGTAGATCAAAGCAATCTTGTTGAAGATTTAAACACACCCTTAGATGATGCTTTGTATGAACAGGCCATAGAAAACGCATTGACGGTGTTAAAAAATAAAGACCAACTACTGCCCATAAAAAACCTACAACATAAAAAAATAGCCTATGTTAATTTTGGGGATGCTTCTGGTACTGACTTTTTAAACCAACTTAAATTATATGCCCCTATAGACTTTGTTAAAGCAGATGATCTTGCCAGTTATATCATCAAGCTCAAAGGCTATGATTATGTTATTGCAGGGTTCCATAAGTCTAATCAAACCCCATGGAAGGGATATAAATTTACAAATAAAGAGCTGGTGTGGTTGCATGAAATTGCTAGAACAAATACATTAATTTTAGATGTATTTGCAAGGCCATATAGCCTGTTAGATTTTAAAACAACTACCAATTTTGATGCAGTTATTATGTCTTATCAAAACAGTAAGGTCTCTCAAGAACTTTCTGCACAACTCATTTTTGGCGCTAGAGCAGCAAAGGGAAGACTTCCAGTGTCTTTAGGAGCTGATTTCCCAATACATACACACATACAAACAAAGGCTATACAAAGGCTCACCTATGGGGCTGCACAGAGTGTAGGGCTCTCAAGTGCCAGGCTACAAAAAATTGACTCTATTGCATCTTTAGGGATTAAAGAGGGGATGATGCCAGGAGCTCAAATTCTTGTTGCTAGAAAAGGAAAAGTTATATACAACAAGACCTTTGGCCATCACACCCAAAATAAAATAAAGCCAGTTTTACAAACCGATGTGTATGACGTAGCCTCTTTAACAAAGATTATCGCGACGCTTCCTTTGGTAATGCAGCTGGTTGATAAAGGTGTTATAACCATGGAGACTACCCTCTCTGAGTTACTCCCGCAATACAAACAAACAGATAAGGCCAACATTACCCTGCGCAGGATGCTAACGCATACCGCTAGATTAAAATCTTGGATCCCTTACTATGTTAATACTATGGATAGCCTTACAAACAAACCAAAAGCAAAATGGTACAAACCCTCTTATAGTAAAGATTTCCCATACAAGGTGGCCTCTAAAATGTACCTGAAACGAGAGTATAAAGACAGTATTTATCGCTTTATAAGAGAAAGCGAGTTAAGAGAAAATCAAGAATATAAGTATAGTGATTTACCTTATTATTTATTAATGAAATACCTAGAGCGGTATTACCAGGTCTCATTAGACACCCTTGTAAAACAGCATTTCTATGCATCTCTTGGCGCCTATAGTATGACGTATAATCCACTTGATACATTTGATATTAATACCATTGTACCTACAGAAGAGGATACTTATTTTAGAATGCAAAAGATACATGGCTATGTGCATGATCAAGGAGCTGCTATGCTAGGTGGGGTAAGTGGTCATGCCGGAGTTTTTAGTACAGCCAATGATGTTGCTAAAATGATGCAACTGTTTTTAAACGGTGGTAGTTATGGGGGGCAACAATATCTATCCTCTAAGGTTATTGATGATTTTAACACCTGTTATTACTGTGATCAAAACGTACGCAGGGGTATGGGCTTTGATAAGCCTCAACTAGAAGATAGTGGCCCAACCTGCGGCTGTGTTTCTATGTCAAGCTTTGGCCATAGTGGCTTTACAGGCACTTTTACCTGGGCAGATCCAGAAAAGGAAATTGTATATGTATTTATGTCTAACAGGACCTACCCAAGTGCAGAGAATAAAAAGATGGTGGAAACAAACCTTAGAAGTAATATACAAGCAGCTATTTATGAAGCTATTATAGATTAATAAAACCTAATTAATCTGTTGTCTATCTCAAGATGTTTAAAGCCTACTTTTTTTTGTATCCATTGCAGTGTTTTTGGCGTATAAAAAATAACATGGGTAAAGTCATTTTTATAGTACCAGTTTTTAAAATCTTCCTTTTTTGGCAATAAATCTGTCATGCAGTATAACACTCCATTTTTTTTCAATAATTTTTTTAAAAGCACAAATTCTTTTAATGGATGGTGCAGATGTTCTATTACCTCACAGCACACTATAAAGTCATAGGTGTTGAGTAATGGTGCTTTACTGGGATGAAAAAAGGGGTCATACAGCGCCATTTTATAATTAAGGTCTTCCAGTAATTTACTAACTACAGGTCCCGTTCCAGCACCAAAGTCTAACCCTTTGTCTTTAGGGCTGTGATTGGCTTTTATAGCCCTTACTATTGGGCTTACAAATTTTTGAAAACCGCTATCTTCTACATCGTTTTGATGTGACAAATACCGCTCTTTTTCTTTCATGGCTCCAGGAAGCGACTGCTGGGGTATAAAAACACAACCGCAGGTATTGCAATTGCAATACCTGCGGTTGTGGTCTTGATAGTATAAGGCTGTTTTATGTGATTGGCATAGGATACAATTTTGCATACTGCTTACCCATTTTGTATTGCTTTAATTTTCACTAGCTTTTCTTTCCAAAGTGCCAATTGTTCTTTGTGATTATCAATGTTTTTATATACCTCTTTTACAAGAGGGTTGTCTTTGGCTACATGCTTGAAAAACTGTAAGTTATTTTCAAGTTGTAAAATTTCTGATTTAGTTTCATCAATCTTTTTACCTATAAAGAATTGCTCGTTTTGTAATTTTCTAGTATCATCCTCACTAGCCATTGCATGTAGCTTATTTTCAAACTTAATAAGCTCAGCCTCTTTTTTGTCTAAATCTAGTGTGTTAAATAAAGCATCTAAAGCTTTATTGAATTTTTGATCGATACTCTTTTTCTTAAAAGGAACGCGTCCAATGTTTTTCCATTGGCTAATTGTAACTTTTATGGTTTGAATATCTTGCTTATGATCTCCAGATAAAGAGATAGTTTTCATAGAATCTAGTAGGGCTTGTTTTTGCGCTAGATTTTCAACCTCTCCCTTGTTTTCTTCATCTTTTAAAGCGTGTAATCTATCAAAATAGTGATTACAAGCCGCTTTAAACTCTTTCCAAATAACATCACTGTCTTTTCTTGGAACATGCCCAATTTCACGCCAATCATGCTGTATTTTTTTGAACAGCGGTGTAGCTTTTTCAAAATCTTCTGTGTCTTTATTATCCTGGGCAAGCTTTATGAGTTTTCTCTTTTGTTCAAGATTATCATATTGTGCACTTTTTTGATGTTTGTAGAAATCATTTTTTGCTTTGTTGAAGCTACGTGTAGTATCTTTAAAGCTAGCCCAAATCTCTTTGTTTTTATCTTTAGGTACTCGGCCAACACTAAAAAACACATCTCTAATTTCTTGCACTTGTTTCATCGCATTTTGCCATGCAGAGTGAGAAGATTTTGTTTCTTCTTGCACTTTATTTATAAGACCAATCAGTTCTTTTTTAATAGCGTAATTTTCAATAAATGTTTCTTCTAAAGCCGCTTCTGCAATCATTTTTTTGTCATGAATGATCTTTGTGGCAGCACTAAAGGTTTCCCACAACTCTTCACGAATCTCTCTAGCTACAGGCCCAATCTCTTCTTTCCAACGTCTGTGTATTAATTGTAATTCTCTAAAGGCTTTGTCAATATTACTCTGTTTTGCAAGTTCCTGTGTGCGCGTTATAAGTTTTTGTTTTTCTTCAAGATTGTGCTTAAAGTCTAGATCTCTAAACTCTCTATCTAGCTGCAGGGCATCATAATAGGTCTCCATATAATGGTGGTAGTTATTCCACACCGTATTATACTTATCTCTAGGAATGGCTCCAGTTTGTTTCCAACGATCTTGTATGTCTTTAATTTTTTTATAATTACTATTTACACTTTGTTTAGAATCTAATAAGCCTTTAATCTCCTCAATTAATAGGTTTCTAACTTCAAGATTTCCCTCTAGATCTTGTTTTAACTTCTTAAAATGAGCATTTCGTTTTGTTTTGTAGTCATTAAAAATATCATTAAATGCTTTTTTCTCTGTAGAGGTATAGTGGAAATCTATAATATTTCCTCCCTGTTCAAGAAATGCTTCTTTCTTTTGGGTAAGTTCTTCCTGAAACAAGTTGTTAAACTCTGTTTTTATCTCTTCTGCCTCCTCTTTTATGTTATCTATAGCGCCACTACTAATAAGATTTTCTAGTGCAGTAGTAAGTTCTACTTTATTTAGGTTGCTGTAATCGGTAGGCTCCTTTTCCAACACTGTTTCTATCTGGGCTATAGCATCTGAGCTTTCCACCTCTTGCACTTCTGTTATTTCTGGGGTAGGGGCCGCGGCTACTTCAGGCTCAACATTTGCAGCCTTAGATGGTTTCTCTATTGGGGTATCTGCTTTTATAGAAGGCATCTGTTTTGGAGTTTCTTCCTGGCTCTGTGTAGCTTTTGTTTTGGTAACACTTTTTTCAATAGGTGTGTTATCTTCTTCTGTAGAATTGATTTGGTCAGACATATTTTGCAATGTTAAAGTTCATATTTATGAGGGCTCAAGATACTAACTCCCCATAAGATTGCCAAGATTCTAGATGTTTATTGACCCCGTCCCTTACATTTTAACTATTCCAGATGCTCCAGGCCTCTTGGGCTTGGTACTCTAGCATCTTGCTGCCATTGGCTATTGTTGCCCCTTTGGCGAGTCCATGCTTTAAAAAGGCAGTCTTTTGCGGGTTGTATATTAGATCAAACAAGAAGTGTTCTTTAGTAAGATGTCTATAGGGTATCTCTGGACATTTTAAAACATCTGGGGCTACTCCCAAAGGAGTTGTATTTACTATAAGCAAATGATCTTCTAACACCTGTTTTGTTACCTGTTTGTAGCTAATAGTATCTTGGGTTTTGTTTCTAGAAACTGTTGTGCAGGCATATCCTAAAGTATCAAGCGCATATCTAATTGCCTTTGAGGCGCCGCCATTCCCTAAAATAAGTGCTGTTTTGTTTGTAATAGCTGGGTAGCTACTCAGGGCTTTACTGAAACCGTAATGATCTGTATTGTATCCCTTTAAGCTACCATCTTCTAAAACCTTAATAGTATTTACAGCCCCAATTATACGCGCCTGATTGTCTAAAGTGTCAAGATATGGTATGATCTTTTCTTTGTATGGAATTGTCACGTTTAAGCCTTTAATACCAGTGTTTTCTTTTATAATTTTTTCAAACAGTTCAATGGTGTCAATATCAAAGTTTTGGTAGCTATGTGTTAGTTTTTCTTTTTTAAATTTTTCATTGAAAAATTTTTTAGAAAAAGAATACGCTATGTTTTTCCCGATGAGTCCGTAGTTAGCCATTGGTTCTTTTTTTATACATATGATACCAGTTAATGCTAAGCACTCCAAGAATCCCTAGAAGTATAAACATAATTGCAAAAAGTGTAGCCCAAGAAACCTCTGAGGGGAAATACCTATTGTAACCTGTTATAATTTCTCTTGCGTTTGCATCAAGGTTAATTTCTCCAATAGCGTTGCGGCTGTATATTTTCTCTTTCCATGGCCATACCACACCAAGAGAACCGGTTATAAACCCTATGATAACAGCATAGGTCGCTTTTTTGTATTTTTTCAAGACAAAACCCAGTAGGTGAGATAAAGACACTAATCCTGTTACAGAACCCAATGAGAATACCACCAACACTTTTAAGAGTCTTACACGTTGGGTATTGTTTTTAAAAGAAAAATCACCCACTACCATTTCAGATAGGGTGTCAAACAAAGCATTTACTGAGTCTACTAGTAGCAGTACATAATTACCTAAAATAATCAAGATAAAAGAGCCAGATAACCCCGGGAGTGTCATTCCAGAAACCCCAATGATACCGCATAAAAAAACAAAAATGAGATTGTCGTTTTCTCCAGCAGGCTCTAAAAAGCTAATAGCGATACCTGCAATAATACCAAAGGTCAAGTATCCAATATTTCTTTTATTCCAGGGGCCGAAATCTTTGGTAATGTATATTATAGAGCCTATTATCATCCCAAAAAAAGCACTCCAAACTTGCAGCTCGTAGCCAAGTAGTAGATAATCAAGTATTTTGGAAACGCTAAAATAGCTAATTATCATCCCAAGACAAAGTAGGCTAACAAAGCCTGCGTTTGTGTATTGTATAAAACTTTTTAAACGCCCTTTAAGTAATAGTTTAAAAGCCTTTCTGTTTATTTTTTGAAGGGAGTAAATAAATTCTTCATAAAACCCGGCAACAAAAGCTACCAATCCTCCAGAGACTCCAGGAACCTTATTGGCAGCTCCCATGGTAATCCCTTTTAGAATTAACCAGAACTTATCTAAAGGGGTTCTCTCTGTATTCACAGTAATTTATTAGTTAGGTTTTTTTTTGTTTGCAATAAATTCTAAAAGAAAAATAATCATAAAGCCAGCAAGCATACATAAAATGGCCGTAAACACTTTAGGATCTCCCTGATAACCGCCAGGAAGAATACTTCTTTCAATAAAAGGTATTTCTTCACCATGACTATTTTTGCGGTATTGTAATACTTCTTTCCAGGGCCAAATTTTATTAAGTGCACCAATCATAAATCCCGTTAAAACAGCTAGGGTAGTGTTTTTATGGTTTTTAAACATCCAGTTTAATACCCCAGAAAAAACTTTAAGACCAACAATAGCACCTACTGCAAAGACTCCAATTTTTAATAAAGCATTACCAAGGGCGCTGATATTAAATGTACTTATAGCCTCTATAAGTTGGTTTATAGCGCCAATAACGATAGTATATCCGCCAATAAGTAGCAGTATAAAGGCTCCAGAAATACCTGGTAATATCATCGCTATAATGGCAATAAAACCTGCAAGAAATAAAAACCAAATGCTTTGTGTGTCTGCAATAGGCTGTGCAAGGGTTATGCCGTAAGATAATACTGCCGCAAGTACAAGGGCGATAATAGCTTTAGGGCTGTAGTTTGTTATCTGTTTTGCAATGTATATAATACTTGCAATAACCAAACCAAAGAAGAATGACCATACCAAGACAGGATATTGCCCCAAGAGCATAGTTATTAATTTGGCAAGCGATAAAATACTAATGGCAATTCCAGTAAATAAAGAAGCTAAAAAACCAAGATTGTACTGTTGCCAAACTTTTTTAAATCCTTCTTTTTTAAGGGTTTTAAAAACACCAAAATCTAATGCATGTATCGTAGCAATTAGCTCTTCGTATATGCCAGAAATAAAGGCAATAGTACCGCCACTAACACCTGGAACTACATCTGCAGCGCCCATGGCTAGA
The DNA here is from genome assembly GCA_913045325.1 of uncultured Flavobacteriaceae bacterium. Classification (GTDB taxonomy): domain Bacteria; phylum Bacteroidota; class Bacteroidia; order Flavobacteriales; family Flavobacteriaceae; genus Patiriisocius. The sequence goes on along the minus strand of CAJWPZ010000003.1, from coordinate 87,881 downwards.
CCTTTAATAGTAATACTTAATGATTGTTTAAAACTGCGTTTGGGCATATTAGTGTTGTTTTACGCCCAAAAATACAGATTAAAGGGTAGTTTTTTTGTGATTCTCTATAATTTCTTTTACACTCATTTTTTCTAAAATATGAGGGAATATTTCCTCTAAAATAAGTAGAAATTCAGGCTCAATATCAAGGGCATTTCTAAGATGAAATGCTCCAGTTTCTTCTTTGAGAATATCGTAATAAAGCCCTGCTAGCCTAAATTCTATTTCTGCAGAATCTGGATAAAACTCTGCTGCTTGGTTTAGGTTATTTATAGCTCCTTCAAATTCTCCAAGTTTAATTAAAATATCACAACGAGTGAGCCATGTGTTTTGCTCATAGTTTCCAAATTCTAGCGCTTTTCTATAGCCTACTTCAGCCTGTTCAAACCATTGAAGTTTTTTATTAATTTTGGCATACCTTTTCCAGTACAGTACATTTTCTGAATCTATATTGATGGCCTTGTCTATAAAATAAAGTGCTTTTTCATAGTCTTTCTTTTTGTAATGAAAATCTGTGATGGCAATCCATCCCTTGTCTAGAAGGCTATCCTGTTCAACACATTTGGTGTAATACTGCAAGGCCATTTCATCGTTATTGATTTTTTCATAGCATCTACCAATACGCAATAGGGCAAAGGATGTTGGGTCATCAAGACCAAGGGTGATAATAAAACTCTCTATGGCCTCTTCATAGCGCTTCATCTTTTCAAGTACTTTCCCTTTCTCTAGGTATGCCCCAATAAAGCGGTCATCACTAATAATAGCAAAGTCATAGGATGCTAACGCTTTTTTGTATTGTTTTAAGATGCTATACTGCTTTCCTATTTGGTGCCAAGCAACTTCAGAATATGGATTTTTATCTAAAAAGACATTTAGATAGTTTATGGCCTCTTGATTTTGTTCTAAGTATTCAAAACAGTAAATTACATTGTAAAGGGCAGAATAATCTGTGTGAAACTGATCCTCTTCATCATTTAAACACCTAATAAAATAGTTTTTTGCATTTTCATAATCTTCTAAAAACAAATACTCCATGCCTATTAAAGATAGAACATCCCCTTGTTCTAAGGTAATTTCTAATGCTTTTTTAAGTAATACAATGGCATGTTTGTGTTGGTCTCTTCTAGAGAGAATATTAGCCTTCTGAATGTATATTTCTTCGTTAGATTGCTCTATTTGATATAACTCATCTAATAGGATGTCTGCAATATCTAGCTCATTTTCAAATATGAACATTTCAACCTGAAATAACTTAAGGGTAGTAGAGCTTGGGTGTTGTTGTAAACCAAGTTTTGTTGCCTTTTTGGCAAGGGCTATTTTACCATTTTCAAGATAATGATTAATAATTTCCTCAAATTGATCTGCATCAAAAAAGAGGATATTATTGGTCTTGAGCATAGACTCAAATTTGCTAAGTGATACGTTGTTATGCTCGTCTGGGGTTGGCAATTGCATACGCAGTTATTTATTGGTTTCTCTTTAAATAAAGATAGTGAGGATATTGACAGCTCTTGAGATATACCGCGATTGTTGTTAACGAGATGTTAACAGCCCAAAAACAGGCATAACCAAATGAAATACAATTGATTAAAACAATTTTTGAAGAATTATATTTCGTTGAGTACTTGTCTTAGGATAGCGCATCCTTCTACAATTTCTGCCTTAGAAATGGTAAGAGGGGGTGTAATTCTGATAGCTCTAGGCTCAAAAAGTAACCAAAACAGAATTAAATTTTTGTCTTTACATCCTAATATGACCTGGTTTGCAATGGCTGGGGTTTCCATAATAAGGGCTAACATTAAACCAGTTCCTCGAATTTCTTTTATGGCATCATGTACAAGTAAACTGCGAATTAAAATTTCCTTTTCCAGGGTTTGTTGCATTAAAGAGCTCTGGGTTATTTCTTTAAGTGTGGCTAGTGCCGCCGCGGCAATAACAGCATTGCCTCCAAAGGTTGTTATGTGCCCTAATTTTGGTTTTTCCTGCAATAGGTCCATTAGGGGTTTGGATGCTGTAAAAGCTCCAATGGGTAATCCGCCGCCCATACCTTTTCCCATCACTAGAATATCTGGCACGACATCATAATTCATAAAACCGAAAAGTTTTCCGGTACGGCCATATCCAGGTTGTATTTCATCTAAAATTAAAAGTGCGCCCACCTCTTGGCATCTTGCTTTTACTTTTTTTAAATACCCATTAGTTGGTTCTATAAAACCAGCACCCCCTTGAATAGTCTCTAGTATAACAGCTGCAGTATTGTTTGTTATTTGCTCCAAGCAAGTTTCAGAGTTAAATAAGATAGCCTTGCACTGGGGTAACAAAGGTTTAAAGGCTTCTTTTCTTTGCTCATAGCCCATAACACTTAAAGCCCCCATTGTGTTTCCGTGATAGGCAAGATTTGCGTATAAAATTTCTGCTCTACCAGTTGCACGGCGCGCAAGTTTTAAAGCGCCTTCGATGGCCTCTGTACCACTATTTACCAAATAGGTAGTCTCTAAAGGGGCGGGTAGATGCGCTGCCAGTAGTTTTGTAAGTGATACTGCTGGCCTTTGGATATACTCTCCATAAACCATCACATGCATGTATTTTTGGGCTTGCTGTGTAATAGCCTCTACCACTCTAGGATGGCTATGACCAAGGCTACATGCAGATACCCCTGCAACAAAATCTAGATGCGCAACTCCTTTGGTATCATAAATATAACTGCCTTTTCCATGAGAAATTTCCATGGCCAATGGGTGCTGGGTGGTTTGTGTTTGGTGTTTGTAAAAATCTTTTTTCAATGGGCTATAACTAGATTGTAAAAATAGAGACTAACAATGGTGTCGAGGCTATTTTTATTTGAAAAATAAATTAATAATTCTCGGGTTTTATCTTACTTTTTTGATCTAAGGTGTCGTTTTCTTCCAAAAGATTATCCTGCACAGGGTTGTCTTGGGGTCTATTTTTAAAAACTTCAGCATTAAGCTTTGAGGCCCGGGGAAGATTTAATTGTTCTTGACTTTTTTCATCAAAAAAGGCTTCTTGAAATTTAGGAAGCGGTATGCCTTTTATTTTTGGAAGTATGGGTACTTGTTTTCCATCAAACAATGCATTTTTATCCTGTAATCGCTCCTCTGCTCGCCAAACAAAACCAGATAATATTCTTGCCTCTGGAGGTAGTTTTGAGAGTGGATATATTTTTCCAGTTCCCTTTTTTATAAAACGTATTCCTTCAATGGCTTGATTTTCCATGTACATCTGTATAGCGCTTGACACCGTATTGTTTATGCCAATGAGCTCGTCTTTGTCATTACGCGCAAAATAAATTACTTGTGCGTTTTGATCAATGTTTATGGTATCTAGCTCATTGTTTGTAAAAAGGCCTATAAGGCGTTTTCCTTTTACTTGATTATACCCCAAAGAATCTTTTTGTATTAAAAATGCATTGTTAAATACTTTTAAAGTATCAAGTTGTTCTGTTCTAGTATTGTTAATTAAATGAATGGTATCACCAGTCATCTGGTTTTCGCCAGTCCAAAGAACGGGACGATGTATAAGTTTTGTAATTCCTTTTTTCTGGTTAACAAATATAGAATCGCATTTCCCACTGGTTGGTGCCTGCTGTGGATTGCTGGATTGTTTAAAAAAGCGCGCTTTGTAAAACCCTTTAAGAATTCTATTATCTGGTTTTCCTGTAATTTGTAATGTATCTGCATGAATGTATACAGAATCACGTTCTTGTAGGGTTATAGCCAAGGCTCTTTTGGTAATAAAAACAGAATCTTTTTGTCTAAAAACTTCTGCATAATGCCCGCGTATAATGCTTTGATTACTTGTATCTATTACTTTAATATTATTGGTTGCAGAAGCAAAACTCCTATTTCTATCAAAGTAAATACTATCTCCATAAAGTGTTCTGCTTTGATAGTCTACTTTAGAGTTTTTTACAAAATACCCGGTGTCTTCTCTGGTATCATAAAAACCTCGTTCACAATACACAGTACTCGAGTCACTCACTATAGTAGAAGGGCCATAGAGGTAACTTGCACCCGTTTGAGAATAAAAATTAAGCTGCTGGGAGTTAATAGTGTACTTGGGGTTTACAATCTTTACATCGCTGGTAAATTGATAGTTTTTAGCTTCGGCATAATACCTGCCAATTCTACTGGTTAGGGTGCTAGCTGTATCTATAACCCTGCCACCGCTTCTGTAGTAGGCCTCTTGTTTTATTCTATCAAAGTAGAGGGTGTCTGTTTTTAATGTTGTTTTGGGTTCTTTAAAGACAACATCACCACTGGCAAATGCAAATTGAGTATTTCCGTTATACTCTGCATAATTACTATTCATGGAAATAGTATCTCCTTGTTTAATTTTAACCTCGCCATAGGCTTTTACAAAGTTGTCTTTTAAATATACATAGGCTTGATTGCACCACATTTCAATACCCTGATGGACAATATATACTTGTCCTTCTGTGTCTTTGGTGTATATGAAAGCATCTGGTAATTCTGGCTTTCGCTCTAAATATCCAGACTGAATATCAACCTTTGATTTCTCTGTTTCTTGACCGGGTTGTGCTGTTAAAACTCCTGTAATAAGGAGTGTTAGCAATAGCGCTATATGTTGTAGATTCTTTTTAACGGTGTATTGTTTGGGTTCTATCTGGACCTACTGAAACTATATTAATAGGTATTTCAAGTTCCTTTTCTAGAAAATCGATGTATTGGTTAAGTTCTTTAGGGAACTCAGATACCGCTCTCATTTTTGTTAAGTCTTCTTTCCAACAAGGGAAACTTGTGTAGATTGGTGTTACATTTTCTGGCTCGATGTTGTAGGGTAGGTGCGTGATTGTTTTTCCTTTGTATTTGTATGCCGTACATACCTTAAGGGTGCTAAATCCAGAGAGTACATCTCCCTTCATCATGTTTAATTGAGTAACTCCATTTACCTCACAGGTATATTTTAAGGCTACTAAATCCAACCATCCACAACGTCTGGGTCTTCCTGTTACCGCTCCAAACTCACGTCCTATTTTTGCCATTTCAATACCTACTTTATCAAAAAGCTCGGTAGGGAATGGGCCAGAGCCAACACGTGTGGTATAAGCTTTAAAGATTCCGTAAACTTCTTTTACTTTATTAGGCGCAATTCCTAAACCTGTGCAAGCGCCCGCTGCTGTTGTGTTTGAAGATGTCACAAAAGGGTAGGTTCCAAAATCAATATCAAGTAAAGATCCTTGTGCCCCTTCTGCCAATATTGTTTTTCCAGCTTTTATTGCCTCATGAAAATATTGTTCACTGTCAATAAAGGTTAATTCTTTAAGGCGGTCTACAGCCTCATAAAATTCGGCTTCCATTTCTTCTAAATCGTACTGAATATCTACATCATAAAACGAAATCATGCCCTCGTGTTTATTAGCCAATTGGCGGTATTTTGTTTTCCAGTCTTTCATCTCCAGATCACCAACACGAATTCCGTTTCTACCTGTTTTATCCATATAGGTAGGCCCTATTCCTTTTAGTGTAGAGCCAATCTTAGCTTTGCCCTTACTAGCCTCACTAGCTGCATCCAAAAGTCTATGGGTTGGCAAAATAAGATGCGCTTTTCTTGATATGATTAACTTTGCTTTGTAGTCTATATCGAATTGATCTAAACCTTCCAATTCTTTTACAAAAACAACTGGGTCTATCACCACACCATTACCTATGACATTCATGGCTGTTTTGTGAAAAATTCCTGACGGGATGGTTCTTAAAACGTGTTTAATACCATCAAACTCTAGGGTGTGCCCTGCGTTAGGACCGCCTTGAAAGCGAGCAATGATATCATAATCTGCTGTTAGTACATCAACGATTTTTCCTTTTCCTTCGTCTCCCCATTGTAATCCAAGTAGTAAGTCTACTGCCATAATTGAAATGTATTTCCCTATTGTTCTGGGTTGTTTGTGTTTTTTGTTCCGTAAAAATATAGCGAATGTTTAGAGATGGTAATATCAAAAACATCTTCTATGGTTTTTTTAATATTTTGTATTCTAGGATCACAGAATTCTATGACCTCTCCATTGTCTAGAATAACATGATCATGTTGTTTGTCAAAATATGATTTTTCGTAATGTGCTTGGTTTTGTCCAAATTGATGTTTGCGCACCAACATGCATTCTAACAATAATTCTATTGTGTTGTAGAGTGTTGCACGACTTACACGATAGTTTTTGTTTTTCATTATGATATATAAAGCCTCAATATCAAAATGCTCTTTTTGATCGTATATTTCTTGGAGTATAGCGAAGCGTTCGGGTGTTTTACGGTGCCCTTTTTTCTCTAAAAATGCAGTAAATACATTTTTTACAATATCTTGATTGTTTGCTTCAGTTTTTGCACTCATGGTTTGGCAATGAATCGCTTAGCTATATTAATGCAATTTTAGTGATCCTACAAGTAACATATAATTACAGGAACTACTAAAAATTGTACACCTAAATTATTTTAGGACTTATGGTTCAAAAATAGCAAAATTACAAACGAGTTACTTTATCAATTCCGTTTATTTTTTTAATGTTTTGAACTAAGTTATCAAGAATATTTTTGTTTTTAACCACGACCACTATATTCCCTTTAAATATGCCGTCATCGGTGTCAAAATGTACCCGTTTCATGTCAATATTTAAATTGTTTGACACCTCTTTTGTTACGTTGTTAACCAAGCCCAGACCGTCAATTCCCGTAATGAGTAATTCTGCTTTAAACTCTCTCTGGGATGAGTCTATCCATTTTGCTTTTTGAATTCTGTAATTATAACTACCCTGGAGTTGCACGGCATTTGGACAATTTTTCTTGTGTACTTTAATTCCTTCTGTAACGGTTAAAAAACCAAATACATCATCTCCAGCAATAGGATTACAGCAATTTGCTATTTTGTAATCAAGTTGTTGCTCATCTTTTCCAAAAACCAATTGATCAAATTTTTCTGTAATTTCTTCTTTGTTTACCTCGTTTGGGTTGGGTTGTTTTCTAATTTTATTTTTAATAAAACTAACCAACAAATTTGATCTTGAGGCTGCAAAATCTTTTAGTTGTTTGTTGTCTATAATACCAGCGCCCACTCTATAAAACAAATCAAGACTTGTTTTTACTTTATAAAATTGAACCAATTGGTTGATGGTTTTATCGTCAAGATTAATTTTAAGTGATTTTAATTTACGGCGCAGTATTTCTCTTCCCTCATTGGCAATTTGCTTTCGCTCTTCTTTGAGAGAGGATTTTATTTTTGATTGCGCCCTACTTGTAGAGGCGTAATCTAGCCAGTTTGCTGTAGGTTTTGCATTATTAGATACTATGACCTCGACTTGGTCTCCACTTTGCAAGGAGTGACTCAAAGGCACTAATTTTCCATTCACTTTTGTACCTCTTGTGTGCATGCCTACCTCTGTGTGTATATGAAATGCAAAGTCTAGGGCAGAGGCGCCTTTTGGCAATGAGTATAAATCTCCTTTAGGCGTAAACACAAAAATCTCTTTTGCGTACAAACTAAGTTTAAATTCTTCTACAAAATCTACTGCGCTAATATCTTGATTCTCTAGGGTGTCTTGTAATTTATTAAGCCACAGATCAAGACCCCCATCATCACTATGGTCATTTTTATATTTATAGTGCGCAGCAAACCCTTTTTCTGCAATTTCATTCATGCGCTCACTGCGTATTTGTACTTCTACCCATTTTCCTTTTGGGCCCATAACAGTAATATGCAGGGCCTCATAACCTGTAGATTTAGGAGATGAAATCCAATCTCTTAATCGCACTGGATTTGGTCTAAAATTATCTGTAACAATGCTATATATTTTCCAGGCCAAGAATTTTTCATTGGCAAGATCACTTTTGTATATAATACGTACCGCAAACTTGTCATAGACCTCGTCAAAGCTTACGTTTTGAGCCACAATTTTTCTACGTATGCTATGAATTGATTTGGGTCTTCCTTTTATTTCGTAGGATAAGTTTTCGACGCTTAAAGCATCTTTAATAGTTTTTGAAAAGGCTCTTATGTAAGCATCTTGCTCTTGTTTGCTGTCTTTAATTTTACTTAAAATATCATCGTATATTTCTCTTTCGGTATATTTTAAGCTTAAATCTTCTAGTTCAGATTTTATTTTATATAAACCAATACGATGCGCCATTGGAGCATAAATATATAAGGTTTCACTTGCAATCTTTTCTTGTTTATAACCTGGCATTGCATCCATTGTTTGCATGTTATGCAATCGATCTGCAATTTTTATGATAATAACTCTAATGTCTTCATTGAGAGTTAAAAGCATTTTTCTAAAATTCTCTGCCTGCAAAGACACATCACCCTCATAAGGCATTTTAGAAATTTTTGTTAACCCTTGTACAATACGGGCAACAGTCTCTCCAAATAGTTGCTCAATATCTGCAAAGGTGTATTTGGTGTCTTCAATAACATCATGGAGTAGGGCAGCGGCTATAGATGTGGCATCAAGTCCAATCTCACTGGCCACAATTTTAGCCACAGCAATAGGATGAAAAATATAAGCCTCACCACTTTTTCTGCGCTGGTGCTTATGTGCGTCTACAGCAACATCAAAGGCAGAACGTATAAGTTTCTTATCTTCCTTAGATAAAATACGATAACTTATCTTGAGAAGCGCCTTATACTGTTTTGCTATAGCTTTATTTTCCTGCTCTATATCAATTTCTGTCATAGATTAAAAATACAACTTCCAATTTTTAAAAAAAATTATAAGAGTTTAATTTTTAAATAAAAAAACGAAGGCGTTAACAAGCCGTCAATTAACAAGTAATTAAAAGCCTCGTTGTCTTTTTGCTTCAAAGATTAAAATACCAGCAGCCACAGATACATTCATACTATCAATGGCACCTTGCATTGGGATGTGAATGTTTTGATAGCTTTGAGTACGCCAAATATCAGACAAACCAGTTGCTTCTGTACCCACAGCAATAGCAGTTGGTTTGGTAAAATCTTGACTATGGTAGGGCTTAGATTCTTGTAAAATAGCACTAAAGAGTTGGATGTTGTGCTGGTTTAGAAAATCAATAATTTCTTGAGTGCTTCCCGTTGCAATGTTATTTGTAAATAAACAGCCAACACTACTTCTAATAATATTAGGGTTATAAAGGTCTGTCTTAGGATTGGCAATAATAAAACCGTCTAGATTTGCTGCATCTGCACTGCGCAGTAAAGCCCCGATATTTCCTGGTTTTTCTGGAGCCTCTGCAATGAGTATCAAAGGATTTTTGCTTTTAAACTCTAATTTATTTAAAGAGAGTTCTTTTGTTTTTACGATGGCCAGCACCCCTTCGGTGGTTTTGCGATAGGCCAGTTTTTGATATACCTCTAAAGAAATTTCAATAATTTGAGTAGTTGCAGTGGCAAACTGGCTCATGTTATTTAAAAACAGCGACTCACAAAAAAACAGGGTTTGTATCTCATAGCCTCCCTCAATGGCAAGTTGTATTTCTCGTTGCCCTTCTACCAAGAAAATACCTTGTTTACGGCGCTCTCTTGATTTATCTAACAATACCAAACACTGTTTAATTAAGCTGTTTTGGGCGCTGTCTATTTTTTTATACATAACTTTCTAAAACGATTAATTGTGTTTTAAGGACTGTTATTTTTGGTTGTATTTACTCATATAGCGTTTCCATAGCTCTGTCTGATGGGTTTCTAAAGAAATATCACGCCCATCAATAAAAGCTTTAATTAGCCTATTTCCCATCATATCAAGAGCGTCTCCCTCGCTAATAAACAAAGTAGCACTTTTTCCTACTTCAAGACTTCCATAATTATCTAATCCTAAAATTTTTGCTGTATTACCAGAAATAAGCTGCAATGCTGTCTCTTTATCCATGCCTTGACCAACCAATTGCCCTGCATAAAAGGGTAGGTTTCTGGTCTGGAAATTAGACATGCTACTATTTTGAAGTCCTACCAATAAGCCGCCATCTACTAGTAACTTAGGAAGTTTGTAAGGCAGGTCATAATGATCATCTGCGCTATTTGGAAGTGCATGTGTTTGCTGTACTAGTACAGGTATATTATGCTGCTTTAAAAAAGGAATTACTTTGTACCCTTGGTAGGCCCCAATTAAAACAATTTGATCTACACCCGCTTGTTTACTTAGTGTAATAGCATCTATAATTTCCTTCTCTCCATCTGCATAGACATACAGTTTTTTAGATCCATCAAAGAGTCCTTGCATTGCTTTAAAAGATTCGTTTGCTGGTTGGTCTTCTCCCATTCCAAAAGCCTTAGAATTGTTAAGGTAGCTTGTGATTTTTTGTGTTTGTTTTGTGTAGTTTTTATTAGGTTGGTATCCTCTTGGTTCTCCAGCCCACCATCTTCCTCTTCTAAAGGTGCTTGGCCAATGAAGGTGTATACCATCATCTGTTTTAATAGCAGCATCTTCCCAGTTCCAAGCGTCAAACTGTACAATAGATGAACTTCCAGAGATGGTGCCACCTTGAGGTGTGATTTGCCCAATAAGCACCCCATTTGGACGCATAGATTCTACCACTTTACTCTCAGCATTGTAGGCAATGATACTTCTAATGTGAGGAATCATATCACCAATTTCATCTTGATCATTACTAGCCCTTACCGCATTCACTTCAATAAGACCTAATGATTTTGCAGGTGCTATAAAGCCAGGATACACATGCTTTCCTGTGGCGTTTATAAGAGTCCCTTTTGGGTTTATACTTGAATTTCCAACAGAAGTTAAAATTCCATCTTCAAAAATAATAGTTGCGTTTTCAATGGTACTTCCATTTCCAAGATGCGCTGTGGCTCCAGTAATGGTAATTGCTCCTTTTTGAGAAGGGGCAGGGGTCTGTTGTGCGGCTACAGATACTCCAGTTATAGCCGTTATTACAATTAGTAAGTGTCTTAAAGTGTTCATATTATTTACGTGCTATGGTTATTAAAATTCTGTATCACAGTGAAAGTTCTTGTTTGTTTTTTTGACCGGGGGTTTCGTTTTACCTCCATTTTCTTTCTCGTTAAGCATCATGGTCATCAGGGTATTTCGCTCTTGTTGTATAGCGATTCTTTTTTGCTGGTCTAAGGCCAAATCAAAATAGGTTTTACCTTCTATAATTGTTTTTTCTGCTTTAGAATACACAGACATCGGGTGGCCATTCCATAGCACCAAATCTGCATCTTTTCCTATTTTAATACTCCCAACTCTATGGTCTAGGTGTAATAGCTTAGCAGGGTTTATAGTTACTGTTTTCCAGGCTTCTTGTTCGCTCATACCTCCGTATTTAAAAGTCTTTGCAGCCTCTTGATTAAGGCGTCTAGACATTTCTCCATCATCACTATTGATGGCTACGGTAACTCCTTGAGATGCCATAATTGCTGCATTGTAAGGAATGGCATCATTTACTTCATACTTATAGGCCCACCAATCACTAAAGGTAGAGGCGCCTACTCCATGAGCAGCCATTTTATCTGCTACTTTATAGCCTTCTAAAATATGGGTGAATGTGTTGATGCGAAAATTAAATTTCTCGGCAACTTTCATGAGCATGTTAATCTCGCTTTGTACATAACTGTGGCAACTTATAAAACGCTCCCCGTTTAAAATTTCAGCTAAGGTTTGCAGCTCATCATCTTTGCGGTAGGGTTTGCCACTTTTTTTCAATTCATCGTAGGCCTTAGCGCGGTTAAAATAGTTGACATACAACTGCTCTACACCCATACGCGTTTGTGGAAAACGGCTGTAACTCTCCCAGTTAGATTGCTTTACATTTTCTCCAAGTGCAAACTTGATAAATTTAGGACTGTTGTCATAAAGTAGTCCATCTGCATCTTCTCCCCATTTTAGTTTTAAAATGGCAGAACGTCCACCAATAGGGTTTGCAGATCCATGAAGTATTTGAATAGAGGTAACCCCACCCGCTAGGTTGCGGTAAATATTTACATCTTCAGGGTCTACAACATCTTCTATGGTAACCTCTGCAGAGGAGTTTTGCCCTCCTTCATTGATAGAAAGCGCAGCTATATGACTGTGTTCATCTATAATACCTGCAGTGAGGTGTTTTCCTGTGGCGTCAATTTCTATGGCACTTTTAGAAGATAGGTTTTTTCCAATTTTAGAAATTTTACCATCCTTTACTAGCACATCGGTATTATTTAAAATCCCTTCCACTTCGCTAGTCCAAACGGTTGCATTTTTAAACAGTAGGGTTTGCTGGCTTGGTTGGGTGCTATTTCCAAGACCTACATTTGGGTAGGTTATGGGCATAATTTCACGCAGTACATCGGTACTTGTAATATCTTTATTTTTATCTGAAATGGCTTTGGCAGCTCCCATGTTTCTATTTGCAGTAAAAGTGGTCTCTACGCCACTTGGTAGCACTGCTTTACCTGAAATACTCATGGTGTTTTTCTCAATAATTGCAGTGGTGCGGTACACATCATTGGTTTGTTTGTCAGTAAAAGAAAGGGTTATCCAATTATCTTTATAGATAAGTTTTGCTGAAAATTCTGTTTCACCTTTAGTTAGGCTCGCTTTTGGTTTTGAAGCTTCTCCAGAGATTTCTAGAGTATAACTAACCCCTGCAAGAGCTAGGTTGTAAGATCCTCTTATATCTGTTTGATCCATGGTATTGATAACACTTCTTGTTCCTTGTACCCAGTTCTCGTGGAGTGTAGTTCCTTTTTCAAACAAAGGGCCAGAGGTAATTAAAAAGTTTGCATACTTACCATTCTCTAGAGTTCCTACCTTATCGCTTATTTGTAGCATACCAGCAGGTGCTGTGGTTAATGCTTCAAGAGCCTTTGTTTTATCTAGACCGTATTTAATTGCAATTAAAAGATCTTTAGTAAAATCTTTTGGTTTTTTAGATTTAAAGGTGGTAAGGGCAAAAGGCACGGCGTTATCTTGTAATGCTTTTGGATTTGTTGGCGCTTGATTCCAGGCGCGCATATCCTCTAAAGATAAATAACTAGCCATATAGGGATTACTCACATCATAGGCATCTGGGAAATTTAATGGAATGATATAACTAGCATTACTCGCTTTGGTTTGTTGCATCATCTCATACTCATCACCGCCACCAACAATAAGGTAGTTAACTCCAAACTGATTTCCAATTTTAGCGGCTCTTAGATTGTTGCTTTTGTTTCCTGCCTCAAAGATGGAAACTTTGTTTTTGTTTTTTAGTAATGCTTCTAAAGATCTGTCTTTGGTTGGGATGTTTCCTTTTTCATACCAATTTGCATCATGGTATACTTGACGCAACAGCGCCATGGCTCCCATCAAAGAACCTGGGTAGGATTGTCTACTAGTCACACTTTTAGAAAATGAGTAGTGTTGCCCTAAAGCATCATCTATAATGCGCATGGCCTGGCTGGCTTGATCGTTAAGGGCTACAAGTACTCCAGTACCACGAGCAATACCATCCATGCTGTGGGTATTTACAACACCAAAACCTTCATTACGCATTGCCTTAGCTGTTTTTAAATCATAGGCGAAATGGTCTATGGCGTTTTTCTCTGGCATAATATGGTCATTCCAGTAAAACCCCTCTCGTGAAGCGCTATATTGGGGAGAGCGACCTCCTCTAGAGCTACGCTCTGGATTCTTAACACCAAAATTTGTGTAAGGATCTATGAATGATGGATACATAAATTTCCCTTCCAAATCTATTACAACAGTATTACTGGGAATTGTCACGTTTTTACCAGAGGCGATTACTTTTGAGTCTTTTATTAGTAGGGTTGCATTTTCTATTTTATTTGTTGGAGAGACAAATAGAGTTGCATTAGTAAAAGCGGTGTAGTGAGCGGTGTTCTCTTTTACACCATCGTTTTTAGGAAAGTATTCTTGTGAAATACCAATATGCGAAATACATAGTACAAGCAACAGAAGTATGTTTTTTTTCATAGTATTGAAGATTTGTTATTTTTTTCTTAAAGATACCATTATAAGGTATTTCATAGGGTAATTGCGATAGTTAAAAATATCATAATTGAAATTAAAAAATATTTCAAATACACCTTAAAGTGCTCTGTTGTCAAAATAATTTACCATCAAAGCCACCATGTAACTGTATGTTTTAATTCCTTTAGGTTGGTTATTTGCTTTTAAAAATAGATTGTACCATGCCTTAGAGAGTTCCTCCATTGGGTTGTCATAGCTGTCCCAGAAATCTCGCATTTCTTTATAACTCTTTAAAATTCCAGGATGTATGGTTTCTAATGTTTCTAAGTATAGGTCTTTATCTCTGTAAGATAATTCATTCACACAATACCTGAGTGCAAAAATATAACCTGTGTATTTAATGTAACTGTCGTCATTGTGCAAGGCTGCAAGAGTTGCAATAAAGTTTGCTTCATTCTCCTTTGCATATCCCAACTGGTGTGCTTGTTCATGACAAGCCACAACCGGGAATTTATAAGATTTTATAAGCCCATTTACCTGCGCTTCTCCAGAGAATGGATTTAAATACCCACTATACCCCATATAGGTAAGTCCTAAACTCCAAAGACTTTTTTTAACACTTCTAGGTTGCAAAGAAAGACTTGGAAAGGTTTTTTGAAGATTTGTATAACTGTTTTGTGTAAGATCAAGCATTTGTTTTTGAGAATAGGGCAAGTCAATCTTAACACTATCGGCATACCCCAGGGCGGTATGAAGTTCATTCGATTTTTTAATAACCCTGTTGGTAATATCTATGAGCTGCTCGGTGGTGTAATCATTGCCTAGATTGAGTGAGGTATGTAAGGGCTCTCTGTAATAATTAAAACCCCATAATAAATGAAACATAAAATACACCACAGATAGGTGGGCGGTAATTTCAAAAACTAACTTTACAGGCTCATACCTAAAGCCTTTAAAGTTTTTATACATCCAACGTGCCACTAGTATAAAAATCAAGGTGTAAAAAACATCTCCTACAGAAAAAGGAACCCAACCCCATAGGCTTCTAGAGATTTTTCCAATCCAAGGATACAGCCCTAGGCTATACCATTTCTCTATAAATGAGGGATACTGTTTTAAAGACTGTATCAATATAATTTGCACCGGCAGCAGTAGTGCAATGATAAGTGTAGATTTCTTTTTAAACATGATAGCAAAATACTAAAACCATCTTACATTAAAATCATTAGTTTCAGGTATTTATTATTTGACCATTTCATTGGTTTTTATATCACAAATCTTAACAGCAATTGTAAAATCTTAGCTTAAAATCAATGTTTAAAAAATATCAAATAGGTTACCTTTGTATTTAAATTTTAATGACAATATAATGAGTGATGCTATAAGAAACCTATCTCCAAAACCACTTTGGAATAAATTTGCAGATTTAAATGCAGTGCCACGCCCTTCAAAAAAAGAACAGCGTGTAATTAAGTTCATGAAAGATTTTGGCGCCTCTCTAGGGCTTGAAACCTTTGAGGATGAAGTTGGAAATGTTATTATAAAAAAGCCAGCCACTGATGGTATGGAGCACAGAAAAGCTATTGTAATGCAGTCTCATTTGGATATGGTGCATCAAAAAAATAATGATACAGTTTTTGATTTTGATACACAAGGCATACAGATGTATGTAGATGGAGATTGGGTTCGTGCCAATGGAACAACCCTAGGGGCAGATAATGGGCTAGGAGTAGCAACAATTATGGCTGTTTTAGATAGTGATACCATTGCTCATCCAGCCATTGAAGCCTTATTCACTATAGATGAAGAAACTGGCATGACAGGAGCCATTGGCCTTAAAGGCGGTTTGCTTGAAGGTGAAATTTTACTCAACCTAGACACAGAAGAAGACGATGAAATTGGAGTAGGATGCGCCGGTGGTGTAGATGTTACCGCAAGTGGTAGTTACCACCAAGTTCCAGCTCCAAATGGGCAAGGGTATCGTATTACTGTAAAAGGTTTGCAAGGAGGACACAGTGGGATGGATATCATAAAAGGGTTAGGAAATGCTAATAAAATGATGAATCGTTTATTGGCAGCAAATAAAGAGATAGCACACATTGCATCTATTGCCGGCGGGTCTCTTAGAAATGCAATTCCTAGAGAGAGCACTGCTACTGTAGTAGTTAAAACAGAACATATTTCTGAGTTTGTACTGCAGATGGAGAAACTTCAATTTAACTTGGTGGAGGAGTACAGGTTACTTGAGCCAGAGTTAAGTATAGAAACTCAGAAAATAGAAGATCCACAGATGGTTATGGCCCCTAAAGATCAAATCATGTTTATAAATGCAGTATATGCAACCCATAATGGTGTGTATAGAATGAGTCCAGCCATTGAGGGATTGGTAGAAACGTCCAACAATATTGCAAAGGTTACTTTAGATAACGGTACTTTAAAAATTGAATGTCTTACAAGATCTTCTGTAGACTCTTCTAAGGATGATATGGCGGCAACACTAACAGCCGTTTTTGACTTGGCAGGCTATGATGTAGATTGTAGTGGTCATTATCCTGGATGGGCTCCAAATATGGACAGTGCTATTCTAAAGGTAGTAGAATCGCTATATGTTTCTCTTCATGGAGAAAAACCAAATGTGGCTGCCTGTCACGCAGGTTTGGAGTGTGGTATACTGGGGCAAAATTATCCAAAGATGGACATGATAAGCTTTGGACCAACCATTAAAGGAGCACATTCTCCAGATGAGCGTGCTAGTATATCTAGCGCTCAAAAATATTGGAAATTTGTTTTAGAGATATTAAAAAATATACCTCTAAAATAAATCGAATTTAATTTATTAAGAAAAAAAATCCCGATGGTGTTACCATCGGGATTTTTTATGTTTTTTTTTAAATGATCTTATTTCTGGGCTGTAATTTCTATTTCAAATACTAGGTCTGAATTTGGTGGAATTACTTCTCCAGCGCCGCGTTCACCATATCCTAGATATGACGGAATGTATGCAGTAACTTTATCTCCCACAGACATTAATAATAAGGCCTCCAGAAATCCTGGATTTAATTGTGCGTCTTTGCTATAGGTCATAGGAATTGGTGTGTATCCATTTTGAGCCTCACGTTGGGGATTGATCATGTTGTAATCTCTAGCCAAAATTACTCTGTTTGTATCAAATAACATTCCGTTATCTTCCAAAAATCCTGCATAGTTTACTAGTACCTTAGTGCCCTCTGCTGGTTGTTGGGTTTCTGTTTTTGTGTCCCAGTGTATAACAAGACCAGAAGGTAGTTTTTGAGCAGCTTCTTTCAAGGCATCAAATTTTGTTTTCATACCCGCTGCATATTTTGAAATTGCAGCTTGTTTTGCTTTGTTTTCCTTTTCTACTTTGGTCATTACATCTGTAAAAGAAGTGATTTTCTGTCCTCCTTTGTTAATGATGTTTACCGTTTTGATCATTACATCATCTAAGGGCTTATTGCTCTGTGGTTGCACATCAACCAGACCAATAGCGTCAACGATCTCAATACCATCTACAACCTCACCAAAAACGGTGTGTTTACCGTTTAACCATGGTGTTTCTTTAAGTGTTACAAAAAACTGGCTACCGTTGGTTGCAGGGCCACTATTTGCCATAGATAAGATTCCTTTTCTGTCATGCACAAGTGAGGGTACAATTTCATCAGGGAATTTATATCCAGGATTTCCAGAGCCTGTTCCAGTTGGGTCTCCTCCTTGAATCATAAAATCTTTAATCACTCGGTGAAATATAACACTGTCATAAAACTTTTTCCCTTTGTGTTTGTCATCCACCATTTGGTTGGTTCCCTCTGCTAGAGATACAAAGTTGGCTACCGTAAGAGGGGTGGCCTCGTTGTATAGTTTTGCAACAAAGGTTCCTTTGTTTGTAATGATTTCTGCGTATACTCCGTTTGGAAGATCTGGGTATTTGTTTTGGCATGAACCAATTGTCAATGCTAATAAAAGTACTAATGAGATTTTTTTCATGATAATTGAACTAAGTTTATTGATTTTTATTTATTGATACTAATGTAATATCACTGGTAATGGGTTGGTTGGTTCCTAATTTTTTTTCAATGCCATAATATCCATAGGCCTTGTATGAGGGGAATATAAAAGTGGCTTTTTCTCCAGGGCTTAATAATTTTACGCCATCTCTAATTCCAGAAATTAAATCTTGGTTTGATTGATCTACCTTATAGGTCTGAATTCCGTTTTCTAAAACTGAAACGATAACATTTCCTGCTAGATTTTTCACGTTGTAAGTAAAAGTTATAAGATCTCCAACTACAGGGTATTGTTTTGATGCTGCGCTATCTTTTTGTATTATAGTATACCAAAACCCACTTTCTGAAGAAATATAATCCCGCAGACTATCTGTTTTGATTAAGGTCTCGATAGTAGCCTTCTCTTGCTTGTAAATTAACTTATTGCGCGCCACAGATGCCTCTATAAAACTTCCAGAGCTAGTTTTAGTAGGAGTTCTAACCTGAGGGTTTTGGCAGCTAGTTACTAGAAAAATAAGTGAACAATATGCAATAAAAGTACGCATCATATTATAGTTGATCTTTGTAATTGGGCAATATACTAATAAATTGAGTTACTGTTTCCTTTAAGGATAACAGGCTTCTTCCACCAGCAGCATTGGTGTGTCCTCCGCCATTGTAATGGGTTCTAGAAAATTCATTTACAGAGAAATCACCTTTACTTCTAAGAGAAATCTTTACAATATTTTCTTGCTTGTTTTCGATAAAGATAATAGCAAAAGTAATGCCCAATACAGACAAGGCATAGTTTACAAAGCCTTCTGTATCTCCCTTTTTAAAATTATTGTCATCAAGTTCTTTTTGAGATATGGTAATATAAGCAGTATGATACTCCTCCAGTACAACTAGATTATCTAGGGCAACTCCCAGCAGCTTTATTCTTGAACTGGAGTTGGTGTCATATACATTTTGATGAATTTCAGCATTTTTGGCTCCATGTTCTATCAAAGAGGCTATTACTCTGTGGGTAAGGGCTGTCGTGGATGGAAATCTAAAAGAGCCACTATCTGTCATAATACCCGTGTAGAGTAGGGTAGCAATTTGTGGCGTAATATGTTGTTGGCCTTCAAGGGCGGTTATAAAATGAAATATCATTTCACAGGTAGAGCCCATAGAGGTGTCAGAATAAGTTATAAGGGCGTAATTATCAGGCTGTTGATGGTGATCTATCATCACAAAGGCAGCCTCGCTTTTTTCTAAGACGCCTTGCATATCTGCAACGCGACTCAAAGAGTTAAAATCTAAGGTAAAAATTACATCTGCACTTTTAATAGCTTGGAGAGATTGTGTGTTGTGTTTTTCAAAATTAAAAATGGTACTGGTACTCGGGAGCCATTTTAAAAAATCAGGGAAATCATTGGGCATCACAACTTGACTATTTTGACCTATAGATTTTAAGTATAAATCTAAGCCAAGACAAGACCCTATAGCATCGCCATCTGGGTTTTTATGCCCAATAATCACACAATTTTTTGGTGTAGAAAGAAGTTCTTTTATTTCAGTAGTTAGCGCTGTGTTCATAGACTACGAAGATACAATTAATAACAATATATACTTCAAAAAATGTAAAGGTTCATTGTTTTTTAGTGCTCTAAATTTGCCATGGCAAGACCCTCTGAGTTTAAAATAATTGTTAATAATGTTACTTTTTTACTATTGTGGATTAAATTGTAACATAAAAGTTTATTTTTGCACAAAATTTAATAAAATTATGAGAACAGACAGAACCTTTACAATGTTAAAGCCTGACAGTGTTGAAAAAGGAAACATTGGAGCTATTGTAGACAAAATAAATGCAGCAGGTTTTAGAATCGTTGCTATGAAATTAACACACATGACTACGCAAGATGCGCAGGAGTTTTACGCAGTACACAACGAGCGTCCATTTTATGGAGAGTTGGTTGAGTATATGACACGTGGCCCTGTTGTAGCAGCTATTTTAGAAAAGGAAAATGCAGTTGCAGATTTTAGAACCTTAATTGGAGCAACTAACCCAGCAGATGCTGCTGAGGGTACAATCCGTAAGCTATATGCTGCCTCTATGGGAGAGAATGCTGTTCATGGAAGTGACAGCGATGAAAATGCTGCTATTGAAGGAGCGTTTCATTTCTCAGCTAGAGAGATGTTTTAGTACTAAAACATACCCTATTAAAAAAGCCGTTTATCACAATTATGATAAACGGCTTTTTATTTTTTAAACTATTAAACTTATCTAAGTACTACTTTGTCTATTAGGTTTTTGCCTAACTCTTGGTTTAATAGGCGTATTATTTTTTCTCTTCCATAGCTCAATTCTTCTCTTAGTACAGAGGAGCTTAGTTGCACATAGAGAATATCTCTCTCCAAGATTACCTCTGTGGTATAATTAGCAACTCCTGGCCCCATGACTTTTAACCAAGCATTTTTAGCATCTACTTTGTCTAATCCTTTTGCAAGCTTTCCTTTGCCAATAAAAGCCTTTAGCACATCACCGATGGTGGATTGTTCTGTTTTTCTTTTTGCCATGATGTTTATTGGTGTTTAATAAAAATTAAATTTCTCAAAACGTTTGTAGCTATATTCTTTGCCTTGCTTGTTTACAATGCGGAGTTTTTCTTTGGTTGCGTCTTTCACTTTTTCAACCCACATACTCTCTGGGTTTTGATACCTCAAGACTAGCTCCCCTGAAGATCCATCTATAGTAAAAGATTCTGTGGCGCCATTATTTTTAAAACTCCCATCTAGTTGCGGGCTAACCTTGGTTCTCTTTCCAGTATTTCCCTCTACAGTAATATAATCTATAACGGTGCTAATTTTAAATTCTTTAGTTTCTCCCTCTAATGTGGTTACTTTTTTAATTTCCCAATAGCCAGAAAGGTTTTCTTTAAGCTCCTTTGTGTTTTGTTGACAGCTAAAAAGGCTTGTAGATACAATCACTAACAAACCAATAAGTACATACTTTTTCATCTTCTATAATTTAAATAGCATATAGCTTTTGTGAATTTCTTTTACGACAGCTTCTGTTCTTTGGGCATGGGTGTCACTAATGAAAATTTGTCCAAAGCTGTCATCATGAACTAGTTTTATTATTTGTGCAACACGCTGTTGGTCAAGTTTATCAAAAATATCATCTAAAAGTAGGATGGGGGTGACCCCTTTTAATTTTTTTATAAAGTCAAACTGTGCTAGTTTTAAGGCAATTAAAAATGATTTTTGTTGCCCTTGAGATCCAAATTTTTTAATAGGATGGCCATCTATTTCAAAAACCAAATCATCTTTATGAATTCCAAAGCCAGTATACTGCATCATTTTATCTTTGGAGATATTATTTTTGAGTAGACTCAGTAATGTGGCATCTTCTAGTTGGCTTTTGTATATGAGTGAAACCTTTTCTGCGCTGTTGCTTATTACTTTATGGCGGGCTAAAAATATAGGTAGAAACTCTTCTAGAAAAGCGGCTCTTTTCTCAAATATGGCAGTTCCATATTGTGTGAGCTGCTCATCATAGATATCTAGGGTGTCTTGATTGTGTGTTTGGTTTGCCGCAAAATACTTTAGCAAAGAATTACGCTGCAACAGCACTTTGTTGTAGTTAATTAAATGCTGCAGGTAGGATGGATCTGCTTGAGAAATAACACCGTCTATAAATTTTCTTCTTGTGTCACTTCCTTCCACAATTAAATCACGATCTGCAGGAGAAATCATTACAAGAGGTAAAAAACCAATGTGTTCGCTAAATTTTTCATAAACCTTAGCGTTGCGTTTTAATATTTTTTTATTGCCACGTTTGGCACTCACATTGATTTTTTCTGGCCTTTCATTTTTTATATAGCTACCTTCAATAACAAAGAAATCTGTACCATGGCGCATGTTTTGCCCAGTTATTGGATTAAAATAGCTCTTTCCGAAGGATAGGTGATAAATAGCGTCTAATACGTTGGTTTTTCCTACTCCATTTTGCCCAACAAAGCAATTTATCTTTGCATCGAAGGAGAAAGACTGCGATTCAAAGTTTTTATAGTTAAGTAAAGAAAGTTGCTCTAATTGCATTGTAATATGATGTTTACAGACTATTTGACAATAAAATAGCTATCTATTTTGGTCTTGTTTTTCTTTCTGCAAATTATTGAAAAATAACAAATCTTTTAGCTTTTATATTCTGATAAAAATTTTATTTTTGCGGTACATAAAAAATCAATCTATGGCAACGTACAAAAAACGAGGCGGAAAAATAAAATCAAAGTCAGAAGCAGTAAATGATTCTGAGCTTTTAGAGGGAGAAAGTACAACAGCTGAGGTATTTAATACCTTAGATGAAACTGCTAACAAAACGGAGGAGTGGGTTGAGAAAAACCAAAAAGTTATTTTAATAGCTGTAGGTGCTATCGCCCTTATTGTATTGGCTTATTTAGGTTTTGTAAATGTAATACAAGAGCCTAAAGAGAAAGAGGCCATGAGCGAAATGTACCAAGCACAAGAGTATTTTGACCAGGCATTAACAGCCCCTGTTGCAAGTGACTCTTTATACAACCTTGCCCTTAATGGAGGAAATAGTAAATACGGTTTCTTAGACATCATAGAAAACTATGGTGGTACTAAAGCAGCTAACGTATCAAACTATTATGCAGGAGTAGCTTATTTAAATATCAATGACTACAAAAATGCTATTATATATCTAGATGCTTTTAGTAGCGATGATGCGATGTTAGGACCTTTAGCTAAAGGAGCTATCGCAGATGCCTTTGTACAGTTAAACCAAATGGATAAAGCTCTTGAGTATTACCAGAGTGCTGCAAGTATGCAGGATAATGAGTTTACGACCCCTCGTTTTTTATTAAAAGCTGGTGTTGTAGCTTTAGAAACTGGAAATACAGTAAAAGCAGTAGCTCATTTTACAAGCATTACTCAGATGTATTCTAAATCAACCGAGGCTGTAAAAGCAAAAGCGTACCTTAGTAAAGCAAAACAAATGTAATACCTAGTTTTCCATCTAATATGGCTACAAAAAATACAAACTTATCTGTATACGATAAAGCAACAATCCCAAATGCGAAAAATTTTCGGTTTGGGATTGTTGTTTCTCAATGGAATCCTGAGGTAACCCTCGGGATGTTTCAAGGTGCCTTTGACGCAATTTTAGATTGTGGTGGTATCAAGGAGAATATTGTTAGATGGGATGTACCAGGAAGCTTTGAACTTATTTACGGATGTAAAAAAATGACACAAAGCTATGATATGCTAGATGCAGTTATTGCTATAGGAAGTGTTGTAGAAGGCCAAACAAAGCATTTTGATTTTGTTTGTCAAGGTGTTTCTCAAGGCATTAAAGACCTAAATGTTCAAGGTGATATACCAGTTATATTTTGTGTACTAACAGATCACACCATGCAACAGGCCATCGATAGAAGTGGTGGAGCGCACGGTAACAAAGGAGTGGAGGCCGCTATAGCTGCAATAAAAATGGCTCAGTTGCGTAAAGACGCAAACTTCTAAAGCCCTTTTTTTTAATAGTTTTTTAAGCATTACAAAAAGCTATACATGCTATTTCTACTGGTTTTAACTAAATTTTATATTGTTAAAAAATTGTCAGCTTTAGGCCTACAACAAAACTCAATTTTTAGGTATCTTTGATATAATTGCACGTAAATATGGGGCCTATAAAATTTACAATTATAAAAAAGTTAAAGTCGAACAACCGCTTTAACTATACCCCACGTTACTATAAAGGAAAACAAGGGGTTGAAGATTCAAAGCAAACCACAAAGTTTGATGCCTATGCAGACACCTACAATGAGAATGATTATGCAGGGCAGTGGCAAAATGCAAGAGTTCATAACCGCAATCGTAACAACATAGCCTTCAATAAAACAGTATTGATTGTAATGGCTGTCTTGATCTTTATATTCTTATATATTATTGATTTTGAAATATCAATTTTCTCTAGCTAATGCCAGATATTATACAATTATTACCAGACCACGTTGCAAATCAAATTGCTGCAGGAGAAGTTGTTCAAAGACCCGCCTCTGTAGTTAAAGAGTTGTTAGAGAATGCTATAGATGCATCATCTACAAGTATTGCACTTTTGCTTAAAGATGCAGGAAAAACGCTTATTTCGGTCACAGACAATGGCACAGGAATGAGTCCTGCAGATGCGCTGTTGAGTTTTGAGCGTCATGCAACTTCAAAAATTAAAATTGCTGAAGATTTATTTAAACTCAACACCAAAGGGTTTCGGGGAGAAGCCTTGGCCTCTATCGCTGCCATTGCACATGTCTCTTTAAAAACAAAACAGCAGGATCAGCAAATTGGTACCAAGATTAATGTTCAGGGCAGTAAGGTAGTGGCCCAAGAACCAGCTGTTGTTCCAAAGGGTACAACCATTGCTGTTAAGAATTTGTTTTTTAATATTCCAGCCAGGCGTAATTTTTTAAAATCAAACCCTGTAGAAACCCGCCATATTATAGATGAGTTTCATCGCGTAGCACTTGCCCACCCGAGTATTTCCTTTACCATGACCCACAATGATGACCTTGTCTTTAATTTACCGCCAAGTAATGTAAGACAGCGTATCGTAAATATATTCGGATCTAAAACAAATGAGAAATTAGTACCTGTTGAGGAGACTACAGCTATTTTAAAAATTGATGGCTTTGTTTTAAAACCAGATTTTGCCAAAAAGAGTAGGGGGCAACAGTTCTTTTTTGTGAATGATCGTTTTATTAAGAGTCCTTATCTTAATCATGCTGTAAATGCTGCCTTTGAGGGTTTAATAAAACCATCTTTGCACCCTGGTTATTTTCTTTTTTTAGAGGTAGATCCACAATCTATAGATATTAATATACACCCAACCAAAACCGAAATAAAATTTGATGATGAGCATGCACTTTATGCTATGGTTAGGGCAACGATAAAGCATAGTTTAGGTCAATTTAGTATTGCTCCTGTGTTAGATTTTAACAGAGAGAGTAGCTTAGATACTCCCTATGACTATAGCAACAAGAAGCCAATCTCTCCAACCATTGATGTAGATAGAGATTTCAATCCTTTTAGTACAAGCGCTAAACAAAAAAACATTAATTTTCCTTACAAAAGAGATAAAGATACCGCTCACTGGGATTCTCTATACGTTGGGTTAAATGATACCAAAACCACAGAAGGTTCTTATTCTCCAGAAACACACCTTACCTTTGAAAGTGATCAAGTAACAGGGTCACTTTTTGAGGAGCAAAGCCCTGTTGGTGGTGGGCTTACATTTCAACTTCAAAATAAATATATTATAAGCCCTATAAAAAGTGGTATGATGGTAATACATCAGCATTTGGCACATCAGCGTATTTTGTATGAAGAGTTACTTAAAAACATTACAGTGCATCAGGCGGTAAGCCAGCAACTATTATTCCCTCTGGAGCTTACTTTTTCTATCCCAGACATACAGGCGCTTCAAAAAATTCAAGAACAACTAGAGCACACTGGTTTTGTTTTTGGCGCTTTTGGAGAAGACACTTTGTCTATAAAGGGTATTCCTGCGGCTTTGTTGGAGGGGCAAGCCAGTATGGTTTTAGAACAGTTAATTAAGGACATCATGGATGAGGTTCCAGATGCTGGATTTAGCCAAAATGACTTATTGGTGCGCTCTATGGCAAAAAGTATGGCTATTAAAACGGGAGTTTCTTTAAATAGTGAAGAAAGAGAGCATTTGGTAAATCAATTGTTTATGTGCAAAGAACCTAGTATTTCTCCCTCAAACCAGGCGGTTATAATCACCCTAGATGCAAACGATTTAGATAAAAAATTTATATAAAGAATAAAATATCATCCTTTTGTAAAGGACACTATATGGGAAGAATAACAGATACCGTTAAAATATTAATTATAATCAATATCATTGTTTATGCAGGCTCTGTCTTTGTAGGCGATGTTGCGTATCGATTATTTTCTTTATATTATTTTGAACATCCTGATTTTCAAATCTGGCAACCCATTAGCCATTTATTTATGCATGATAGAAATGGCTTGATGCATATATTCTTTAATATGTTTGGCTTGTATATGTTTGGATCTCCCTTAGAGGAGCGTTGGGGACAAAAAAAGTTTTTATTCTTTTATTTTTCAGCAGGTATAGGCGCTGCTTTTATTCATTCTTTGGTTGGGTATTATCAGGTACATAGTGCTATGGATGCACTACTAAATGCGGGTATATCTCAAAATGATGTTAATGAACTCATACGCTCGGGACAGTATAATACCGCTTTTTTAAATACAGTGCCTCTGCAAACCATAGAGCAATTATTTATAGAATTTAACACCCCAGCGGTAGGAGCCTCGGGTGCTTTGTACGGAATCCTAGTGGCCTTTGGCCTTATGTTTCCAAACACTGGGCTAATGTTACTATTTTTACCATTTCCTATTAAGGCGAAATACTTTATACCAGGATTATTACTAATGGATTTATTTTCTGGTCTAACAGGTTTTTCTTTGTTTGGAGAAAACATTGCTAATTGGGCGCACATTGGCGGGGCTTTATTTGGTTTTGTTATGGCCTATTACTGGAAGAAAAACGATTTAAATCATACCCGTTGGGATTAACCTATGCAAAGACAAGACTTAGTATATAAATTTAAAACACTGAACATTGCCAACAAATTGATTGTGATCAACATCGGGGTCTTTTTATTGTTTTTTATTGCTTCATTTTTATTTAATACCTCAAGTGATGTGTTAATGCAGTGGTTTGTCTTGCCAGAAGGGCCTATCGAGGTATTAAAACAACCCTGGTCTATACTTACCTATAGCTTCTTACATGGTGGTTTTATGCATATTTTGTTTAATATGATTTGGCTTAATTTCTTTTCTAAATTTGTGCTGAACCTCTTTAGCGAGAAACGCTTTCTAACGATATATCTATTGGGTGCCCTGTATGGTGGTCTTTTATTTGTGACGGCCTATAATGTGTTTCCTGTGTTTGTAAGCAAAGCAGGATATCTTCTGGGAGCTTCTGCATCGGTATCTGCACTGATGGTCTTTGCTGCAACGTATTCTCCCAATATATCCTTTCGGTTTTTTATGGTGACTATAAAACTATGGCAACTTGCGGTAGGATTATTTTTATTAGATTTATTTAGGTTAGGCTCTGGTACCAACCCAGGAGGTATGCTCTCTCACATAGGTGGGGGTGTTTTTGGGTATCTATACGCAGTACAATTAGCAAAAGGAAATGATATTGGTCTTTGGTTTGAAAAAATAGTTGCTGGCGTGGCCAATTTGTTTAAGACAAGAAAAAGTACTCCTTTTAGAAAAGTTCATAAAACACCAAAAAACACTACAAATAAAAAAGCAACAGTAGTTAAAGATGACCGTCAAATAAAGATAGATGGCATCTTAGATAAAATTGGTAAAAGTGGCTATGATAGTTTGACCAAACAAGAAAAGGATTTTTTATTTAAAGCTGGAGATAAATAACACACACAATTTTGAAAAAGCTATCATTTTTTGGGAAGATATTATTTTGGTGCAATAGCATTGTAGTAGTGTTGCTTTTGGTGTCTTTTATAGTACCCTATCTTGCTCCAAAACAATTCTCGAGTTTATCTTTACTTAGTCTTGGCGTATCACCCCTTATAGTGCTTACTTTTTTGTTTGGCGTGTATTGGTTAGTTAAGTTAAAAAAACAATTTATACTATCTACTGTGATGCTTGTGGCGGCATATTTATTTTTTAATCCATTTTATAAGTTTCCCACTACTACAGTTTCAGATACCTATAACAATACAATCTCTGTACTAAGTTATAATGTACGATTGTTTAATGCCTACCAGAAAGACATTGATAGTGCTGAAATTTCAGAAGTATTAGACAACACCCTTAAAATAGCCAAACCTGATGTTGTCTTTATTCAAGAATATTACAGAAAAGCAACACAAAAGTTCCTGGGGTACCCATACCGTTATATTCATTTTAAAAACAAAAAAATTGGCCTAGGGTATGCCATTTTTTCAAAATATCCATTAATTAATACAGGTTCTTTTGATTTTAAAAACACAAATAACAATAGCCTCTATGCTGATTTAGTAAAAGGAACTGATACCTTAAGGCTTTACAATGTGCATTTAAAATCTTTAGGGATAACACCCTCTGTAAATTCCCTGCAAGAACAAGACAAAGAAAAATTATTTAAAAGAATAGCGACTGCCTTTGAAATGCAACAAGAACATACTGAGGTCATATTAAAGCATATGAATACCACAAAACATCCTATTGTCTTGGCAGGTGATTTTAACAACACGGCATTTTCTTACGTCTATAGAAAGCTTCAAAAAGGCATGAAAGATGCGTTTGTTGAAAAGGGTAGTGGTTTGGGTACTACTTTTATGTTTGATTCTTACCCAATGCGTATAGATTACATATTTGGATCAAAACCCTTAGAGGTTTTAAAATTCACTTCTTTAGAGCAAACCTTCTCAGATCATTTTCCTATTGCAGCTGTTTTTGCAATACCCAAATAGGCTAGTTCTCTAAAGTCTGGTTTTGCAGGTAATGCAATGTATTTGGTCCCTCATTAAACAACAAATCTAAAATAGATAAATTCTCGATATGACCATGGTTGGCCTCAAATACCTGATGGTATGTATCGAAGTTATATTTAGGCTCTTTCTTACAATTTACCAAGTGGCGCATATCTTTTAATTGGGTTTGTTTTTCAAACACACTTGATGTTAAAAAAACAGCTTCTAGACCAATGAGCTCTGCAATTGTATCTACTATTTTAATATTGAAATCTTGTAGATTTAAAATAGGTTTTTTGAAAAGGGGCTCCAAATCATCCTCATAATACTCAAAGTAAGGAGATGTTCTATAGGCTACTTGTATAGATTTCCAGTGTTCTGACAGCCAAGGGAAGTTATTATCTGGACCAACCTCTTTTGTTTTTTGACGCAGTGCATTTTTTGAATGCTCAATAGGAATGTTTAATAATAACTTCCCATTACTGTGGGCTATATAAGTTCTGTTTCTATAGGTCTGCTTTTGATAATTATCCTGTATCTCTAGGGTTATTTTATCTGCTTTTGCTATTGCAACCATAGTTGCAATAGGTGGGAAGTAGCTAGGATAAATTAGGATATGTTGCTTCACTTTTTATTTATGATTTCCTTCTTCTTTTTTGAAACCAGCGAAAACCAATCCAACCAGCAAGTGCAATTAAAAACGGGATAAAGTAAGAAGTTGTTTCTCCCTTACCACTAACGGTAGTAAAGAAACGATCCCAACGTATTTTATTGAGTAAGCCTTTTGCTTTATTATTGAAACTCATCCATACAAAAACAGGTTTCCCTACCACATGATTCATGGGTACATAGCCCCAAGAACGGGCATCTTGGGAGTTGTTTCGGTTGTCTCCCATCATCCAATAGTAATCCATAGTAAAGGTATACTGGGTAATCGGGTTTCCGTTTAATAGTACCGTGGTGCCGTTTTGTGTTATGGTATTTTCTATGCCCTGTTCACTTCCTTCATACACCTCAATAATACGCTTGTAAAAAGCAATACTCTCAGGGGTTATTGCAACTGTTTTTCCTGCCTGTGGGATATAGATTGGCCCAAAATGATCATTGTTCCATGAATTTGCAGCAGTCTGAGGGAATATCCCTTGATCTTTCATGCCCTTTTCTGCCATCTTTCTTTCTGCACTTATTACATCTGGGTAGTTTTTTATGCCCTGGTATGCTTTATCTGTTAAATGAGCAGTATATGTATATACTCCCGTAGCTCTATCTAGTGCTGTAGCATACATATCGCTTACTCCATATCTATTAGAGAAGTAATTATTTGGCTCTGGCAAAAGTCTTCTTTGGCCGTCAATTTTTACTAGAACACTTTTTGATCTAATGGTATAGGCAAATTGTAATCTTGCACGATCTGGCAAATCGTTCTTTGTGCCGTTTATATACACATATCCATCACGTACCTCTAGAGAGTCTCCAGGAAGGCCAACACAACGTTTTACATAATTTGATTTTTTATCAATAGGCTTATACATTTCTCCAGAGGGAGGTGGCCCTATATCTACAAAATTATCAATAGGCCAGTTAAATACCACAATATCATTATGCTCAATATCTTCAAAACCAGGTATTCTTAGACTTGGCAGCTGCGGCTTTGGAATATAAGACTTTGCTCTTGTGCCCATAAATACATCATGCATCATTGGCATTGCAATAGGTGTCATAGGGGTACGCGCACCAAAGTGAAACTTACTTACAAATAGAAAATCACCCACCAAGAGTGTTTTCTCTAGTGATGAAGTAGGTATTACAAAGGGTTGCATAACATAGGTGTGTATTATGGTGGCCGCTACTATAGCATATGCGAGAGATCCGAACCACTCTACCAGTGCGTTTGATTTTTTTAAATCTTCATCCTGTAAATAAGTAAGCTGTTGAGTGTAGTTAACATAAAACAAATACAAACCTCCAGATGCAATTACCAAAAGGGTATCTTTTATGCTTGTTTTACCAAATCTGTTTAATAATTCTACCCATAAAACCGGAAGCATAATAAGGTTTACTATAGGTATAAATAAAAGCAGTGTCCACCACCACGGGCGTTTTAAGATTTGCATTAACACCACAGCATTATATACAGGAACTGCTGCTTGCCAAGGTTTTTTGCCTGCCGCAACATAAAATTTCCAAGTACCTAAAAAGTGTACAACTTGTATTATGGCAATAAATGCCAACCAGTTTACTAAACTCATATTATATTTTTTTCTTTAAAAACAACTTCTTTGTTTGTTTGTTCGTTTTTTGAACAATATATCATCGCTATAAGTCATAATTTGTCTTTATTGTTACAACCCTAATACATCTTTCATGGTAAAAATTCCTTTTTTATCAATAAGAAATTCTGCAGCTATAATGGCCCCCATTGCAAAACCTTCTCTACTATGCGCCTGGTGGTTAATAGTTATGGTGTCTATTTTTGATGTAAAAGCAACACTATGGGTGCCTTTAACATCTGCTTCTCTACTAGATTTTATCTCTACAGCGTCTGGTGTGGTATGATTTAAACTCCAGGTGTTTTTATCTGTATGAGGTAATATGTCTTGAGCTAGGGTTATGGCAGTACCACTAGGAGCGTCTTTTTTTTCTGTATGATGTATTTCTTCTATAGATACCTGATACTCACTCCAAGGCTTCATTAATTTGGCCAAATGTTCATTTAGATTAAAAAACAGATTCACGCCAATGCTAAAGTTTGAAGCATAAATAAAACTACCATTACTGTTTAAACAAGCCTCTTCTATGATTTTTTTTTGATCTAACCAGCCTGTAGTGCCAGATACTACTGGAATTTGCGCATTAAAACACTTTGTTATATTTCCTATGGCAGCCTCTGGAGTAGAAAATTCTATGGCAATTTGTGCCTGTTTGAAATTTCCGATTTGTGTAGATGCACTACTCTTATAAACAATTTCATGCCCTCTTTCTATTGCCATATTGGCTATAGTTTTTCCCATTTTACCGTATCCTAAGAGTGCTATTTTCATTTTAGTGTATATCTAAGGCTTAGCCCATAACTAGGCTGGGTTATATTAGTAGTGTTTAGTTTTGGTGTTATAGAAAGATCATCACTTATATCGTATTGCTTTAAATGGGCATCTACGTTTGCATCTATAATGTTCAATAAATAAAACCCAAGAGATACAATTATACTTACATTTTTATTTCTTTGGGTGCTTTTTTGAGCGTCAATTAATCTATTGTTTGAAATTAGCGGTGTGCTGCCTGAGCCATAAAATTCATCATCTGTATACCCAGCAAGCCTTCTTTTATAAGCATCTCTGAAACGATTATAATCTGTGTTATTTTTGATATAAAAATACACTCCTGTTCCAATCCCTGCATAGATTAGGGGTATTTTCCAGTATTTTCCATTGTCTGCTTGACCAAGTCCTGGTAGTACCGCAGAGTAAAAAGCAGCTCTAGCAGGCGCTAGTGGATCATAGGCTTGTTTTTCAGTAATAGTGTCTTCAACAACAAGATTAATTTGTTTGGAGACAGCATTTATCTCCTCTTGGGCAAACAACGGCATGCTTGCTAAAAATAAAATGATATAGAACAGGTTATACTTCACGAGAGAGTAGCTTGAGTAGGCGGTCAAAATCTTCTTTGTTTTTAAAAGGTAGTATAAACTGCCCTTTACCTGCCTCATTTACTTTAACATCTATGTTAGAGTTAAATGCTTTGATTAACTGTTTTTTTGCTTTGAGCGCATATTTAGGTACTGTTTTGATCCCTTTTTTTGATAAAGATGTTGCTCCTTTTTTACCTCTCACTAAAGTTTCTGTTTCACGTACAGATAATTTATCAGCTAGAATTTTTGCATAAATTTCAAGCTGCATGTCTAGGTTTTCTAAATTTATAAGCGCCTTACCATGACCCATGGTAATAAAACCGTCTCTCATTCCGGTTTGTATGATAGGGTCTAATTTCAGTAATCGCAAATAGTTGGCAATAGTTGATCTGTTTTTACCAACACGATCACTCATTTGGCTTTGTGTCAAATCAATTTCTTCTATAAGGCGTCTGTAGGAGAGTGCAATTTCTATAGGGTCAAGATCTTCGCGTTGTATGTTTTCTACTAGTGCCATTTCCAAAGATTCTTGGTCATTGGCAATACGTATGTAGGCTGGTATGCTTTTAAGTCCTATAAGGGAGGATGCTCTAAAGCGTCTTTCGCCACTAACGAGTTGGTATTGGTTAAAACCAAGTTTACGCACTGTGATAGGTTGTATAACACCCAATTCTTTTATAGAAGAGGCTAGTTCTAAAAGCAAATCTTCGTTAAAACTGGTTCTAGGTTGAAATGGATTTACCTGAATTGCAGTGAGTTCTAACTCAACAATACTGCCCACAACCTTGTCTTCATTTTTATCCTTGGCAGATTCAATGTCGTTGGAAGGGTCTTTCAAAAGGGCAGAAAGGCCGCGTCCTAGTGCTTGTTTTTTTGTTGCTTTAGCCATATTGTATTTGCTAGATGATTGCCCTTTATTTATTTTTTTTAATTAATTCTTCTGCCAAACTCAAGTAATTGTTGGCGCCTCTACTGCTTGCGTCATAACTAATGATGCTCTCTCCGTAACTAGGGGCTTCACTTAAACGGACATTGCGCTGAATGATTGTATTGAATACCATTGCGTCAAAATGTTTTTTCACCTCTTCTACCACTTGATTTGATAATCTTAATCTAGAATCATACATCGTTAGCAGTAAACCTTCAATGTCAAGATTTGGATTGTGTATTTTTTGTACGCTTTTAATAGTGTTTAAAAGCTTACCAAGCCCTTCTAGTGCAAAATACTCACATTGTATAGGTATGATAACAGCATCTGCGGCAGTTAGCGCATTTAGTGTTAATAATCCTAAAGATGGAGCGCAATCTATAATGATATAGTCATAGTCTTTTTTTAGATCTGTGACCATTTGCTTGAGCATGTACTCTCTATTTTTTTTATCTACTAATTCAATTTCAATAGCAACAAGATCTATATGAGCCGGAATTATATCAAGATTTGGAGAGCTTGTTTTTACAATGGCCTGTTTAGCCGTTGTAGAATGCTCAAGTAATTGATAGGTGCCATTGGTTACCGCCTCTACATCTATGCCCAAACCAGAGGTGGCATTGGCTTGTGGATCTGCATCAATTAGAAGCACTTTTTTTTCTAAAACACCCAACGATGCTGCTAGATTAATAGAAGTAGTAGTTTTTCCTACGCCTCCTTTTTGGTTAGCAATTGCAATTATTTTACCCATTAAATTGTCTTGATTTAAGAGTAAAAATACTATTTAATAACCGAATCTAAAATCATTTTTGTTAACAGATAGTGAACATCTTTTTAGGGTTAAAAAGACAATGTGTTTTTAAGATTTAAAGTGATAAGGTGTAAGGTGTTTATTGAGAGAGTATTTTACTTTAAACTCTCAAATATTCTTTGGTTTTGGATTGTATTACTCTGCCACAGAGTCTATTAGGATATCCAACATTTCTATGGCTGCGTCACTAATTCTTGTTCCAGGTCCATAGACTGCTAACGCGCCTGCATCAAATAAAAATTGATAATCTTGAGCAGGGATCACACCCCCTACAATTACCATGATATCTTCACGGCCAAGTTCTTTCATTTGTGCAATAACCTGCGGCACTAGTGTTTTGTGCCCAGCTGCTAGGGAGGAAATACCCAAAATATGCACATCATTTTCTATGGCTTGTTGTGCGGCTTCTTTTGGTGTTTGAAAAAGGGGCCCAATATCTACATCAAAGCCCACATCTGCATAGCCAGTTGCTACAACTTTGGCACCACGGTCATGACCATCTTGCCCCATTTTAGCAATCATAATTCTTGGTCTACGCCCTTCTAGCTCGGCAAATTTATTTGCGAGTTCTCTTGCCTTTGCAAATGAGGGATCTTTTTTTATTTCTTTACTATACACGCCACTAAATGATTTAATTTGTGCTTTATATCTGCCAAAGGCCACCTCTAGTGCATCACTAATTTCACCAAGGGTAGCTCTTTGTTTGGCTGCTACTACTGCCAAATCTAGTAAATTTTCTGTTGCAGATGTAGCAGCATGCGTTAAAGCTTTTAAACTTTCTGCTACCTTTTGGTTATCTCTAGTGGCTTTGATGTTAGCTAATCGCTCTAGTTGAGCGGTTCTAACCATTTGGTTATCTACATCTAGAATCTGCAATGGGTCTTCTTTTTCTAGTCTATATTTATTAACTCCAACAATAATGTCTTGACCGCTATCAATGCGGGCCTGCTTTCTTGCAGCCGCTTCTTCTATACGTAGTTTTGGGATGCCAGCCTCAATGGCTTTTGTCATGCCGCCCAGTTCTTCTACTTCCTCAATAAGTGACCAAGCTTTTTCTGCAATATCGTTGGTTAGATTTTCTACATAATAGCTACCTGCCCAAGGATCAACTGTTTTTGTGATATGGGTCTCTTGCTGTAAATATATTTGGGTGTTTCTTGCTATACGAGCACTAAAATCTGTGGGTAAGGCAATAGCCTCATCTAAGGCATTGGTGTGTAAAGATTGTGTTCCTCCAAAGGCGGCTGCAGATGCTTCAATACATGTGCGCGCAACATTATTAAAAGGATCCTGCTCTGTTAGGCTCCAGCCACTTGTTTGGCAATGGGTTCTTAAGGCTAGTGATTTTGAATTTTTTGGATTAAACTGTTTCACCAGCTTTGCCCATAACATTCTTGCAGCTCGCATTTTAGCGATTTCCATAAAATGATTCATACCTATGGCCCAAAAGAAAGATAGGCGAGGGGCAAAGGTGTCAATATCCATACCTGCATCTAAGCCTTTACGAATGTATTCTAGGCCATCTGCCAAGGTGTATGCTAGTTCTATATCACAGGTGGCACCCGCCTCTTGCATATGATATCCAGATATAGAAATGCTATTAAACTTAGGCATGTTCTTGGACGTGTATTGAAAAATATCACTTATAATTTTCATTGATGGGCTAGGAGGGTAGATGTAGGTGTTACGTACCATAAACTCCTTTAAAATATCGTTTTGAATGGTACCAGCTAGATCCTTTAAATCCACACCTTGTTCTTGAGCAGCCACAATATAAAATGCCATAATGGGTAGCACAGCACCGTTCATGGTCATCGACACGCTCATTTTGTCTAAAGGAATTTGATCAAACAAAATTTTCATATCCTCAACGCTGTCTATAGCAACTCCTGCCTTACCAACATCTCCAACAACTCGCTCATGATCACTATCATACCCTCTGTGGGTAGCCAAATCAAAGGCAACAGAAAGCCCTTTTTGACCCCCTGCTAGATTACGTCTATAAAAAGCATTGCTATCCTCGGCGGTAGAGAATCCAGCATATTGCCTAATGGTCCAGGGTCTTCTAACATACATTGTTGAATAAGGACCTCTGAGATTTGGCGCAATGCCTGCAGCGAAGTCTAGATGTTTTAACTGCGTTACATCTTGTTTGCTATACCGATTTTTAATGGCAATGCCCTCTGCAGTTTTGAAAGCAGTTTTTTTATCACCAGAGACAGCACTTTGGGTGGTGTTTTGCAGGGTTATATTGGATACATCTTTTCTACTCATGGCTAAGTCTTTCTTGTTCTATAGCTTCTGCCAAACGTTTTGCTATAATGGGTTGAATCAATGTTTTTCTAGGATTGCTCTTCAAGAAAGGAAACAGTTCTAAGTTTTCTTTCATAAGATCTAGCGGGTTTGGATGTTTATTTGTGCCAAGTAGGGTAATACTGCCATTGTCAAAAAGCGCTTGCTGTTTGGAGGCACTTTCTTTTATTTTTTTCTGGATTTCTGATTGTTGTAATTGTTTTATAAAACCACCACCATCTTCAATTTGTTTAAAAAGCTCCAATGCTTTTGAGGCTAACTCTTGTGTTACACACTCTATATAATAGGCGCCATCGGCAGGATTGCTAACCACATCAAAATAGCTCTCTGCCTTTAAAATTAATAATTGATTTCTAGAAATACGTTCTCCAAATTCATTGCTTTTATGGTATAATACATCATAAGGCATGTTGCATACCGCATCTGCTCCTCCAAGTACACTAGACATGCCCTCTGTAGTGCTTCGCAGCATATTTATATTATAATCATAGAGTGTTTTGTTGCGTCTAGAAGGCTGGGCAATTACATGACAGGTTTGAGAGCAGTTATACTCTTTAGCCAAACTAGCGTATAGAATTCTTAGGGCGCGTATTTTTGCTATCTCAAAAAAGTAGTGCGTGCCAGCTGCTATTTTAAAAGTAATGCTATCTGTGGGTTTATCATTTAAATACTCATTGGCATGGGCAAGGGCATAGGCTAGTTGCTGCACCATATTGGCTCCTGCATTTTGATAGTTTGTGGTGTCTACACAAATGGTATTTATTGTCTGTGAAAGCCCTTGTAGTGCTTTAAAATCTTCTTTTTGGTTTTTAAACCAATTTCCTTCTTTTGTAAGTTTTCCAATAGGGTCAACATTGAGGTAGAACTTTGCCTTATGCCCTGTGAGATATAAAGAAAGTTCTTTGGTAAAATCTATGTCCAAAAAAGTAAAATCGAAATAGATACCTGCCTTAGCATAAGGGTAGTCTTTAAAAACACTTGGTATATCGAAGGTTTTTTTTGCACCAAAAAGTATGGCTTCTGCTCCCTTTTCTATTGCCTGTAAAGCAATATTGTTTGCAATTTTAACATCATCAATAAAAACACCCTGAGTGATGCTCCAAGTAGATGGAGTTCCTGGAATTTCTGAGGTAGTAATACCGTCATCATTGTGGTAAAAAGGTTTAATATGTATCCCCTCTAATGTTTTGCTCACTAGGGTTTGATTATACTCCGCACCTTTAAGGTCTACCTGTATTTTTTGCTTCCATGCTTTTGCGGAAACCGAATCAAAATCTGTCAACAAATGTTTTTTCATTGGTGCGTATTGTCATAAAATCAAAACCTTACTTAGTGGAGTCTTGATGTTCTATGATGTATATATCTTCGTTTTCTTTTTTGAGGTAGTATTTTTCTCTGGCAAAGCGTTCCATCTCTGAGCTGTCTTCCATTTTATTAATAAAAGCTCGGTCTTTTTTAATTTCTTTTCTGTAAAATTCTTTACTTTCTTCCAGCGCCTTTATATCATCACTGAGTTCTTTGTGAAAGAAATAGTTATTGGCATCAAAAAAAAACATCCAAGTTAAAAACAGCAATATGAAAATTACATATTTGTTGCCTAGCCAGAGGTACCACTTTGTTTTTTTTATTTCTGAAATTTTACCCATGTGCTATAATCTTTCTGAAATAATAGTTCTTATTAAATCAACAGCAACCGTATTATACTTGTTGGTAGGTATAATAATGTCTGCAAATTCTTTGGTAGGCTCTATAAACTGTTGATGCATTGGTTTAAGAGTGGTTTGGTATCTGGTAAGAACCTCATCAATGTTTCTTCCACGTTCAGAAATATCTCTTTTTAATCTTCGTATCAAGCGCTCATCGCTGTCTGCGTGTACAAAAACATTTACATCAAACATGGCTCTTATCTCTGGTTGTGTGAGTATTAAAATACCCTCTACGATCACTACTTTTTTTGGATGTGTTGTAATTGTCTCACCCGTACGGTTGTGCTGTACAAAAGAATATACGGGCTGCTCGAAAGAGGCTCCATCACGCAAGGCTTTTAAATGCTGTAAAAGCAAATCAAAATCAATAGAATTAGGATGATCAAAATTTATTTTAACGCGCTCCTGATAACTTAAATCACTGGTGTCTTTGTAATAAGAATCCTGAGATATTACACATACTTCATCTACTGGAAGTTGTGCAATAATTTGTTCTACTACTGTCGTTTTTCCGCAGCCAGTACCGCCTGCAATACCAATTATAAGCATAGGATTGTTTTTTACAAAAATAAGGATTTTGTAATGCTAGCTATAAAACCTTGTCATTACTTTTTAACAGATGCCACTTCTTTTGGTGTCACCATTTCTTTTTGGGTGTTTTCCCAAGAGTTCATGGTGTAATTCATTACGTCTGCAACTTGTGTGTTGTTTAAGCCCATTGCGCTCATTAGCCCGTTATATGGTTTTTGGTTTACAAGAATACGTCCCTTTAAGCCGTATTTAACAGCCTTGATACTTTCTAGTCTTTTTTGGGCTAACCAGTTAGAACCAGCCAAGGGTGGATAGTTATTTGCAATGCCTTTGCCATTAGGTCTATGACATTGTGAGCATATTTTTTTATATACTACAGCTCCTCTGTCGATACTTAGTTTTAAAGGACTCTGTACTTTGTTTATTGTAACTTCTACATCAGAAGCCTCCTGTTGTTTAGAGTTGTTATCACATCCAAGTAAAAAAATCATCAATACTGCACTATAGCATATCTTGCCCATTGGAGTTTGTATTTGTGGTTAATCTCTAGAGTTTTATAAACAGTGTAAATATAACAATCTATGTTTTTATAAATAAAAAAAGCCGTCTGAAACATCAGACGGCTTTTGGTCGGGGTGGCAGGATTCGAACCTGCGGCCTCCACGTCCCAAACGTGGCGCGATAACCGGGCTACGCTACACCCCGAATTGAATTATAAATTCGGATTGCAAAATTAATGATTTATATAGATATCACACGCTTTTTTTAATTTATTTTATCCTTGTTGGTACTAGTTTTTATTATTTTTACAAGCTTAAAATAACAAAGGTAAGGATACGGTTATTTTTTAGTACGGGATGTGGCGCAGTCCGGTAGCGTACTTGGCTGGGGGTCAAGTGGTCGCAGGTTCAAATCCTGTCATCCCGACTACATTAAAAAAGGCATAATGAGTTTTCATTATGCCTTTTTTTAGTATAAAGAGTACTTAGACCCTTGTTTTGGTAATGATGTCTTTATTGGTATTTTTTTTATGGTAAGACTGTAAGATTTTTGTAGTGTAATAGGAGCTTTTATAGCGTGTGATGTAAGTAGAGAAATCCTCAAAATAGCTTATAGATTCTTGGGCATCTACAAATCCAAAGCCCTTATAATCTCCTTGTTCAATTAAAATTATAGAGATCTCAGTGGGGGTTCTTCCTTTACCTTTAATAATATAACTGTCTTGCTGTTTCTGGAAGCTATAAATAGCCTCTTGCACTCTTTTGTTATAGACCTGTGCCTCTTCAAGGTCTTGACAAATCCCGTTACATTTTTTTATTTTATAATGAGAGCATGCATTTCCTTGGCTTTGAAGTGAGCAATACCTTGGGCATAATTCATGCTCTTGACATAGGTTTTCTAAATGCTCAATAGCCAATGCATTGCTGTAGAGTGTTGCTATTGAGTTTGTAGTTGTTTTGGTTTTTCCTATGGCGAGTTGTAATATCCCTTTTCTGTTGGTGTAATTAATAATTTGAAAGGTTGTAGTGGGTCTTTTTTGCACCTTATTATATTTTGGGTAGTGCTTTATTATATGGTGAGATTCAAGTAATAACGCTGTTAGTTCATTTCCTGTCTGCTCAAAATCTATATGATGTGTTTCCTGGGCCAGTGCAATTTCTTTAGAAACCTTAGCATACAGATGAGATAATACTCTTTTTTTTATGTTTTTGGCTTTACCCACATAGATGATTTTTTTAGCCTCATTTTTAAAAAAATAAACTCCTGGTGTTTCTGGTAGCGCTGTAATATCTTCTGCAGGTAAATGAGGTGGTAGTGTTGCTTCTTTTGATGTTACATCCAATGCTTTAAAAATAGTCTCATACCCAGAGATAGCGTCTATTTCAAGTAATTTGTTAAACAGTTTTACGGTAGCTCGTGTATCTGCTTCTGCTCGGTGAGCACCTGTAAGTTGTATGCCTATAGATCTGGTTAATCTACCGAGGCTGTAGGAGGGTAGCCCTGGTATTATTTTTCTAGAAAGGCGGACGGTACATAGCTTTTTTCTTAGATAAGTGATACCAAGTTCTGCAAACTGTTTTTTAAAGAAGCCAAAATCAAAATTCACATTGTGTGCTACAAACACAGTGTCTTTTGTAAATTCATATATTTCCCTGGCTACTTCAGCAAAGCTTGGTGCAGATGCAACCATTTGGTTATCTATACCAGTTAGGGCTGTGATTGTTGTTGGTATTAAACATCCAGGATTTATAAGTGTTGTGTAGGTATTTTGTATTTCTCTATTTTTTACAAGAATGATGCATATCTCAGTCATTCTTCCTTTAGAGACCCCTCCAGTTGTTTCTACATCAATAATTGCAAAGGTTGTATTTTCAATATCTTTTATCATTGGCACAAAAATACAATAAATTTGATGTAGTTGGACTATTTCCTTTTTATGGGATTAGTTCCTATTTTTTTTGTTTACTGAAAAACAAATTCAGGTGTTTGCCTTTAGATTGTACTTTAATGTAAAGGGTATACCATCTTTATATTACTGCGCTTGTAGGGGTTGTCCTGGGGTATGCTAACCTCTTTAAAGCCATGTTTTAGGTAGATATGGATTGCGTTTTCTAACTTGGTATTTGAATAAAGATACAGCTGTTTAAAGTTGTTTTCTTTGGCAAAATTAGTACAGTACTTTAAAAGTTGTTGACCAAGGTTTTTTCCCTGCTTGGAGGGCTCTATGGCCATTTTTGTGAGCTCAAAAACACCATCACCTCTTTTTATAAGCGCTACAGTACCTATGGCAATATTGTTTTGGGTAATGAAAAATATTTTTCCGCCTGGTTGTATAATATACTCCAGGGGCTTGCTTAAGACTTCTCTGTCATAAGGCTCAACATAAAAGTAGGTTTGTAGCCATTGCACGTTAAGATCATAAAAAGCTTGCGCAAAGGTGCTGTTATAGGGGCTTATTTCCAAAGAGTGATTAATCAATTAGTGGTTCTCCTACTTCTGTAAAGTATTGATTAATCATTGTTTTTGCTTTCTCGAGCTGTTCATTTCTAATAAATAAACGCACTTGATTAGGAACTCCTGTAGAAAACCCGCCAGTGATACCGCTATTGTGATCATCTTTTACGATGGGAGAAATCCCATGATGGTTTAGTCTTGCAATAAGACCGTTAGCTATCATTGTTGGCCCTGTATATATCCGTACTGTTTTTTGATCTTTGTTCATGTTTTTAGGCATTGTAGTATTTGCTTCTCCAAATAGCGTTGTTAAAATTCTTTCCTTTGGCGAAACCATAAAATAATACAGTTGCGGCAACTCCCTTAAACATAAACAAAAAGAATAATAAATATTCTAGATCTGGATTGCCTCTAGAAAATAAATGCAATGGGGTAATAGCCGTAAGTAAAATGCTGATAATAAATATTGTAAATATTAAATTCTCAAAGGTTTTATAGGGCCATACCAATGCTTTTCTAAAAGGATGTAAATCATTTCCCCATTTGTGTATAAGGTAAAAGTAGTCGTCTGAAATTGGAGCAAACAACAAAGGGTCGTTTACATTTTCTAGTTTCATTAATGTAGCTGGAGCGACAATTTTTAAACCCTTTAAAGTGGTGTTGTGTTCTTTTTCAAGAGCTCTTATTTTTGAGATTGCCTTTTCTGGGAACGGTGCTTTAAAATATTTAGTATCCAAAAAACGCAACCTATAATTAACACATAGTTTTTTAATATCTGAAATGTGAAAAATCTTAGAGGAATCTAATTCTTTAAGATTAAAAAAGTTTTCATTAAGTTTTGTCCCCTGGCTTAGTTCTCTTTTTATTATATTTCTTTGACTCTCATTTTGCTTCAATAGTTCGTTTACGTCTCTAAGTATTTCATTTTCAGAGGTATACTTTTCTCTTGTTTTGTGTAATTCTGTCTCGATATTTGTTTTAGAAAACATAAATTTTAATTTTGTTTTAAAAATACTCCCTAATAGTGTATTAGACAATCATTTTTATTTATTTAACTCTTTTTTAAATATTCTTCTCAATTACACGTTGTAGAACATAGTTTGTAATACCTATCTTTAAAAAAAAATACTATGAATTTCAAACACATTCTTTGCATTGCATTTATAGCTTTGTTTACAGTTGCAAATGCTCAAAAATATAAAAGCATAAGCACCACCTCTATTACCAAAGATTGGCAAGGCATCGTTTTTACTTCAGATAAAACCCTGCAAGAAAATTTAGCACAAAGCACTTCTTTCTCTATTATGGCCTCTGTATTAGAAAACGAATCTCTTAGCAGTCAACTATCGAGTCAAGAAATGGTGACTGTTTTTGTTGCCAACGACACCTCTTTTATGGAATTAGAAGAAGATGCCCGTAAGAGGCTATTGGCAGATGACCAAACAATAGCACAATTAGTGAAATTTCATACCATACCTGGTAGAGTAGATAGAAACGCCATAGAAAAGGCAATTTCTACCTCTGGTGGGAGTGCCTATTTTATAACACTTGAGGGTGAAAAACTAGCGGTAACAAAAAAAGAAGGTGCCTTAATCATATCAGATAGTAATGGAAATGAAGCGTTTATAAAAGAAACAGATTTTTATCATAAAAACGGTTTTTTTCATATGGTAGAAGGTTTTGCTTTCGATACAAAGACCTCACGATAAAAAGATGGCTTACCAATTTTTTTAAAACAAAACTATTTTGAGGTTGCTATTTCTAACAAGGTGTTATAAACTAATCTTGTTGGAAGCCCCATAACATTAAAAAAGCATCCTTCAATTTTCTCAATCCCGACATAACCGAGCCATTCTTGTATGCCGTAGCTACCGGCCTTATCGTAGGGTTTACATGTTTCTAGGTAATATTCTATCTCATCATTTGTAAGTTCTTTAAACTGCACCTTTGTGCAATCATAAACAGTTTTTTGACTGTTTATTGTAGAAAAACATACAGAGGTAAATACTCTATGAGTATCACCACTTAAATCTTGGAGCATTTTCACTGCATCTTGCCTATCCTTTGGTTTACCAATAGCGCGATTGTCTTTCCATACAATTGTATCGCTGGTAATTATAATTTGACTCTCTTTAATATCTTTAAAGGCACTAGCTTTTAACTGCGCTAAGTAATTTGTAATTTCTTGTGCTTTTAGGTGCGGCGGAAATACCTCTTTGATTTCCCGAACATCTATTTTGAAATCTATGTCTAATTCTTTAAAAAAATGATGCCTTCTTGGCGATCCAGAGGCTAATATAATATCAAAATTAGCAAGGTTTTTTTTTAGCATTGCAGTAG
The DNA here is from genome assembly GCA_913045325.1 of uncultured Flavobacteriaceae bacterium. Classification (GTDB taxonomy): domain Bacteria; phylum Bacteroidota; class Bacteroidia; order Flavobacteriales; family Flavobacteriaceae; genus Patiriisocius. The sequence continues at coordinate 44,179 of CAJWPZ010000003.1, read as the reverse complement.
GGTTTGTATTCTTTCCAAAGATAGCCAATGTCTTTTGTTTATTTTAAAAATATAATTATTTGGGTATACCTCTAGGGAGTCTTGCAAGTATCTAGTTAACTTACTGATAGCTAATATGTATGGTATAGATTTTACTGATACCATTGTTACTTTATTAAATGGTAAACACATACAGTTGCGCTGCATTATCAGTAAATTTAGAAATATAACAAGTTATACAAAAATACACACCAATGGATAATCACAAAGACGGCGATATTAGCCAATGCCCATTTATGGGAGGCACTCAAAAACAAACAGCAGGTAAGGGAACTTCTGTGCGAGATTTTTGGCCCAATGAACTAAAATTAAATATTCTACGTCAAAACGGGGTAAAATCTAACCCTATGGGTACAGATTTTAATTATGCAGATGCGTTTAACTCCATAGATTATGCTAGTTTAAAACAAGATGTTATTAATGCCATGACAGATTCTCAAGATTGGTGGCCTGCAGATTATGGAAACTATGGTCCATTTATGGTTCGTATGGCATGGCATAGTGCTGGTACCTATAGAGTTGGAGACGGGCGTGGTGGAGCAGGTTCTGGAACGCAGCGTTTTGCGCCAATAAATAGTTGGCCAGACAATGGTAATTTAGACAAAGCTCGTTTGTTATTGTGGCCTATTAAAAAGAAGTATGGAAACAAATTATCTTGGGCAGATTTAATGATTCTTGCAGGAAACTGCGCAATGGGATCTATGGGATTTGAAACCTTTGGTTTTGCTGGTGGAAGAGAAGACGTGTGGGAACCAGAACAAGATATTTACTGGGGTTCTGAAACCGTTATGGGAGAAAATAAAGAACGATATGCCGAAGGAGAATTAGAAGATCCTTTAGGTGCTGTAATGATGGGTTGGATTTATGTAAATCCGGAAGGACCCAATGGAGATCCAGATCCAATGGGCTCTGCAAAAGACATTAGAGAAACCTTTGGCCGTATGGCAATGAATGATCAAGAAACGGTAGCACTTGTTGCTGGTGGCCATACCTTTGGTAAAGCCCATGGCGCCGCAGATCCAGATACATATGTTGGACCATCACCACACGGGGCTCCTATAGAGCAAATGAGTACTGGTTGGAAAAACTCTTTTGGTACAGGAGTTTTAGACGATACTATTACAAGTGGTATAGAAGGAGCTTGGACACCAAACCCAACAGTTTGGGATCATGATTATTTTGATGTCTTATTAAACTATGATTGGGAGCTTACAAAGAGTCCAGCAGGGGCTCACCAGTGGAAACCAACAGCAGTTACAAATGCGAAAAAAGCACCCAAAGCTGGTGATGCAAACAATACGCAAGATTTAATGATGACTACTGCTGATATTGCTTTAAAAATGGATCCAGCTTACTTAGCAATATCTAAACGCTTTCATAAAGACCACAAAGCTTTTGAAGATGCTTTTGCAAGAGCTTGGTACAAATTAACACACAGAGATATGGGACCACTCTCTAGATATTTAGGTCCAGAAATACCAAAAGAAGAACTAATTTGGCAAGATCCAATTCCAGCAGGGCAGTCATTATCTGAAACAGATGTAACCACCTTAAAAAACCTGATATTAGCCTCAGACCTTACTATATCGCAATTAACTTCTACGGCTTGGGCTTCTGCCTCAACCTTTAGAGGATCAGATATGAGAGGTGGTGCAAATGGAGCTCGAATCCGTTTGGAGCCTCAAAAAAATTGGGAAGTGAATTCTCCCAAGAAATTAGCAACTGTTTTGGCTAGCTATGAAGCAATTAAAGCTAATTTTAACGGAAGTGTTTCTATTGCAGATCTTATAGTTTTGGGTGGTTGTGTTGCTGTAGAGCAGGCTGCTAAAAAAGCAGGACATGTTATTTCTGTTCCTTTTACAAGTGGAAGAGCAGATGCTTCTCAAGAACAAACGGATGTTGCTTCTTTTGGTTATTTAGAACCGAAAGCAGACGGATTTAGAAATTTTATTAAAAAAGATTTAAACCTAGCAGCAGAAGAATTATTGATTGATAGAGCCCAATTATTAACACTTAGTATTCCAGAAATGACTGTTTTAGTTGCTGGTATGAGAGCTTTAGGAACCAATTATGACGCTTCGAAATACGGTGTATTTACAGATACTGTTGGTACACTTTCCAATGATTTCTTGGTAAATATCTTAGATTTTAGCAATACTTGGAAAGCAACTTCTGAAGATGATACCTTATTTGAAGGATCAGATAGAAAAACAGGCGTTATCAAATATATAGGAACAAGAGCCGATCTAATTTTTGGATCTAACACAGAACTTAGAGCAATTGCTGAGGTGTATGGAGCTGATGATGGTAAAGACAAATTTGTTACAGATTTTGTTGCTGCTTGGACTAAGGTGATGAATCTTGATAGATTTGATGTAGTGTAGCATTGTTTTAAAACTATATATAATCAAAATAGGTGATGTGTTATGCATCACCTATTTTTTTTTAGAACAATTCTTAAGGTATTGTTTTTATGCTAAATAAATCATTTAACATTAATTTATGAATCTCAAAGGGTTGTAAAAACTACATTTATATTCCAAATAAAAAAAATCAAAACAATGAAAAAAATAACCTTTAATGCATCAATGCTAGCGTTACTGGCAGCATTTGTTTTTACAACCTCTTGTAAAGATGGTGCGATGTCAAGTGATAGTGCTAAGCTATCTGTTGCCTTTGAAAAATACGAACTAGAAAATGGTTTAGATGTTATTCTACACCAAGATAAAAGTGATCCAATAGTATCTCTAGCGGTTCAGTACGGCGTGGGCTCTAACCGAGAAAAGACAGGACGTACAGGTTTTGCTCACTTATTTGAGCATATGTTATTTCAGGAATCAGAAAATGTACCACAAGATCAATTCTTTAAGAAAATTCAAGATGCTGGTGGAACCCTAAACGGAGGTACCTGGAAAGATGGTACCATATACTATGAAACGGTTCCAAACAATGCCATGGAAATGATGATGTGGCTTGAGAGTGATCGTATGGGTTGGTTCATAAATACAGTTACCGAGTCTGCTTTTGAAAACCAGCAAGAAGTGGTTCAAAACGAGAAGCGTCAACGTGTTGATAACAATCCTTACGGACATACTGGGTGGGTTATAGACAAAGCTATATATCCAGAAGGGCATCCTTACAATTGGCAAGTTATTGGTGAGTTGGTAGACCTTCAGAGTGCTACTGTAGCTGATGTTCGTGAGTTTTACGAAAAATTCTACGGTCCTAACAATGCTACTTTAGTATTGGTTGGTGATTTTGAGACAGACCAGGCTAAAGCTATGATTGAAAAGTATTTTGGGGAAGTTAAAACAGGTCAAGAGGTTCCAAAATTAAAACCAATGCGTACCACTTTAGAGCAATCAAAAAGGTTGTACCATGAAGATAATTTTGCTACCACAGCCCAATTAAACATGGTTTGGCCTACCCTTGAGCAGTATACAGATGATGCCTATGCCCTTGATGTTCTTGCTGAATTAATGTCTCGAGGAAAAAACGCGCCTCTATATAAGGTGTTAGAAAAACAGAAAGGACTATCGTCAAGTTATTATTCTTTTAATGGTTCAGCAGAGTTGGCTGGTGTCTTTAGGGTTTCTATAACTGCAAATGATGGTAAGAGTTTAAAAGATGTTGAAGCTGGTGTTAATCAGGCTTTTGATTTGTTTGAAAAAGATGGTGTAACAGATAGAGATATTGCACGCGTAAAAGCAGGTCTAGAGACTGGTTTTTACAACGGCATAAGCAGCGTGCAAGGAAAAGCATTTCAGCTAGCTAGGTATAATGTATTTGCAGGAAGCCCAAGCTTTATTGAAACAGACATTGAAAACATCCAAAAGGTAACAAAAGAAGACGTGATGCGTGTTTATAACACTTACATTAAAGACATGCCTTTTGTAATGACCAGTTTTGTGCCAAAAGGAAAGTTGGATTTAATTGCAGACAACTCAACAAAAGCAGAGGTTGTAGAAGAAAAAATAGTTGAAAACATTCAAAAACAAACTTCAGAGCAAACTACAGAAGCCCTAGCAAAGACACCTTCTGTCTTTGACCGCTCTATAGAGCCAGCCCAAGGAGATTCTCCAGCTCTGAACGTTCCTCAGAATTGGAAACAAGAGCTTTCAAATGGTATGATGGTGTATGGTATCGAGCAAAATGAAATTCCTACAGTGAATTTTAGTTTGGTTATGGATGGTGGACACCTTTTAGATGCTATGGATAAAAATGGTGTTGCTAGTTTAATTACAGATATCATGATGGAGGGTACTGCAACCAAAACTCCTCAAGAACTACAAGAAGAAATTGAGATGTTGGGTGCCAACGTTAATATGTATACAACACGTGAGTCTATAGTGATACAGGTAAACACCTTGGTGCGTAACTACGAGGCTACACTGGCTTTAGTAGAAGAAATATTAACGCAACCACGCTGGGATGTAGAAGAGTTTGGGCGCATCAAAACTGCTGCTATAAACAGGGTTAAGAGATCTTCTGCAAATCCAAACGCAGTTGCATCACGTGTATTTAATAAGCTTCTGTATGGTGAAGATCATATTTTTGCTTACCCAAGCTCTGGTACGGTTGCCTCTATTGCAGCAATTGGTATGGAGGATGTACAGGCCTTTTACGACAAGAATTTTTCTCCATCTATCTCTAAATTCCATATTGTAGGACAGATAGACAAAGACAAAGCTATGGCTGGATTACGTAATTTAGAAAAAAACTGGGCAAGTAAAGAGGTTACCATACCTAGTTACCCAATTGCAAATACAAGAGATAAGTCTTCTGTGTATTTTGTAGATATTCCAGGATCAAAGCAATCTGTAATTCAGATTGGTAATATATCTTTAGCTAGAAGTGATAAAGATTTCTATTCGGCAGAAGTCATGAACTACGCCCTTGGTGGTGCTTTTAATGGTGTTGTGAATAGAATTTTAAGAGAAGAAAAAGGATACACCTATGGAGCCCGAACAGGTTTCAGGGGTAGTAAGATTCCAGGAACCTTTAGAGCTTCTTCTAGTGTAAGAACAAACACCACAGGAGAGTCTGTGACTATTTTTAGGGATGAGATAAACAAATACAAGCAAGGAATCTCTCAAGAAGATCTAGATTTTACCAAGAATGCTTTAATTAAGTCTAACGCACGTCGTTTTGAAACACAATTTGCATTATTAGGAATGTTGCAAGAGATGAGTATTTATGGCCTTGACCAAGATTATATTGCCACAGAAGAGGCAACTGTTAGAAACATGACCTTAGATGCCCATAAGGCTCTTGCTAATAAATATCTTGACACTTCAAAAATGGCTTATCTAATTGTGGGTGATGCACAAAGCCAATACACACAATTTAGAGATATGGGATTTGATGAGGTATTGCTTTTAGATAATCAAGGAGAGGAAGTGAAGCTAGAAAATGTAAAGCAATAGTTATTTTATAAAAACAATTATAATTTAAAAAAGGGGAGCTGCACGGCTTCCCTTTTTTTTATTAATATGCTTATATTTTTGTGCTGTAACACATAATTAAAATTGTTAGATTATCTAATGTGTTTGTAAGAGATAAATCAGTATTTACTAGATTTAGTCTTATCTAAAAAAATACCACAAAACATTGTTTTTCAAGTATTTATATTATTTTAAGTAAAGTGTTTGTTTGTGTTATTTTGTAATGCAGTTTTCCCACAAAATATCTTGTGGCAGGGGCGCTGTAATTGTTATTTCCTGCTTTTTCACAGGGTGTATGAAAGAGAGTTTTCTAGCATGTAAGTGGATACTACCATCTTTGTTGGATCTGTCAAAACCGTATTTTAAGTCCCCTTTTATTGGACAATTAATGCTTGCCAGTTGTGCTCTAATTTGATGGTGTCTTCCAGTTTCTAGACGTATTTCTAAAGCAACATAACGTTGCATTTTCTTTAAGACGTGATAATGGAGTATGGCTTTTTTACTTTCTGGAACTTCTTTGGTGTTCGCGTAGCTTTTATTTTGCTTTGGATTTCTTTTTAGATAGTGGGTAAGGGTGTCACTATCTTTGGGTGGTGGATTTTTAACTACCGCCCAATATGTTTTTTTTGTTTCTCGCTCTGCAAAAGATTTGTTTAGCCTAGGTAATGCCTTTGATGTCCTGGCAAAGACAATCACACCGCTTGTAGGTCTATCAAGTCTATGGACAACGCCAAGATACACCGCACCAGGTTTATTGTACTTTTTGGCAAGATAGGCTTTGGTAATCTCAGAAAGGGGCGTGTCTCCAGTTTTATCTCCCTGTACAATGTCTCCAGGGCGCTTGTTTACAACAATGATATGATTGTCTTCAAACAACACTTGAAGGTTCTCAGGGGTGCTATGTGTCGTTTTTTTCTTTGTTTTGGTATGAGTGTGTTGTTTTTCCGAAATACAAAAGGTATTAGTACTGTTCTGTTTCGTTAGGGAAATCACCGCTTTTTACATCTGCACTGTAATTTTTAAAAGCAGTAGTCATTCCTTGGTACATATCTAGGTATCTTCTTAGAAATCTTGGGTTAAACTCATGTGTCATCCCTAGCATGTCATGTGTTACCAGTACTTGACCATCTATGGCATTACCTGCTCCAATCCCAATTACTGGTATGGTAAGGCTTTGTGCAACTTCTTGCGCTAGCTTGGCAGGAACTTTTTCAAGAACAATAGCAAAACATCCTGCTTTCTCTAAAAGTAGGGCATCTTGTTTTAAAGTTTCAGCTTCAGCATCTTCCTTGGCCCTAACAGTATAGGTTCCAAATTTATAGATAGACTGTGGTGTAAGCCCTAGGTGGCCCATAACTGGGATACCCGCATTTAATATTCTTTTTACAGATTCTTTAATTTCTTTACCACCCTCAACCTTTACAGCATGGCCTCCACTTTCTTTCATTATACGTATGGCAGAACGTAAGGCTTCTTTTGGATCACTTTGATAGCTTCCAAATGGAATATCTACCACCACCAAACTACGTTCTACTGCTCGTATTACAGAAGTTGCATGATAAATCATTTGATCTAGTGTAATAGGGAGTGTAGTTTCGTGTCCAGCCATAACATTAGAGGCAGAGTCACCAACTAGTATTACGTCTATGCCCGCTCCATCAACAATTTTTGCCATGGTGTAATCATAGGCTGTTAGCATAGAGATCTTCTCTCCGCGATTTTTCATATCTACCAAAGTTTTGGTAGTGATTCTTTTGTATTGTTTTTTTGCTGTAGACATAAGATGCTTTATAAAGTGTAAATGTACTAATTTGTATATTATTTTTACTTTGGCTTAGGGTAATAATTGGCTAAGTATTAGTCATACTTCGCACTTATGGTTGTGCTATAATTCCATTTTCCTTGCACTTTTAGTACTTGCTCAATTACATCACGCACGCAGCCTTCACCTCCTTTTAGGTGAGAAACATACTTGCTCAGTCCTTTGATTTCTGGAACCGCATCCTGGGGGCAGCATGGCATAATAACTTGCTGCATAACCTTGTAATCTGGGAGGTCATCACCCATATATAGTACTTGCCCAGGTGTGATGTTATTCTGTTGAAGATACTTTTCAAGTGTTTCTGATTTGTTGTGTGTACCCAGATGTATATCACTTATGCCTAATCCTGCAAGGCGTTTACGAACCCCTTCATTGGTGCCACCAGATATGATACACATATTAAAGCCTTGTAGCAATGCCTCTTTTAGGGCAAAGCCGTCTTTGGTATGCATGCTTCTGTGCATCTCCCCATCTGTGGTTATTGTAATTGTACCGTCTGTTAGCACGCCATCTACGTCAAAAACGAAGGTGGTGATTTGATGCAAATATTCTTTATAGCTTTTACTCATCTTGTGATATATTTCTTTTTTGAATACTACTTGTAAGTAGCTGATACACTTCTTTTTGTTGTGTTGTAAGAAGCTGTTGATGTGTTCGAATCGTTTTTTTATCTCCTCTTTTGGCCGGTCCAGTTTGGGCTAGGGCAGGAGTAAGGTATTCTATTTTATTAGCCGTTTCTTTTATTAAAGGTGCCAGTAGGTTAAAGTCTAATTGTTGTATTGTTAAAATATCCTCTGAAATATGATATAATTCATTGACAAAATTATTTACAAATACGGCGGCAACATGCAATTTTGAACGCTCAGAAGATGAGATAGTGCATACCTTTTGTGAGATTAGTGCTCCTAAATTTGTTAATAAAGAGAGATCCTCCTTATTGTCTGCCTCCACACAAATAGGGATGTTTTTAAAATCAACCGCTTTGTTTTTTGAAAATGTTTGCAAGGGGTAAAACACTCCTTTTCTATTATTGTTGCTACAATGTTCCAAAGCAGCCCCTCCAGAGGTATGTACTACCAATTTATTTGTAAAATCAAGTTGTGATGTGATGTGATGTATCGTATCATCAGGTACTGCGGCGATATATACATCTGCCAAGGGCGTAATGTCGAGTATATTGGATACAAACCTCTTGTTGTGAGTTGTTTCTTTGGACATACTACGTGTATAGACTTGTAGTACCCTAGTACCAGGGGTGTTCTCAAATACTTTAAATAAATGAGATCCAACATTACCAAAACCTAAAATAACAACTGTAATCATACTGTAAAAATACAAGAATTTTTTATGCTAAGGGGATGGGTTTTATGGAATGAATACTAAAGAGTGTTAATGCTATCACATTTCAGATGTATAAGGAGAACAAAAAGGCCATTTTGTAGTATTTTTGCAACAAATAATACTCGATGCAAAAAAAACTAGCTTCCATTATATTTTCTACCCGTTTAACGGCTACTTTATTTATTGTGTTTGCCATTGCAATGGCTGTTGGAACCCTAGTTGATGCCTCTTCAGAAACTTCACCAACTCCGTATTCTCGAGCTCTTATATACAATGCATGGTGGTTTGAGGCCATTATGATGTTGTTTGTAGTTAATTTTCTAGGAAACATAGTTCGCTTTAAAATGTTTAGTAAAGAAAAAGCGACAACCCTGGTATTACACTTGTCTTTTATTCTTATTCTAGTTGGAGCTTTTGTGACCAGATATATTGGTTATGAGGGTGTTATGCAAATAAATGAAGGTGACACCTCCAATGAAATGCTATCTGAACATGCCTATTTAAATGTTTTTATTGATGGAGATTATATAATAGCTGGCCAACAACAGCGTCTTAAATTAGCTCCAAAGAAAATGGATCTCTCTGATAGATTGAGCAATCAATTTTCTATGAGTAAAACATACAACCAGACTCCTGTTACCATCACCTATAAAAATTTCATTAAAGGTGCCACCAAGGGAATGATTGAAGACCCTGGTGGAGAAGGATACCTTAAAATTGTTGAAGCCGGTGATGGAACCCGCCATGATCATTATGTAAAAGTGGGTGAGGTTTCCAATATTCACAACATATTATTTGCCATCAATAAACCAACCAAAGGCGCCATTAATATATTCTATGATGCCCAAACACAAAGCTATGAACTACAATCATCTTTTGGGGGTGAGTACATGCGCATGGCAGATCAACAAAAAGGGATCGTTGTAAAAGACAGCCTGCAAAATTTGCAGTTGCGTTCTCTCTATCAAATGGCAGACATGGCATTTGTAATTCCAGACCCAGTGGTTATTGGGCGTATGGGCATCATAAAAGCCACTGCAGAGGCTCCTGCCCCAACTAATGCTTTGATGCTAGAGGTTAGCTCTGGAGGCCAAACAAAGACCTTAGAGCTTCTAGGAGGAAGAGGTTCTACGCCATCTCCGGTGAAGGTAGCTATAAACGGTCTTGAAGTATATGCTACCTACGGAAGTAAAAAAATAACATTGCCATTTAGTATCACCCTTAATGATTTTATTGCAGAAAAATATCCCGGCACAGAAAAAAGTTACAAATCCTTTAAAAGTAAAGTAACCGTTAATAGTGCTGATGGCACATTTCAAGAAGAAGAAATTTTCATGAATAATGTACTAGATAAAGACGGGTTCCGCTTTTTTCAGTCTGGATTTCAGCCTGATGAAAAAGGGACTATTTTGGCTGTAAATCATGATATGTGGGGTACCTGGATTACGTACATAGGGTACTTTCTATTGTATTTTGGACTTATGGCAATCTTGTTTGATAGAAACTCCAGATTTGGTAATCTTAAAAAGTATTTAGAGAAAATAAAGAAAAAGAAGAAGCTACTAGTGAGCCTTGCCATGCTTTTTATGAGCACCATTGCAGTAAGCCAGACAGATACACACCAACATGCAAATACAATTACCACACAAATAGATTCTTTAATCTTTGCAAATGCAGTTTCTAAAGAGCATGCTGCCGAGTTTGCACGTTTGGTCATCCAAGACAATGGCCGTATGAAGCCTATTAGCACCTTTGCCAGTGAGTTGATACGTAAGGTGAGTGGGAGCGACTCCTACAAGAGGCTCAACGATAACGATCAACGGCTAGATGCAAATCAAGTGTTTATGTCTGTAACACAATTTCCAAGATTGTGGTCTCAGGTACCTATAATCAAGTTAAAGCGTGGTAATGATAGCATACGAGATATTGTAGGGGTTGCTAAAGACACCAAAACAATTGCCTTAATTGATTTGTTTGACAAGGATGTTAATTTCAAGCTAGATCCTTATCTAGAGGCTGCAACCTCTACCAATACCCCTAATCAATTTCAAAAAGATTTTGTTAAGGCTTATGAAAGTTATTACATATTTAACCAAGCCTTGGGAGGGAGTATTTTAAAAATATTTCCGGTACCAGCAGACCAAGGGAACAAATGGGTGTCTTATCCAGAACTAAATGAGAGTGCTATTAAAGGACAAGATTCTATGTTTGCAAAAACGGCATTGCCTTTGTACTTTAATAGCCTTAGTGCTGCAAAGGCAAGTAATGACTATACAAAACCTACTGAAATTTTAAATCTTATTAGAGCCTACCAGAAAAAACACGGTAGTGAAGTGCTTCCAAGTGACTCAAAAATTAGCGCAGAGATAACCTACAATAAGATTAATATCTTCAATAGACTGTTTCGTTATTTTACGCTCTTTGGCGTACTGATGTTTATTGGTATTATCATACAAATATTTAAAGAAGGGCCGCTGGTAAACGGCTTTGTTAAAGTCTGTAAAATAGTGATTTGGTCATTCTTTGTGGCCATGACCCTGGGGCTTATTGCGCGTTGGTATATCTCTGGACACGCTCCTTGGACAGATGCCTATGAGTCTATCATATATGTAGCTTGGGCTACTGTATTTTTTGGTTTGGCATTTGGAAGAAAAAGTGATCTAACGGTTGCCTCCACTGCATTTGTAGCAGCTATTATACTTTGGGTTGCTAACCAAAATTGGCTTGACCCTGCTATTTCAACACTGGTTCCTGTACTTGATAGTTATTGGCTTATGATACACGTGGCGGTTATTGTGGCTAGTTATGGACCCTTTACCTTAGGTATGATATTGGGTGTTACGGTTCTTATTCTCATGATTTTAACCAATGGCGCTAATAAAGCAAAAATGGAGTTGAACATTAAAGAATTAACTACAATTAACGAACTTGCCTTAACCGTGGGTCTTGTGATGCTTACAATTGGTAACTTTTTAGGAGGCCAATGGGCAAATGAGAGTTGGGGACGTTACTGGGGTTGGGATCCAAAAGAGACCTGGGCACTAATTAGTATTATGATATATGCCTTTGTTATACACATGAGGCTCGTACCTGGCCTTCGCGGAAAATGGATTTATAATGTAGCTTCTATTGCTGCTTACGGATCTATAATGATGACTTATTTTGGAGTTAACTTCTACTTAACTGGTTTGCACTCCTATGCAAGTGGAGATGTACCTGTAACGCCCACTTTTGTATATTACCTAGTAACCTTTTTAGTGGTGTTGGCTATCGTGTCTTATATTTTTTACAGAAAACAGTATACAAACAAAGGATAGACCACTGGTCTATCCTTTGTTGAATAATAAAGCTCTCACACTTAGTTATATAAAAAATCTGGTTGTAGATTAAGTAGAGTAACTTCTTGTTGTACTGCTTCTTCAATTTGTATTTTATGGTACAATTTTCTTGTCATTTCTTCTATTTCTATTTCTGTAGTTTTTAGCTTTCTTGCTATTTTGCTGTTTTCTTTTCCTTCACTAATATATTGCAATAGTTTTATCTCTATGCCATCAAGATCATACTGCATGATTAGATTTTCTAGATACAATTCTTCAGTTAATTCTATAATATTTTCTCGTTCCATCATTTTTTCTTTTTTTAGGAATATTTCCATTTCTATTTTACGTGCTGCTGTTTGCTCTTTAATGTCTTTCATTCTAAATAAAATTGCATATGTCATTAGTAATACATTGACGAAAAATGATGCTTTTACTACAGTTAGAGAGACGCTTAGAAATTCAATCCCAATTACTTGTAAAACGAAGTAATCAAGAACAAACAATAATGGTATTGCCATACCTAGTACATAAAACTTTGAATAGTTGTTTTTTAAGAACAGCATAACACCACCTCCAAAGTAGCACATCAATAGGGCGAAGGATATGCTATTTACTGCTATAGGTAGCATTGCATTATCCACAAACCAGTGTGTTACTGATAACCCTGCAGCAGCTATAAATAGTGGCACGGTGAATGTTTTTAATTTAGGAAAGTATTCCTTTATTGTTAAATACTGTGATGAATATAAAGCTACAAGACCTGCCGTTGCGCAAAGTATGGTTGTTGTAACGCCAGAGTTTTTAAATAAGGTATCTTGAAATAAAATACCAGAGAGGTTGTCTTCTCCAAAGAACAATAACAGTGTACCTGTTACCGCTAATCCAAAATATCCAAATATTTTTTCTTCGAATAAAAATAAGCTTACAATATTTAAAAGTAAGATGATGCTAACGGCGCCATAAAAAGTACCTTTTAAAAATAAACTCCCAGTTGAAATTGTTTCGCTTTTTTGTGATGCTTCACTCGCCTTTAATCTTGCCTTTTGGCTCACTTTTATTGGTAAGGCCATTGCAGTAATACTCATAAAGTTATTTACACTAGATAGTATTGAACTTTGTGCAATACGTTCTTTACTTTTATTTTGTGTTTTTACAGGTACAGCACTATAACTAAATAGGCTCAAAAGTAAAAACAAACAAAACGTGGGGACACACATTTGATGTTTCATATTAGTAGGTTTAATTTATTTGGGACGGGCAAGATACAAAACATTTACACTTTATCTAATAAATCTGCATTTAATCGATGAAATACACAAAAAAAGAGTTTCATATATATATGAAACTCTTTTTTAGGTCATTAAATGATGTTTGTTACCCCACCATGTCTTGTGGTTTTACCCAGGCATCAAACTCATCTTCAGTAAGATATCCTAAATTTACGGCCTCTTGCTTTAGCGTAGTTCCGTTTTTATGAGCTGTATTTGCTATTTCTGCTGCTTTATAGTAACCAATTTTAGTATTTAAAGCAGTAACAAGCATCAGAGAATTGTTTAATTGTTTTTCTATTACTGCTTTATTTGCCTTAATACCACTTGCGCAATGTGCCTCGAAAGACAAGCATGCATCTGCAAGGAGTTGGGCAGATTCTAACATATTTGCAGCCATTACTGGTTTAAAGACGTTTAGCTCATAATGTCCTTGCATACCACCCACAGCTATTGCCATATCATTACCTATTACCTGTGCGCAAACCATTGTGAGGGCCTCACACTGCGTAGGGTTTACTTTACCAGGCATAATAGAAGATCCTGGCTCATTGGCAGGAATAGCTATTTCTCCAATACCACTTCTAGGTCCACTAGCAAGCATTCGTATATCATTGGCTATTTTATTAAGAGATACTGCCATTTGTTTGAGTGCTCCGTGAGATTCAACAATGGCATCGTGCGCTGCTAGGGCTTCAAATTTGTTTTTTGCAGTAATTAAAGATAGACCAGTAAAATTTGCAATATGACCGGCTACATTTACACTATATCCTTTAGGGGTGTTAATACCTGTTCCTACGGCTGTTCCTCCCAATGCTAACTGTGATAAGTGTGGTAATGTGTTTTTTAATGCAATTAGACCATGCTCTAACTGTGATGCATAACCGCTAAACTCTTGCCCAAGGGTTAGAGGAGTGGCGTCCATTAGATGAGTGCGACCAATTTTTACAATAGGATCAAACTCCTTGGATTTTGCAAGCAACGTGTTATATAACTTAGTAACCCCTGGAATGGTATGCACTATTAATTTTTTGTAGGATGCAATATGCATCGCGGTAGGAAAGGTGTCGTTCGATGATTGAGATTTATTAACATCATCATTAGGTTGTAATGTTTTTTCTCCTTGGCCAATAGTATTCCCTGCCAATTGGTGTGCGCGATTGGCAATAACTTCATTTACATTCATGTTACTTTGGGTGCCACTACCGGTTTGCCAGATCACAAGCGGGAATTGAGCATCGTGTTTCCCAGCTAATATCTCATCACATACAGCGGCTATCAAATCTCTTTTGGTCTGAGAAAGGTCACCCAGTTCGCAGTTAGAATATGCAGCTGCCTTTTTTAGATATGCAAAACCGTATATAATCTCTAGTGGCATAGAACCAGGTCTTCCAATCTTAAAATTATTTATAGATCGCTGTGTTTGCGCTCCCCACAATACATTTGCTGGGACTTCTACCTCGCCCATTGTGTCTTTTTCTATTCTGAAATTTTCCATATGTACATACTTGATATATTACAAAAATACTAGTTTATAGGGGTTTAGTTGTATAGTTATAGCGTATAATTTAAACCTGTATCAAACTAGCTCATTTTTTTTATTTTTGAACACTTTAATCTTTCAGAAATAAAAAAATCAGTTTATCTTTGTAATTATAAACACACCATTATGTTCGATTTTGATCAATACCTAGGCTTTCTTGCATTTTTAACTATTTTGACCATCGGTTTTTGGCTCATGATATTCTTGGTATCTATTATTCCATACTGGATTGGTGGGGCACTCATAGAAAACATGAAGCTCAAGCGAGAAGCAAAAAATAAACTAGACAAGTAACTAGTTAAGAACATAAAAAAGGGCCAATGAGTATATCATTGGCCCTTTTTTTATGTTGCAAAGTGTGTATTACTTCTTGATTATTTTAATTGTCTTAGAAGCATTTTGATCATTCACCATCCTTACAAAGTACATTCCAGGGGGTAAGTCTCCCACAGGCATTCTATTTGTTTGTGTAGTAATTCTCTTCTTTTTTACGCTTCTTCCTCTTTTATCGTAAATGCTAAGAGTATAACTATTAGCAGATTTAAGCTCAATATAAGCGTCAATTAAGGTCGATGTAATGGTAACATCTAGCAATTGATTGTCTTGACCTCCAAGTGTTGTTGGGGTGTTCCCGTTAAGTAATGCCCAGCTATAGCTAAAAACACCTGGTGTTACTTCAGTCTGTTCCCAAAACAATACATCTTCTATATAGCATCCAGAAATTCCAGCGGCTTGATTGTTAAGTTCTGCTGAAATATGTATGATATCTGTTGTTGGAACACTATGGTTAAAGCTAAAATCTGAAGAATCAATTATAGTTTCTTGTACAATAAGATTGCCTTGGTTGTCTGTAGCGGTCCAAGTAATCACATTTTCTTCTCTAGGCCAAATTAAATAGTGACCAGCGTGATACATTTTAACAAAATCAGCAATAGATCCTATATTAACTGACCAGCCCGTTTGCTCACATGTAATATCTGTTTGAGCCTCTGCTTGTATAGTTGTCGTAAGACTAAAAATTGTAAGTAGGGTAAAAATAATTTTTTTCATTGTAGTAAGTTAATTATTTATAATGCAAAAATGTAATAAAATCATGAATAATACTTCACGTACGTACTTGCAAAATTCACGACTATGGGTGTTTTATTTAAGGTTTTACCATTCAAAAAATAGAAAATCCTAAATTCAGTCAGAGAATATAACTTTTATATTTATTGGTATTTCTGCTTTTTCACACGCACTGCCAATGCACTTTAAGTAGGGTAGGAGGTTTGGGTCTGTCTCTACTGGGTTGGAGAAAAAGACCATTTCAGTAATATGCTTGGCAGCTATTTGAGATGCTATTACACCAGCGTGTGTTTCTACTTCTGTCTGGTCAAGCAGATGATCATAATAGTTTATTTGCTGATGCGGCTCTACAAGACCATACTTTCCTGAGAGAATTACAAACTTGGCGTTTTGGCTCTTCGCTAATTCAAATACCTTAGAAATTCTCTCACTATCATACAATTTGATAGCCGATACGGCTTTTTTTGAGTAATTTTTTAGTGCAGAGCAATAGGTAGCGTACGCAAGCATTTTTTTATTTTTTCCAGGTTCCACCATATCTGTAGGTGGGATTATCCTTTTTTATGACTATCAAACATTCTTTACAAACAAACACCCAATCTTTTAGGCTATTGTATTGTGCTCTGTACATAGTAGAAAAGTCTTTGTTGCAAACCCCGCAGTATTTAACTCTCTCTTTCATGTGGCTAACTTATCTAGCCAAAAGTCTAGCAGACACTTTGTATGTTGCTGTATAGCTCATTGCAGGTGTTGCCGTTTTAAAAGTTAAAAAGGCTTTTTTGTACCATTTAGAGTCTGTAGTTTTTCTTTTAAACTCTTCATGAGTACAAACTCCACTGGTTTTGCCATCAAGCCATGATGTTATGGTAAAGATTCCAATCCCAAAATGCTCTACACGCTCTAGAATGGTTTGAAAATCTGTTTCAGAAAATAAATGAATATCCTCTTGGGTAGATTTATTCTCTATTTTTTTCAAATCTGTAAAAACGTGTGCTTCTAAAAATGCTGCTTTCTCCATAGTTATGCTATTCTCTTTGTGTATTTGTTTATGTCCAATATACACTACTTTATGAGTATTGTGGATATATTAGGTATTTTCTTATAATACTTTTAATACCTCGCTAGGCGGTCTTCCTATCACGGCTTTTGTCTTGTTTATAGCAATAGGGCGCTCCATGAGTTTTGGGTTGTTAACCATAGCGGTGATTAGCTCATCTTCTGAGAGTGACTTCCCCTTATAGTTTTGTTTCCAGACAGGTTCATTTTTTCTTATCAGCTCTATGGCAGAAACTCCTAGTTGTTGTATTATTTTTTTTAATGCGCCTTCACTAAGGGTATCCTTTAAATACAATACTACCTCAACAGGCTCATTAGCCTGCTGTAATATTTGTAGTGCCTCTCTTGATTTGCTGCAACGTGGGTTATGGTATAGCGTGGTCATGATTCTATTTTATTTTAAACGCTGCATGTCTTCTCTGTAGTCATACTGCAAATCTTCGTGCAATGCTTCAATTTTTTTATCAATAAGCTGTATTTGCCTATCATATAAGTTGTGAAGTGTTATGTTTCTGGTAATTGAGGGTTTAAAGGTTATAAGGCGCTCACAAAAATGTAGTAAAATAGCAATCTCAGTTTCTTTGTTTGAAGAGTATCTGATGTATTTTTTTACATTTTTCAATATTTTACGCACACTCTTTTTAAGATAGTAAAAGTTGGTATTTGTAATACTGTCAAACTCATCATCAATGGTTTCTTTGATGTGGCTAATGTACTCTTGCTCATCATCTGCCTCAAACAATAAATAGGTGAGTAGTTCTTTGTTTTCTTTTTTAAAACGAGCTAAACGCAAGCACAGCTCTTCTATATCTTGAGAGGAGCGAAGTTTTAATTCTTTTTTTATTTGTGCTAAGCTAGCGGCTTTCAATAGATGTGTTTTAAACAAATATATAACAAGCCAATGAGTTATACCGAAATACTATTTTAAAAAAATAAATTAATTTTTATGTGTTTCTAACCATGCATGGTTTGCTGCTTGCCATAGTTTTTTATAATCTCTCCTTCAAAATCTATGAGATCTTGCCATCTTTTCTCTACATCAATTCCTTGTCCATATTTTCTAGCAAAGCCTAAAAAAGTAGTGTAATGACCAGCCTCACTTATCATGAGTTCTCTATAAAATACGGAGAGTTTTTCGTCTTTAATACGCTCACTTAGAAGTTTAAAACGCTCACAACTACGAGCCTCAATCATTGCGGAGAATAGTAGTCTATCTACCATGGCCTGCTGTGGGCTACCTCCCTTACAGGTAAATTGGAATAATTGATTTACATAATGATCTTTACGCTCTCTCCCTAGTTTGTAGCCTCTTTCTTTGATGATGTTGTGTACCATCTCAAAATGTTCTAATTCTTCTTGGGCCAGTTTTAATAAATCTGTAACTAAATCTTCCAGATGGCTATTGAGTGTGATAATGGTTATGGCATTGGTAGCTGCTTTTTGCTCACACCAAGCGTGATCTGTTAGTATTTCTTCAAGATTGCTCTCTGCGATAGTTACCCATCTTGGATCTGTAGCGAGTTTAAGATTAAGCATAGTATAAATTAGTGTTTTAAATTTCGTAACCCTTCATAGACAACAATGCTTACTGCATTTGCCAAATTCAAGCTTCGTATATGTTCACTGTATAAAGGTATTTTATAGAGTTGTGTTGGGTGGTTTTTTAAAATTTCAGCACAAAGCCCAACAGATTCTTTTCCAAAGATTAAAAACAAATCATCCTCATACGGTATTTCTAAATAATCTTTGGTAGCATTACTAGATAAAAAGGCCATTTTTTTTGCACCGTGCTGCTCAAAAAAATCTTCAACACTCTCATAAATGGTACACTGTATGTGTTTCCAATAGTCTAGCCCTGCACGTTTTAACCTGCTGTCACTAAGCTCAAAACCAAAAGGTTTCACTAGATGTAGATGCGATGCAGTACCTAGGCTAATTCTGCCAATGTTTCCTGTATTGTTTGGTATTTCTGGTTCTATAAGAACAATGTTATAAGGCATATTTTGTATACTTATTTTGCTTTTTTTACTTTTTTGAGTACCAAAAAGTTTTGCGGGTTAATACCTAGCCCTGTAATTTTCTTTGACACAAACCGAACGGCAATATCATAGTATAATGGCACGATAGGCGCCTGAGCAATAATAATACTATCCATTTGTGTGTATAAGAGCTTACGTTTGTTGATTTGAGAAATTTTCTGGGCCTCTACATATAGGCTGTCAAAAACTACATTTTTAAAATGTGTGTAATTTGGGCCATTGGGTGTAAAGTTAGGGCTGTAAAATAATGACAAATAGTTTTCTGCATCTGGATAATCTGCTACCCAGCTAGCTCTAAATATATCAAGCTCACCACTACTTTTAAGTTGCCTTAAAGTAGCGGGTGGCATTACATCTATTGTTATTGAAATCCCTAGCTTTTCTAACTCTCGTTGGATGTATTCACAAAGGTCAAGATACTGGCTGTTGGTTCCAATAGTAACCTGTATGGTAGTGGCTCCTGTTGCTTGTTTATAGGCATTAATAAGCGCTCTTGCTTTTTCTGGATTATAGCTATATCCCTGGATTGAATCAAACCCAGCCAATCCTTTGGGTATAAAGCCGTGTGTAGCGGCAATACCCATGCCGTTACGTAAATAGGTTACCATTTTCTCTCTGTCAAAACCATAGTTAATGGCTTGCCGAATAAGGGGAGAGGCTATTTCCTTTGATGTAGAGCCCATAAAAAAACCAAGATACTCTGTGTTTAAATACGGTGTGGTGATGAGCTTTACTCTGTCTTTATACTTTGGCTGCAAGGCTCCTTTGGTGGTGATAATCTCATCTTTATAGGAGTTGTCTAGCCCAGTCATAAAATCAATGTTTCCTTGGGCAAATTGTAAAAACTCACTCTGTTTGTCTGGCAGAAATGTAATGGCTACCGCCTCAAGGTATGGAAGCCTATTTCCCTGAGTATCTTTCTCAAAATATATAGGGTTTTTTCGTAAAACAAGTTTTACGTTTTCTTCCCAAAATTTAAACACAAAAGGGCCAGTGCCCACAGGGTTGCTTCTAAAATCATTACCATAATAGGCAATTGCTTCTTTTGGTACAACAGAGCAATACCTCATAGACAGTAGTCCTAGAAAAGCAGGGAAGGGTTTTTTGAGTTGTATCACCAAGGTAGAGTCATTGGCTGCGTGATACCTTTGTACAGCGCTAAACACCCAGCTCCCTGGAGAGGCTAACCCTGGTGATAGTAGCCTATCAAAGCTGTATACAAAATCTTGTGCTATAACCCTTCTTGTGCTGTCTTTTTTAAAGACCTTGTTTTTATGGAAATATACATCATCTCGAAGGGTAAATGTGTAGGTTGATGTACTATCATTAATGTGCCATGATTTGGCTATATCTGGCTGAATGTTTAATTGATCATCTAGTTGCACAAGGCCATTAAACAATTGGTTGCTTGGCCAAATGGTTTGAGGGTTTCTAGCAAAGGCAGGATCTAGAGTGGCAATATTACTGTGTTCATTGTATTTAAAGACCAAGTGCTCTTTGTCTTTTTTTTCTGAATAAGTACATCCTTGTAGCATAAACACCACAAAAACTCCCAAATTTATTTTTAAAAGCAGCGCCCATTTTTGAGAATTCATATCATGTGTCATTTTAGGATCATCACAAAGGTATTATATTCTTTGAATGCGATTGCTATTATGTTAGTATCTTATTTAGGAACAAATCCTTTTATTTGGAATAATTCCATACTTTTGTATTATGGAATATTTAGAAACAGGAAAAATAAAAAATCAAGCACCAAAACATAAGGCCAGCGTTTCTAAACAAACGGGATTTCCTAGTCCTGCCACACATTATATGGAGCCCTCTATAGATCTCAATAAAGAGCTTGTAGTGCATAAAGATGCTACTTTTTATGTGCGGGTATCTGGTGATGGGTGGTCTGAGTTTTCAATACTAGATAGAGACGTATTAATTATAGACAAAGCCCTTAGCCCAAAGGCAGGAAATCTAGTTTTAATAGTACAACAAGGGATATTTAAAGTAATACATTTTCCTGTAAGCAATCGCGGTACTTCTTTTACTGTGTGGGGCTCTATTACTTATATAATACACTGTAGTTTATGATAGCAATGGTAGATTGTAACAGCTTTTATGCTTCCTGTGAACAGGTGTTTCGTCCAGATTTGTGGGGCAAACCAGTGGTCGTTCTCAGTAATAATGACGGTTGTATTATTGCTGCAAACAAAGAGGCTAAGGCAATGACGCATATTGCTATGTTTGAACCTATGTTTAAAATTAAAGACCAGCTTATTAAAAATAAGGTTACTTTTTTTTCTTCTAATTATACTCTTTATGGAGAAATGTCTCAACGGGTTATGAATATTTTAGAAACCTTTTCTCCAAGTATAGAGGTGTATAGTATTGATGAGGCTTTTATAGATCTAACAGGAATAGTACATACTCCTTTAAAGGAGTATGCAACACGTATAAAAGATACCGTAGTGCTTCATACAGGAGTGCCTGTAGGTGTAGGTATAGCATCAACTAAGGTATTGGCAAAATTGGCAAATAAAATTTCAAAAAAAGTAGAAAAGTTTAATTATGTATGTGTCATTGATACAGATGAAAAACGAATTAAAGCACTTAAATGGGCACAAACCAAAGATGTTTGGGGTTTGGGCAAAAAACACCAGGCGCGCCTTAAAAAAATAGGCGTTTTTACAGCCTATGAGTTTACGCAACTTCCTTTGGCGTGGGTAAGAAAAGAGATGACCGTGGTAGGAGAGCGTTTATGGAGAGAGTTAAGAGGGGAGTCTTGTATTGAGTTTAGAAATATGCCAAAGAGTAAAAAAGCGATAGGGACCTCCAAATCTTTCGGAAAAAAACTAGAAGATTTACCACGCATAGAAGAGGCTTGTGCGTATTACATAAGTGAGGTGGCTGAAGTATTGCGAGCTCAAAAATCTTGTGCAACCTATATACAGGTTTTTGTAACTACAAATCGGTATAGTGATACCGATAAACAGTACAGTAATAGTTGCACCATTACCATATCGGTACCTACAAACAATACCTTTATCTTAACACAACAGGCGCGCAAAGCATTACAAAGGATATACAAGCCAGGCTACCGTTATAAAAAGGTAGGGGTAAACCTTACAGGTTTGATACCTCAAGAGTATGTGCAGGGTAATTTATTTGAAAGTCCTACGCTATATGATAAACGCCTAATGAATGTAATAGATGCCCTAAACCATAAGTTTGGTAAAGCTACAGTAGGATCTGCACTAGTTGGCACTAGGGTAGCGCAGTGGGAGCTTGTTAAAAAAGACCGTAGCAAGCGCTATACAACACAGTGGGATGATTTACTAGAGCTTAAAAACAAATAAACAAATTAGTATCTGCCACGATGTCAGTCTTTTTTGGATGGCACAATCATTGACTTATGAGTATTGTCTTTAGGAATATTTTTCTTTAGATAATTAAACTGAATTTTAAAATACATATTTATAAGTTATGAGTAAAATAATTGGAATAGACTTAGGGACAACCAACTCTTGCGTATCTGTAATGGAAGGTAGCGAACCAACGGTAATACCAAATGCAGAAGGAAAAAGAACAACGCCATCTGTAATTGCCTTTGTAGAAGGAGGAGAAATTAAAGTAGGAGATCCTGCCAAAAGACAGGCAGTAACAAACCCTACTAAAACCATATCTTCTATAAAACGTTTTATGGGAAATAAGTACAGTGAATCTTCTGTTGAAGCTAAGCGTGCTGCATTTACTGTAAAAAAAGGCGATAACGACACCCCACGTGTTGATATTGATGGTCGTTTGTACACACCGCAAGAATTAAGTGCAATGATATTGCAGAAAATGAAAAAAACAGCCGAAGATTACTTAGGCCAAGATGTAACACGTGCTGTAATTACGGTACCTGCTTACTTTAATGATAGCCAACGTCAAGCCACTAAAGAAGCTGGTGAGATTGCTGGATTAAAAGTAGAACGTATTATTAATGAGCCAACAGCGGCTGCATTAGCATATGGTCTTGATAAGAAAAGCACAGACCAAAAAATTGTAGTATTTGATTTTGGTGGTGGTACTCATGATGTATCTATCCTTGAATTAGGAGATGGTGTATTTGAGGTATTAGCAACAGATGGTGACACCCACCTTGGTGGTGATGATGTTGATCAAAAAATCATTAGCTGGCTAGCAGATGAATTTCAGTCAGAGAATGACATGGATCTTCGTACAGACCCGATGGCATTACAACGTTTAAAGGAAGCTGCAGAGAAAGCGAAGATTGAATTATCTTCTTCTGCACAAACAGAAATAAACCTGCCTTACGTAACAGCAACAGCTAGTGGGCCAAAGCACTTGGTTAAAACACTAACACTTGCTAAATTTGAGCAGTTAATTGACGATTTAGTAAAAAGAACTATTGAGCCTTGCCAAACAGCTATGAAAGCAGCTGGACTTAGTAATAGCGATATTGATGAGGTAATTCTAGTAGGAGGATCAACACGTATTCCTGCAGTACAACAAGCAGTAGAGAAGTTCTTTGGTAAAGCGCCAAACAAAGGAGTAAATCCAGATGAGGTAGTAGCCGTAGGTGCTGCTATTCAGGGAGGTGTATTAACTGGAGATGTAAAAGATGTTTTACTTTTGGATGTAACACCACTTTCTCTAGGTATTGAAACCATGGGAAGTGTAATGACAAAGCTTATTGAGGCCAACACTACGATTCCTACAAAGAAGAGTCAAGTATTCTCAACAGCAGCAGACAATCAACCTTCTGTAGAGATTCATGTACTGCAAGGAGAGCGCCCAATGGCAAATGACAACAAGACAATTGGTCGTTTTCATTTAAGTGATATTCCACCAGCACAGCGTGGAGTTCCTCAAATTGAAGTAACCTTTGATATTGATGCCAATGGTATTATCAAGGTAAGTGCTGAAGATAAGGCTACCAATAAAAAGCAAGATATTAGAATCGAAGCTTCTTCAGGACTTACAGAAGAGGAAATCCAAAAGATGAAGCAAGAGGCTGAAGCCAATGCAGATGCAGATAAGATTGCTAAAGAAACGGCAGACAAAATCAATGAAGCAGATGGTATGATCTTCCAGACAGAAAAGCAATTAACAGAATTTGGAGAGAAGTTATCTGATGATAAGAAAAAGCCAATTCAAGATGCTTTAGAAGACTTGAAGAAAGCTTACGAAACAAGAGACCTTGAAACCATCCAGCCAGCGCTAGATAAAATCAATGAAGCTTGGAAAGTAGCTAGTGAAGAAATGTACAAAGCACAAGCAGATGGACAAGCAGGCGCAGAGCAACCAGCAGATCCAGAAGCAGGTGATCAAAGTGCAGATGTTGAAGATGTAGACTTTGAGGAAGTAAAATAACACCACTCAATCTATTATATATAAATCCCGTAACGATACTTCGTTGCGGGATTTTTTGTGGTTATAGCTCTTTAGTATGTACTTAAAAACTTGAAGGCTTAATTAGTAGCAATATTTAGTATCGATGGTCCATGAACTTCATGGATTCCATCAAAGACTACGGTAGAGAGTTTGGGGCCAAATAGGGCAGACGCTTTAAGTGTTTCTTCTGTTTTTCTAGCCTGGGTGATATATGGATCCTTATCTCCATAGAGATAGGTAGTTTGCGTGGTGCTATCTAGATGAGTAAAATCTTTTGGGGTTAATTCTTTGGGGATTCCGCCACTGTGCAGAATAAGTTTTTTACAAGATATCTTTCTAGAGGCCAACCATCGAGTAGCAATAGAGACTCCCTGTGAGTAGCCTAAAACAATTAGATTTGTATTGGGGTCTATGTTTTCTTGAGCAAATACCTCATCAATATACCTTAAAACATTACTGGTCTCTAAGACAGTATCTTCTTTGGTAAGCCAGCAGGCGCCCACATGTTTAAAGTCCTCTCCTAAATAAAACTTTGAGGGTGCTTGAGGACAAATAATATAATTCTCGGTTGGGTTTAAAATTTCAAAATGTCTTAGAAAGTATCTACTCAAAAAGCCCAATCCATGAAAAACCAGCCATACATTTTTAGTTGTATGCTTGTAAGAGTTAAGAGTTTGGTAAGTATTGGTTGATTTGTAAGAAACTTGTTTTTCTAATCCCATTTTTTAAAGTCTGTTTTGTAACTTTACAAATGTAAGACAAGCATATGAAACTATCTAAAGACGAAATTTTAGCAAGCTGCGCACAGATGTGTAAAAACACATTAATGGAAACCTTGAATATAGAATTTGTAGATGTTACTCAAGACACCATCACTGCAAGAATGCCAGTGAACTCAAGGGTACATCAACCAGATGGGGTGTTGCACGGAGGCGCCTCTGTTGCCTTGGCAGAAAGTGTTGGTAGTGCAGGGGCTTATATTTTTCTACAAAATGAAAATGTAAGTATTCGCGGTATTGAAATTGCAGCCAATCACGTTAAAAGCATTCGAGATGGTTTTGTATATGCCCATGCTAGTATACTGCACAAAGGAAGAACTACTCAATTATGGCAAATTAGAATAGAGAACCAAAATAAAGAATTAATCTCTTTAGTAAAGTTAACTACCTTAACGCTGGTTAAGTAAGTAATGGATTTTACAGCCCTACTTCAAAAAATAAATAAACATTGGACTCAACAGCTTCCATTTGTTGTGTACTGTAGCCCAAATCATACCAAAGTAAATGTTTTATTACAGCAGGATACTACCCATTATAGCGCTAAAGAATTTGCTACTACAGGATTTGTTTTAGCACCCTTTGATACTAAAAGCACTTGGTTTTGTATCCCTGAAGCATTTTCAGAAAAAATATCCCTAGAGGTTTCTCTCCCTAGTTTTTTAAATACTGAAGCCCCCGGATGTCAAGAACTTAGTTCAGATAAAGAAAAACACCTTGAGTATGTTTCTGAAATCTTAGAAAACATAAAAAACAAAACAGTTGAAAAAGTAGTAGCTACTAGAAAAGAAGAAATTTCTTTAACCAGCTTTGATGTAAGTGAATTAATAAAGCGTATTATTTCTCTAGACACCTCTGCCTTTAGATACCTGTGGTTTCATCCCAAAACAGGTATTTGGTGTGGCGCCTCTCCTGAGGTATTACTGGAGAGGGATGGGGCTAATTTTTCAACAATGGCTTTGGCTGGAACACAAAAAGTTATTGCAGATACTACCCCAACTTGGGGCTCAAAAGAGACCTTTGAGCAGCAATTAGTAACTAAGGCAATCACTACAGATCTTAAAAAAATTACGACATCATTACAGGTGTCTTCTCCAAAGACCCACAAAGCAGGATCTTTATACCACATTAAAACTCAAATCAAAGGTGTTTTTGATAATAAACAAACAACCCTAGCCCAAATAGCTTCTGTATTACATCCAACACCTGCTGTTTGCGGATCACCAAGAGACACCGCATTTGCTATTATCCAACAACTTGAGGGCTATGATCGTGAATTTTATACAGGTTTTTTAGGACCCTTAGACCTACAAAACAACACCGCTCAAATGTATGTTAATTTGCGTTGTATGAAAATAAGCCCCACAATGGCAACCCTATATATAGGTGGAGGTATTACCTTAGATTCTATACCAGAGCAGGAGTGGCAGGAAACTAAAAATAAAATGGCTACAATGCTATCAGTACTTGCTCCAATGTTACCATAATTATATTGGTATCACTATCTTTGCTTAGATGCAATTTTCTAGTAAAATACTCTCTCAAACCATAACAAAACTCTGTCTAGACAACGGTATTGACCATATCGTTATTTCTCCTGGATCAAGAAATGCAGCCCTTACTATTGGTTTTACAGGCACAACCTCTTTCACAAATTTTTCAATAGTAGACGAGCGGTGTGCTGCTTTCTTTGCATTAGGGCTTGCCCAGCAATTACAGCGTCCTGTTGCACTAGTTTGCACCTCAGGCTCTGCACTACTTAATTATTATCCAGCCATCGCAGAGGCCTATTATAGTGATATACCTTTAGTGGTGTTATCTGCAGATCGTCCAGCTCATTTACTTGAAATTGGAGATGGGCAAACTATTAAACAAGAAAATGTATTTGCCAATCATATCTTGTATAGCGGCGCCTGCACAGAAGGAGAAGAATTTCAAAAATATAATGAAGACCAAATACATACTGCTTTATCTATAGCTATTTCTCAAAGTGGCCCTGTACATCTTAACCTGCCTTTTTCTGAGCCTTTATATGATATTGTAACTACACCCTCAGTTTTTCCTGAGAATCACCCTACTGTTGTTACAAAACATACTGATAATCAAGAGCTTATTTCTGAAATTGCAAGCCATTGGAATTCATCTTCCAAAAAAATGATTCTAACTGGTGTACTGCCTCCAAATAGCTTGGAAGCAAACATAATTAGTCAATTAGCAGAAGATTCTAGCGTAGTTGTCTTAACAGAGACTACCTCTAATGTGCATCACCCCAACTTTTTTCCAGCCATAGATCAACTAATAGCTCCTCTTGAGATCAGTGATTTTAGAGCGCTACAGCCCGAGGTTTTAATCACTTTTGGTGGTATGGTGGTATCAAAAAAAATAAAGAAGTTTTTAAGGGATTATCCGCCAAAGGTTCATTATCATATAGATTCAAAAAAAGCATTTGACACTTATTTTTGTTTGACAAAGCATGTGCGTTGTTCTCCAAATCACTTTTTTAAAGAATTTTTATCTCTTACCCAAAAAACCATTAGTACCTACCAACAAGATTGGTTAAGAGTTAAAAACCAAAGATTACAAAAGCACGAGCTGTATCTTAAAGAGATTCCATTTTCAGACTTTTTAGTTTTTTCTCAACTCTTTAAAGCATTACCCAATAACATACAATTACAATTAAGTAATAGCTCAACCATACGCTACGGACAATTGTTTGAAATGAACCCCTCACATGCTATTTTTTGCAACAGAGGAACCAGCGGTATAGATGGCAGCACATCTACGGCTATTGGTGCGGCGCACGTGTGTAAAACACCAACGGTTTTTATAACCGGTGATTTGAGTTTCTTTTATGATAGTAATGCACTGTGGAACCAATACATCACAAGTAATTTTAAAATTATTATTATAAACAATAGTGGTGGAGGTATCTTTAGGATTCTGCCTGATGCAAAACAGGTTCCTTCTTTTGATACATTTTTTGAAACCAAGCATCAACTTACTGCCAGCCAGCTAAGTGACATGCATGGGTTTGACTACCAAAGTGCCAATGATATGTCTTCTTTAAAGGCTCAACTTGCAGTCTTTTTTGAAAACTCTAACAGTCCAAAAGTTTTAGAGATTTTTACTCCCTCACACATTAATGACAGTGTTTTATTGTCTTATTTTGACTATATAAAATAATTTTTGTTCCCTTTGTTTTTGGCTAGCAAGCACCTAGTTTATTAAACTAGTTATTATTTTTTTGATGAATGAAAAGTGTACCTTTGCGCTATGATACGATTAGGAGAATACAATACATTAGAGATTTTAAGGGAGACAGATCCCGGCTTGTATTTAGGTGATACAGAAGAAAATGTAGTTTTACTACCCCATAGATACAAACCAGAGAATTTCAATATTGGCGATATGCTAGAGGTGTTTGTATATCTTGATTATGAAGAACGCCCTGTTGCAACAACCCTAACCCCTCACGTACTTTTAAATGACTTTGGATATTTGCATTGCAGTGATGTAAATGAGTTTGGCGCCTTTATGGATTGGGGTGTACAGAAACAATTATTTGTTCCCTTTAAAGAACAGGCAAGACCCATGAAAGTGGGTAACTGGTATATTGTTTATTTGTCTATGGATGAGCAAACCAATAGATTGGTAGGTTCTAGTAAGACCAATAAATACTTAAACAATGACAGTGTAACGCTTCAGAAATTTGATGAGATTGCCATTATGGTAACCCATATTACAGACCTTGGCGCTAATGTTATTGTTAACGGCACACACAAAGGGCTTATTTTTGTTAATGATATTTTCGAAGATATTCGTACTGGAGATACCATGAAAGCCTATGTTAAAGGCGTAAGAGAAGACAATAAAATAGATGTAGTATTACAATCTCCAGGATATAGAAGTATAGAACCTAATGCCAATTTCATCTTAGATGAGTTAAAGGCAGCTGGAGGTTTTATGCCACTTCATGATAAGTCTGACCCACAGGAGATTAAAAATGAGTTAGGGATGAGTAAAAAGAGCTTTAAAAAGGCAATTGGAACCCTCTATAAAGACAAGCAAATACTTATCAAGCCCGATGGTATTGAGCTAATAGATCAAATGGTATAGCTACCATTAATTACCATAGTAAATACCTCTATTTACCCTAAAAGGGTTTATTGTATTATAAGGCCTTTGGTATCTGTTTTGTAAAAATGGCATTCCTTGTTCTTTATATACATCATTGCGAACTCTGGTTTTGCCATCACTAAATTCAAAACTTGTATTTCCACCGTTTCCTTGGATAGAAAATCCAAATTGTTTCTCTTTAAGCTTTGAGGTGTCAAATTGCGAGTTATTATATGCAATAGTGCTACTGGTCATTGCTTGGGCAATATCTACAGGCTGCCAGTAATTACTTGTACTTATTGCATTTGTATTTAACGTATTTTGATAACTTGGAGCCTCTCCAAGGGTAAAGGAGCTTTTAATTTTATTAGGCTTTTGATCTAAAACAAACGCTATACTACTAGGAGAAACTAGCGATCTAGGACCAATGGTATAATAGCGTGTCTCAAAATCATTTTGGGAAAAGGATATGCTAACACTAAAAATTACCGTGATAATTGTAAATAGGTTTTTCATAATTTGAAATTAAAGCATATTGGTTCACATTGCTAATTGTTATATTTGAGCTAAAATACAAATCACTTATGATACCCAACTGGAAAACCGTAAAAGAATACTCAGATATCACCTATAAAAAATCTAATAACGTGGCCCGTATTGCATTTAATAGGCCAGAGGTTAGAAATGCTTTTAGACCAAAAACAACCTCTGAATTACTAGATGCGCTTCATGATGCGCAAGAAGATACCAGTATTGGTGTAGTGTTGTTATCTGCAGAGGGGCCTTCGAGTAAAGATGGAGTTTGGAGCTTTTGTAGTGGAGGAGATCAAAAGGCTAGAGGTGAAAAGGGATATGTTGGAGATGATGGGTACCATAGATTAAATATTTTGGATGCCCAGCGTATGATCAGATTTATGCCTAAGGCTGTCATTTGTGTGGTCCCGGGTTGGGCCGTTGGAGGTGGCCACTCCCTGCACGTTGTGTGTGATATGACCCTGGCAAGTAAAGAACATGCTATTTTTAAACAAACAGATGCAGATGTAACAAGTTTTGACGGTGGGTATGGTAGCGCTTATCTAGCCAAAATGGTGGGTCAAAAAAGAGCAAGAGAGATTTTCTTTTTAGGAAGAAACTACTCTGCGCAAGAGGCTTTTGATATGGGTATGGTAAATGCTGTAGTACCGCACGATACATTAGAACAAACTGCCTTTGACTGGGCTCAAGAGGTTTTGGGTAAATCTCCAACATCTATTAAAATGTTAAAATTTGCCATGAATTTAACCGATGATGGTATGGTTGGTCAGCAAGTATTTGCTGGAGAGGCAACGCGTCTAGCTTATATGACAGAAGAAGCTAAAGAAGGAAGAGATGCTTTTCTAGAAAAACGAGCTCCAAATTTTGAGAAAAAATGGTTGCCATAATTTTTATCTGAAATAATTTAATGGAGTTTATAAGACAGCATATTGAAGAAATCTCTGTGATTTCTGACTCAGACTGGGAGTATTTCTCTTCTAAGTTAGTACTTAGAGTTTTTAAAAAACACACTATTTTTTTAAAATACGGGGAGGTAGAAAATCACATCTCTTTTATCGATAAAGGTTTGGTTAGACTCTATATACCTAAAGAGCTAAAAGAGAAAGAAGTGACTTTTGGCTTTAGTTTTAAAAACCAATTTATAAGCGCCTATGATTCTTTTTTAACAAGAAGGCCCTCATTATATGAGCTAGAAACACTCTCTGAAACTCATGTATATAGTATTTCATATACAGATTTACAGAAAGTTTACCAACACACGCAGTTTGGTAATTTAATAGGTAGATTAACTGCCGAACGCTTGTTTTTAATAAAATCTAAAAGAGAACAGTCTTTATTAAATTTAACTGCACAGCAGCACTATATTTCTTTATTTAAAGAGCGGCCAGAACTTCTAAGTGTGATCCCTCTAAAGTATATAAGTTCTTACATTGGTGTAACACCTCAAGCGCTAAGTAGAATAAGAAAACGTATTTATTGATTTAGGTTCATTGTTTGAAAGCAGTAATAGGTTTACTTTTATAGTATAACTTAACCTATGATTATATTACTTTTTATTGTCGTACTATGGTACGGCGGGCTTTTTTTTCAAACTTTTTTTCTTCACCGGTATGCCGCCCATCAAACCTATACCATGTCTAAAACTGCAGAGCGCATCACCTTTATTTTAACCTGGGTTTTTCAAGGTTCAAACTACTTGAGCGCTTATGGGTATGGTGTGATGCATAGGATGCATCATGCATACGCAGATACAGAAAAGGATCCACACTCACCAAAATATGATTTAAATATATTTTCCATGATGTGGAAAACTAAAAATATTTACTATCAAATTAATAAACAGCAAATAGTAGTAGAGCCAAAGTTTACTAAAAATGTACCCCAGTGGAAACGTTTTGATGCCTTTGCAAGTTCTTGGTTTTCTCGTTTGGCTTGGAGTATTGCCTACTTCTCTTTCTTTTTTGTGTATACTACTTCTGCTTGGCAATGGCTGTTATTTCCAGTTGCTTTGTTAATGGCTCCTATACATGGGGTTATTATAAACTGGTACGGTCATATTTTTGGATATGTAAATTTCAAATCAAAAGACACTTCCAAAAACCTATTTAAATTTGATTTTTTAATGATGGGTGAGGGGTATCATAACAACCATCACAAACATAGTACTAGAGCCAATTTCGGAGGGGTGCGCTGGCACGAAATAGATATTACTTACAAGATCATGCAATTCTTGCACTTAATAGGGCTTATTCATTTAAAACCAAATGTGTTGGTTGTGAAAAGAGAGGTTTAAAAGCAGTTAAATTTCATCTTTTAATAAGATAAAATACTGCACTCATACTTTTTTTTTATTATTCTTTAACAAACCTCAAGGTAGACTCCATACTTGTTACTGTATTTTTTACTACAATAAAATACACTCCAATAGTGTATTTTGAAACAGAGATTACTTCTTTATTTGCCTGTAGGGTTCCTGTTTGTAATAATTGTCCAAGGGTATTATAAACACGGTATGAAGAAATATCATTTGTATTTTCAATACTTAGTGTAATCTCACTGTTTGCTGGATTTGGATACAAAGAAATACTATTTAAAAAAGCATCACTAGTAGATAGTTCTTCACCAATACTTATTTCTGTTATCTCACTACCTTCAAATTCACCTCCATCAATTATAACATCTCCATTATCTGCAGTTAAGCTATAAAAACCATCTCCGAATTCACAGCAAATACCGTCTGCGTAAGAATCAAAAATTTCAAACTCATAACAATTATCCGGTGCAACGTCAAAGGCCTCTATAAATGTTGTGTTATCATCTGATTGGTTATAACTACCAGAATATAAAACAGCACCTCCAATTTCTCTAAACTCCCAAGAAGTTTCTTCTGCCCACTCATCAGTAAATAATTCTAAAGTAACCTGCTGTGTTACATATTCATTGCCACTACCACCAATATCAAAAGATGTTGCTGCGGTATTGTTTTGAGTATTTTGGTCAATAACCCCATTGACAGAAACTAGTTCTGCGTTGAAAACGTATGATCCCTCTGTCAAATCAATTGGGTCAAGTATAAAGGTTTGAGTTTCATTTTGAGTTAAGGTGCCGTCAAAGTTAATTGTCTGTATATCACCTTCATTAATTTGCCATGTCATTTGGGCAACTGTAATATTATTTAATCCAAAATTAGTAAGACTCACAGATGGTGTTATTATAGTATCACCACAGGTAGTTTCTGGAACATTTACAGAGATAGCTGCGTCTAGATCTAATACAACTATATTATTGTCAATATAATTTTGAAAGAAGAGCCAAGCCTGTTCTCCAGCCTCTATGTCCATATTACCGCCGCTACCAGGCCAGTCGTGACCTCCACCTACAACTTTATAGTACCAAACTTCATTTTGATTAACACCATATATATATTTTTCACTCACTATAAAGCTACCATCAGAGGTATCTGTATTTGGCACCGTCCCTTCTATTAGTGTAGTACAGCCGTTCTTTTCTACAAAATAATCAATGGTATCTTCAATACTAGGGTAGGAGCCCCATCCATCATTATTGTCTGGGTCTCCAGCAAGGGGAGTTACCCCATCTTGTGATCCATGAATTTCAAACACTGGTATTCCAGGAGCAGCATCACACTGGTCTAGAATATCTTGCAGTATCATACCAGCCACTGGCGCTACAGCTTTAAAAGTATCATAAGCTTGGCAGGCAAGCATATAACACATTTCTCCACCGTTAGACATACCGGTTGCAAAAGTATAGTCTGGGTTTAACCCATTGGTTTGCTGCAGGTATTGTGCTAGTTGAGTTAGATAACCAACATCATCAACAGTTTCATTTGGATGAAATGCATAGCCTACATTCCAAAATCTATTTCCTCCATCGTCTACTGTACCCCTTGGGTAACAAACGGCAAAACCGTATTGATCTGCAAAATCATTCATATCAGAGTAATTTCTAATACTATTTGCATCACCAGAGTAGCCATGCATTACAATTACCAGAGGCATTTGCTGATTTAAGGTTTCAGGCTCATAATAGATATACTGTCTGGTAATACCATCATGCTCAAAATCTGTATACTGTGCCTTTATCTCTAGGGCAAATAATACGCATAAAATAATTAATATTAGGGAGGTGTATTTTTGTTTCATTTTTTATAAATAAGATATTATTTTACAATTTACTAAATAAAGTTTATTAATAATTTTTAATGCCCTTAAAGTTGAGTTTGTTCTTATGGGGTATTAAAAAAACAAGAATTAATAAAACATTAGATGCGCATATTTTTATAGTTTGCATCATTTTTTGGTTAAAGGGCGTTTAAAAACAAACACCTAAAAAAAAGCTTTAATTGCTAGATGAACTCGGTAGGGGGTTTTCCTCATATTTGTTGTGAATTGCTATTATTGCCAATCCAAAAAGTACAGCAACTACAATTAAAATAGTACTTATAAACCCAGTTACGGCAAAGGACATTCTAATTAGTATGGTAGAGATAACAAAACCAGAGTTTCTAATAATTTTATGAAATTGATCTGTGTAAAAGAAAGATATCAAAAGCAGTACTACATCCACTAAGATTAGTACCGTAAAAAATTGATCAAAAAATAAATTGTTGATGCTTTCAAAAGACGGTATTGTATCTGTTGTAATAGAGAGCCCTGCAGACCAATCAATAAGGGTGTACAATGCCATGGTAAAAAATAATGGCACAAGTATCACTGCAACTATTTTTTTTCTTTTCACGAACCTCTGAATTACATTGTTTTCTTCAATGGCTTTTTTAGTTTTTTGTTTGCCTTGTTTTTGAAATAAAAAGATTAAATAAAACAAAACAAGCGACGCTAATAAATCATAGGTAAATTGCAAATCTCCTTTTATTTCAAACCAATCTGCGGTAAGCTCAAGGGTTGATAAGTCTTTAAATAATTTACGAATAATTATAAGGGTGATGATCTCGTACTGCTTTGTTATATAGGTGGTGAAAGATTTTGGCAGGTAGTATATCAATAGATACACCTCATATATTAAAATAAAAGAAAATGGAGTGTAAACTGCAGATATAGGATTTGTTAATAGTTCTGAGTTTATAGGTTGCGCTAAAAAATCAAACTTAATTAAGTAGATTATTACTAGATGAATAAAAAAACTAAACAGGGCCAGTTTAAGAATTAATTTTTCTGTCTTTGCTCTGGTTTTCTCTGAAAGAAACAAGTCAAAAATGTAGGTTGTGATGCTTGTTTTAGTTTTCATTTAGAGATGTTTTTAAAACTATTTATGTAAATAAGTAATTGCTTTGAACCTCTAAATTAGGAAATAAAAACCTAATGAAAAAGGATAGGATACCTTATATAGCAATTTGTAAGTTAGACTTTTAATTACTTACAGTGTTGTAGTGATGTTTTTTAACAGTTATCATATCATTAATTGCATTCCATAGTTCTATTCTTTTTTCTAGAGATTGCTTTGCTATGGTAAGGGTTTCACTCCATTTTTGAGTATCCTGCTCACATAATTCTGTGATCATCTTTAGAGACAACGGCCCGTGTTCATCACCATCTAATTCAATATGGCGCTCCAAATAATACTTTAACTTATTAAATGATTTGTTTTCTGAATCAGCACTTTTTAAAATTTCCATAAACATATCTGGAATCACATCTTCTCTACCAAAGGTAAAGGCAGAGGCAACCATATGTGTTTTTTCAGTTTCTATAACTGAAAATGTAAACCTAACAAAATCTACAACTCTTTGGTCTAGGGTAATCTCTTTGAATGAATCTTCCAGGGTGTTTCCATCTGTGATAAGATTTATAAATGTGTCAATTTTATCGGTATCTGCACCAACTTGTAACATTGCTTCTAGGTACATCTCATAATGGCTATTGGCAACTCCAAACTCGTTTACATCACTCTCTTCTGCGTGTACTATCTCATTGATAAACCTTGATAATGTTGGGTTTTTCGGTGGTGTCCAGGGCGTTTGTACTGTTGTGATTTGTATTTGAAGACTTTTTAAAAGTGACATGAAATCCCAAACTGCGAACACATGATTCTCCATAAACAACTTAATATCTTCTATGGTTTTTAAATTTTCATAAAGTTTGTGAGTTTTTAGTTGTTCTCTTAATCCTGAAATCTCCTGTTCTATGTGTAGTATTGTATTCATTGTTAAAATTTAGTCCTATTTAAAAATATACTTTGCAAAGATAAAAAAGATACATATGCAATACAATCCTTAACATTTGTTTGTGTGTTTTTTTAACAACACAATTGCTGCCCCTGCCCGGTATATAAATTTACTTGTATTGAAATTTTAATAAAGGTGTTCTAAAGCAGCTGTGATTGGTCTGTTTTTTCAAAATACTTTTTTAATGTAAGAAGAGAAATCAGCGCTTCAGTTTTCTTGTCTTTAAACTGCTGCACATATGCATTTGCATTTTTAATGATGTGGAGCGCTTTGTCTTGATTTTCGATAAAGTAAGTGAGCCTTTGCTCAAGGTCTGAATAATCATCTTTGATTTTAATATAATGTACATCAGCCACTAGTAACCCTTCCATAAACCATGTTTCAAATTTTGGCTCAGGCATTACCGCTATAGACTGTGAGGACATCACCCACTTTAAGTTGCTTGCAACATCATTTCCTTCAAGGCATAGAATAAATTTATAATCAAGTTGCTGGTCTATGGTTAGCCTAGCCACCTTCCATAAAGGATTCAACTCATTTGTGTTTACTCTTCCAATATTACACATTGGGTGATTAAAGTATTTTTCTATGAATTTGATTCTGTGCCCTTGTGTTTTATGAACCTTACCTCTACTAACAAGCATGTCCTTTTTCTCTAGATAGGTTTTTTGTTCCTTTTTTATAAACATAAAATGCCTCAATTCATTCCATTTCAGTAGTACAGCATTTTCATTGTTGTCATTAATAGGTCTACTTTTCACAAAAGTTGGTTGCCCAGGTACATGAACAATATCACCAAATAGAAATACTCCTTTTAGTTTTTGATTAAAATACCTGCTGTATTGATACAAATCAAAGAAATACACTTTTGATCCCGGGATTGTTTTAATATCAGATAATGGTATGGGGTCTTTTAAGGTTGTGGTATTTGATAGCTTGTTATAATAATCAACTCTTTTTTGGATACCACTAAGATGTTTCTTGCTATTTATTTTTTGTTTTATCTTTTTTTGATAATACATACCAGGTATGCATTGCTTTACGTAATTAATAAGATAATAGGTAGGCTTATTGTTTTTGTGTTTGTAGCTTACTCTTTTTAGTTCCATTACGCTATTTTTATCGGGCTAGTTTTACAAAACAATCTGCGGGTTGTTGTTTTACAAAGTCTGTCAAAGTTTGTAAAGACTTGTAATGGTCAAAAAAATCAGGATCTGGCTTTATAAAATTAAAATGCGAATGTCTCCAAAAAGTCATGGCAGATCCCGCATACACAGTAAAAGCTTGCAGGGCATTAATTTCTATATCTAGTAATTGCAACTCTTTTTGATATCCTTTTAAAAGCGCGCTGACTTTTTCAAAATTAACAGTAACACCTTCTCCACAAATCCCTATAATAGTCATGCCAATATCATACACTCTATAGTATTTTACGGCCTCTTCAAAATCCATAATAACTGCACTGTCCTGCAACTTATTTATAATAACATTACTGCTAAATACATCTGCATGAATGAGCCCTTGCGGTAGTTTTGAGCTAATAAATGGTTGTATGTACTCAAGGTTTTGCGAAAGCCATGAATCAAACAATGAGTTTGGGGCATATTTTTTTACATTGCTAAATTCTTGTTTCCCAAAATTGGCATGATTTTGAAGATACTTTGGTGCTGCTATTTTATGAAGCTTCCCAAGCTCTGATCCTACCAATGTGATTAAATCATTGGGCAATTGCTCTATTATAGCGCCCTTAACAAAGCTTTTTACCATAACAGGTTTTCCCTGCCAAGAGGTAAGCAGTTCATTGTCTAGCGTTCTAATAATTTTAGAGGTTTTAAAATTGCTTTTGGCCAGATGTTCTAGAAGTAGACCAAGCTCTGATGCGTTTTTTTTAGTCTTTAATTCACAAATTGTGACTACCAGGGTTCTGCCATGTGTCTGTACTTGATAGTTTGTGTTTTCTGATCCACCGTTTAAGATTTTAAACGATATTATTTGCTTAACCCCATAGGGTGTTAAAATAGATTCAATATCTTTTTTTGTTAATGTAGTGTACTGTGCCAATGGACTGTATTTTAAAGGATATTTCTGTATTTAAAAACCTTTTGACAAGATAGTAGAAATATTTTACTCTAAAGATTTTTAATCTGCAGTATTTAAATATTTCGCCAGCCAAACTCCAGTACTCACGCACCCTTGCAGTAGGTAGCCGCCCGTTGGGGCGTCCCAGTCTAACATTTCACCAATACAAAATTGATTTGCTAATTTTTCAAGCTCAAAATTCTGAGAAATTGCACTTAAATCAATCCCGCCAACGGTAGAAATTGATTCATCAATAGATGCGGTATTTAGAATTTCTAAAGGAAAACTTTTGATTTTTTTTGCTAAGATCTCTTTGTTTAAATACTCCTCTTTTGATACATATGCTTTTAATAAATCTATTTGAGCAGCGCTTAGTTTTATCTCTTTCTTTAAGATCTGGCTTGTGTTTTTATAGCTAGATACTTGCATCTTGGCATGTAAATTTTCTATAGAAAGTGAAGGCTTAAAATCAATATATATTGCCGCTTTTAAATTTGCAGCTAGTTGTGCTCTAATTTGAGGACTAAGGCCATAAATAGCGTTTCCTTCTAGCCCAAAGGTGGTAATAACAGCTTCTCCTTTTTGCAATCTGGTATCACAAGAAATAGTAATATTTTTAAGAGGAGTTCCTTCATGTTTTTTTATAAAATCCTTGTTCCAATTAATTTTATAGCCACAATTTGAGCCTTGAAATATCTTGGTTTTAATTCCTTTTTCTGAAAAAGAATCTAGCCATTTCCCGTCAGATCCGGTTATCTTCCAGCTAGCGCCACCCAAACAAAATATAGTGTAATCTGTTTTGATTGCTACTTTATTGAGTAGTGGCTCATCCGTATTATTCCAACCACTAAAGGTGTGCTCGTATTTTATCGTAACGCCTTTTTCTTTCAGCGTTTTAGCAATTGCATTTAAAACCTCAATAGGTTTTATGCCCTGTTTTGGATAAACCCTCTTGCTACTTCCAATGTATGTAGGTATGGCTATTGTATCTAGCCAATTTCTAAAATCAGTATTTGTGAAGTTTTGTAATGCCTTGTCTAAAAACCCAGTAGGGGTGTACCTATTTATAAGTTCTTGGGTAGTTTCTGAATGGGTTAGATTAAAACCTCCTTTTCCAGCAACTAAAAATTTACGTCCAAAGGTTTTGTTTTTCTCATAGATCGTGACAGAGAATTTTTCAGGGTCTAGAAAACAAGCCAACAAAAAAGCGGAGGGTCCACCACCTATAATTGAAATCTTTTTTTTATCCACCGTTTCGTATTTATTTTTTATACCTGTGTCCCTTTATGCAATAACAAAAATGTTTTTAACTCACTGTAGTTTGAAATTGTAGTGGCTACTTTTTTATTATCAATAACCGCTTGTATTTGTTCTGGAAGGGTCTGTTTTGTGTTAATCACATCTTCAACCACTTCAAGAAACTTTGTAGGATGTGCCGTTTCCAAAAATACACAATGCGCCTTGGGGTTTTTCTCTAAATATGCTTTACATCCCAAATAGCCAACCGCTCCGTGTGGATCTGCTACATAGCCGTTGTTTGTATAGATTTCTAGCATAGCTGCTCTTGTTTGGGTATTATTGAAACTAAAGGAAGATAGATTGTTTTGCAAGTTGTCAAATTTATTTTTATAAATTTCCTGAATTCTAATAAAGTTGCTAGGATCTCCAACATCCATGGCGTTACTGATGGTTTGCACAGATTTTACGGGGGTGTACAGTTGTGTTTTTAGATATTTTGTCACCACATTATTATCGTTGTTTGCTGCTATAAAATGCCTAACTGGAAGCCCTAATTGTTGAGCCATCATACCTGCGCATACATTTCCGAAATTTCCACTTGGCACAGAAAACACGATATCTTTATGTGTTTTGTACAACTTTTTATAGGCAATAAAAAAGTAAAACATTTGTGGCAGCCACCGCGCCACATTGATAGAATTAGCAGAGGTTAATTGTATTTTTTGAATTATATCTTTATCTAAAAAAGCATTTTTAACCATGGCTTGGCAATCGTCAAAGGTCCCTAGAACCTCTAGGGCGCTAATGTTTTGTCCAAGACTTGTTATTTGCTTTTCTTGTATATCACTTACTTTATTACTAGGGTATAGAATGACCACCTTCACATCTTTAACACCCAAAAAACCATTAGCTACCGCGGCGCCTGTATCTCCTGAGGTAGCCACCAATACGGTAACTTCGTTTGTATTATCTTGATTAAAATAACCTAAACAACGTGCCATAAAACGTGCACCCACATCTTTAAATGCCATGGTTGGCCCATGGAAGAGCTCCAGGGTTGAGATGTTTTTATGTATATCTACAATTGGAAAATCAAAGCATAGCGTTTCTTCTAGTATCTTTTTTAAGATAGGCTCTGGAATTTCTGGTGTTACAAACTGTTTTATAGCCTCAAAAGCAATCTCAACATCAGATAAGGCATCTATGTTCTCAAAAAACGATGTTGGTAAGGGTGTTATATTTTCAGGAAAATACAGTCCTTTATCTTCTGCCAACCCTTTAATGACTGCCTCTTTAAAAGACACCTCTAAGGCTTTTCTATTTAAACTGTAATACTTCATTTTTTACTTTTATAAAATATTTTAAAATGTACTTTTTTAATTTACCCTTATTAATCCAAGAACGTTAATTAGTTATGTATCTACAAAACTTTAACCCCTTTGGTATTGATTTTTGAAACGTGAATATCAAAATCAATTCCTGTGTTTGAATATATTTTTCTCATAACATCCTTTACTTGATTTGCAGTTTTGATCCCTTCGCATAAAGAAAAAATGGAAGGACCCGAACCAGAAATATTTGTTCCCAAAGCTCCAACATTAAGTGTTTGCTTTTTAACCTCATCATAATGAGGGATTAATTTACTTCTATGGGGTTCTATAATAACATCATGCAATGACCTTTTCATTAAGGGGTAATCACTCGTGTGCAAGCTATGAATAAAACTACCAACATTTGCCCACTGGGTTACTGCATCTTGAAGGGCTACATTTTTTGGTAGCATGGCTCTAGATATAGCTGTTTTGATTTCTATTTGTGGGTGGATAATAGTGACATATAAATTATCTGGAGATGGTATTTGTAATATTTCCAGAGGGTTTACACTTTTAACTAAAGTAAAACCTCCAAAGAGTGCAGGTGCTATATTATCTGCATGTTCTGACCCACTAGCCAAAGCTTCTCCTTTCATGGCAAAGCGGGTGAGCTGTGTCTTGTTTAAAGGGCTCCCTAATAGCGCATTAATTCCATAAACACTTCCAACAGCGCTTGCTGCGCTACTGCCAATGCCACTTCCTGGCTTTATGTTTTTTTTGATTTCAATCTCAAAACCACAATCTGGTTGTAATTCTTGATACATGGCTAGGGCAGAAACCCCGGCTACATTCAACTCTGTTTCAAAGGGAAGTTTAAATCCTTCTATTTTTGTAATTCTAATCCCTTTTTTATCGACTTTTCTTATTACCATTTCATCTCCTACTGTATCTAAACAAAGGCCTAATACATCAAAGCCACAAGCTACATTTGCAACTGTTGCTGGAGAAAATAGTTTAATTTCATTGTGATTCATTTGAAACTATATAGGTGGTAATTTATATATGTTTAATTCTGTATATTGACATATATTTGCACAAATATCTGACAATAGTCATATATGCACAATAGTATTTGCTAATACTTTAGATAAACCAAAAAAGATTCGGAAATTTTATGAAAAAAGAATTAGACTCGAAAGATATTCAGATTTTAAACCTATTACTGAATAATGCACGGCTATCAAACAAAGAGATTGCTGCTAAGATTGGAATTGCTCAATCTAGCACACATGATAGAATTAAAAAACTAACCCAAAAAGGCTATTTTAAAGGAACTTCTGTACAGATTGATCAAAAAAAATTAGGGCTTAATATTGAGGTTATGTTGGCCATCAAACTCAACAAGCAACACCGCTCTGTAATTGCAGATTTTATATACAAAGCTTCTCAATTGCCTGGTGTTATTCAATTGTTTCACATTGCTGGAGATCATGACTTTGTTTTACATGTTGCAGTAAAAGACTCTGATGAGTTGAGAGTCTTTATTCTAGACCGTCTATCTACCCTTGATTATATCCAGAGCACGCAAACCACTATGGTTTTGCACAACGAAAAGGTACATAACATCCTATAAAAATTTACTAGCATTCTACATACTTTGAACAAAATCTAAAAACACCTTTTTATGAAGTTCTAGATTCATATCTGGAGATAATGAAACGCGTGCGATATAATCTTTATCTCCTTCTTTGGTAGTACCTTGGGTAGAGGTGGCAGGAATGGTCCAGTAACACCCCTTTAACTGCCCATAACTCACGCAGTACTTGCTTTGATCTGGTATTTGTGTAATCATCATCTTTATCAACAGATGGTTTAACCCTCTTTTATGTATCTCTCTTTCTTGCGTTGTAGCTCCCTTGGTAGGAAGATCTAAAGAAAATACAGAGGGCGTGAAGCCCGCATCCGCCAATTTTTGGGATACAAAATTAATCTTAGCTTGAGGAAGTACTTTTTGTATATAATCTACAAACGCTCTGGTGTTTTGATAGGCGTCTTTTATTCTTTGATTCATTGATGGTAATTGCCTTGCTAATAGCTCATACTGCAAAGGTGTAGCTTCATTATCGCAAAGCTCGAGATGTAAGGCAATTTTACTAGTAAATACATCTCCTTTTTTATTTGCAATGCAATAACCTGCAGTACACAGCCCTCCACTTGGAAACTTAGACCCACTAGCATATGCTATTGCTTTAATACCAGATAGGATACCGTTATCACCTAAAAAGTGGACATTGGGGCAAAATGTTTGATCTAGAATAAAGACAGGCGCGATGGCAATTTCACCATTGCTTGTAGTACGTTTTACGCTTAATACATTTTTTAATGCCTTAAGATCTGGCACTTCAACTCTCGGGTTTGTAGGGATTTCTGCAATAATATATGGTATGGCATCTTGCTGCGCAATTTTTGCCAATACCGTATCAATACTTTGCACCATATCATTATCACCATCTACGGGAAGGTCTACTACCGCTACATTATCTATAAGGGCAGCAACTCTTCTAGCCTGGTCGTTGGTTCCTCCATAACAGTTTGGAGGCACCACAATTTTTATGGCCTTCTGAGGATGGTGTTGCATTGCATGATCTATAAGGCCCATCATAATTGCGTATTGAATAGACAAACCACTAGAGCCAACAAGTGGTCTTGTATTTGTACCAGTAATATTTTTAATACTAGAGAGTACAGATGCTTTGTTTGCCTCTAAGTTGCTAGGTGTTTCTTTTACAGAAATCTGTAAAAGTGTTTGAAGCGCCACTAAACAATTGGCAGGGGTCATGGCTATGGTCTCTCTTCTTCTAACGTGTTGTATTTCTGAAATATAGGATTTGTTTTCCTCACCTTTTACCACCACAACACTTCCTAGTTTGGGAGTATAGTTTACTACAAAATCGATATGTTCACTTCTGTTAACATTATAGATAGTATCCTGCTTTGATACAAAAATAGTAGTTCCATTAAATGCTGGGATTTCGTTTAGATTTTCAACTCGCTTTAGGGTAAAGCGATAGCCATACACTTTTTTTAATACCCTTGGGTTTAAAAACGCTAAATCATCCCTAAGGTAAATGATTTGTGTGTTTGTATTTTGGAGTAGGTTTTTTCTTAGTATTGCTAATATAGGGCTTGAGTTGGAGGAAAAACTAATAACACTTTTTGTGTCAAGGTGGTTCATTTTTGCAATTCCCCACTCCAAAATACAAGAAAGGGGATGCCCAAGTCTTAAATAATCATAGGCAGTTGGTAGCTCATTTAGAGACTTTGTGTCAAAAACATCCAAATTAAACAAGGCTTCAAATTTGTCTAGAAACGCTGTTTTCGCCAAAGCTTCATCATAGATATCTAGCCTGTGTGTGGTGGTGGTTAGCCATCCTGAGGGCATATTTTCTAAGACATTTTTGATATAATGCTTCACTTTATTATTCTCCATTACTCTTGTTTATTTTGTGATTATAAATTTACAGTAATAAGATTTGTTTTTTGTG
Source organism: uncultured Flavobacteriaceae bacterium (assembly GCA_913045325.1). Taxonomy (GTDB): domain Bacteria; phylum Bacteroidota; class Bacteroidia; order Flavobacteriales; family Flavobacteriaceae; genus Patiriisocius. The sequence goes on along the minus strand of CAJWPZ010000003.1, from coordinate 38 downwards.
ACTTACAGGTTTTTTTGTTGTCCGATATTTGATAGCTA
>CAJWPZ010000002.1 GCA_913045325.1 uncultured Flavobacteriaceae bacterium | reverse complement strand
TTTTTAGGATTTTCATAACAATATATTTCCTGTTTTAGAGTATCTTTGTATTTATGAAAGGTCCTCTTTTTTATTCAAAAATATTACTCTTTGGAGAGTATGGTATTATCAAAGACTCAAAAGGACTTTCTATCCCTTACAATTTTTTTAAAGGTGCCTTAAAAACAGATACTCAACCAACAGATCTTACTACAAGTTCTAACGAGAATTTGCATCACTTTGCAGGGTATTTAAAACAGCTTCAACAAGACAACCCCGCGCTTGTTACCTTTAATATAGAGGCATTACAAAATGACATCAATCAAGGAATGTATTTTGATAGCAGTATTCCTCAGGGATATGGTGTTGGAAGTAGTGGCGCACTAGTTGCAGCTATTTATGATAAATATGCAATACAAAAAATCACTGTACTTGAAAATCTTACTCGTGAAAAGTTACTAGCATTAAAGAATATTTTTGCGTCCATGGAATCTTTCTTTCATGGTAAATCTTCTGGTCTTGATCCATTAAATAGTTATTTAAGCCTTCCTATACTTATCAATAGTACTGAGGATATAGAAAGTGCAAACATACCTTCTCAAACAATAGACGGCAAAGGTGCTGTGTTTTTGTTAGACACAGGTATCGTTGGAGAAACAGCTCCTATGGTACACATCTTTATGGAGAAAATGAAACAAGAAGGCTTTAGAAATATGTTAAAAAATCAATTTGTAAAACATACAGATGCCTGTGTGCATGATTTTTTAAAAGGAGATGTAAATTCTCTTTTCTCAAATGTAAAGCAACTCTCTAAAGTAGTTTTGGATAATTTTAAACCAATGATTCCTAAAGCTTTCCAATCGCTTTGGAAAAAAGGGATTGAAACCAATGCCTACTACCTCAAGCTATGCGGCTCGGGAGGCGGGGGTTACATGTTAGGATTTACCGAAGACATTGACAAGGCACGAACAGCACTCAAGGGACATACCTTGGAAGTGGTTTATAATTTCTAGATAACGCTCAATTCATTTCATCTTTATGTTAAGCAGAAAACAAAAACACATCATGTTAAAGTTTTTCAGCTTGTTCTCTGTTGTAAGGGGTTATAATATTTTGGTTATAATTCTAGCCCAATACCTTACTTCAATATACATCTTGGCACCTACCCTACCACTTGGTGATGTTCTTTTTGATGTCAATGTACTAATGTTAGTTTTATCCTCAGCTGCAGCGATTGCCGCAGGATATATCATCAACAGTTTTTATGACAGTGATAAAGATCTTATCAATAGGCCAGCTAAAACAGTTTTGGATAGATTGGTGAGCCAAAACACAAAGCTATCTGGGTATTTTATTCTGAATTGTCTTTCTCTTGTCTTTGCAAGCTATGTCTCTTTTAAAGCAGTGCTATTCTTTTTGGTATACATTTTTGCAATTTGGTTTTATTCCCACAAACTCAAGAAGTTTTTATTTATAGGAAACCTTACCGCTGCCATTTTAGCGGTCATACCGTTTTTTGCAGTGTTTATTTACTATCAAAATTTCAACAATGTAATTTTTGTTCATGCAACCTTCTTGTTTTTGCTCATTGCCATGAAAGAGCTTACCAAAGATTTAGAGAACATTAAAGGTGATTTGACTCAAAATTATAAAACCATTCCAGTTGTATATGGAGTTGTTGTAGCCAAAACCATGCTTACCGCCCTGAGTATTGCCACGCTAATTCCTGCCGTATTATTACTGTTGTATTTTTCAATAGGGTATATGGATTATTATTTCTACGGTAGTATTATAGCATTGCTGTTTTTTGATTTTTTTCTCTGGAAATCAAGTAAACGAAGCCACTTTCTTACCTTACATAATATGTTGAAATTAATCATTGTAGCAGGTGTCTTTAGTATTGTTTTGATAAATGTACATCTAGTTTTGAGCAAGGTTTTTTAAGCTACTATATTAGTCTTTGATGTAATAAAATTACTAACTTAGTACCATGCAAAAAGAAAATTTACTCAATGTAGCGTTATCTCAAATTGCCCCTGTATGGCTAGACAAAGAGGCCACGCTGCAAAAAATATATACCCAAATACAAAAAGCTGCAGCAAAAAAAACAGAACTTATTGTCTTTGGTGAGGGTGTGTTGCCTGGCTACCCATTTTGGCTTGCCTTGGCAGATGGAGCCCACTGGAACACTTCTTTGAATAAGGAGCTTTATGCTCATTATCTTCGTAATTCTATCACTATAGAAAATGGTGATTTAGATCATATTTGCGCTTTGGCAAAAAAATACCACATGGCAATCTATTTGGGTATTATAGAACGACCATTAGATAGGGGTGGCCATAGTGTTTATGCCTCTTTGGTGTATGTTAATCAACAAGGTAAAATACTATCTGTGCACCGTAAATTACAACCCACCTATGATGAGCGTTTGGCATGGGCACCCGGAGATGGAAACGGCTTGCAAGTGCACCCTTTGAAACAATTTACCCTAGGCGGGCTAAACTGCTGGGAAAACTGGATGCCTTTACCAAGAGCCGCTTTATATGGGCAAGGCGAGAACCTGCACGTTGCCGTCTGGCCAGGAAGTGATCATAATACCAAAGACATTACCAGATTTATAGCCAGAGAGTCTCGCAGTTTCGTGATTTCTGTTTCTGCCTTAATGGCTAAAAGTGATTTTCCCTTACAGACTCCTCATTATTCAAAAATCACAGAAAATTGCCCAGATATATTGGCAAATGGAGGCAGTTGTATTGCAGGTCCAGATGGCGAGTGGATTTTGGAGCCAGACATCCACACTGATGGGAATATCTACCAAACCCTAGATTTTAATAAAGTCTACCAAGAGCGCCAGAATTTTGATCCTGTAGGGCATTATTCTCGACCAGATGTCACCAAATTAACGGTAAACACACAGCGGCAATCTACCATTAGTCTTGTTGATTCTAAAGAGCAGTTATAAGCCAGGACTTTGCTTACCATACGTTCTTGATTTACACCATTTTGTTTCTATTATTGAACATTAAGGAATCAATGAAATTATTAAATTAAAGCGTATCTTTGCGCCCAATTTAAAATCACCTGGATTCCAGGAATTTACATCATGAGCAGAAACGATAACAAAACAAAAGGAGCCAGTAAAGGGCACGGTAAAAACGCGAAGTTTAAAAGCAATGATCGCAATGCAGTGTCTAAGCCAAGGGTTGGAAAATCTAGAGCAGGTGATGTAAAGCCTAAGGTTGTTGCCCCAAAACCAGCTAGCAAGAAACATGTTGTTGTTGATGGTATTCGATTAAATAAATATATATCTAACAGTGGTATTTGTTCTCGAAGAGAGGCAGACACTTATATAGCTACTGGACTAGTTACCGTAAATGGTAAGATTATTAATGAAATGGGATACAAGGTAAAACTTGAAGATGATGTACGTTTTGATGGCCGTCGTCTAAATCCAGAACCAATGTCTTATGTGCTTTTAAACAAGCCAAAAGGCTTTGCGACCACCACAAGTGACAGCAAGGGTAACACTGTTATGGATTTGGTGGCTAATGCCTCTTCTGGGCGTATTACTCCCATTGGTAGATTGGGTAGAAACGCTACGGGACTCTTGTTTTTCACCAATGATGATAAACTCAAAGAGAAGCTCAGTAAAAAAGGAATGGAACGATTGTTTCATGTAGAGTTAGACAAGAATCTAAAAGCTGCAGATTTAAAGGAAATTTCTGAAGGAATCCAAATAGGACCAAAGAAAATACAGATTGAAGAAATAAGCTACGTAGACAACAAACCAAAAAAGGAAGTTGGTCTAAAAATCAAGCATATGGGTAATAGTGTGATTCGTGAAATATTTGATCATTTAGGATATAATATTTTGCGTTTAGACTGTGTTACTTTGGCACATTTAACCAAGAAAGATCTTCCAAGAGGACGCTGGAAAACACTTACTAAAGAAGAATTAGAATTTTTTTCTATGCTATAGAAGATAGAAAAAACAGGTATAATTAAATCACAACTCCCTTTTTAGGGAGTTTTTTTATTACTAGTTCCCAAATCGCTACACTTATTACCACACTATATTCTAGGGCTACTAGTAATAGGTTTTCATTAAATCCAGTTGCGGTATACCCCGCGTAACTAAAACAAATCATAAAGCTCCACAGCAGCGCAAACTTATATTTGGTGAAAACACTAAGAAGCACAGGGGTTGCAATATACCAAGGGTGCACCGTTGTAGCTAATAAAAAGTATATAGACACGGCCAGCAGCATTCCAGTAATGAGGTTTTGTGTGGTATTGTATTTTCTAAATAAAGAAAGCAGCACAATACAAATAAAAACTACAATAGGTAAAATGAGCCCAGCTGTGGCAATAATATTCCAACCAACGGTTTGAAATCCAATCCAACGTATGATATAATACACACTAGCATTAAATTCAAAGCTTTGAAACCATAAACCAATAGTTGCACTAAAATTAGAAATAAAGGTCTTGGAGATAAAGGGCGCAAAACAAAGTGCTATGGTGGCAAGGGTCACCCAATAAAATTTTTTCATTTTCCAAAATCCTTTACTAAAGAGCCCCTCTGGGGCTAGATATTTATAAAAAAGTGGCAGAAAAAGTAAAGGCAATAACTTTACAGAAACAGAAACTCCAAGTGCTATTGCCGCCAGCACCCATCTTTTTTTATCTAGCAGGTACAATGACCAAATAACAAAAAAGAGCATCACTCCCTCAAAGTGCAAATTTCCGGTAAGTTCTATGATGATAAAAGGATTTAAGAAATACCAAAAAATGTTTTTAACTGGCAGATTGAGCCTTTCTAATAGTTTTTTTCCGAAATATAATATACCTAAATCTGCCCCAATGATTAGTATGCGTAGCCCAATTACAGACCCAAGGATTGATTTTTTTGCAAACACAGCTGCTAAGGCAAAACATAGTTGATTAATTGGCGGGTAGTTGCTGTAGTGGCTCGCATTAAGGTTTCCCATACCTTGGATAAGCATCTGGGCATTCGGTATTGCATCCAAAGAAATTAAATCTTGGGCTATTTGAGAACCACTTGCTAGTTGCTCTGGGGTAAATATATAAGGGTTTATTCCTAAAAAAAGGAGTCTTCCATCCCAAATAAAGCGATAAAAGTCTTGAGAGAGGTTCGGCATTGCAGGTAAGAACAACACTCTTACTGTTATACCAATGAGCGCCCATACCCAAAAATTAAATCGTGTGTATTGAATAATTTTCCAGGCCCCGTAAAACAAGCCACTGTATAAAAGCAGCAGGGTTAAAAAGTCGCTTCTGTCTAGAAAATAGGCAAAAAACAAATACAGTACTACACTCCCCAGGCCAGGGATCAAGAACTCTTTGTATGACAACAGAGATTTGAGGTGTATGTGATGATTTATATTATGCATAGTATTGCCTTTATATTAATCTTTGCTTGTGAGGCTTTTAAAGAACACAAAGCCAAAACCCAAACAAAGCATTAGGTGAAATGGAAACAATCCAAAATCACCACCTTGGTCACCCACCACAAATGCCAAATACATCCCAAAGGCGAAGTAGCACATTAACATACCTTCAAAAATAACATGTACCGATATGTTGTTTTTTAGGTATTTGTTTCCTTGCCATTTATCTTTTAGGGAATTAATGTTAAATTTTGGAGTACGCACAAAATCACTTTTTTTACCCATATGCCCCTCTATAACCGCAATGGTATTGTGCAAAGAAAAGCCCATGGCAATAGAGAAAAAAGCAAAAAACATTCCGGTATATTTTACAAACTGTTTGAATCCTCCACCATTGGTAGACTTATAGGTGTGCCAGTAACAAACAAAGAAAATAAGGGTGCTTACCACAAAGAAACTCATGACAATGAAATAGCCTTTTAAATACTCATATTCATTTTTAATATACAACATGGGGATACTTAAAATAGCCACCAAAAATATGTTTAAAAACATAGTGCTATTCAGTAAATGAAGCAAGCTGTGTATTTTAGTTTTTGTAGACACATTGGTACTGGTCAAGACACGCTTGTACATTTTTTGAAAATTCTCTGCACCTCCTTTATTCCACCTAAATTGTTGTGAGCGAGCTGCGCTTATTACAACAGGTAATTCTGCAGGTGTTTCTATCTGTTCTAAGTATTTAAATTTCCAGCTTTTTAACTGCGCTCTGTAACTAAGGTCAAGGTCTTCTGTTAGGGTGTCTCCTTCCCAGTTTCCAGCATCCAAAATACAGGAGCGTCTCCAAACCCCTGCAGTGCCATTAAAATTGATGAAATGCCCCTTGGTGTTTCTCCCAACTTGTTCTAGGGTAAAGTGAGCATCAAGGGCAAATGCTTGTACTTTTGTGAGCAGAGAGTAATTTTTATTGATATGTCCCCAGCGGGTTTGTACCACGCCAATTTCCAAGTCTTTAAAATAGGGTATGGTATTATATAGCCAGGTCTGTTGAGGTAAAAAATCTGCATCAAAAATAGCGATGTACTCTCCCTTGGCTATTTCTAATCCTTGTTTTAATGCGCCTGCTTTAAAACCAGTTCTATCTTTGCGGGTAATGTGTTTTATGTCCAGTCCTGTAGCTTGTAGCTGCTTTATTTTTAGGGCCGTTGTTTTGAGTGATTCATCTGTAGAGTCATCCAGTACTTGTATTTCCAGTTTTTCTCTTGGGTATTGAATTTTGGCTATGTTATCAAGCAGCCGCTGGATAACATACATTTCATTATACACGGGAAGTTGAATAGTCACCACTGGAATTTCTTCTGGGTTTTCAAAATCAAAAAGGGGACACTGTGCTGTTTTTTTCTTAGCATTTAGGTAGTTAATAAGCAGGTTTAATTGCGCTATTGCATACATAAGTATGAGCAGTAACGAAACCGTGTAAAGAACTATTATAGTGCCTTGCAGTATCATTTTTTAATGGAGTATTTAAAAATCCAAGTTAAGATTTTAACTCCAGCAAAGATAGCACCTTTTAGGGTTCCCGAAACTTTAGAGACTCCAATTCTGTTGCGGTATTTCACAGGGATTTCTACATAACTATATTTTTGTTTTACTGCTTTTAATTGCATCTCTACGGTCCAGCCATAGGTTTTGTCTTCCATGTTTAAAGCGAGTAATTTAGAATACTTTATTGCCCTAAAAGGACCAAGGTCTGTAAAGCGTGCACCAAAAAAAAGTGTCATTAAAGAGGTAGCTAGCCAGTTGCCAAATTTTTGAGGGTAGGTCATAGCACCCTTCTCCCTTAAAGTTCTTACTCTAGCTCCTATAACAAGGTCTATATCTTTTTCTATAATTGGGGTTATGAGCTGGGTTAACTGCTGAGGATAATCACTGTAATCACCATCCAAAAACACAACAATATCTGGCTTGGTTTCTTGTAATGAGATATAGCTCATGCCTCTTAGACAGGCATAGCCATAGCCTCTTTTAGGCTCATTTACAACTGTAGCGCCAGCTGTTTTGGCAACATTGTGTGTGTTGTCTGTAGAGGTATTATTAACTACAATAATTTCATCAACAATAGGAGGGATATCTTGTATGACCTTGGCTATAGAGTTTTCTTCATTGTAGGCTGGAATGATAACCCTGACTATAGTATTCAATTGTCTTTTATAGAAATATTGAGTTCTTTTTGTTGGGCAGGTACGATATGCTCATCAAAATACCAGGAAGACCATTTCTCTATTGATAAAAAAAGACCCACACCCACAAAGAGGGTTATAATAATTAATAGAATTAAATTTTTTCGTTTACTCTTCTTATCAATTGCGCATTGATTTTGTTTTCTTCTAAAAGAATACACACCATAGATACCTATGCAAAGTGCGATCCCTTTTAATACCCATGCTCCTGTTCCAGAACTTCCGTCTTCTTTGTAGAAAAAATCAGCAAAGGATATGGCATACACACCGCTCATTAGGCCAAACATAAATAAAATAGCAGGCGCAACACAACATAAAATCCCTGCAATCGCAGCACTAACAGAATACTTCAAACTCCATTTTATTAAATTTGGTTTTTTTTCTAGCGTCATGGTGATTTATTAAAGATTACTCAAAGTTACTAAATATGTTTTTTATAATACGTGTAAATCTCATCTGCAGACCCACCCAACCATTTTTTTAGATAGATCATCAAAAAGAGATATTGCACCCTCCAAACCCCTTTTTTTTCATACAATCGGGCAGAGGTGACAATCCAATGTTGGATGACAACAAATTGCTTGCGTTTGTAGAGTTGGTTGGTGAGCATTTGATCTTCATAGATAATATACTCTTGGTCAAAACCTCCTATTTCATCAAAAACTCCTTTGGTTATAAATAGACTTTGGTCACCACCCCGGCATATACTCCAATTAAAACGCGTTGCCCAACTCACTAGGGCTAACCACCAATGATTGCTATCAAATCTCATTTTAAAACAACCTGCTAGGTGTTGTTTTTTAATTTCTGAAATAATAAGGCTGTCAAAATTTTGCGGCGGTAAAGAATCTGCGTGTAAAAAATATAAAACGCTTCCTATACTAGCCTTTGCACCCGTATTCATTTGTTTGGCCCGCCCTGTTTCTGAGTATATTAGTTGTATGGCAATACTTGAAGTTTTAGAAAATTCTTTGACTAGCGCTGCAGTATTGTCTTGGCTATGACCGTCTACAACAATTATTTCTGAAATGTGACCTCCCGCAGACTTTTCATTAAGATGGACCAAGAGCCTGCTAATATTTAAAGCTTCATTTAGAACAGGAATGACAATACTAATGCTATTTGAGACTATCGGCATAGGGTTTTAGTTGTTTAATTCCCAGTTATAGTCCATGTAGTTTATTGTTGCATTTCTATTTATAGTAATAGCCGCATAGGTGTTAAGAAATTCAATTAAGGTTTGGTTTTTCTTAAAATCTTTAGAGAACCATTTAAATATTTTTGAGATAGTGATGGCCTTTGGCGTGATTGTATTTCTCTTCGTGTCATTTACAAACCTCTTTGTTAAGGTGTCTAGTTGGGTATCTACACTATTGGCAGTAAAGGCTTCATTTAATAAAATAGGACATGAAAAAGATGCGCAGTTTATAGCAAAATGAATGCGTGGATCATCCATTTTCCTTAAAATTTGATGTTCTATTTCATCTAGATTGTACATAGCCTCCCCCAGTTTCCATAAAGATTGTTTCCAAGGGTTTTTAATGTCTTTGATGCTATTTATGGGTTGGTTTCTAATAATTAAATCAATGGTCATTGCGTTATATGCATTGATCCAGTAGGCTAGTTTTTCTTGCTTGCTCCAGGAGTCTGTAGGGGTTTTTCTGCTAAGTGCATTTAAGTACATGCGCAGTACAGTCCTGTCTTGTTTAAAGACTGTGTAGTTTACATTTCCATCTGGACTAACATTTTTTTGCAACAGGGCATGAAATCCTGAATGATCAAACACCTCTTTATATAACGTGTCTTTTACAGTTTTTTTCTCTAAAAGTAATGATGGTAGGCCTTCTTGATTTTTTACAGGATAGCCATTTACCATTTTGGCGCTGGCCAAAATAAAGAATGTAATTGTTGCTATATATAAGTAGTTTTTCATCTTTTCTGAGTTGTATTAACAGCAACCGCCCCCATCATAATGGTAGGTAGATTCGCTAAAATAGATATCATCTCTATCTAAAGCTTTTAAAGCTTTTGCAGTTTTATCACAAATGGCTAAGGGTTGATTTTTAAGTAAAATATGTCCTTTGTTATCGTCAAAGAAATCCTCTGATCCATAATAAATAGCCGCTTTACCAGTAAAAATACAAGGGCCATCCTCTGGCATAGGGTCTTTAATGGCTGCAACCTCAATAGATTCTATATAGATTAGTTCTTTGGTTGGATAATTTTTTGGGTCTAGAATCCTGTAGGGTTTTCTAGCTCTAATTTCTATGGTTCCAAATCCAACATCTGTGAGGGCCTTTACGTAGTCTTTTATTGGTAGGCTGCCACTCAAACAAAGGGCACGCAGCCGCGCGTCATTTCTAAGGGTGTCATTCATTTGCTGCTCACAGGTTGGGTCACTCATTACTAGTTTCCCGTGAGGGGTTAATACGCGGTACATTTCCTGTATGGCGCGTTTTAAATCTTCAGCTTTAAAGATGTTAAACAAACAGTTTTGTGCAGCTACATCAATGCTATTGTCATCAACGGGAAGATGAAGCGCATCTCCCTTTTTAAGATCAATAAACTCAGATTTAAACCAAGGATTTTGCGCTTCAGCAATTTTAAAATTTGCAGCAGAAGCCTCTAACATTTCGTCTACAACATCAATGCCAACAACACCGCCTTTTTGACGATTAAAATAAGAAAATTGCAATAATTCCATGCCGCCTCCAACTCCCACATAGAGCATTTTAGGATTATTTGATAAATCTCTAGCATGTACGGTGCTTCCACAGCCGTAATTCATCTCTTGCATTATTTTAGGAATTTTCAACCCCGGGAGTTCCCATATAGGATTGGTAGTACAGCAAAGCCCAATATCTGGGGTAAGTGCTGCTTGTTTATACACATCATGTGTGGTATCTAGATAGCTCATTTTATGTTTTCTAAAGCGATTGTATAAGTTCTGTGAATAGGGTGATCATAGCTGGTTCTGCTTTCTGGGCCTGCGCAATAATATCTGTAATATCCACAGGTTTTAAATTGTCTGGATCACACTCATCTGTTAGCACAGAGAGCGCTACAACAGGTATTTGCAAATGATTGGCAACAATAATTTCTGGCACGGTACTCATTCCTACTGCATCTGCGCCAATGATTTTAAGGTATCTATACTCTGCTCTTGTTTCTAGCTGAGGCCCTACAACACTTGCGTATACACCCTTGTGCAGGTGTATGGCGTGTGCAGCTGCAATTTCTTCTAACTTGGCATTCATTATTGGGTCATAGGGTTGGTTCAAGTCTACAAAACGCTCTCCAAGTTTTTCTACACCTTTAAAGGCTAAAGGGGATCCGCCTTGCAAATTGATATGATCATCAATAAGCATAATCTCTCCCTTTTTAAAGTTTAAATTTATGGCGCCAGAGGCATTACTTACAAATAATCTTGAAATTCCTAGGCCTTTCATGACCCGAACAGGAAAGGTAACATCAAAAAGAGAGTAGCCTTCATAGAGATGAAAACGACCCTGCATTATCACTACTTTTTTTCCTGCTAATTCACCATAGATTAATTTTCCTTTATGAAACTCGACAGTTGCAGTAGGAAAATTAGGAATATGGTTATAACTCATCTCTGCCTCAATGGTTACATGGTCAATTATTTTTCCTAAACCAGTGCCTAGGATAACGCCTATCTCTGGAGTGCCAAACCCTCTGTTTTGCAAAAATTCTACAGCCTCTTCGATGTACTTTATCATATATATACCTATTTTTTGTTTTGAGGTTTCTACACCACTTAATAGAACAATATTTGTTGTTGTATTATTGTCTTGGGTATAGAGATGGGAACTTTAAAACTATTTACTAAACAGCTACCTCAAAAATACGGATTTATAAAAGCTTAGTCTTTCAAGTGAGGGAAGAATTTTTTAAACACTGCAATGTCTTTAATGTCCTCGTAGTAATCTACATCATTTTTCTCTGCCAAGATTGCCAGATTTTCTAATTCTAAATCTTGTAATGTGTCACTCAAAACGGTGTTTGTTCCCCATTTTTTATTTTTAAAAAGTTGGGGTTTTAGGTGTTTCATACCAAGTAAGTAATAGCCTCCGTCTTGCGCAGGGCCTATCACAAAGTTGTTGTCTTCTAGTGTTAAAAAAGCATCTTCTAAATCTTGGGTAGTGATGTCATACATGTCACTACCAATAATTATTGCCTTTTGATATCCCATTTTAAAGACCTCTGTAAATGCGTCTTGCATTTTTGCGCCTAAATCATGACCCTGTTGTTGTTTTTTTCTGAAAATAGAAGTATCCCAAATATCAATTTCTTTAATTTTTTCTGAATAGTACACATACACATCTGCTTTAAGGGAGCTTGTTATTTTTACTGTGTGGTCTAATAAAAACCGATACACATCAAGTGCGCTTTGATCTCCAATTGTAGCTGCAAGACGTGTTTTACATTTGCCAAGTTCTGGATTTCTTATAAAAACAATAAGCGCCTTTTTTGAACCTGGAAGGTGAAATACCTGTTTTGATCCCAGATTTACAGGATTATTTTTCACTCCTAAAATTGCCATAGTATTTTTGGATATCGTGTTATTTGTTAGTTACTTTAATGCCTTTGGTAAGCCATTTTCCCCATTGCTTTGAGTACACATGAATGCTATCTGTCTGTTTTTGCTGTGTATTTACAAGGGGTAGATTGTTGTTTTTCCAATTAAAGATACCTCCGTATAGGTTTTGAATATTTGTGTATCCTGCTCTTTGGAGAATCTCTGCTATATCTTCACTTCTAACCCCTAAAGAGCAGTACACTATAATTTGGGCATCTTTATTTTTAATGGTTTTTGAAACTTTTTGCAGATTAAAATTTTTATAACCTGCATGTAATGCACCTTTGATATGGCTTACCTGGTACTCCTTTTTTTCTCTAGTGTCTAGTAGTACTAAAGTGGGGTCGTTTTGAATTTCTACAAGCATTTCTGAGTAAATATAAGGGATGCTTTGTTTGTTGTATTTTAATAAAACCTCCTCTATTGTTTGCTGGGCAACACTGGTTGTTGCTCCAAAAAAAAGTACTATGTAACAAAGTATCTTCATGGTTTTTTTATGTTGTAACTACTCCCTGGCAGCTGCTTCCCGCTCCTGCGGTACAGCCATAACAGTGCTGAGAAATAACAATATCTCTATCGCTTAAAATAGATTCATTATACTGGTTTATATGGGTGACTTTACTAGCAACTTTCAGGCCAAGCATTTGGTTGAAATCACAGTCATACAGCCATCCGTCCCAGGAAATAGAAATGGTGTTGGTGCACATAACGTTTTTAACTGCTCCAGGATTGTAAGCCTCTACAAGTTGGTACATATACTCTTCATAATTTTCGCTGGCAATGAGATAGTCTAGAAATCTAGAAATAGGAAGATTGGTAATGGCAAAAAGACTATGAAACTGAATATTAAAATCTGCCAGTAGTGCGCTTTTAAACTCCTTTTCCATGCTTGTTTGATCACCTGGCAGGTAGGCCCCGTTTGGATTGTAAACCAGGTCTAGTTTTAAATTACTACCAGGCATACCATACCCAACTGCATTTAATTGTTTAAGAGCTGTGATAGACATGTCAAAAACACCCTCTCCGCGTTGTTTATCTGTCTTGCCTCTTGTCCAGTGGGGCATTGAGCTTACCACATGAACATTGTGTTTTTTAAAGAATTGTGGTAAATCATGGTATTTTTTATTTGCCCTTATAATGGTAAGATTACTTCTTACAATAAAATCTTTAATACCGGCCTGGCTCGCTTTGTCTACAAAACGTCTAAAGTTAGGGTTCATCTCTGGGGCACCTCCCGTTAGATCTAGGGTGTGAGCTCCTGTATTTTTTATGACCTCAAGACACATCTGCATAGTTTCCCAGGTCATGATTTCTTTTCTGTCTGGTCCTGCATCTACATGACAGTGCTCGCACACTTGGTTGCACATATATCCCAGGTTTATTTGAAGTATTTCCAGCTTTTTTGGACGTAGAGGAAATTGGTTGGTTTGCATTATTTTTTTTGCAAAAGTGGGGAGTTCTCCATTTTCGAAAATACCGCCGTTTAAAATTTCTAATTGGCGGTTTGCACTAGCCAATTCGTTATCTCTTTTACGGAGTGATTGTTGTTTTAGTTTTGCCATGGTAGCGGCTCTTTTTAAAAGCCATTGTTTTTTATTGCAATTTACATCGCAGTATTTTTTAAACGATGTTTTAAATAATCCTTGTAAGTACTTCTTACCTATTTATAGGGCTACATTTCTAGCTTATTCACTTTATTCATCATCATGGTGGCGTGCACTAGGGTGGCACCGCTTTTAATTGCGGCTCCTACATGGATGGCCTCCATCATTTGTTCTTTGGTTACCCCACGCTCTAGAGAGTCTTTGGTGTAGGCGTCTATACAATAGGGGCATTGTTCTGTGTGTGATACCGCTAGGGCAATTAATGATTTTTCACGGGCGGTAAGAGCTCCTTCTTCAAATACTTTGCCATAGTAGTCAAAGAATTTGTTGCCTAGTTCTTCGCTCCATTGTGTTATTTCTCCAAATTTTCTTAGGTCTTTAGGATCGTAATAATTATTTGCCATAATTGGTTTTATATTGGTGACAGAAAAGCAGCCACACTTGTTTGATTTTAAAAAGTAAATATAAGCAATAGTATAAAGGCAAAAGTAGGAAGCCCTACTTTGTATTGTCATTTTTTGAAACGCTTTCACATATAATTTAACATCAATATTGGGTAGGGTCTCATTTTTGTTAAGTTATACAAGCTTAGGTTTTGCTTGGTAATTTGATGTGCTTAGTATAAAATTGGCTTAAATACTTGTATGGATTCTTTGTAAGATAATTTTTCATAAGCTTCTGTAATTCTTGGTTTTGGAATAATTTATACCCTGTAGCATAGTAGAAAAAAAGAAGAAATGTTTTATAGCTTAAAATAAAATTATCGAGGTTAATTTTTTCAAACATATTTTTAGACTCCTCTATAGCGCCTGTTTGCATAAAATAAAAGCTTTTCATTAAATGATAGATTTCTAAATAATGAGGTTCTGGATAGGCTTTTTGGCTAAGATGTTTTTCTATTTGTTCTATAAGCCACAATTGAGCTTTTAGATTGTTAGTTAGCATTGCAATTACCATTGGTTCGTAATATATTTCATGCACTGGCGATAAAAAAGTAGTGGAGTTTGCTACTTTTTTGATGTTAAAAAAATGCGCTTGATTTTTTTCTGTAAGTAAGAAATTTGAAAAGTATCTCCCAATAAGAATGGGATGCAGTTCCATTAGGTTATTGTCACTGATTTGGATGTTCTTTATTTTTTGATTGTTTAGGAAGCTTCTAAGATTTAATAAGCAGCTAACAAATAGTTTGTTTTTATAGTTTTTCTTTTCACTGAAATATGTTGCGAACACCGCGTAAAATCCATTTAAAGAGGAGTAGTCAACAAATATTTCAAAAATAGTAGCCCGGAAAAATGATGTTTTGCAAAGCAGATTAATTTCTTTTTTACTGAGTTGTATAGTACGTAATAATATACCCACAGCGTTTCCAATAATTAATTTTTGCTTGTAGGTTATGATATTGTTTTTAAGCACATCTGAGTCAAACAAAATATTTATTTCACGAATCCTTTTTGCCAATAAAAATTCTCGTATTAGATTAATTATTGGAAGAGTGATGTCTTCACCTCTTTGTGATTTTTGTTCTAAAAATAAAAGAAGGGTCTTTGGGTCTTTGTTGTCCTTAAGTTCGTATAAATGCAAGCGGCTTTCCCAGCTTATTTCAAAAGGGGCAGCATTCGCAAAATGGTAATAAGATTTATAACCAACATATTGGCTTAATATATCTAGGGTGTCTTTGCGTGTTTTTACAGGCTTTGCAAAGCCGTACATACGCCTTAAGGTATTGTAGTTTATGTTTTTGCTTGTATGCTCATGAATAACTTCAGATAGTTTTTCACAATCACCTCTGTTTGAAATTTCTAGGCCAAACTTCTTCTCAACTGCATTTTTAAGGATTCCTTCCACTGCTTTGTTTGTATCATTTATGTATCACAATATAGGGCAATTATTTAAGACAATAAAAATCTTTTGTTACTCACTTTTACATTAATTGATGGGGAAGTAAAAAGTATATTCAAAAAAAAACCCACTCGTTGAGTGGGTTTTTGGTGGTGCCTCCAGGAATCGAACCAGGGACACATGGATTTTCAGTCCATTGCTCTACCAACTGAGCTAAGGCACCGTTTGCTAAGAGAAATAATTAACTTAGCGGCTGCAAATATAATGGTATTTTCATTGCAGCAAAACAATTTTTTGAAAAATATCTTTATTTAAATCTGCTCGATAAAATTCTTTGACAAAAACGAGATCTATCATGCATTTTTGTTTTGTGAGTTCTCTATTTAGGCTAAGAATCAATTCAATGGGCTATTTGTTCTTTGCTGTTGAAATAACTATGTATTTTTGTCGTCTTTGCAACGATATGAATCTAACAGTAGATGTTGGTAACACCTTATTCAAGTTTGCTGTTTTTAATGGCAATACTCTTGTAGACACACAGGTGTGTGAAAAACAACAGGTTTTACACCACATTAAACAACTTAGTGTAAGCTATCCCAAACTTACACACTGTATTTTATCTTCTGTGGGTAGTTTGCCTTCTCAAGCAATACTACTTCTTGAAGAGTTGGCCAGTGTCCATGTGCTATCTCACACCAGTAAAATCCCTTTTACAAATACCTACACAACTCCAAAAACCTTAGGTCCAGATAGAATTGCACTTATTGCAGGGGCAGCTGTACAATTTCCAAAAAAAGAGGTACTAGTAATTGACGGAGGTAGCGCCATTACCTACGATTTCTTATCTATTGACAACCAATACAAAGGAGGTAGTATTTCCCCCGGAATAGCCATGCGTTATAAATCATTACATAGCTTTACAGCAAAGTTGCCACTTCTGGAAAAAACAGCGGTAATTCCGATGATTGGCAATAGCACAGAAAATTCTATGCATAGTGGTGTACTTCAAGGAGTTATACATGAAATTGATGGTGTAATTAATCAATATAAAGACCAATACAGCGATTTAACAATTATTTTAACAGGTGGAGACGCTCATTTTTTGCGAGATAGATTAAAAAATGACATCTTTGCCAACTCAAATTTTCTGTTAGAGGGCTTAAATTATATTTTAGAACTTAATAAATATTGATGCTGATGCGAATAATTATTGGAGTATTCTTACTCATTTCTACTGTTACGATGGCTCAAAACGGGACTTCGTCACCCTATTCTTTTTATGGTATCGGTTCTCTTAATTTTAAAGGAACGGTTGAGAACAGAACAATGGGAGGTATTAGCGTGTATTCGGATAGTATTCATCTAGGTGTGCAAAACCCTGCCTCAATAGCAGATCTTGATTTGATTAATTACGCAGTTGGTATAAGCCACAAAGAAACCACCCAGAAAACAGTTTCACAAACCCAATCACAATCTACCACTTCTTTTGATTATTTTGCTGTAGCCATCCCCATGGGTAAACTAGTTTCTAGTTTTGGATTATTACCCTACTCCTCTGTTGGCTATGACACTCAAAATGTTGTGGGTGATGTAACAACCAGATATACTGGAGAAGGAGGTCTCAATAAAGCCTTTTTGACATTTGCTTATAGAGTTTCACCAAATTTTAGTTTTGGTGTAGAGACTAATTATAACTTCGGAAATATCGAAAATACAGCATTTAGCGAGCAGGTTGATGTTGAGTTAGGTGCTAGAGAACAAAACAGATCAGATCTATTAGGATTTAGTTTTAATTTTGGAGCCCGTTACAAGGCTAAGGTGTCTAAAAATTTGCAAATACAAACAGCAGTTGGTTATACCCCGGAGACTAACTTTAAGGCCGAAAATTCACGTCAGAGAGCTACTGTTTTTGTGCTTCCATCTGGATTACAAGTAGTACGAGAAGAAATAGAAGTTGCTGTAACAGATACAGATTTTACATTTCCCTCTCAGCTAAGTGTAGGAGCAGGAATCGGAAAACCAAAAACATGGTTTGTTGGCCTAGAGTATGTAAATCAAAAAACTAGTAATTTGACCAATCGTACTTTTGAATTGGAAAACATTACCTACACAGATGCTACAAAATATAAAATAGGAGGATTTTATATTCCTCAGTATAATTCACTTACAAGTTACTATAAACGAATTGTTTACAGAGCTGGAATACGTTTTGAAGAAACAGGAATAAATTTAAACGGTCAAGGCATTAATGAGTTTGGCATATCTTTTGGAGTTGGTATTCCTGTTGGAAGATTGTTCTCTAATGTAAACGTTGGTTTTGAGATAGGAAAAAGAGGGACTACAGACTTTGGTTTGATACAAGAAAACTTTTTTAACACATTTATAAGTCTATCCTTCAACGATAGATGGTTTGATAAAAGATATTTAGATTAACACAAGAAGATTACTACAATGAAAATAAGAACACTTTTTACTGCAATAACAATTGCCTTAGTAACAACTTCAGCACTAGCTCAGGATGCACAACAGTGTATCGCGATGGTGTCGTTATTCACAGAGCCAGCAAAAGCAAAAAATTATCAAGAGGCCTACAAGCACTATGATAATGTAATTGAAAAGTGTCCTCAAACTACCATGGCTGTATACCAATATGCTGCCAAAATGTTTGGAGACTTTATCACCAAGGGAGATACCGCTAAAATTTCTGATTTAGAAACATCATACAGGTTAAGGATGCAGTACTATCCCTCAAAAACAAAAGAAGGGGCTGTTTTAAGTAAGTTGGCTCAAGTGCGTTTTGACAATGGCATTGGTACAAAGCAAGAGCAGTTTTCTTATTTTGATGCTGCATTTAAAAAAGATCAAGTAAATTTTAAAAGCCCAAAGGCTTTATATACTTATTTTTCTTTAGCAAAAGATTTATACATAGATGGAGAGAAAGACTTGCAAGAAGTTTTTAACTTATATGATGTTGTGAAAAACAAAATGGAGGTAGAAGAAGGGAAGTTGGCAAAACTCCTTACAGCTCTTATTGATAAAGAAGCTGCCGGCCAAGCTATGTCAAGTAAAGAAAAAAAGAGATTAAGCGCCTATGAAAAAAACTTACGCATTTTTGGTAAAGTAAAGGGCAGTGTAGATACAAAACTAGGAGGCGTTGCAGATTGTCCTAATCTTGTTACTTTGTATAACAAAGATTTTGAGGCCATGAAAGAGGATATTTCTTGGATTAGAAATGCAGCAGGGCGTTTGTCTGGAAAAGACTGTACACTAGATCCTCTTTTTATTAAATTGGTGGAGCAGCTTGATAGATTAGAGCCAAGTGCAGACACAAAAATGTACTTAGGACAATTAGAGGCGCAGAGCGGGAATGCTTCAAAGGCATTGGTTTATTATGAGCAGTCTGCAAAAATGCAAACAGATCCAAACAAGCAGGCTAAAATTTATTACAAAATTGCAGAAGAAAAACGCAAAGCAGGAAGATACAATGCTGCAAGAACCTTTTACAACAAAGTGTTAAATGTAAAGCCAAACGATGGTAGGTCTTACCTTAAAATTGCTGCAATGATTGCAAAAAGTTCTAATAATTGTGGAGGTACACCCTTTGAAAAAAGAGCTGTAAATTGGAAAGCTGCAGCGTATGCAGATAAAGCAGCAAGAGTAGACCCTTCTATTGCATCAAATGCAAGAGCTGCTGCAAATAGTTACAGAGCTCGTGCTCCGCAAAAAACAGATATTTTCTCTGCCGGTATGGCTGGAAAACTCATTACCCTTAACTGTTGGGTTGGTGGCAGTGTAAGAGTGCCAAATTTATAATATGACCATTAAATCATATAGCATACAAAGCGTGATGTCCCTAATTGTGGTCATCACGCTTTTTGCGTGTGATGCTAATTATAAAGACAAACAAAAATTATCTATAAAGGATGATCAGCCCTTGGCCATTGGCAAGCAAATCAACCTAAAATATACAGATAGTGGCAAGGTGGTTTCTAATTTAATATCAGAAAGTTTGCTAGACTATTCTAACTATGATTTTCCCTACCAAGAGTTTCCACAGGGGGTAGAGGTTCATTTTTGGGAAGATGGCAAAAAAAGTACTGTCACCTCAGATTACGCAATCAGGTATGGCAAAACGGGTATGATCGATTTGCGTAAAAATGTAGTATTAATTACCAGTGATAGTTTGATTTTAAAGGCAGATCAATTGTATTGGCACCAAACAAAACAATGGGTGTTTACAGACCAGCCTTATCAAATAAAATTTAAAGACGGCTCTTATAATGATGGTTCTCGCTTTGATTCTAGTCAGGATTTCACAGCGTTTATATCAAGAAAAAACACGGGAGTACAACTTATAAAACAACAACAAAACCACGAAGATGCAAAATAAAATCTACAAACTTTTCGAATACTTTTACTTTGTTATGGCTGCTTTTTCTTTGTACTTAGTTACAAGCCATTGGGCAGACAATAGAGGGAAGGCTTATATGTTTATCTTTTTTGCTATTGTGGCGGTGTTTATGTTTTTCTTCAAAAGAAAGTTTAGAAAAATGATAGAACAGCGAAATAAAGACCAAAACAAAAAATAACAAAGCTGTTATCTACACCTTTCAGTCTTGATGATCAATGTTTGTGTTCTGTAAAGCTAGAGATCATTTACTATATTTGTATAGCACTTAATCAATTATTATATCCTGTTGGAATATCAAATTATCATTATTGTATCGGCACTTTTATGCTCGGCTTTTTTTTCTGGGATGGAGCTTGCTTACGTTTCTTCCAACAAGATTTACATTGAGATTGAAAAACAACAACAGAACTTTTTAGCTGGTATTTTAAAAAAAATAACCAAAAGGCCCTCCAAGTTTATAGCCACCATGCTCATTGGTAATAATATTGCTTTGGTAGTGTATGGGTTTTTTATGGGAGATATATTGATGCAATATATGCCCATAGATGGACCTGCTGGACTCCTAGTGCAGACCAGTGTTTCTACTTTAGTGATTTTGCTAACAGCTGAGTTTTTGCCCAAGGTGTTCTTTCAGATTTATGCCAATGATTTGGTGAAGTTTTTTGCTGTTCCAGCTTACTTTTTTTACATTGTTTTTTCCTTGATTTCTGAATTTATTTTATGGATTTCAGATCTGGTTTTAAAATACATTTTTAAAACAGATGGAGATAAGGTAAGACTTAGTTTTAGTAAAATTGAACTAGGAAATTACATTAGTGAACAAATGCAGGCTATTGAAACAGAAGATGAGGTAGATTCTGAAATTCAGATATTTCAAAATGCGCTAGATTTTTCAGACATAAAATCTCGCGAGGTCATGATACCAAGGACCGAAATAATGGCGGTTGACATCTCTACCGCTGTTGATGAGTTAAGCCTTCTTTTTACTGAAACGGGACTCTCCAAAATAATAATTTATAAAGACAATATTGATGATGTAGTTGGCTATGTACATTCTTTCGAACTATTTAAAAAGCCATCTAGTATCCAAACCATGCTTATACCTGTGGTGTTTGTTCCAGAAACTATGTTAGCAAAAGACGTGCTTAATATTTTAAGTAAAAAACATAAAAGTATTGCAGTTGTGGTAGATGAGTATGGGGGCACTAGTGGTGTTATTACCGTAGAGGATATCATTGAGGAGCTCTTCGGAGAAATAGAAGATGAGCATGATAACACCGCCCTTATAGAAGAGGTTATAGAAGAAGATTACTATCGATTCTCGGCCCGTCTAGAGGTTGATTACCTAAATGAAAACTATAAACTTTCTTTGCCAGAACAGGAGCATTACGAAACCCTTGGAGGCATGATTGTTAGCTTTACCCAAGGAATACCCCAGGCCGGAGAAACCGTAGTGATAGGTAAGTACCAGATAGAAATCATGGAAGTTTCTACAACCAAAATTGACTTGGTTTGCATTAAAACAAGCAATCCAGATACCTAAGCAATCTTAGGGTGGGTGAATGAAAATTCATTGCTTGTAGTTTCTCTTTAGAATTTCATGCGGCTTTTAGCTGTAACTTTTCGTCAAAACTATTTTATTAGTGCAGGGAAAATGGTATTTTCGCCCACTAAATTAATGCGAACGCTACATGTAGAGTGTTCTTAAATTAAAAATGACAGATGGCAATATTAAACAGCATTAGAAAAAGAGGAGTTTTCCTTATTATAATTATAGCGTTAGCATTATTCTCTTTCATCTTGGCAGATGTAATACGTAATGGTGGTTTTTCTTCTGAAAAATCATTAACAACAGTAGCTACCATAAATGGTGAATCCCTTACGCGTGATATTTTTATGAAGCAAGTAGAGCTAACCCAACGCAACTTGGGAGAGAATGGAACTACTGCTCAGGCAATGAATATGGTTTGGGATCGTGAACTGCGCAATGTCTTACAACAACAACAATACGATGCTTTGGGTCTTACTGCTCAAAAAGAGCAATTAGAAGAGTCACTGCGTATGGGGCTAGCCTCAAATCCAACCTTTCAAGACGCCGATGGAATTTACAGCGCCTTAAAAGTGCAAGAATATATTGCAAATGTAAAAGCAACCAATCCAACTGCTTATCAGCAGTGGTTAGATTATGAAAATAATTTAAAGAGCGGCGCTTTGCAGACGACCTATTACAACATGATTAAAGCAGGTATGAGAAGCACTCTTAGTGAAGGTGAGCAGGAGTATCGTTACCAGAATGATAAAATTAACATGCAGTATGTATATGTGCCTTACACTTCTATACCAGATGCAGATGTAAGTGTTACAGATTCAGAAATTGAAGCATACATTAGAAACAACGCTGCAGATTACGAGCAAACTCCGCAGGTTGATGTGCAGTTTGTATCTTTTTCTGAAGCACCTTCAGATGTAGATATTGCAGATGCAGAAGTGGCTATTACAAGTCTTTTAAAAGACCGTGAAGTATACAACTCAAATATAAAAGCTACAGAGATTTTAAAAGGCTTAGAAAATACCGAGGATTACCAAAATTTCATTAATGACAATAGTGACGTTCCTTTCCAGGACAGGTATTTCTTTAAAAGTGATATTCCAGAGGCTATTGCAGAAGATCTTTTTGCAACACCCCTAAATGGTATTTACGGTCCTTACAAATTGGGAGATAATAATAATATTTCAAAAGTAATTGGCATAACACAAATGCCAGATTCTGTGCAGTCAAGACATATCTTAATAAGATACCAAGGATCTTTTAGAGCCTCTGATGCTATTACGCGAAGTAAAGAAGATGCCAAGGCTATGGCAGATAGTATTACAAGAGTTTTAAAAAGAAATAAAAAGAAATTTGAAGCTTTAGCCAAAACATTGTCTGATGATAAATCAAACAGTGATAAGGGAGGTGATTTAGGATATGTAGGTCCAGGAAAAATGACCAAAGAATTTAATGATTTCATTTTTGACAATAAAACGGGTACTCTTGGTGTTGTTGAAACCGAGTTTGGTTTTCATGTTGTAGAGGTTCAAGAGCAAAAAAACAAGCAAAAAGCAATGAAGTTTGCAACACTCTCTAAAGAGATTGAAGCTTCAGAAAAAACACTTAATGAAGTGTTTGCAAATGCCTCTAGGTTTGAGTTAGCCGCACAAAAAGGTGATTTCTCCCAAATTGCAAAGGAGCAAGAACTTGCTTTAAAGCCAGTAAATAAAATTGGAGCTTTAGATGCTACCATTCCAGGAGTTGGAAATAATCGTAGTATAGTAAACTGGGCCTTTGGAGAAGATGTATCTGCAACAGATGTAAAGCGTTTTAGTATTCTAGATGGTTATGTTGTTGTACAACTTACCAGAAAGAGTCCAAAGGGGCTTATGAGTATTGCTGAGGCATCTGCTTTGGTAATGCCAAAACTTAGAAACGGCCTCAAGGCAAAACAAATCATGGCTACTATATCTGGTAATGATTTAGATGCTATTGCATCTAGTCAAGGTATCACGGTGCAAAACGCAACTGCCATTACTATGGCTGCACCAACTATACCTGGCGCAGGCGCAGAACCTGAGGTAGTAGGTGCTGCATTTGCAAAAGCTGCTGGAGAAACAACTAGCTTAATTGCTGGAGAAAAAGGGGTGTTTATAGTGCGTGTAACGGCTGTTAATAATGCACCTGCTTTAGAGAATTACGCTTCTTTTGCAAACCAATTAAATAGCGCCGCTACACCAGCGGTAAATACCAAAGTGTACCAAGCGCTTAAAAATGCTGCAGAGATTGAAGACAACAGAGCTAATTTCTTTTAAAAGTATTTAGAAAATTACTTTAGTCCGTCTACTTTTTAAAAGTAGACGGATTTTTTTTGAACATTTTTGAAATCACAAAAGAATGTGCAAAGGTTATTGCTCCTAAAAAAGAAAAAATAATAGGTAGAAAAATCTGCTTATCGTCTTTAAAGAAATACAATAAGCTGCCAATGCCTAAAATAGAGATGAGCCATACCACAAATGATTTTTGAATGTATTTCAAAAACGATTTCCAGGAAATTTCTTTATATAGGTAGTCTAATTGTTCTATAATAGAAGGGATACTATGCCATAGTATAAAGTATATGGCAAAGCTCCATATAAGATTTGAGCTACTAAACACAATAAAGAACACTAATAGCAAGAAAAGTTCATAGGCAATAGTTTTAAGACTAAAGGTATGGTCTAGGTAGTATTTGATCCCTGTCAATGCAAAGACAATAAAGGATCCAAGTAAGCAGTAATAATACACATTGTTGTTAAGGGTGTGGCCAATGATGTCCTTTATTATAATTGATACCTCAGGTATGTTTAAGGAAAGGATTAAAAATAGTACCACCAAGCCATAGCTAATAAAGAGAATGGCTCTCAAGAGAGAACTTTTCTTTACAATGTTATGAAAGTGTTGTTCTCCAAAATGATATCCACTAAATAAAATAAAAAACAACAACGCAATTTTTGGTGCTACATAAAATATAAGTGCTGCAATCACCACAACCATTATATATCCAGATAAAAATAACCCAAGTCTTTTTAAGGTAGCTACTTTTTTAATTTTACTGACAATAGATAGATCATTAGATCCATGCAAAATACCAAGTGTAAAAATAAAAAAGAATCCAATACTATACTGCACACTCTCAGGAATTTGGCTAGTAAGCCAGAGACAGAAAAAAGTTGTTGTAATCAAAATATTATTAATGTTCATGAGGTAAATTTATCAAATTTATAATGTTAATTATTGGATTTTACCAAATTACTTTTAAAAGTCCTAGGTTGTTGCGTTTTTTTTTGCTTAATTTATACTTCAAACAATATTAATAAAAATAAAAAAAATGACAAATTCTACTTTACTAATTTTAGGGGACGTAAATGACCCAGTGAATTTCACATTCTTTATAGGATGTATGGCAATGATGGCAGCTTCTGCTTTCTTTTTCTTATCATTAAATCAATTTGACAAAAAATGGAGAACTTCTGTTTTAGTTTCTGGTTTAATTACTTTTATCGCAGCAGTTCACTACTGGTACATGCGTGATGCAGCTATGGCTGGAGACCTTGAGAATGTTACAGCATTCCGTTATGTGGATTGGATTTTAACAGTTCCACTTATGTGTGTTGAATTCTACCTAATATTAAAAATGGCTGGTGCAAAAAAATCTTTAATGTGGAAATTAATTGGTTTATCAACTATTATGCTTTTAGCTGGTTACATGGGTGAATCTGGAGACAGTGCTGTGATGTGGGGAACTATATCAGGTCTTGCGTATTTCGCAATTGCTTACATGATTTGGTTTGGTGAAGCTAAAAAACTTGCAACCGAAGCAGGAGGAGATGTTTTACAAGCTCATAAATATTTATGCTGGTTTGTACTTGTTGGTTGGGCTATCTATCCATTAGGATACATGGACGGAACAACAGGATGGTACGATGCATTACCTACTGAAGGTTTGTTAGATATCAACGTTTGGTACAACATTGCTGATGCAATTAACAAAATTGGATTTGGTTTAGTGATTTATACTTTAGCAGTTAAGAAAACAGCTTAAGTTACTCAAGCCTACAATTAAATATTAGCGCAACCTTAGGGTTGCGCTTTTTTTTTGCATAATTTTAAAGCTAAAGGGTGATTTATTTCTTTGGCTTTTTTTTATGCAATCATATCATCAAAAGCAATGATGGTGGTATACCCTTTATTTTTAAAATAGGCCATGTCTTGTTTGCTTCCTGTAGCTAGTATAAAGTCTCCTCCCCAGGCTCCAAGGCTTTTTATGGAGTTTGGATAGTCATTAAATAATAACTCTTTAACAGTGGCTTGACCCAGAAGTGAAGCTATTTTCTTTTCATGGGCATTAATGATTCTCTCAAAATCAGTAAGGGTGTAACATAAAAGTGTTTTTCTGCTAAGGTCAGATATGGTTTCTATTAGCCCTGCATCTGTTTGTTTACCTGTGTAAGTTTCAATCCCTTTCTTACTATCTTGTTTTTGGTTGAGGTGTACAAAAAACAAATGATCTGTAAAGCTCCAAGTAAGTTTGCAAGGTTGCACATGTGGTGTGCTATTTTTTAGCGAGTAAAAAATAGGGGTGCTATGCTGGGCTGCAGCAATATCATACCCACTGCCCCCAAAACTTTCTTTTAAGAGGGTAAAGCCATCTATTTGTGCCCACTGAGCTATATTATTAATAAGTGTAGAGGAAGTTCCTAGGCCCCAATCTCTCGGGAAATCTAATTGTGTTAGTACCGTTACGCCCTTACTTTGTTTTAAAAACGATGTGTTGTGTGCTCTAGCAGTTTGTAAAATAGTACACAGTGTTTGGGCTATCTTAGATGTGTTGCTACTACCTAGGGTTGCAAGGTTTATATGAGTTTCAAACCAAATGTTACCGGTATGATCTTTACTAACCCAATGAAGCGTCATCTCATTGTTCTCTGTAACGGTGAGAGATTGTCCATACTTTGTTGGTATGGCTAATGCTGTTGCTCCATCCAAAACAACATACTCTCCCATAATTAGGAGTTTACCATGGCTTTTATATGTAGTTTGCCTGCTCACCTTACGCTCTTTGTTTTTCTATGAAAGAAATCACCCCGCTATGAGATATCTGGTTTGCTTTGAAGTGTTTTACCGCACTTGCTTTTTCTGTATCTGTTGCTTGAATCCCGTTTAAAATATTCATTAAATGCATTTTCATGTGTCCTTTTTGGATTCCAGTAGTCACCAAAGAGCGAAGCGCAGCAAAGTTTTGTGCCAAGCCGGCGACGGCTACTAACTGCATTAATTTTTTAGCATTTGGCTTTTGTAAAAGGTCAAAGGCAAAACCTACCAAAGGATGCAATGATGTTAAACCACCAACAGTACCTAGAGCCAGTGGGACTT
Source organism: uncultured Flavobacteriaceae bacterium (assembly GCA_913045325.1). Lineage (GTDB taxonomy): Bacteria > Bacteroidota > Bacteroidia > Flavobacteriales > Flavobacteriaceae > Patiriisocius. The sequence continues at coordinate 146,077 of CAJWPZ010000002.1, read as the reverse complement.
CAATCCACATTTTAAAAATATCATTCTCTACACTAGCATGAGTGAGGCTACTGTAGTGGCCGTCTTTACATGCATATGCATGTACTGCTGCCTCTACTGCTCTAAAGTCATTACCGGTTGCTAGTATAACACTGTCAATACCATTCATGATTCCTTTGTTGTGTGTAACGGCTCTTCTTGGAGTTGCTTTTGCAATGGCTATGGCTCTAACTATCTTTTGAGCAAAAAGGCGCCCTTCCAAATCTTTTTGCGCTAAAAGATCTACATGACAAGATACAGAAGCGAGAGCCAAACACTCTGGGGTGTAGTTAGACAAAATACTCATGACAACCTCTGGATAGTTTTTTGAGGTGATAAATGCTTTATAGGTTTTTGCTTCTCTTTCAAGGGTTTGTGAAAAGGTTTCTAGGCAGGTGTTAATAAAGTTGGCGCCCATGGCATCCAGTGTTTCAAACGTACAATGTAGCTGAAAGAACCCTTCTAAGGTGCTTGTGCTATCTATAAGTTGGATATCCAGCAGCCCGCCTCCACGTTTTTTCATGTTTTTTTCAACCTGCGAAATACTAGCGATTAGTATTGGTTTTATAACACCGAAAAAAGCAGTCATGTCTGCAGTGTTTCCGAAGAAATTAAGATGGACCTGTCCGTTTTTAGTAGTACTTATTACTTGAGTTGTAAAGCCACCTTTGTCTAGCCAAAATTTTGCAGCATTACTTGCAGCAGCCACCACAGAGCTTTCTTCAATGACCATTGGGATTGCATACAAATCATTATTCACCAAAAAATTTGGCGCAATACCCATAGGCAAATAATAATTAGATATTGTATTTTCTATAAAATCGTCATGTAGTTTTTGCAGCTCCTTGTCTGAGTTCCAATACCTTTGAAGCACCTCTGTAGCTTGCTCGTTTGCCTTAAAATAGTTCTTGGAAACCCACTCTATTTTTTGAGCCTTGGATAGTTTTGAAAATCCTGAAATTGGATTTGACATACATTTTAGTTTTAAATCACAAAGATACTACAAAGCACATTATGTTGCTTAAAATCAAAGCATCTTGAAATAATAATTTTTTTATAAGGCAACTTTTTTTACTCGCGCCCTGCTATCCTTGTTTTTAAGTCCAAAAAAGGGCCTAGTTTGATATAATTTTATTAAACTTGTGATAGTATAAAATTCAACTTTTAAACACCATTATGCGCCTAGGCTTTTTGCTCCTTTTTATTATAAGTTTTAGTGTTGCAACCGGGCAACAAAAACAGATCAATCTTGAAGAAATATGGAGCGGTACTTTTAGAGCCCAAGGTCTTGATGAGTTACGGTCTCTTAAAAGTGGGAAACAGTACGCGGTGCTAAATTACAACAGGCGCTCTGGCGGGTCTTCTGTAGATGTGTATGATTACATAAGCGGTGAAAAAGTAAAAACAATAGTATCTTCTTCTCAAATAAAAGATGCGAATTATTTTTTATCATACACCCTTAGTGAAGATGAAACTAAAGTTTTACTAGCAACAGATTTACAGCAAATTTATAGACGCTCTACCCTAGGAACCTATTATGTGTATGACGTGATTACTGAAAAAATGATGCTTGTTTCAGAAAATAAAATACAAGAACCTGTGTTAAATTCTGCCGGAACCAAAGTGGCCTATGGTTATAATAACAATATATTTATTAAAAATCTAAGCACCGGTGTAACAACCCAAATCACTAAAGACGGTCTTAAAAACAGTATCATTAATGGGATTACAGACTGGGTGTATGAAGAAGAGTTTGCCTTTGTAAGAGCCTTTGAATGGAATAAAGATGGGTCTAAAATAGGATATATTAAATTTGATGAAACCTTAGTGCCTCGTTTTTCTATGGATGTATATGGTACAGATTTATACCCTAGCCAACAAGTTTTCAAATATCCTAAAGCTGGAGATCCCAATGCAATAGTTTCACTGCACCTATACGATCTTGAGAGTGAAAAAACTAGTAATGTAGATTTGTCTGGATACAATAGCTATTATATTCCAAGAATTAAATGGACACAGGATGCCAACGTGCTTAGTGTCCAGACTACAAATAGAAAACAAAATACCATAGATCTTATTTTTGTTGATGCCCATAAAAATGAAACCTCACTGGTGTTACAAGAAAAAGATGATGCCTATGTTGATGTTACAGACAACCTAACTTTTTTCAAAGACAATAGTTTTATTTGGACCAGCGAACGTGATGGATGGAATCATATTTACCATTTTAATAAAAGTGGTGTTCTTAAAAATCAAATCACTAAAGGCGCTTGGGAAGTCACTAACTATTACGGCTATGACCCAACAAGTAATACCGTTTTTTACCAGAGTACAGAAAACGGTAGTATTAACCGCGGTGTGTATAGCGTCAATGCAAAAGGCAAAAACAAGAAAGAGCTATCTGTAGCCGCAGGAACAAACAGGGCTGCCTTTAGTGCAGATTACTCCTTTTACATCAATACATTTCAAAGTGTAACCACTCCAAGTATTTTTACTTTAAATGACACCAAAACAGGAGTGGTTGTTAAACAAATTAAAGACAATACAGATCTAGCTACTAAAGTGGCTGGGTACAAAATGTCTGAAAAAGAATTTTCTACTATCTCCATAAACGGGAATGATTTAAACATGTATACCATTAAACCTTTGGATTTTGACCCCTCCAAAAAGTATCCTCTATTTATGTATCAATACTCAGGTCCTGGCTCTCAAAACGTAGCCAATAAATGGAACGGGAGTAATGATTATTGGCACCAAATGCTAGCCCAACAGGGGTATGTTGTAGTGTGTATAGATGGAAGAGGGACTGGTTTAAAAGGGAGAGATTTTAAGAAAGTAACCCAATTAGAGCTTGGAAAATATGAAGTAGAAGATCAAATTACTGCTGCAAAAAAACTAGGTGCTTTATCTTATATAGATGCCAATAGAATTGGTATTTGGGGCTGGAGTTATGGCGGGTTTATGTCTAGTAACTGTTTGTTTCAGGGTCCAGATACATTCTCCATGGCAATTGCAGTGGCTCCTGTTAGCAGTTGGAGGTTTTATGATACCATTTATACAGAGCGGTACATGACCACGCCTCAAGAAAATGCTAGTGGGTATGATACCAACTCACCCATGTATCATGTGAATGGCTTAAAAGGAAAGTTTTTACTGGTGCACGGTAGTGCAGATGATAATGTACATGTGCAAAATACCACCCGTTTGGTAGAAGCACTAGTGCAGGCCAATAAACAGTTTGACTGGGCTATATATCCAGATAAAAATCACGGTATTTATGGAGGTAACACACGCCTGCATTTATACACTAAGATGACTAACTTTATAAAACAGAATTTATAATCAATAATTAATAACTAATAATCACTAATATGGAATTTAAATTTGGGGGTTCACAAACGAACCAAAAAACAGTACTAGGGCACCCTTCTGGTTTGTTTGTACTATTCTTCACAGAGATGTGGGAGCGTTTTTCTTACTATGGTATGCGAGCACTACTAGTGCTTTTCTTAATATCTTCAGTACTTGATGAAGGTTGGGGATGGGATCGCTCAGAGGCATTAATGTTATATGCTTGGTATACTGGTTTGGTGTACATCACTCCAATTTTTGGAGGATTAATTGCAGATAAAATTATGGGATACCGTAATGCAATTATTTTAGGAGCCTTGCTAATGACTCTAGGACATGGTTCTATGGCTCTAGAAGGAGTTGCAGATCCGTTTTTCTATTTAGGTCTTGGTTTACTTATTGTCGGAAATGGATTGTTTAAGCCGAATATTTCTTCAATGGTTGGACAGTTATATAAAGGTCAAGGCGACGAAAAAGACGCTGGTTACACTATCTTCTATATGGGTATTAACGCAGGTGCCTTTCTAGGAATTTTACTTTGCGGGTACATTGGCGAGAAAATTGGTTGGCACTTTGGTTTTGGTTTAGCAGGAATCTTCATGCTTTTTGGAATGTTACAATTCTACTTTGCTCAAACTATTTTTGGTAAGATTGGACTTTCACCAAATAATTCTGAGGATCTTGATGATGCTATTGAAGATGTTGTTGATCAAACAAAAGACGCTATTGAAGAAACGGTAGATGATGCAGAAAAATCTAAAATAACTAAAGACAGATTAATGGTTATAGGTATTCTAGCCTTCTTTACAATCTTCTTTTGGTGGGCCTTTGAGCAAGCAGGTGGTTCTATGACAATTTTCGCTAAAGATTACACAGACCGCTTACTAACAGGAGACGGCGCGGCTACCTTTAAGATATTTAATACCCTATTGACTATCATACCAATGATTATCATTACCTGGGTACTCTCTATGTTGTTCAAGCAAACCTTTGCCAAGTATTCACTCTCTAATATTTTACTAGGAACTAGTTTTGTTATTATTTGGGGTATTGTAATTTGGATGTTACAAAGAGAATGGGTATCTGAGTCTGCAGAAGTTCCGGCTTCTTGGTTTGGAATTCTTAACTCTTTCTTTATTATTGCTTTTGCACCCTTATTTTCTAAGTTATGGGCCAGTAAATTAAACCCCTCTGGACCTGTAAAATTTGCACTTGGCCTTATATTATTAGGTCTTGGTTTTGGAGTGTTGGCCTACGGTTCTATGGGTATTCCACTTGGCGCTAAAACAGCATCAGTGAGTATGATTTTCTTGATTCTAGCCTATTTATTACATACCCTGGGAGAATTGTGTATTTCTCCAGTTGGCTTGTCTTATGTAAGTAAGCTTGCGCCAGTAAAACTTATTGGATTAATGTTTGGTGTTTGGTTTATAGCTAATTTCATTGCAAATACTGCAGCGGGTATTACCGGTAGTTATATGGATCCAATACTAGAAGAAAAAGGACTTACCTATTTCTTTATGATATTTACATTGATTCCAATTTCTGCAGGTATTGTAATGCTAATGCTCAATAAAATGCTTTTGAAAAAAATGCATGGAATACGCTAACAGCACAATTTATAAGTATAAAAAACGTTCCATTTATGGAACGTTTTTTGTTTATTACACCCTATGAAAAAAGCAATTTTACTTCTCGTTTTTTTAATCTCTACAGCAACCCTGACAGCTCAAGAAATAGCTTGGTTGTCTATGGACCAGGCGCTACTTGCACAGCAGCAAACCCCTAAAAAAATATTTATGGATGTCTACACCACCTGGTGCGGCCCCTGTAAACTACTAGATAAAAACACCTTTAGTAATCCAGATGTCATTGCTTATATAAATGAACACTTTTATCCTGTGAAGTTTAATGCAGAAGGCGAAGACCCAATCACATATAAAGGGTTTACCTACACAAATCCAAATTACAGAGCGGGTAAACGAGGTAGAAATGCCACTCATTTTTTTGCAGATGCCTTAAAGCTTCAAGGGTATCCTAGTTTGGCATTTTTTGAAAGTGATGGGACACTAATACAGTCTATAGTTGGGTATCAAACACCTCAAGAGCTAGAGCTATATTTAAAAATGATTGTTACAGATCAATATAAGGAGATTACCACCAGAGCAAAGTGGGAAATCTATCAAAAGAATTTTAAAGGTACTTTTAAATCCAGATAATGCTTATTGCCATATAAAAGCTCCCTTTTCATACGTGCTATGAAAAGGGATTTTTTTTTCACTGCATGTTTGCCTCCAGCGATCTACATAGCTTTTGTAATTACTTCCATCTGCTATGATGCGCCTGGGTGATACACTGTCAATAAAACGCTCTAGATGTATTTGTGTGTTTTGAGTTAATACAACAACTGGTTTTTGCAGCCCCTTAGGAAGTACCCCAACGCTATCTAGAATTAAAATAGGCGTGTCTTTATAGGTAAACATCTTAGGGTTTTTTTCTTGGGTATAGCCTAAGTTGTTATGTGCTGTTTTGTAACTTGAAATCAGTCTTTCAAGCCCCGGAGTTATACTATCTGGCACCAACAAAGTGATTTGTTGTTTTTGTTTAACACCAAGGAGTGTTTGTTTGTGTTTGTGAAATATAATAAGATGAGCGGGTGTTGGATATACCTTCATTATTGTTAAAACCCCCAAAGCAATCCCGAAAGATCCCAGGCTAAACATCAGGCTCTTGAAATTCCATTTTCTGCACACCCATAATAAGCAAATAATAACACCATAACTTACAAATAAAAACGCCTTAGGGAAATAAATTTCTTTAAACAAAAAAGCATCTTGCGTGGCTACCCAAGTAATAAAATCATTGAGTATAGCTATTATATTTCCATATATTTTTGCCAAACTATCTGGCAGAATAGTAAGACATCCAAGAAGTACCACCACAAAACCAATACTCAATACACCGCCCAGCAAAGGCAATACAATACTATTTGTGATAAAAAATAATCCTGGAAATTGATTGAAATAATAAATACTTAATGGCCCAAGACCAATTTGGGCAGCAAGGGTAACGGTCATGGTATTCCACAGTAGTTTGGTTAGTTTATTGCTAGGGGTGTAATAGCTTGCAAGTTTGGGTTGTATTGTAATAATCGATAAAACGGCTAGGTAGCTTAATTGAAACCCAACTTGGAACAAATACAAAGGGTTATAAAAAAGTAAGCAAATAAATGACAAACTAAGGGTGTTAATAGTACTGGTTTTTCTACCCAAAGCTTGCGCCACTGCAAAAAAACTAAACATAGTAACCGCCCTGCACACAGAGGCAGATAATCCTGTAAAAAGGGCGTAACACCACAGGCTCAAAACAATAGAAACACTCCGAATAATTTCTCCTTTTTTAAGTCTAGTTACAGGAGCTAATAACACCAGTAATATAGCATATAGTATCCCCACATGTAATCCAGAAACTGCTAATATGTGAATGACTCCTGCGGCTGCATAACTTTGGTATAGTTGTTTGTCTAAGGCTCTTTTTTGTCCTAATACTAATGCCTGTATAACAGCTAGTTGTTTTTGAGAAATACTTGTTTGTGAAAGTTTATAAATGCAGTAGTTTCTAAATTGTTCTGCAGCTCCTTTTATGGAGGGTGCTGCTGGTTCTAGTTTTAAAATCTCAGCATAGCTGCTATGGATTTCATGGTGTATGCCTTGATTTTTCAAATAAGATGCATAGTTAAATTGATACGGGTTTTTTGGACCAGATACAGGACTTATTTTTTCTTTTATTATAAGCCTAACACCTATACTAAGAGGCTTTGCTAGACTGTCTTTTGCAATTAGGTAAATGATATCTGCTTTACATAAAACCCCGTCAAGAGCTTCTATGGAGGCCCTATATTTGTAATTATAGGTATCTGGTTTTAAGATTTCTTTAATCTGTAGTTGTACTATCTGTCTGTTTTGGCTTAGGGTATGTATGTAATGATTTTGTTGAAATGCAGGAATTGTACTTTGGTATTTATAACACCCAAGAGATATAAAAAACACACATAATGTAACCCCAAACCATGGGCTGTTGTAGAAACTATTTTTATTTGCATACCAAAAAATACTCATTACCAAAAGCAGCAAACAAACTAGGGGCAATAACAGTGGGAGGGAGTCGGCCTTAAAAAAACCAATAGTAATACCTATAGCAAAAGCTATGGCGGTTGTAATTATAAACGGGTTGGAGTGTTTCAAACTATAGGTATCAAAGACCTATAACCTTGGGAGCTTTTTTAAAAGTACTAAAAATTTATAAACCACTATGTTTTGGGTTGCGCAAATATGTTTTTAACAACCCTTGTAGGGTTTATTTTAGCGCATCAACTATTAACTGCCCTGTGGTATCACTGGCGCCAATACCTCCTAGTTTTTGCTCTAGGGTATCATAAGACATAAGCAACGATGCTCTATTGTCTTTGTCTAGAATTTTAGTGAGTTCTTTGGTTAAGCGTTGGGTGTTGAAATCTCCCTGGATGAGCTCTGTAACCACTTCTTTGTCTAGAATAAGGTTTACTAAAGAAATGTATTTAAGCTTTACAACCTGCCTTGCTATGGCTACAGATATCGCGTTTCCTTTATAGCAAACAACTTGCGGCACTTTAAAGAGTGCTGTTTCTAGAGTAGCTGTTCCAGAGGTAACAATTGCGGCATGAGATACCGAAAGTAAATCATAGGTTTTGTTTAACAGTAGATGTATATTTTGCTTGTTTAAAAAAGGGGCATAAAATGACGCGTTTTGACTAGGGGCTCCCGCTATTACAAATTGGTAATTGTCAAAGTTATCTGTAATGGAGAGCATAATACGAAGCATTTTTGATATCTCTTGCTTTCTGCTTCCTGGTAGTAGCGCAATAATAGGTCTATTGTCTAGCCCATGAAGAGCAGTAAATGCCTCTTTAGTTGTGTCCTGTCTATTGTTAATTGCGTCAATAAGTGGGTGTCCTACAAAATGTACGGGAAAATTATGTTTGCCTTGGTAGAAATCCTTCTCAAAGGGCAGGATAACATACATCGCATCCACATCTGCTTTTATGTCTTTAATTCTTCCTTCTTTCCAGGCCCATATTTGAGGGGAGATGTAATAATGTGTTTTAAAACCTTCTTTCTTTGCCCATTTGGCAATACGTAAATTAAATCCAGGATAGTCAATAAAGATGATCACATCTGGCTGGAAGCCTGTAATGTCTTTTTTGCAAATAGAAATGTTTTTAAAAATAGTCCTTAGGTTAAATAGAACTTCAATAAAACCCATAAAGGCAAGATCTCTATAATGTTTTACAAGACCTTGGGTTTGTTGTTGCATTAAATCTCCACCCCAAAACCTGAAACTAGCTTTTGGATCTTTAGCCTTTATTGATTTAATAAGGTTTGCACCGTGTAAATCTCCTGAGGCCTCTCCTGCAATGATATAATACTTCATATAGTTTGTAGTTCTAGGATTTCAGAAATAAAAATTAATTAAAATATAGTATATATGCTGAAATAGCTGCCATAAATGTAGCCATTACAACACCTCTAGCGCTGTAATCTCTGTCAAACTTTAAAAAACCGAAAAACAATGCCAGGTTTGGTAAAGCGCCTAAAGTTAATACTGCCCATGCGTTTCCAGTTTTTATGTAAAAATCAAAAACCTCTGAGAAGCTTGTTCCTTTTAAAAAGGATATGACGGCTATGCATATGGCTACTCCTATTGCATTTGCAATGATCCCGGTTATAAAGCCTATTATTATTTGTTTATTCATCTATAAATCCCAGGTATTAATGTCTTTTATGGCGTGGTGAGCTGTTAAATCAAATTGTACTGGCACCACAGATACGTATCCATTGGCAAGTGCCCATTCATCTGTGTCTTCGCCTTTGTCTTTATTAATAAAAGATCCTGTAAGCCAGTAATAATCTCTGCCCAGTGGGCTTGTTCTTTTGTCAAATTTTTCTTGCCAATACGCATCTGCTTGTCTGCACACTTTTATCCCTTTAATTTTCTCTTGGGGTAGTTTAGGAATGTTTACATTAAGAACAACTCCCTGGGGTAGCCCTTTAGTAAGACATTTTTCTACCATTAGCTTGATGTATTTTTTTGCAGGTTCAAAATCTGCCTCTAAGGAGTAGTCTAACAAAGAAAATCCAATAGATGGAATACCGACGGTTCCTGCCTCAACAGCTGCGCTCATGGTTCCGCTATATATTACATTAATAGAAGAATTACTCCCATGGTTTACACCACTTAGGCATATGTCTGGTTTTCTGTCTAGTAGTTCGTTAATAGCAATTTTCACACAATCAACGGGAGTACCGCTACAACTATATTCTTTTTGAGAAGCATCTTTGTCAATTAATATACTATTGCAGTATATGGTATCGTTAATAGTTATGGCATGACCCATAGCACTTTGGGGTGCGTCTGGTGCTACCACCACAACATCTCCAAAAGTAGTTGCAACTTCAATGAGTGCTCTAATTCCAGGGGCGGTAATGCCATCGTCATTAGTGACTAAAATTAATGGTTTTTTTGCGTTCATTGGTGCGGTATTTGTCCTACAAAAATACAGTTATTAATTGTATGTGTAACCATCAAGGAAAATAACAATTTTTAGCCATCTATTAACAAAAAAATAGGAATTATAAAGAGGCTTGGCATGGTTTTTTTTATATTTTTAACCTTACTTAAAAAGACAGTATATGCAATTGATGAAAAAGAATTTTAAAGTACTCTTATTGGCTGTTTTTGTGGCGGCAGCATCTTGCAGCTTTACCACCAAAAGCTTTGATAACCCAGAAAAAGACAAACTCTTAATAGATTTGGTAACTTATGTTCTTGAAAAAGGGCACTATGATGCCCCCCCCATAGATGATGCTTTTTCTATGGCTGTGTACACAAAATTTATTGACGCAGTAGACCCTATTAAACGCTATTTTTTAAAGCAGGATATCCAAGAATTTGAGCAGTATAAATTACAGATAGACGACCAATTAAAAATGAAAGAGTTGTCTTTTTTTAATTTGGTTTACGATCGCCTGGTACTGCGTATGGAGGAGTCAAAAACACTGTATCAAAAATCTTTAAGCGTTCCTTTTGATTATACAAAAGAGGAAACCATCAATGTTGATTATGATGCCTCTAGCTATGCAAACACAAAAAAGGAGTTGCAGGCCCGTTGGAGAAAACAATTAAAGTTTTCTACCATCTCTACTTATTATGATTTTCTAGAAGAAAAACAAACCGTAGAAAAAAGAAAAGCGGATGCTATAAAAAAATCAAAAAAATACATTGCCACGGGCAATGAAGACCTAACAGATACACAATTAGAAGAAAAATCTAGAGCCTCTACCCAAACAAACTTAGAGGAGTATTACGATTTTACAGATGATTTGCAACGCAAAGATTATTTTGCCATTTTTTTAACCACAATTGTGGAACAGTTTGACCCCCATACCAACTATATGGCGCCTCCAGACAAAGATCGTTTTGACCAGCGCATGTCAGGAAAACTTGAAGGTGTTGGAGCTAGACTTCAAAAAAAGAAAGATTACATTAATGTAATAGAGGTTATAAGTGGCGGTCCTGCTTGGCGCGGTGAACACATCGAGGTAGGAGATATTTTATTGAAAGTTAGACAGCAAGATGAGCTGGAGCCGGTAAGTATTGTTGGAATGAGAATTGATGATGCTGTAAAACTAATTAAAGGGCCAAAAGGTTCAAAGGTAATTCTTACTGTCAAAGGAGTAGACGGGTCTATACGAGAAGAAACAATTACACGTGATGTTGTAGAATTAGAAGAAACCTATGCAAAATCAACTATAATTGATAAACAAGACAATACCTATGGGCTTATAAATTTGCCTGCATTTTACTTTAACATGCAAAACTATAAAGAGCGCAATGCCGCCACAGATATTAAAAAAGAAATTCTTAGCCTCAAAAAAGAGGGGATAGAAGGGTTGGTATTAGATTTAAGAAACAATGGAGGAGGTTCTCTAAGGACAGCAGTAGATATTGCAGGTCTTTTCATTAAAGAGGGTCCCGTTGTGCAAGTTGCAAGTAGTGATGGCTCTAAAGATGTGTTAGAAGACGAAGATGCTTCAATTATATGGGATGGCCCTCTTGTTATTTTAGTAAACGAGCTTTCTGCATCTGCCTCAGAGATATTGGCAGCAGCCATGCAAGATTATAAAAGAGCTATTATCATTGGAAGCAAACAAACCTATGGTAAAGGCACGGTTCAAAATGTGGTAGATTTAAATAGATGGTTGCGTAAAAATGACCAAGGCGATATGGGCGCTTTAAAGCTAACCACCCAAAAGTTTTACAGAGTTAACGGAGGGTCTACGCAGTTAGAAGGTGTTAAAAGTGATGTGGTGATGCCAGATCGGTACAGCTATTTTGATATTGGAGAGCGAGATTATGACAACCCCTTGCCTTATGATAAAATTACCCCAGCATCCTATGAGCTTTGGGAAGGATATACTGATTACCAGGCAACCATAGATAAAAGTAAAAAACGAATTGCTCAAAACAATCAATTAAGACTTATTGAGCAAAACGCTATGTATATCAAAGAGCGTCGAGACCAAATGGAGGTGACGCTCAATTTAACTGGATATAGCAAGCAGATAGATGAAAATAAGCAGGCTATAGAGAAATTTGATTCTATAGACACCTATGATAATAAACTAAGTTATCGCTCACTCCCAGATGAGCTAGTTTTAATGCGCGAAGACACTACCTTGGTTGAGAAACGTAAAAGATGGCATAAAAACCTGACCAAAGATGTATACGTTGAGGAGGCAATTAGCGTTTTACAAGATTTAAAGCTAGTACATATTAAAAATGGGAATCTACCAAAACTGAAAAATTAAAATTTCATTGACATCATTACAACCTGCTATTATCAAGCCGATATAGCAGGTTTTTTTCTGCCTTAAAAGTGGCTAAGTTTTGCTACATTTACGTTGTGAAAAAAGCCACCTCATTATCACAATTAGCCTTTCAAAAGTTTTGTAAAAACTTTTGGGGAATGCTAAGTGTTGCTTTTTTAACCTTAGCTATTTTAGTGGCAATTTTCGCCTATGCTTTGGCGCCAGATACTAGTGAAAATGCAAATCAAATGCATTTATCTATACATTCTAAAGCGCCAGGATTTACTGTAAAAATGCTTGTTTTACCTGCTGGGCTAGCCCAACAAAACAGCTTTTATACTTTTTTCTTTGGCAGTAAAAATGCCACCACAGAAATTCCAATAAGTGGCTATAGTGTTTTACAAAATGGTATTTCTATCTCCCAGTATACAGAAGACGGCTCTGGACTCACAAAAGATTTTTTACTTAATAAGTTTCCAAATGTTACCGCATCGAGCCAAATACCAAGTAAATATATTAAAGAACAAACTTTTTTGTTAGGTACAGATAAGTATGGCCGTGACCTGTTAAGTAGGATGTTAATTGGCATACGTATTTCTTTAGCGATCGGTTTTGTAGCGGTGTTTATATCACTTATTATAGGAATTTCCCTGGGTGCTGTTGCAGGTTATTTTGGCGGAAAAATCGATGCCATTATAATGTGGATTATTAATGTAACCTGGTCTATCCCAACTCTTTTGTTGGTTATCGCCATTACTCTGGCTCTTGGAAAGGGGTTTTGGCAGGTTTTTATAGCCGTAGGGCTCACCATGTGGGTTGAGGTTGCAAGGGTGGTTAGAGGGCAGGTAATGAGTGTAAAACAAATGCAGTATGTTACTGCTGCCAGAGCTTTAGGCTTTACAGATTATAGAATTATCACAAAGCACATCCTGCCTAATATTATGGCGCCAGTTATTATCATTAGCGCTGCTAATTTTGCAGGTGCAATTCTTATAGAAAGTGGTCTTAGCTTTTTGGGCATTGGAGCTCAGCCTCCAATGCCTAGCTGGGGAGGGATTATTAAAGACCATTACAGCTATATTGTTTTGGGTAAGCCTTATTTAGCTATTATTCCGGGGCTAGCCATTATGAGTTTAGTCACCGCATTTATGCTAGTTGGTAATGCCCTTCGAGATGCACTAGATGTGAAAAATTAATACTTTTAGGTGTAGTAATAGTTTGAGGCATCAAGCCTTACAAAAATAAAGAGTAAAATAGTAAAGCCCCACAGCCCAGACCCACCATAGCTAAAGAAGGGTAGCGGAATCCCCACCGTAGGGAATAACCCTGTTACCATCCCCACATTTATAAAAAAATGAAAGAAGAGAATAGCTCCCACGCTATAGCCGTATATACGTGCAAATTTACTTTTTTGTTGCTCTGCTAGTACAAGGACCCTTATTATTAAAAAGATAAATAAAATCACCACCCCTAGACTACCTATAAAACCCCATTCTTCTCCAACGGTACTAAAAATATAATCTGTGTGTTGCTCTGGAACAAAATTACCTTTGGTCTGTGTGCCTTGTGTCCAACCTTTGCCAAACCATCCGCCGCTTCCAATAGCAATTTCACTTTGGTTGGTGTTGTATCCTATCCCTTTAGTGTCTATTTCTTTTCCCAGCACTATATTAAATCTGTCTCTGTGGCGCTGTTCAAAAACATTGTTAAATATATAACTCACAGAAAAGGCAAAACTAATACACGCCAAGGCAATGGTTGCATATTTAAAAACAGATGGTTTTTGCTTTTGTTTTTTGTTTCTAACAAAGATACCAGTGGCTATAAGTGCTACTATAAGTGCAATCCATGGAGCACCCAAAACAAGGGTTCCTACAAACAGAGCAGCGGCAAAAAAACCAAGTAATAAGTATACAAAATGGAGCCCTTCTCGATATAGAGGAAAAATAAATGCAACATAAATTAAGGCGCTTCCTGGATCTGGTTGCGGAATAATAAATATAGCAGGCAACGCCAAAATAAGAAATGCTTTGAGTTGGTCTTTAAAACCGTTCATATTGGTTTGTATGTCACTCACATATTTTGCTAGCGCTAGCGCTGTAGCTGCCTTTGCAAACTCACTAGGTTGTATACTTGCAGGACCAATTAAATACCACGATGTGGCACCATTTACATTATTTCCAAAGACATACAGCCCTAGAAGGGTTATTAATGAAACGAGGTAAATTATACTCGAAAACCGTTCATAAAACTTGGCCTCCAGCGCCAAAATAAATACAATAAGTATAAAGCTAAGGCAAATCCAAAGCAGCTGCTTGGTGTAAATGTTGCTAAAGTCAAAAAAGCTCCCGCCAGATTGAGTATATGATGCAGAATAGATGTTTACCCACCCTATACTTATCAAGGATAAAAATAGCAGGATGATAATCCAATCAAATTTTAATGTGTTTTTTATCCCTGCCATTATTGGTTGATTTTAAATGGCTTTCCAGCATAAGGTTTGTTGTACTCCTGTTCCAAAGATCCGTTTAAAACAAATGCCTCCAAATCTGTTCTGGTAATTTCTCCTTTAAGGTACTTTTCTATCATAAGACTGGCAATTCTTCCTGCCCAACGTGCGCCCCAATATCCGTTTTCAACAAAAACAGCAATGGCAATTTTCGGGTTGTCTTTAGGAGCAAAGGCAACAAAAACAGAGTGGTCTGTAAGTTGTTTTACACTACCATCAATTTTTTTAAAGTTTTCTGCAGTCCCGGTTTTTCCGCAAATTTCTATGTCAGGTATTTTTAGAAAAGAAGCTGTTCCATCTCTATATACATCATGCATACCCTCTATAATGGGTTCAAAATACTTTGGGTCTATAGTGGTTTTGTTTTTGAGTTCAAATTTTTTATTTATAGTATCATGATCTTGTATGTTTTTTATCATGTGAGGGCGTATCCACCAACCTCTATTTGCAATGGCTGCTGTAAAGTTTGCCATCTGTATTGGAGTTAACAATACCTCTCCTTGGCCTATGGCATTTGAGATGGTAGCTGTTGCATACCAGTTGTTGTTTGGATATTTGGCATCATAGGTTTTTGAATTAGGTATTTTACCTTTACTACCAACGGGCAGGTCATAGCCAAGGTAATTCCCTAAGCCAAAACTCGTTAAATGATTTTTCCAATTATCTATTCCCTTTTGTGGGGTGTTGTATTTTTCAATCACTCGTTTGTAAACAGTACAAAAATAGGTGTTACACGATTTAGCAATTCCTCCCTGCAAATTTATAGGGCTCTTGTGCTCATGACATCCCAATTTACGTCCTCTTTTTCCATAATAATATCCTCCCCGACATTCAATTTTTTCATCAAGGCTTACTACATTTTCTTGCATAGCAATAAGCGCCGTTAGGGTTTTAAATGGAGAACCTGGCGGGTATTCTGCTTTAAGACCTCTGTCAAAAAGTGGGATGGCTATGGTGTCATAATAAAGTTTGGTAAAGTTTTCAGAACGTTCTCTGCCCACTAGTAAGCCTGGATCATAGAAGGGTGCTGTTACCAGAGATAAAATCTCTCCTGAGGAAGGTTCTATGGCAACAATACCTCCTCGTTTGTTTGTAAATAGTTTTTCTCCGTAGGCCTGTAGCGCAGTATCAATGGTTAGGGTGATGTCTTTTCCGCGTTTTGGGAGTGTGTCAAAAACACCTTCTTTGTAGGCCCCTATATCTCTATTGAATCTGTCCTTTTGAATGTATTTTACCCCTTTTGTGCCTCGTAGAATTTGTTCGTATTGTTTTTCAATACCAGTCATTCCTATTATTTCTCCTAATTCATAGGCAGGGTTTCTGTCAATAATATTTTGATCTACTTCTCTAATATACCCAAGAACATTTGCAGAATGTGAAACTTCATAATCTCGTAATGATCTTTTCTGAATAAAAAATCCACGATGTTTATGTATTTTTTCAGAGAGTGAGGCGTACTCTTCTTTGGTTAGTTGAGGTATAATAGGGGAGGCCAAACGAGGAGAATACCGCTTTGCATTAGAGAGTTTTTTTAGAAATTTTTCTTTTGAAATATGAAGCAGTTCACAAAATGCCACCGTGTCAAGATCTTTAATTTCTCTTGGAACAACCATTACATCATAAGATGGCTGGTTTTGCACCAATAAGGAGCCGTTTCTGTCAAACACATATCCTCTTTGCGGAAAATCATAGACCGTTTTTACAGCATTATTCTCAGAAAGTTTTGCAAAAGAAGTATCATAAATTTGCAAATAAAATAACCTCCCTGTAAATACAAGGGCAGTGACAAGAACAATAAAAAGCAATAAAAACTTTCTCATTTTATATAACAGTGGTACTCTTTAATTTGGTCTTTCTAACTTTCTTTTGTTTTAAATAAAAGGAGTATGCATAAAATTAGTAGCACACTAAATATTCCAGAAAACAGCGTTGATGTAAGAATTAAAACAATGTGAGATGGGCTAAAAATCTCTAGGCTAAACAACACAAAATGATGTATAAACACCATAAGTGTAATGTATAACAAGCGTTCTTTGAACGTAACTTTATTTAATTTTACCGCATTGTATTGATAGCTTACGCCAAAAGAAAATTTAAGTAGCATAGGCCGTAAAAAGCCAACAAGCACACAAGCAGCTGCATGTACACCTCCAGAATCTGAGAATATATCTATACTAAGGCCTAATAAGAAGCTTAAAAAAATGAGCAGTGTCTTACTTGCATCAAAGGGGAACAGTAGTATGAAAATAAGATATGCATATGGATTTACATACCCCGTAAAGTTAATGTGGTTTAATACAATGACCTGTAACAGCATTAAGACACTAAAGCGAACTATGTTTATAAAGATTTGATTATTCTGCATCGTCACTTAATTGAAGTTGAATAATCTCTTGCTTGTTTTTATTTTTAATCACATACACATGACTAAGATTAGTCATGTCGTTAAATAGCCTAACATCTACCGTATAACTATCGTTGTTCTGTAGGGTATAGTTTGCAACACTGCCCACTAAAACACCTTTAGGGAATATAGAAGAATTTCCTCCGGTAATAATAGTGTCTCCAATAGCAATAGGGGCTAGTTTAGGAATTTCTGTGAGTTGTACAACTTGTGGGTTTTGAGTGTTCCAGGTTAAAAACCCAAAATGTTTTGATTTTTTGAGTTGTGCATTTATTTGACTTTTTGTGTTTAGTACAGATTGAATCCTAGCGTATTTACCACTTGTTTTATTTACAATACCAACCAAGCCTTTTGATGTGATAACGCCCATGTCAATCTCTAAGGAGTCATTGTGGCCTTTGTCTATAGTGATGTGGTTGTTTGTTTTGCTATACACATTATTGATGACCCTAGCGCCCGTAAATTTGAAATTCTTTGACAAGGTGCTATCCAGGGCTTTTTGCAATATGGGGTTGTTGCTATTTGCCTGAAACTTTAAAAGCATACTATTTTGCTCTAAAAGGATTTTATTTTGCTGTTTAAGGTCAAAATATTCGGTGATATTTGATGTTACATTATAGATCTTACCACTAAAAAAATTTGTAGAACTTATTAGTTTACTGTTGTGGTAGGAGTGAGATTGAAGTGTTAGAATAAAGGAAACTAAAAACAATAGTGCAAACAACAGAAAATTTTTGTTCTTGATAAAGAAGTAAATAATTTGCTGCATGAATTTAGTGTGTCAAGAAATACTTTTTTTAGTACCTATTATTTGCATAGAAACCTTAGATAAAAAAACAAAACAAGGTTCGTTTAATTTTTGATTCCTTATCATTTACCTATTAAAACACTCTTGTACTTAGGAAGGTTTTTTAAGGTAATACCCGTTCCACGAACAACAGCTCTTAATGGATCTTCTGCAATGTATACTGGCAGGTCTGTTTTTTGAGATAAGCGTTTGTCAAGACCTCTAAGCATTGACCCTCCACCGGCAAGATAAATACCAGTGTTGTATATATCTGCTGCTAGTTCTGGTGGTGTTTGTGATAGTGTTTCCATTACAGCATCTTCAATGCGTAGGATAGATTTATCAAGTGCTTTTGCAATTTCACGATACCCTGTCATTACTTGTTTAGGTTTCCCTGTTAACAAATCACGACCTTGGACTGCCATTTCTTCTGGGGGAAGTTCTAGATCTTCTGTGGCTGCACCAATTTGTATTTTAATTTTCTCGGCGGTTCTATCTCCAACATATAAATTGTGCTGTGTACGCATATAATACACAATGTCATTGGTGAAAACATCTCCGGCAACCTTCACAGACTTATCACAAACAATACCCCCAAGGGCTATTACTGCAATTTCTGTGGTACCACCTCCAATATCTACCACCATGTTTCCTTTTGGTTGCATAATATCTACACCAATACCTATGGCTGCTGCCATTGGCTCATGTATTAGGTATACTTCTTTCCCGTTTACACGTTCTGCACTTTCTTTTACAGCACGCATTTCCACCTCTGTAATACCACTAGGGATACATATTACCATTCTAAGAGAGGGTGTAATCCATTTTTTCTTTAAGGCTGGAATGTCTTTAATAAAAACATTTATCATCTGTTCACTGGCATCAAAATCTGCAATTACCCCGTCCTTAAGAGGCCTAATTGTTTTGATGTTTTCATGAGTTTTTCCTTGCATTAAAGCAGCTTCTCTACCAACGGCTATTATTTTACCAGTTTCACGATCACGTGCAACGATAGAGGGCGCGTCTACCACCACTTTATCGTTATGAATAATAAGCGTGTTTGCCGTTCCTAGGTCTATGGCAATCTCTTCAGTAAGGAAATCAAAAAATCCCATGGATGTTATTGTGGTGTTTTAATTATAAATTCTTGTTTAGCCTCTTACACAAATGTACTAAAATTTAATGCTTAAAATGACGTGTTGCTGTAAATACCATTGAAACATTATTTGCGTCACAATAATCAATACTTAATTGATCTTTTATAGAGCCTCCTGGCTGTATTACAGCAGTTATTCCTGCAGTATCTGCAATTTCTACACAATCAGGAAAAGGGAAGAAGGCATCACTTGCCATGACCGCTCCTTGAAGATCAAAATTAAAGTTTTTTGCTTTTTCTATTGCTTGATTTAGGGCATCTACACGAGAGGTTTGTCCTGTTCCGCTGGCACATAACTGACCATTTTTTGCCAGTACAATTGTATTTGATTTGGTATGCTTGCAAATTTTGGATGCAAAAAGCAAATCTTTCAGCTCTTGAGTGGTTGGTTTTTTATTTGTTGGGTGTGTTAACCCTTCAGGGGTATCTGTAATGGTATTTCTTTGTTGTACTAAGGTTCCATTAAGGCAAGTTCTAACTGTTGTTTTTGAAAGTGTAACTTGTTTTTGTGTCAACAGAATTCTGTTTTTCTTTCCTTTTAAAATTTCCATAGCATCACTAGCAAAAGAAGGTGCAATGACAACCTCACAAAATAATGTATGGATCTCATTTGCTGTAGCTGCATCAATTTGGGTGTTAGAAATTAAAACGCCTCCAAAGGCAGAAACAGGATCTCCAGCCAAGGCATCAACATAAGCCTGGTGCAGCGTGTCTCTTTGTGCAAAACCACAGGCATTGTTGTGTTTTAAAATAGCAAAAGTAGGCTGCTCTCCCTTAAACTCATCCATTAGATTTACAGCGGCATCTACATCCAAAAGGTTGTTGTAGCTCAGCTCTTTTCCGTGGAGTTTATCAAACATCTGGTCAAAATCTCCAAAGAAGTATCCTTTTTGATGCGGGTTTTCTCCGTACCGTAATTCATTGCCATTTGTTTGTGAAATTTTAAGGGCCGAAATTTCTTGATCTTCATTAAAATAATTGAAAATTGCCGTGTCATAGTTAGAAGAAACATTAAAAGCCTTTGCAGCAAAATGTTTTCTAGCAGCCAAGGCAATAGTCCCGTCGTTTTGAGAAATAAGATCTAAAAACTCAGTGTAATCTTCCATGGAAGATACGCAAATGGTGTCTTTGAAATTTTTTGCCGCTGCTCGAATTAGTGAGATACCGCCAATGTCAATTTTTTCTATAATATCTTCTTGTGAAGCCCCACTAGAAACTGTTTTTTCAAAAGGATATAAATCTACAATAACAACATCTAACTGCGGGATGTTATATTGCTGCATTTGCTCTATATCTGAGGGGTTGTCTTGCCTGTTTAGAATACCTCCAAATACTTTGGGGTGTAATGTTTTAACACGACCGCCCAAAATAGATGGGTAGTCTGTAACGCTTTCAACGGCAACCACATCAATGCCTAAATCATTTATGAATTTTTGAGTACCTCCAGTAGAGTATATGGTAACCCCAAGATCATTTAGTTTTTGTACAATAGGGGCTAATCCGTCTTTATGGAATACAGATATTAAAGCCGAAGATATTTTTTTGAGATCACTCATTATTTTGATGGTTTTTTTGAAGTGTAATTAAGCGTGTTTTACAGAGGTAAAAATACATAATAAGACCTATTGTTTGTAACAAAATTAATCACTTTGCGACTTACTTTTTGTTTGTGTTTAACTATTTTAGATATAAAAGAACCTGTTACGCCTTTGTTTAGTAAGTTCGGGGTATTTTTGATTTGTTAATAGGCATTTCATAACTTTATAAAATTAAATATTTATAGGTTTTAACGAGATATTTTTTCACAAAAACATCAAAGATTTACAACTCCTTTTCCTGGTTTATACCAAATTAAAAAAGCTACTATGTTAATTTATCTTAGGGTCCTTAAAGAAAGTTTATTTTTTGCTATAAGTGCCCTAGTGAACAATAAATTGAGAACCTTTTTATCTTTGCTAGGGGTTACCATTGGGATTTTCTCAATTATAGCCGTACTGGCTGCTGTAGATTCTTTAAAAAATGAGATTGAGGGTAGTATTAGTTCTTTAGATAACTCTACTATTTTCTTGGCGAGATTTTCTTTCGCGCCCTCAGATGTTCCCCGTTGGAAACGAGAGCAATTTCCAGATGTGACTTTTGATGAATACAAACTTTTAAAAGATGCCGTTCCAAATTTAAAGGCCGCTTCTTTTACCCTAAATGTTGCCCCAGCTACAATTAAGCATGAAGATAAAACAGTTAGCAACGTTGACGTTGCTGCAGTTACAGAGGGTTATTATGATATTGAATCTCTGCAATTGGCCCAGGGAAGGTTTTTTAATGAGGCAGAGTCTAACAGTGGTACTCCTGTAATTGTTCTAGGGGATGAGATTGCCGTATCTCTTTTTGATGACGTTTCCTATGCCCTAGGAAAAAAAATACGCCTATACGGTATGAAATTTATCGTTATTGGTGTACTAGAAAAACAAGGGAGCCCTCTCTTTGGAAACTCTAAAGACACCTCTATATTTATACCCTCCAACGTGGTAAGAAGAATTTATGGAGACAATAATAGAGGGGTATTACCCTTTATTGTAATCAAACCAGAAAAAGGGATTGATAATGATGAGTTTATTGCTTTATTAAAACAGCGTCTAAGAATTAAAAGAGGTATAAGGGCCGATGAAGTAGACAATTTTTTCGTGAATCAATTACAAGGTTTTGCAGATCTCATTGATGATATTATAGGTACTTTAAACTTGGTTGGACTTTTTATTAGTTTCTTCTCTCTACTTGTTGGGGGCTTCGGGATTGCCAACATTATGTTTGTGAGTGTAAAGGAGCGTACCAATTTGATTGGAATTCAAAAATCTCTTGGCGCAAAAAATAAATTTATTTTATTTCAATTTTTATTTGAAGCTGTAATTCTTGCCCTTATTGGTGGAGTTATAGGGCTTGTTTTGGTGTTTTTTGTTTCTCTTATAGCTTCTTCAATTGCAGGAGATTTTGAGTTTATACTCTCTGTAAAAAACATGGTTATTGGAACGGGTGTTTCTGCAGCTATTGGATTAATTTCTGGAATACTACCTGCAGTTTCTGCCTCTAGATTAGATCCTGTGGAGGCCATAAGAACCGGCATGTAGTTTTACAAAATCGTAGCTACCTTTTCATTAAGCCAGCCTAGAAAATCTTCATCTGCCTTTGTGAAGGGGTCTGGAGTATTTGAGTCAATATCTATTTGACCAATATTTACACCGTTTTTAAACAGTGGTATTACAATTTCTGCTTTTACCGAAATGCTACATGCAATATAATTGTCTTGCGCCTTTACATCTGGAACCACAAAGTTTTGGTTGCTCAGCGCTACCTGGCCACAGATGCCTTTTCCAAAGGGAATAACCGTGTGCTGGGTGGCTTCACCAGAGTATGCCTGTAGATGTAATGTTTGCTCTTGGTGATTGGCAAAATAAAACCCCACCCAATGATAGTAAGAAATATTTTGCCTAAGAAAATTACAAATATTTTGTAATCGCTGTTTTGGGCTAGCGGTTTGATCTTCTATAATGGTGGTAAGTTGAGGTTTTAAGGCATCAAAAATCATCGCAGTAATTTTTTTGTAAAAGTATTTTAAAGTAGGTATACCCTCAAACTTCTTTTCTTGTTTTTTCTTAGCGTGGGTTTTTTTGTTTTTATGTACCTTTGTATTCTAATTTAACACACATGAAACACGTACCATATTCTTTACTTTTAGGGATGTCAATTATTCTTTTTTCATGTAAAAATGAAACAAAAACTGAGCAGCCAACAATAAAAGTTGCTCCAGTGGTAACTCAACAAATAGATTTAGGGGAGATTGAAGAAGTAACTTTTAAAACAAAAGAAGCCTCTAAAGTTTTTCATTATTATACAGAATTAAAAAATTCATTAGTAAATACAGATGCTGCTCTTAGCTCAAAAGCCGCTTCAATGCTGAAAGATGTAATTATTTCAGCAGATAGCCTACAGACTACAATTACTGCTTTAGAGCAGATGTCAATTTCAAGTGATATACAGCTTCAGCGTGAAAAATTTGTTTTAGTTACTGCAGGTGTAGAGAAACTTTTAGAAGATAATGTAGCTACAGGTTCTTTTTTTAAGCAGTATTGCCCAATGGCTTTTAACAATACAGGAGGCTACTGGCTAAGTAATTCTAAAGAAATTAGAAACCCATATTTTGGCAGTAAAATGCTCAAGTGTGGTAGAATCGATAAAGAAATTAACTAGATTTTAGTACAACTGTTTCAATATTAATGTAATTTTGTAATCGTGAAACAATTTACATCTATACTGTTAATACTTTTGTTGCTTGTTAGTAACACCGGCATATCGTACGCCCAACATTTTTGTGGTGAGTATGAAATGATGGCAAAAGTAACAATAGGTCAAGAGCGATTGTCTTGTGGTATGGCGGCGGTAAAAGATCTTTGTGATGAGTCTCACCAAAGCGATACTCACTCTTGTTGTAATAACCAATACACGCAGGTAGACTTTGATGACACCTTTATCCAAAGTGTCTTTGAGTTTCAAATAACACCTATTTTTGATGTCATTAACACGGCTATTAGTGCTAGTGTTTCTCGAGTTTTAAAACTTCAAAAAGAGGTCGTAAATAACCCCTACAATCCTCCACCCCTTATAAAAGACATCCCTGTTCTTTTAGAAACCTTTTTAATTTAAGATACTATAAACTCCTATTTTGTAGATAGCACTATCTCTGTGCGGCTCTATGTTTTAGTTTGGCACATGTATTACTATTAAATTAAAAATAATGACACAAACATATCACATTCAAGCAATGACTTGCAATGGTTGTAAGGATTCTGTTACAAGAGCCTTTCTTTCTATAGCAGGCGTTCAAGATGTTGTTGTGGTTCTTGAAAAAGAAACAGCCACAGTAACTATGGATACTGTTATAGAAACCAGTATTTTTAAACAAGCACTTCCATCAAAGTTCAAATTAGTTGGTAGGGTTGCTGTTCCAGAAATAAAAGAAAAAACTACTTTAAATACCAAAGAGAGTGAGCCCGAGGTGTCAAAACTGGAGCAATTAAAACCGTTGTTCTTAATTTTTATAAGCCTTTTTTTAGCCTCACTTGCTTTAAATTTTAATGATTTTAGTTTTAAAGAAGCCATGCTTGATTTTATGGGCTTGTTTTTCTTTGTCTTTAGTCTTTTTAAGTTTTTTGATCTTTCTGGATTTGCCTTGTCATTTGCTATGTATGATCCTGTAGCAAAACGGGTTCCTGTATACGGGATGGTATACCCTTTTTTAGAATTGATTCTTGGTTTTATGTTGCTGTCTCAAACTCAAGTCCCAATAGCCTTGCTTGTAACCATTATTGTTCTAGGTATAACCACTATTGGAGTTTCTATTGCCTTACTACAAAAAAAACAAATAACATGTGCCTGTCTTGGAACTGTTTTAAAACTCCCCATGACCCAAGCCACATTTATTGAAAACAGCGTCATGATTTTTATGGCCACATTCACCTTATTGAAACATTATATATAATGAAACATATTTTATTCCTGTTACTGGTTGCTCCGGCACTACTTTTTTCACAACAAAAAGTATCTGGTAGCATTTTAGAACTACAAAACAATAAAGAAGTACCCTTGCCTTTTGCCAATGTTTTTTGGCTTAACTCTCAAGTTGGATCTGTCACTGATATCGACGGAAATTTTAATATTGAGTTTTCGTCTGAGTACTCAAAATTAGTGATAAGCTACGTGGGCTATACCACAGATACTATTTCTATTACCAACCCCAATACGTTTGTAAAACACGTATTAAGGTCTAAAGGAACTTTAGATGAAGTGATTATAACTTCAAGAATTAAAGCAACCTCTAGGTCTTATCTTGGGGCTGAAAACGTGATTAACATTTCTAGTGCAGAGCTTTTAAAAGCGGCATGTTGTAATCTTTCAGAAAGTTTTGAAACCAATCCATCTATAGATGTAAACTTTGCAGACGCTATAACTGGTGTTCGCCAAATACGGATGTTAGGATTAACCACACCCTATACTGTAATTACCACTGAGAACATACCATCTGTAAGGGGCGCCTCCCAAGCCTATGGGCTTAGTTTTATACCCGGAACCTGGGTAGAGAGTATACAAATCACCAAAGGGGCAGGGAGTGTGGTAAACAGTTTTGAAAGTATTGCAGGACAGATTAATGCAGAGCTTGTAAAGCCAAGTACAGATGATAAATTATTTGTAAATGCCTTTGGTGCATTGGGAGGTAGGCAAGAATTAAATCTGCATCTAAACACAAAACTAACAGATACTTGGAGCACTGGGGTGTACCTTCACGGAAATGCCAGAGATAAAAAAAATGACCGAAATAAAGATGGATTTCTTGACAACCCGCTGGCCAAACAAATGAATTTCATGAACCGGTGGCAATATGCAAATCCTAAAACAGGTGTTGTAAGTTTTATCTCTCTTAATTATTTAAAAGACGATAAGCAAGTTGGGCAAACAGGTTTTGTGCCAAATCTAGATCGTGGTACTACCAATTTTTGGGGAGGTGAGATAGAAACCCAGCGTGCAGGTTTTACTGCCAAGGTTGGTTATGTAACTCCAAGTGCGCCTTATCAATCTATTGGTTTACAAGTAGCTGGAAATAGGCATGAGCAAAATTCTTATTTTGGATTACGTGAGTACAACATACAGCATGATAGTGGGTATGTAAGTGGTATTTTTAATTCCATCATTGGTGATTCTAGACATACTTTTAAAACAGGTATTACGGCAACCTATGATGATTATAAGGAACTGGTAGAGACCACAACCTATAACAGGACAGAGCAGAGCATAGGAGCTTTTTTTGAATACTCATTTGATGATTTAGAGAATTTTACCACAACAGCTGGCCTGCGGGTAGATACCCATAATTTATTAGGCACCTTTGTTACCCCAAGATTTCACGCGCGGTATACCCCCTGGGATAAAGCAGCGTTAAGAGCTTCTTTTGGTAGAGGAAAAAGAAGTGCTACTATTTTTACAGAAAATCAATCACTTTTTGCCACCTCTAGAGCTATTTCTATTACAGATAACGGGGGCCCAATTTATGGACTGGATCCAGAAATTGCTTGGAATTACGGTGTGTCTTTTTTACAAGGATTTACTGTGTTTGATCGCAAGGCTGAGGTGAGTATAGATTTTTTCAGAACAGATTTTCAAAACCAAGTGGTTGTAGACTGGGAAGATCCTAACCAGATTCGTTTTTACAATGCACAAAATGCCACTACTGCCAATAGTCTTCAAATAGACTTGAGCTATGCTATTTTAGAGCGTTTAGATTTCAGAACAACCTACAAGTACTATGATGTAAAAACAGACTATGCCTCTGGAAGATTAACAAGGCCTCTTACTCCAGAGCATCGTTTTTTTGCAAACCTGTCTTATGAAACACACCGGCATAAAGAGGCGCAATGGAAATTTGACGCAACGTATAATTGGTTGAGTTCTCAACGCTTTCCTAGCACTCAAAACAATGATGCTTCTTTTAGACTTCCAGAAAATAGTCCTTCTTTAGGTACTTTAAATGCGCAAATTACTAAAGTGTTTAGCTCCAAGTTTGAAATATACCTAGGAGCAGAAAATATTACAGACCAAAGACAAGACAACCCAATTTTGGACGCACAAAACCCTTTTGGTTCAAATTTTGACACTACATTTGTATATGGTCCAATTTTTGGGAGTAATTATTACGCAGGATTAAGATATAACATTAACTAAAATTCAAACAGTATGAAAAAAGTAGTAGTAGTATTAGTGCTTCTTATGGGAGCCACTTCATTTGGGCAAAATAAAAATGCAAAAGCAGTTATTGCTGTAGACGGAGTGTGTATGATGTGTAAAGTGCGTATAGAGAAAGCCGCTATCAAGACCAAGGGCGTAAAGTCTGCAGTTTGGAATTTAGACACAAAAGAATTGCGTGTAATTTATAATGATCAGAAGGCCACTTTGGCTTCTATAAATACCTCAGTTGCCGCCGTTGGTCATGACACAGAGCAAATAAAAGCTACACAGAAGGCCTATGCAAGTGTGCACCCTTGTTGTAAATACAGAGATGATAGCGTACAAAAAGATCATAATAAAGACAATTAAGGAGCCTGTTGATAAAATACCTTAAAACCACTTTCCTTGAGAGTGGTTTTTGTATTTTTATACCATGAAATTAACACCAAAAATCTTATTGTACATTATAACGGTGGTTGTTGTTGTCGCGGCCATTGTTTGGGAGTATTACATGCAGCAGTGGCTGTCATACCAGCCCGATGACGGAGCCAATGTTTTAAGGGTTGATCTTTTTGTGATTTGGCCACTAGTACTTACTTTGGTTGGCGTATCTTTATTTAGGATACTTGAAAATAGAAAATAAAAAAACAGGCTACACTTCAGTGTAGCCTGTTTTTTAATGCAAAAAAACTAAAAAATTAATTTTCTTCTAGCACTTCTTCTTTAATACTTTCTACAGCCTCTACAGCTGCTTCACCAGTTGTTTCTACTGCTTCTACAACTGAGTCTGTAACGACTTCAACTGCCTCTGTAGCTTCAACTGCTTTTTCTTCTACTACTTCAACTGCTTCTTTAGTTTTGTCTGTGGTTTCTCTACAAGATGTTACAGAAACTATTAACGCTAGTGCAGCAAATGTTGTGATTACTTTTTTCATGATGTTTTTTTTTAGTTTAGCCATAAATATACTTTAATAATTAACAATATAAGTTATTAGTAGCTTTATTTTCAATGTGTTATATGAGATTAATGATGTGAGGGACACCTATTATGGAAATATTCCTTTTTTTGGAAGATTTCCGAATAAAATATTGGATATATTCCAAAAAAATGTATATTTGAATATGGACACAAAATTATCTATAGAAGCCAGACGGTTTAAAAAAGTACGTGAAGAACTCAATCATACCCAGCAATACTTTGCTGAAATTCTAGGTATTGGTGCTACTACAGCAGATATAGAAAGAGGTAAAACAAAATTATCTGGGAAGGTGGTTATGGAGCTTTTACGTCAATTTAATATAAACCCTTTGTGGTTGTTTGGAGAAAGTTACAATAAGATTGTCAATATCAATGGAGGTGATGTAAGCCCAAAGGTAATCACCCTTGATGTAGATCAAAATGATACCATCGCTTTGGTGAATCAAAAAGCAGCTGCAGGATATCCTCATAATGTTCAAGATGTAGAATGGTATGAAACCTTACCTGCATTTAATATACCTCTTCCCCAATACAGAAATGCAACTTACAGAGGTTTTCAAGTAGAGGGAGATAGTATGTTGCCAAGTATAAGACCCAATGAGTGGGTTCTTGGTAAAGCGGTACCAAGTATAACAGAGGCCAGTGATAGCAAAATTTATATTGTAGTGCTGCATGACTCTGTCTTGGTGAAAAAATTACAAAAAGTACCAAGTGCTCCAGATCGGGTTCGGTTAATTTCGTTAAACCCAGAATACATTCCAATAGAAGTTGCTGTTAAAAATATTCAAGAGCTTTGGCTTGTTAACAGCAAACTTACCTTTGGTATTGATGAGCCAAGTGAGAGTTCTTTACTCAGGGAGTTACAACAATCTATGGAAGAATTGAAGGGGCAAATTAATAGTTTAAACGCTTAATTTTTTTGACCATGAGTTTTGAGAACCTTTATGAGTTTCTTGCTGCCCTTGGGCAAAATAACTCCAAAGAATGGATGGACTCCAACCGAAAACAATACCATAGGGTTCGAGATTTTTATATTGCTTGGCTAGAAGCTATGAATCAAGAATTGGCAGGCATTGATCCAGACTATTTTGATACACCCGGTAAAAAAGCCATTAACCGTATTAACAACAATTTGATGTTTCAGCCCTTAAAGCCGGTGTATAAAAATCATTTTGGTGCTGGTTTAGATCAAATCACTAAACAAGGAGATTTTTACATACACATTGGCGAGAAAGAGAACTTTATTGGCGCAGGGTACTGGCATCCTTCTTCAAAGGTGTTAAAAAGTATTAGGGAAGCCATTGATTATAACGGCCAGGAGCTAACACAAATTTTAAACAAGAAGTCTTTTAAAGCAACCTTTGGAGATTTATTGCCAGGGGAGTCCTTAAAGAATGCTCCAAAGGGATACCCGAGAGATCATCAATACATCAAGCTCTTAAGAAGAAAGTCATTTGCGGCAGGAAAGACCTTTACAAAACAAGAGGTCTTAGCGCCAGATTTTAACCAAAGAGTAGTTGCGCTTTATTTGGAGTTACTGCCTTTTAGAAGGTATTTAAATAATGCTGTAACGGTATAGCTATAAGGGTAGGTTTTTACTTTTAAGATACGCTGTTATTGTTTTTGTTGCCCCAGTATTACTATCCACAAAATGCCCGCATATCATTCCTGTTTTATTTCTAAAATTTGAATCTTCTACCAATTTAGTGAGTATGGTTTTGCACTCAGTGCTATTTTCTGCAGAGAATAGCCCAGCCAATGATCTTAATTTCACTGCTTCAGGGAAATTGTTATAATTTTTACCAATTACAATAGGTACCCCAAAAGTTGCAGGCTCTAATATGTTGTGCAAGCCTTTATTTCCTGCGCCTCCTCCAACGTATACAATATCTGCATAACTGTATATTTTGGCTAGTAAACCTATAGTGTCAATAATAAAAACGTGTGCCGTTTCAATGTTGTCTGTATTTCCTTTAGCGATGCTTTGAGAGTATAAAACGCTTTGCTTATTCATCTTTTTCCTTAATGCTGAAATTTTAGCTGCATCTATGGCATGAGGTGCAATGATAAATTTGATCTGCTTTGGTGCTTGGTTTATATACTCAAGCAGCAAGTCTTGATCTTCCTCCCAAGTACTTCCGCAAACAATACATACATGGTCTTTTTTAAAATGGGCTATAAAATCTAAGGTGTTGTCCATCTCAATTTGACGAGATACTCTATCAAATCTAGTGTCTCCGCTAACACTTGTGTTTGTGATGCCAATGGTCTTTAATAACTCTTTTGAAAGCTTGTCTTGCAAGAAAAAGTGATCAAAGCTGTCTAGTGCCTTGCGCATAAAACCTGCGTAGGGTTTAAAGAATATTTGCTCTTTTTTGAAAACTCCTGAAATTAAAAGAGTCTTTATTTCTTGGCGCTTTAGTTCTACTAAGTAGTTGGGCCAAAATTCATATTTCACAAAAAACACAAGAGAAGGATGTACCTTGTCTATAAACTTTTTTGCGTTGCTTTTGGTATCCATAGGCAAGTAAACAACAACATCTGCAAGAGGTGTGTTTTTTTTATTCTCATAGCCAGAAGGGGAGAAAAAGCTTACAACAATTTTGTGATTGGGGTGCGATGTTCTTAGTGATTGTATTACAGGAACTCCTTGCTCATACTCACCTAAGGAAGCGCAGTGAAACCAAATCGTTTTATCTTCTGGAGAAATACCATGTGCTATTATCTGGAAGGTTTGTTTTCTACCCGCCATAAATAGTTTCAGTTTTTTACTCAAATGCTGCGCTATAGATAAAACACCTATTGTGATATAAAGCAGTATGTTGTAAAGTATACTCATGTGTGTAAAAATACAAAATTGAAGTTTTACAATATACCTGTGCTGTAGATATTAAATATCTTAAACTCAATTACTCAACTAGGAGTGTTGTAGTGGTTTTAATATCATGCAATTTTGTATTTTTACATTATAAAAATGTCTAGTCTGTCAAGGCTATTTGTTTCGCAGTTTTAGACAATATTTTAATTAATTCTATAATAAGAAGCTTTGTGTATGAGAAAAATACAAATGGTTGACCTTAAAAATCAACACGCAGCAATAAAAGATAGTGTAAATACCTCTATCCAAGATGTTATTGATAATACCGCATTTATAAATGGACCACAGGTAAAAGAATTTCAAAAAGAATTAGAAACATACCTAGGGGTTAAACATGTTATTCCTTGTGCTAACGGTACAGATGCCTTGCAAATCGCTATGATGGGGTTGGGTCTTAAGCCTGGAGATGAGGTTATTACTGCAGACTTTACATATGTGGCAACTGCAGAGGTTATTGCCTTATTAAACTTAACTCCAGTACTGGTAGATGTGTTGCCAGATACCTTTGACATTGATATTAATGCTATAGAGAAGGCAATTACCCCAAAGACTAGAGCTATAGTTCCAGTTCATTTATTTGGTCAATGTGCTAATATGGATGCGATATTAAAATTAGCAAAAAAGCATAATTTGTTTGTAATTGAGGATACCGCTCAAGCTATTGGCGCACATTATAAGTGCAATGATGGTTCTACAAAAAAAGCTGGAACCATTGGCACTGTTGGATGCACCTCTTTTTTTCCTTCCAAAAACTTAGGATGTTATGGAGACGGTGGTGCAATTTTCACCAACGATGATGACCTGGCTTCCAAAATTAGAAAAGTTGCAAACCATGGACAATCGGTACAGTATATCCATGATGAAGTTGGAGTGAATTCAAGATTAGATAGTATTCAAGCTGCAATTTTGAGAATAAAATTAAGAAAGTTGGACACCTATAATAAGGCAAGAATTTTAGCTGCCCAAAAATACGACACCAAATTTAAGGAACATCCAAAATTAACTATTCCTGTAAGATCAGAATATTCAAATCATGTTTTTCATCAATATACACTCAAATTGAATGGTGTAGATAGGGATGCGCTCCGAGAACATTTGACTCAAAACAATATTCCAAGTGGTATTTATTATCCAATTCCTTTACACCTCCAAAAAGCATATTTGGACGCTAGATATAAGAAAGGCGATTTTCCTGTAACGGAAGATTTGTGTAGCTCTGTTATTTCGCTTCCCATGCATACAGAGCTTGATGATGAGCAAATTGCCTTTATTACTAAAACCGTGATTGATTTTATTACAGATTAGATTTACTATTATCAAACTAAAAAAGAGACTGCTTTCAAGCAGTCTCTTTTTTTATGTAGTTGTTTTTAAAATTAAATTTCTCCCTTTGATGCCGCTACGCTTCTATCTATTTTGCGCATCAATCCTTGTAAGACATTACCCGGGCCTATTTCGGTAAAATGAGATGCTCCATCAGCAATCATGTTTTGCATGCTTTGGGACCATTTAACAGGAGCTGTAAGTTGTGCAATTAAGTTTTTTTGAATTTCTGCTGCATCTGTAACCCCTGTTGCACACACGTTTTGATAAATAGGGCAGCTTGGGCTTGCAAAATGGGTAGCCTTTATAGCAGCGGCTAATTCTTCTCTAGCAGGCTCCATAAGTGGGCTATGAAAGGCTCCGCCAACAGGCAGTAACAAAGCACGTCTTGCACCTGCTTCTTTTAGAGCTTCACAAGCATTATTAACGGCCTCTATCTCGCCACTAATAACCAATTGTCCTGGGCAGTTGTAATTTGCAGCAACAACAATTCCAGATTGCAAGGCGCAAATATCTTCTACAACTGTATTTTCAAGACCTAGAACAGCCGCCATAGTTGAGGGTGCTGCCTCACATGCTTTTTGCATGGCAAGTGCTCTTTTATACACCAATTGCAGGGCGTCTGTAAAGGCAAGTGTCTTATTGGCAACAAGTGCAGATATTTCACCTAAAGAGTGACCAGCTACCATATCTGGGGCAAAACTAGCTCCCATAACTTCTGCAGTAATAGTAGAGTGCAAGAAAATTGCTGGTTGGGTTACTTTTGTTTGTTTGAGCTGCTCTGGGGTGCCCTCAAACATGATTTTAGTAATTTCAAAACCAAGGGTTTGATTTGCCTTTTCAAAAAGCGCTTTAGCACGTGCAGAGTTTTGGTATAGCTCAAGGCCCATTCCTGTAAACTGAGCACCTTGTCCTGGAAATATATATGCTTTCATAATTGAGTTTGTATAGTATATGTTGTAAAAGTAATATTATTATTTAGTTTTTCTACATCTGTATTTACAAGCGTTCCCATGTTTCATAGGAAAAAGCATGTAGATGTTTCTCATCTATATCATGGTGTATATCTGAGGTTTTTTGCCATCGGCTTGTGTCAATTTCTGGAAAAAAAGTATCTGCTTCAAACTTGCCGTGTACCCTGGTGAGCTCTATGCTATCTGCCACCTGCATAGATATATTATAAATCTCTCCTCCGCCAATAATAAATATTTTTTGTTGTGAAGCAGCTTTTACTAAAGCCTGGTCTAAAGAATGCACTACAATGATATTTTGTTCTTGATCTGGCCCAACTTTTGGAAGGTAGGTTTTATCCCTTGTGATAATTATATGTGTTCTGTTGGGCAAGGGCTTTGGAAAAGACTCAAAAGTTTTGCGTCCCATAATAATATAGTGCCCCGTAGTTAGGGCTTTAAAGCGTTTAAAGTCATCTGGCAAGTGCCAAATTAAATCATTGTCTTTACCAAGTTCATTATTTTGGCCAGCGGCTGCTATTATTGTGATCATATCTTTTGTTCAGGTAATGATGGTGCTTATATTCTTTTTAGTTTATACCAAAAACAAAGCATTACTAATGTGGTATCTAAGGGTAAAAATACCTAATTTTAAATACCTATCCTATCTCTTTTTTACAAGATTTAATCTTTCTTACAGCCTAATTTTATTTCAACTTCATAGGCCTTTATTAGACTTTTGAAATAGAAATATCAATATATTTGTATAAAATTAAATGTTATACAAATGAAGATACTTGTTACAGGTGGTTTAGGTTTTATTGGTTCTCATGTTGTGGTTAGATTGCAGGAAGAGGGTTTTGATGTTGTTATTATAGACAATTTATCAAATTCAGACATTAAAGTGTTGGATGGTATAGTTTCCATCACAGGTATTACCCCAGCCTTTGAGCAGTTAGATTTAAGAGAGAAATCTGCAGTAACTGGTTTTTTCAAAAAGTATGATGATATACAGGGAGTAATCCATTTTGCCGCATCTAAGGCAGTTGGGGAGAGTGTAGAGAATCCTTTATTATATTATGAAAACAACATTGGTACTTTAGTATATCTATTACAAGAATTACAAAAAAAAGAGCAGGCTTCTTTTATTTTCAGTTCCTCTTGTACGGTTTATGGACAAGCAGACCAGATGCCAATTACAGAGACTGCAGCTATCAAAAAAGCAGAATCTCCTTACGGAAATACCAAACAAATTGGAGAAGAGATTATACAGGACACCTGCAAAGTGTGCCCAAATATTAAAGCTACAGCCTTGCGTTACTTTAATCCAATTGGAGCTCACCAAAGTGCACTAATTGGAGAGCTGCCTATTGGAGTTCCTCAAAATCTGGTGCCTTATATAACACAAACAGCAACAGGCCAACGAGCACAGTTATCTGTTTTTGGTGATGATTACCCAACCCCAGATGGAACTGCAATTAGAGATTATATTCATGTGGTAGATTTGGCACAGGCTCATGTTACAGCCCTAAAAAAATTACTTGAAAATGGCCAAGCAACTAACTTTGATTT
Source organism: uncultured Flavobacteriaceae bacterium (assembly GCA_913045325.1). GTDB lineage: Bacteria > Bacteroidota > Bacteroidia > Flavobacteriales > Flavobacteriaceae > Patiriisocius. The sequence continues at coordinate 111,477 of CAJWPZ010000002.1, read as the reverse complement.
TTACAATGTTGGTACAGGAAAGGGATCTTCTGTCTTGGAGGTAATTACTGCCTTTGAAACTGTTACAGGAAAAAAATTAAACTATAAAATTGTAGATAAGCGAGAGGGTGATGTTGTACAGGCTTTTGCAGATACCACCAAGGCAAATAATGTACTGGGTTGGAAGGCTGAGCGTACTTTAGAGCAGGCCTTATTGTCTGCCTGGAACTGGGAACAAAAACAATTGTAAATCAACACGCTTCCTTTTTTGTAGCTATCTTTGCCCCATGGAAAATACACCACACAAAGCAGGTTTTGTAAATATCATTGGTAATCCCAATGTGGGTAAAAGCACCCTTATGAACGCTTTTGTAGGAGAACGCCTCTCTATTATTACCTCTAAGGCACAAACCACACGCCACAGAATTTTAGGAATTGTAAATGGAGATGATTTCCAGATGCTGCTAAGTGATACCCCTGGTATCATAAAGCCTGCATACCAACTCCAGGAAAGTATGATGGGTTTTGTGAAATCTGCTTTTGATGATGCAGATGTCTTATTGTATATCGTAGAACTTGGCGAGAAAGAGTTAAAAGACGCGGCTTTTTTCAGTAAAATAACAAATAGTAAAATCCCTGTTTTACTGCTTATAAATAAGATAGATAAAGGAGACGAGACCTTGCTAAAAGAGGCCATGACCCTGTGGCAAGAAAAAGTGCCAAATGCAGAGATTTTTGCAATCTCTGCCCTAGAAAACTTTGGAGTTACAGAGGTTTTTAAACGCATTATTGATTTATTGCCACAATCTCCAGCATTTTATCCTAAAGACCAACTAACAGATAAGCCTGAACGTTTTTTTGTAAACGAGACTATCAGAGAGAAAATCCTGATGCACTATAAAAAAGAAATCCCTTATAGCGTAGAGATAGAAACAGAGGAGTTTTTTGAAGACGAAGATATTATAAGAATACGGGCCGTAATTATGGTAGAGCGTGATTCTCAAAAAGGAATCATTATTGGCCATAAGGGTGAAGCTATAAAGCGGATAGGAATTGAGTCTAGAAAAGATTTAGAGAAGTTCTTTGGAAAGCAAATACATCTAGAAACCTATGTAAAAGTCAATAAAAACTGGCGTAATAATGACAGGCAATTACGCAGGTTCGGCTATAACGGCTAGTAATTTTTAAACTACAAAATACCAAGGAAATAAAGACTCTATGCTTCCTGCCTAATATCAAATCTAAAAGAGTATTTTTGCAGACCAAAAAATTTCAGAAACTATGAGTATTGTTGCTATTGTAGGACGTCCAAACGTAGGGAAGTCTACATTTTTTAATAGATTAATACAACGCCGGGAGGCTATTGTAGATGCCGTAAGTGGTGTTACTAGAGATCGCCATTACGGGAAGAGTGACTGGAACGGTAAAGAGTTTTCACTCATCGACACAGGAGGATACGTTGTTGGTAGTGATGATATCTTTGAAGCCGAGATTGATAAGCAAGTAGAACTTGCCATTGATGAGGCAGATGCCATCATATTTATGGTGGAGGTAGAGAGTGGTGTTACGGGGATGGATGAAGATGTAGCGCAACTTCTGAGAAAAAGTAGAAAGCCTGTTTTTCTAGCCATAAATAAAGTAGACAACTCAAAAAGAGCTCAAGATGCTGTAGAGTTTTATTCTCTAGGTTTTGAGCGTTTTTATACTATTTCAAGTATTAATGGAAGTGGAACTGGAGATTTACTCGATGATTTAGTAAAGGCGCTTCCAGAGGCTGTTGAAGCTGATGAGGAAACTTTGCCAAGATTTGCTGTAGTGGGACGTCCAAATGCAGGAAAGTCTTCTTTTATCAATTCCTTAATTGGTGAAGACAGATATATTGTTACTGATATTGCTGGAACAACTAGAGATAGTATCGATACAAGATACAAACGCTTTGGTTTTGAGTTTAATTTGGTTGATACCGCAGGTATCCGTAAAAAGAGTAAAGTAAAAGAAGATTTAGAGTTTTATTCTGTAATGCGAAGTGTGAGAGCCATTGAGCATTGTGATGTTATTATACTAGTGTTTGACGCCTCTCGTGGTTTTGATGGACAGGTGCAAAACATCTTTTGGCTTGCCCATAGAAACAATAAAGGGGTTGTTATTTTGGCAAACAAGTGGGATTTAATAGAAAAAGACAATCAAAGCGCTAATGATTTTGAGAAGTACATAAAAAAACAATGTGAGCCTTATACAGATGTGCCCATTGTCTTTATGTCTGTACTCAATAAGCAGCGTATTTATAAGGCCATAGAAACAGCCGTTGAGGTGTATCAAAACCGTACCAAGAAAATTAAAACAAGTACCTTAAATGATACGATGTTACCTATTATACAACATACATCACCTCCCCAATACAAAGGGAAGTATATCAAGATAAAATACATAACTCAATTACCAACACCTTGGCCAAGTTTTGCCTTTTTTGCCAACTTGCCACAATACGTAAAGGAGCCATACAAACGCTTTTTAGAAAATCAATTACGTAAAGAGTTTGATTTTCATGGAGTGCCGGTTACTGTTTTTATAAGAAAGAAATAATTTCTTTTTGCAAAAGAGTTTTAAATAAAAAAAATCCCCAACTATTTAGTTGGGGATTTTTTTTACAAGGCAGAAACCTTTTAGTCTTTCAGTAAGCTTCTTGAAATAACAATTTTTTGAATCTCACTAGTACCTTCATATATCTGAGTGATTTTAGCATCACGCATCATACGTTCTACATGGTATTCTTTAACAAAACCATTACCGCCATGAATTTGTACAGCCTCTACAGAGACCTCCATTGCAACCTTACTTGCCTTTAATTTTGCCATGGCACTTGACATGTCATAGTTATTTGAGTTGTCTTTGTCCCAGGCAGATTTGTACACCAAATAGCGAGCTGCTTCAATCTCAAGGTGCATATCTGCTAGTTTAAATGCAATGGCTTGATGGTTACAAATTTCTGTCCCAAATGATTTTCTTATTTTAGAGTAATCACGAGCCAATTCAAATGCGCCTGCAGCAATACCAAGTGCTTGTGCGGCAATACCAATACGGCCACCAGAAAGGGTTTTCATGGCAAATTTAAAGCCAAATCCGTCTTCACCAATTCTATTTTCTTTAGGCACCTTTACATCATTAAAGTTTAATGTGTGGGTGTCACTACCTCTAATACCTAATTTATCTTCTTTAGGGCCTATTTCAAAACCATCCCAGGTCTTCTCAACAATAAATGCATTGATACCACGGTGTCCTTTATCTTTGTCTGTCTGTGCAATTACTAAATAATAATCTGCACTGCCACCATTTGTAATCCAGTTTTTTGTACCGTTTAAAACATAATGATCTCCTTTGTCTATGGCTGTAGTTTTTTGTGATGTTGCATCACTTCCTGCCTCTGGTTCACTTAAACAAAACGCTCCTAAAGCTTCTCCAGTGGCTAGTTTTGTTAAATATTTTTGTTTTTGCTGTTCGGTTCCGTACTGTTCGATACCGTAGCACACCAATGAGTTATTTACAGAAACAATTACAGAAGATGATGCATCTACCTTACTTAATTCCTCTACAACAATTGCATAACTTAGGGTGTCCATACCGCCACCGCCGTATTTTGGATCTACCATCATGCCCATAAAGCCAAGCTCGCCCATTTTTCTTACTTGCTCTTTTGGAAACTCTTGTTTGTTGTCACGTTCTACAACACCTGGGAGTAATTCTTGTTTTGCAAAATCACGAGCTGCCTCGCGTATCATTAAGTGTTCTTCAGACAGATTAAAATCCATATATTTTGTTTAAAATTCAATAAAACTATGTGTTTGTAAAGATAGTGCTAAAAACATAATTTTCAAAAGTACAATTGTTGCTAAATGTGTAATTATTGTGTTTTTGTCTTAATGCTATAAAATTGTGTTAGTTGTGTTTTATTGTTGCAATTATAAACGCCTTGAAAGCCTTAAATAAACTTTTATCTCCTTGGTTATATTGCCTTTTTTTTATGATATTTAGGGTATGAAAAAACAAAGCTATAAAGTGTTGGGTGTAATGAGTGGTACCTCACTTGATGGTGTAGATTTGGCGCTTTGTTATTTTGATATCCAAAAAAATATAACCTATAAAATGCCGCTGGCAAAAACCATTGCATACTCTACTTATTGGAGAAGTAGGCTACTCAGAGCGGTTGATTTTTCTTCGAAAGAGTTAGTTTTGCTTGATTTGGAGTACACCAAATATTTGGGCGATATTATTAAAACATTTATAGCAGATAATAACATCAAAGATTTGGACGCTGTATGCAGTCATGGTCATACTGTTTTGCACCGCCCCGATCAAGGAGTTACATTGCAAATTGGTAATTTAGAACAGATTTCAAAAAACATACAACAAACAGTTGTTTGTGACTTTAGGGTTCAGGATCTACTTTTTGGAGGTCAAGGAGCACCTTTAGTGCCTTTGGGTGATCGATTGCTTTTTTCGCAGTATGATTATTGTCTAAACCTGGGAGGGTTTGCTAATATCTCTAAAGTAAGTAGTGGGGTGTCTGTTGCCTATGATATTTGTCCAGTAAATGTGGTCATGAATCACTACGCTCAAAAATTAGCAATGCCCTATGACTCTGGTGGTGAACTAGCAAAATCTGGTGAAATTTTACCTACCATACTTAAGCAATTAGATGCCTTGTCTTATTATAGACAACATCCTCCAAAATCCTTAGGTGTAGAATGGGTGTATAAAGAGTTAATGCCCATATTAAAAGCTTCAAAAGCAAAAGAAGAAGACGTGTTAAGAACCTGTGTTGCTCATTTTGCAAGCCAAATAGTTCAACAATTAAATCCTGGCAGTAGCGTCTTGGTAACAGGTGGTGGCGGGTACAATCGTTTTTTATTGGAGCAAATACAAGCCTCTATTGATGTTACACTTGTGCTACCCAACAAAACACTCATAGAATTTAAAGAAGCTTTGATTTTTGGCCTTTTAGGGGTTTTAAAATTAAGAGATGAAGTAAATTGTTTGTCTAGTGTAACTGGGGCAAGTAAAGATCATAGCAGTGGTGTTGTTTTTTTAAATTAAATGATAATCCACTTTTATTGGAGTGGCTATATCTTAAAGTTTTCAAAATCTTAATTCAGTTCTCTCTCTTCAAAGTATCTTTGACAAAAATCTATATATAGCGCATGCCCGCATCCAAAGAAAAAAAGCCAGACCAAGTGGTCTTTGATCAAAAAACACAAAAGTATAGTGCTTCTTTAACGCCCTATGCAACAAACTTGGGTGCTCCTGCTATTATTCCAGAAGATATCACTTCTTGGAAAAACACTAATATTCATAAAGTAAACCATCAGTTTAAATCTCAATTTGATGATCTCAAAGCAGAATATGATTTGATGATGAAGCAATTTGAGTACAACAATTTAATCTACAATGCCAAATTTAGCTTTGAGCCTGTACTGGGAGAAACCTATTTTTTATACCGTAAAAAAAGCGGTGATGTTTGGCTGTCTTTAATTGCACCCCATGAATGCAGCTGGGATTATGTAGGCACCTTTAGGCTCAATAGCGATAAGATGTGGGAGCAAATTGAGCAAGAAAATAAAAATTCTTAAATAAAAACAGCCCTAGTAAATCACTAGGGCTGTTTTTATAAGATTTATTACAATAAAAACTTAGTCTCTTTTAACTATTATTTGTTTTGTAATACTACTTTGTCCATTATTTATTTTGACTAAATAAACCCCCTCATATAGAGATTGGATGTCAAAAAATGCGATAGTACCACCCGGGTTAATATGGGTTGTTTGAATTAGTTTTCCAGTGATATCTTTTAATGTTATGGTCACTTTTTTTGTGACTAAGGTATTTAATTGTATGGCTACCAAATCTGTGCTTGGGTTTGGGTAGATAGATACAATTTCACTAGATATTACATTGCTGTTAATTTGTAGTGGGTTTTCATAAACAGTTGTATTTCCTGGAATGTTATTAACTCTTCCGCCAGTTACTTCTCCGTAAAAGCTAGGCCCTACAACATAAGGATATTCAGAGTTGTGGGTTTCATTTACAGTCGCATAATAGGCATATGTACCATTAGGATATTCTGGTGTTACAGCAAAACGACCATTATGTTGGTCAAGATAGTTTTGTTGTCCCTCTTGCGCTACCCACTGATAATCTTCTCTGAAGGAACCCAATGGGTAAGTGTTGTTTATAGGAGCTCCCATACTAACAGGGCTTCCATCTGCATGTGTGTTACGTATGGTTATATCTCTTAACTCATAGCCAGAGCGTATTCTGGTAATACCTCCAGAGCCATCTGCATTAGTAAACCCGTAGGCTCCATAAATAGGAAACCCATCATTTGTGTATCCAATAAGGGGAGAATGCTCATTTGTGTCTATGACGTATAGGCCATCTGCATCATATAGATTACATATGGTAGAAATTACTTCTAAGTCTAATTTAAAGGCAGATGGGTTTTGATGGTGGTGATAGTTTCCCATTGCAGGATGTCCTTTTGAACAGTCAAACCCCCCTAATTCATACACAACGGCATCTCTATTCCAGTCTTGAATTGCCATAGGGCCTCCAGGACAAGGTGGGTTTCCTGGGCCTCCGCAAAAAGAATTTGTATTTGGATTCCAGGCTACGCCATCTCTGAAGTCAAATAAAGAAACCCCATTAATGAAATTTCCAATATTTCCTAGACTGGTTTGTGTTTTAGTGCCAGTGTTTTCTTGAGGATTTAGATTAAATCTATAAATAGCATCTTGGCTCTCGGCATTAGATGGATTACCGCCTAAAAAAGGTCCAGTTGGGTATGATGGAACCCCATTTGTAGATACATATACCCAGTTGTTATTGTATTGAACTACTTGACAATTCACCAAAATATTATTTGGAATTGCAGTGTTGTTCCCTTGTGTGTAATAGCTTCCTGTTTCTGTTGTGTTTTGAAGCCAATTGATAATGTTGGGTCCTTGTGCATTTGAGCTAAATGATGCAAAGACCACTGCAAGTAATAATAGATTTTTCATGTACGTGTTTTTTTATTAGACGATGGCTTTTTTAATTTCCTTCGGTATTTGTGAAAAAGGATTTATTTATTTGGTGTTTTTGTGAAATAATAAAGTCTCGGTCGTTTAGAGTGGCTAAAAAGGCAATCAAATCTGTTTGTTGGTTTTTTGTAAGTGAGATGCCGTTTTTTAATTCTGGAGATAGGGTAGGACTATTTTTAATTTTTTGTGTGTAGTGTTTCAAGACTTCTCTTAGGGTATTAAAGCGTCCATCATGCATGTATGGAAATGTGTATTTTAAGTTTCTAAGGCTTGGTATTTTGAAATGCAGGCTATCTCTAGAATTTAAAGTAATTTTCTGTCTTCCAATGTCGTTTAGTATAGGGTCTACTTCAAGACCATTGTTGGCAAAACGGAAGGTAGAAAAAAGAGGTTCTGCATGACAGCTTGCACAATTAGATGTGAAGATGTTATAGCCACTAATTTCTTTTGTAGTAAAGCTAGCAGTACCCTTTTGTACTCGGTCGTATTTAGAATCGCTAGAGAGTAGCGAGAGCTGAAATTGTGCCAAGACCTTTAATACTCGTTCTCCAGTTATAAGGGTGTCTTTGTAAATACCTTTAAATAACCCCGGATATTTTGGATGTGCTTTTAACTTGGCTACTACCTCATTTATAGAGCTTCCCATCTCTGTTGCATGGCTAATAGGTGCAAGGGCCTGCGCGTCAAGATTATCTATTGCCCCATCCCACATAAAGCGATCTTGCCAAGCTAGATTAAATAGTGGGGGCGCATTTCTTGTTCCTATGCTGTCATAAATACCGTGACTTAAATCATGGTCTGTATGTGCAAAACTTGCATATGGAGAATGACACGAGGCGCAAGAAATCGTATTGTTAGCAGAAAGTAACGGGTCATAAAATAAATTATTTCCAAGCTTTATTTTAGCCTCAGATGTTGGGTTGTTATTAAAATTGTAATGTGGTACAGGAAAATATTCGGGAGTTTGCAAAACATTCTTTTTTACCCCGCAATAGACAGCGGTGCATAAAATACCCAATCCTACTAGTATTGTTTTAATTTTCATGGCTAGAAAACAATCTTGGCAATACCTTAGAAACCATCACAGCATTTTTATTTGGACTGCTCACCGTATTGGTTTGTGAAATATCTATTGCATTAAAAAAAGTTGCTAGATCAACACCAATCATTAAAGATGATGACCCTGAATGACTTAGGGTCACTTCTTGCCTTGTTTGATAGGGTTTTTGGAACCCTCCAATATGAAATTGAAATCTATTTTTTCTAGTACTACACAAGCTGGATTTTCCTTCTAATTTAAAATTAATAAATCCATTTTGCCATGTCCAATACATTTGGCTTGTTGGATCTAATACACCGCCTTGAATTCCTTTTTCTTGTGTTTTTGAATCAAGGCCAATACTAAATGTTATGCTATCAAACTCTTTGTTTTTTAGGGTGCAATGCGTTGTGTAGCTATTGCTAATTTGAGCATCTATTAAATGGTATTTTTCTATAGATTTTCCTGCGTATTTACCCTTGTTATAAAAAGTAATATCTGAAATGTAAAACTTTAAAAAATCTATGGTAAGACTATCTTTATCTGAAATAGAATATTGTTTTCCTAACGCTAATGGTGCTTTGTTAAAAAGAAGCTGAAATGATATTGTATCTGTACTTTTTTGTGCCTTAACTAGAAAACTAAACAACAATAAAAACAAACATATATAGGTTGACTTTACACGCATAGATTATTTTTTTTGTCGCTTTTTTTGCCCTTTAAAAAGACTGGCTAAGTTTTTTGCTAATGCGTTAAAAGATTCTTCTTGTGATGGATTACATATTTTTTTGATGTCCTGAAAATGTTTAAAATGTAACATTTCAATGTCTTTTTGTAATACTCCTAAACTAGTGAAAATAGAATCTTTTTGAGTTGTAACTATAGTGTGGTTAGATAACAACGTATAAAGATTTTTTTTACTGCTACGAATTTGGGTGTCTTTTTCTTTGATGGCTTTACGATGCTGCTTCACTAAAGAAGTGTACAGAGTAATTTGCGCTTCATTAAATTGTAGTTTTTTTATAATAACCTCTTTTGGATTTTTGTTTTCCTTCCCTAAGGGTCTTTTAGGTTTTATAATTACAAAGCCCACAAGAATAGTATTTATCACCAATAAGGAAATAATCAATATGCTATATTTTTTGTTTTTACTCATAATAAAGGGTGTTGTCTGTTTGGGTAATTAGTTCAGAAAAATCATTAGTTCTTTGGCTGGACTCACTAGCTAATAGATATCCTTCTATGCTAATAAAACAAATTAAAATAGCAGCAGCAGTATGAAGCCACTGCAAAGGCACTATTGGTTTTGAGATTGCAATTTTCTCAACAATAGTTTGATATACTTTGTGATCTATAGCAACTGGTTTAATGGTTTGTAAAAGATCTAAAGGGTCTGTCATATGTTTTTTTGACGATGGTTTTGTCATAATCCTTCGGTTTGGGTTCTATATATTTTGAGTTGTGTTTTTGCTCGCTGCAATAAAGACTCCACAGCTTTTGGTGTTTTTTCTAGAATGTGGGCAACTTCTTTGATGCTTTTGCCTTCTATTTTTACAAGTATCAATGCTGTTTTTTGTGTTTGTGGAAGCTTGTTAATTAAACTAAAGAGCGCTTGTAATGCCTCTTTATTTTCTAGAGTAATTCCTGGATGATTAAAATCTGTGCTATTGGTAAGCTCGTCTTGATTATAGCTAAATATAGCAAAGCGTTTCTTCCTTTTTTTTGCTTTAATGGCATCTAAACTCGTGTTGATAGTAATTCTGTATAGCCACGTTTCTATTTTTGCCTGACCTTTAAAAGTATGTATTTTTTGGTGTGCCTTTAAAAAAACATCTTGCGTGATTTCTTGCGCCTGCTCTATGTTTTGAACATATTGGAGTGCTAGATTGTAAACAAGATTCTTATTTTTTGTGTAGAAGGCATCAAAGTCCATCAAAAAGACATGTGTTTTGCTACAAGGTTATGATTTGTTTTGGAATTAAAAATTAATTTTATGTTTGGTTTACAACTCACTATAAATTTTACAGAAAACAAACATGTAGCACTGCTCATTTTTTTATCTTTGTCTAAATATCAAAAAGAGTATGCCTTAAGCGTAAATATTTACGGATCTAATTATAAAGGCAATCAATTTTTAATAAGCACATACATTGTTTAATCTATAAATCTTTTTTCATGACACAGCTCTAGCTATGCTTTATTTCTTTTGTATTTTCTTTAATTTTCTATCAAAAAATATTTTTGACAAAAGGGGATACTATTAAATTAAGACTAAAAAACCAATACTCAAGTTAAACGCATGTACCACGATGAAAGAATTACTTAAAATATACGAAGAGAAAGATCCAGAAATAGTTTTTCACTGGAGAGATTCACAAACACAGGCAGAAGGCTGGACTGTTATTAATTCGCTTCGTGGCGGAGCAGCCGGTGGAGGTACAAGAATGCGTGTTGGTTTAAATGAAAATGAAGTATTGTCATTGGCCAAAACCATGGAGGTGAAGTTTACAGTGAGTGGCCCTGCTATTGGAGGTGCCAAATCTGGAATTAATTTTGACCCACAAGATCCTCGTAAAAGAGGGGTGTTAGAGCGTTGGTATAAGGCGGTCTCACCACTATTAAAATCATACTACGGTACTGGTGGAGATTTAAACGTAGATGAGATTCATGAAGTAATTCCAATTACAGAGCAAAGTGGCGTTTGGCATCCTCAAGAAGGAGTCTTTAACGGCCATTTTAACCCCACACAAGCAGATAAAATAAATAGAATTGGGCAGTTGCGTAAAGGCGTTATAAAGGTTATTGAAAACACGGACTACTCACCAGATGTTTCAAAAAAATATACAATTGCAGACATGATTACAGGTTTTGGTGTTGCACAAGCAGTAGGCCATTACTATGATATATATGGGGGAGATGTTAAGGGTAAAAAAGCAATCGTTCAAGGATTCGGTAATGTAGGTGCCGCGGCCGCCTTTTACTTAGCTCAAATGGGCGCGAAAATTGTTGGTATTATAGATCGCGATGGTGGTGTTATTAATCCAGATGGGTTCTCTTTCGAGCAAATTACTACCCTTTACCATCAAAAAGATGGAAATACTTTAGTGGCAGATAATATGCTCTCTTTTGACCAAATTAATCAACAAATATGGTCTTTAGAGTGTGATATATTTGCTCCTTGTGCCGCTTCTAGATTAATAACTAAAGACCAGATTTCAAGTATGATTGACAGTGGTCTTCAGGTAATATCTTGTGGTGCAAACGTACCTTTTGCAGATAAAGAGATTTTCTTTGGAAGCATTATGGAGTATACAGACAATCGTGTTTCTCTAATTCCAGATTTTATTAGTAATTGCGGAATGGCCAGGGTATTTGCTTATTTTATGGAAGGCAAAGTGCTGATGACCGACCAGGCAATTTTTAATGATACTTCAAACACCATTAAAAAAGCAATGGAAGCTGCTTATAAGGTTAACAATAGTAAAACCAATATCAGCTCCACCGCTTTTGAAATTGCATTAAAACAATTAGTTTAAAACTCATACCGTACTCTATTTATGGAATCAATCATCATATTAATATTTGTAATTGGTTATTTGTCAATTACCTTAGAGCATCCTCTAAGATTAGATAAAACAGTCCCGGCTCTTTTAATGGCTGCACTTATTTGGGGTGTTTTGGCTGTAGGTTTTCATGCGGGTTGGTTTGATGTGATAGACACCTATGAAAATACCTTTAGTTTTGCCTCTGGTGGTGAACAAGCCGAACATGGTTTTGAAAACACCCTGTTACACCATCTTGGGAAAACTGCAGAGATTTTGATTTTCTTAATAGGCGCTATGACTATTGTAGAGATTATAGATCTTCATCGTGGATTTGAAATTTTAAAAAAGGCCGTACAAACTAAAAGTAAAAAACGGTTGTTATGGATTATCGGGATTTTAGCTTTTATTCTATCTGCCATAATAGACAACCTAACTGCTACAATTGTACTAGTTACCTTACTGCGTAAATTAATTATACAACGTGAGGAGCGTTTGTGGTTTGCTGCTATGGTTGTTATAGCAGCTAATGCTGGTGGTGCTTGGTCTCCCATTGGAGATGTAACTACAACCATGTTATGGATTGCGAAAAATGTAACTGCTCTGGGCCTTATAGAATATGTAGTGATACCCTCTATAATTTGTTTTATAGTTCCCTTTTTCATTGCCTCTTTTCTGCCCGCCTTTAGGGGTGAAATCCAAGTTGCCCCAGATCAAGGGGTGCCTAATGAAAGGCTTCTAAGTAGTAAGAAGATGCTCTTTCTTGGGCTTGGTATGATTGTATCAGTGCCTATTTTTAAAACCCTAACCCATTTGCCTCCTTATATTGGTATGATGCTGGCCTTGGGTGTTGTTTGGCTAGTTTCAGAATACATTCATCCAGAAGAAGATTTTAGTAAAGAAAGACGTCATCTGTACTCTGCCCACAAGGCTTTATCTCGTATTGAAATTTCAAGTATTTTATTTTTCTTAGGAATTTTAATGGCTGTAGCAGGTCTGGAGAGTTTGGTGTATGGTGTTGCAGAAAATGGCGATCCAGTAGGAACCCTTCGTTATTTAGCCGAAATTTTAAATAGTGCAATACCTTCTCAAGATATTGTAGTTATGTTATTAGGGGTATTGTCTGCCATTATAGATAATGTTCCACTTGTAGCTGCTTCTATGGGTATGTATACCGCAGAGACAGATAGTTTGCTTTGGCATTTTATAGCCTTTTCAGCTGGTACAGGTGGGAGTATGCTTATCATTGGTTCTGCAGCAGGTGTAGCTGCTATGGGTATGGAGCGCATCGATTTTATTTGGTACCTGAAAAAAATATCTTGGTTGGCCTTTATTGGTTTTGCGGCAGGTTCTATTGCTTTTATCCTTATCACTGGAGGTGTTTCGTCGATATAAGAATTGATTTTTTTTTTAAAATTAGGATATAAAAAAAAGCATTTTCTCAAATGCTTTTTTTCATTTTTTGAAAACAAAAAACTCTAATAGATCATATTCTTTTTTAGTTAGTGTTTCTTTTTAGCGGAGATGTTGTTTCACTCTCTTACTTTATGTTTCACTCTTATGTAAAGATTTTCGCAACTGCCCTGGGCAGTGTATATTATCATTTGCTTGTCTTTGGGACTTAAATATATATAAAAACAATATATAAAATCGATATAAAGCACAAATATTCGATGAAATACACTAAATTTTAACATCTACCCTTATTTTTAAGATTTATACAACTAACTACTTTAGTTGGTTTCTTTTAAAAAAGTAGAGACTTTTAGGTATCTTTAACCTTAAAATAGAATCAATTGGAAAAGTTACTTTTAGGTGCTATTGCACTATCGTTTTTTGCTTGCACAAACCAGTCCAACACTCGTGTTGTTGAATCTGATAAAACCTCTCCACATGATTTTATGTTCATGCAGCGCGCCTACCCAAGTGGAGAAATAAACACAAGCGCTTTTGCTCAGGCAGTACAATGGAAAAAGAAAAACAGTTCTCAAAACAAAGCAGCTACAGAACTCTGGGAATTTGTAGGTCCATTAAACACTGGTGGTAGAATTACAGATGTAGAGATTCCTATAGATGATGCCAATACTTATTATGTAGGTACTGCCTCGGGCGGTATTTTCAAATCCATAGATGGCGGTGCTACCTTCAACCCAATATTTGATGATCAAGAAATACTTTCTATTGGAGACATGCAGCTTTCAAAAAACAATCCAAACACAATTTGGGTGGGTACAGGAGAGGTAAATGCCGGAGGGGGCTCTTTGGCCTATGATGGAGATGGTGTATACCGCTCAACAGATGGTGGTATGTCTTGGGAGTCTCGAGGATTACCCAGTGTGGGCAGTATAGGAAAGGTACTTATAGACCCTACTGATGACAATACTATATTTGTTGGAGCAATGGGGCCTTTATTCAAAAACGATCCAAACAGAGGTGTTTATAAAACAACAAACGGCGGGGAGTCTTGGGAGCAAGTTTTATTTATAAGTGATAAAACAGGTATTATAGACATGGCCATACATCCTACCAATGCAAATATTGTCTATGCGGCAGCTTGGCAGCGAGAACGAACCCCAAATAACAGGATTTATGGAGGAGAGGAGTCTGGTCTTTACAAATCCATAGATGGTGGCTTGACTTGGTCACAGATGACAAGTGGGCTGCCTTCACAAGGTGCTCAAAAGGGGCGTATTTCTATTTCTATTTCTGAGTCTAACCCAGCTGTTTTATACGCCAGGTATGCAGATGCAACAGGTAATATACAGGGCGTGTACCGCTCTGCAGATGGCGGAGATTCCTGGGTAACCCGTAATTCAAGCCAACTTACAGATGTTGGATTTCATTGGTGGTTTAGAGGTATTTATATAGATCCAACCAATGAAGATATTATTTATAACGTAGATTTTAGAGTACAAAAATCTACAGATGGAGGCCAGAGTTGGAGTAGCTCATTTTCTAATGCACATGTAGATCAACACGCTATGGCATTCTCTCCAAATAATCCACAAAACATATTATTGGGTAACGATGGAGGTTTATATGAAAGTCAAAATGGTGGAAACACCTCTTTAAAATACACGACACTCCCCATTACACAGCTCTATAGGTTTCATGTTGATGCCCAAGACGACACTAAAATATATGCTGGAGCCCAAGACAATAATACCATACGTACCACCACTGGAGAGACAGATAATTGGAATGCTATTTTTGGTGGTGATGGTTTCCAGCCACTTGTAGATCCAGATAATACCAATGTTATATATGCCTTATCTCAACGTGGTAATTTGGGTAAATCTGTAAATGATGGCGCTTCTTTTTTTAGTGCCATGAGTGGTATTTCTAGTAGTGATAGAAAAAATTGGGATACTCCCATAGCCTTTGACCCTGCAGATTCTCAAACGCTCTATTATGGAGCAAACCGCTTGTATAAAACAACCAACGCAGCTGGAAATTGGTCTGTAATAAGTCCAGACCTAACAGATGGCCCCTATGAGGGTAACTTGACATTTGGTACCATTATCAGTATTAGTGTTTCCCCTTTAAATAGTGATGTTATTTTCGTAGGTACAGATGATGGTAATCTCTGGACCACCGAAAATGGAGGCGCTTTTTGGTCTAATGTTTCGGCCAGCTTGCCAAATAGATGGGTTACAAGTGTCCTTGCAGATCCCAATGATGTAAACACCGTATATGCTACCTACTCTGGGTATCGTTTTGGAGAAAATCTAGGACACGTTTTTAAAAGTGAAAATAGCGGCGCTACCTGGGATGATATTACAGGAAATATTCCTGATATTCCTATCAACGATATTGTAAAAGATAGTTATGGCAATTTATTTGTTGCTACAGATGTGGGTGTAGTTGCCTCTTTAGATCAAGGTAACTCTTGGAATGTGTTGGCCGCAAATTTACCTTCTGTGCCTGTTACAGATTTGCATATTCATCAAGGGAGTGAATATCTTTATGCTGCAACATACGGCAGATCAAGCTATAAAATAAATATTGCAGAAAATATTTTAGGCCCTACCAATCAAGACCTACAAACTACAATTGCATTATTTCCTAATCCGGCCCAGGATACTGTTGTGATTTCTTTTCAACATCAAGCAGAAAATATTGCGGTCACTATATATGATGCACTGGGCAGAAAAATGATGCACAAAACCATTCCAGCGGTATTAAATAAAGCTTCCTTAGATATATCTGTACTCCCTAAAGGGCTTTATTATGTGGGGCTTGATATAGCAGGTGCTAGCACAACAAAAAAACTCATAAAAAAATAAGTTATTACCTACTTGCAAGCAACACATTGGCTTTTTAAACAGCTTCCCATGTATCAAAATGTGGGCATGGACGGTTATAAAATAGATTTAAGTAAAACCCTACTGTTAGCAAACCATCTTAAAAATCCACACCATGGATTTAAATCTATTCATGTTGCAGGAACAAATGGAAAGGGATCTACTAGCCACATGATGGCTTCTGTATTGCAAGAAGCAGGATACAAAGTAGGGCTATATACCTCTCCACATTTAAAAGATTTTAGAGAACGTATAAAAATTAATGGGACAATGATCCCAAAGAGAAAAGTGTCTTCTTTTGTTGAGAAACATCAAGATTTTTTTAAAAATAATGACCTGTCTTTTTTTGAAATGACAGTTGGGTTGGCCTTTGATTACTTTGCTCAAAGTAAGGTGGATATAGCAATTATTGAAGTTGGTTTGGGAGGTAGGCTAGACAGTACTAATATAATAAGGCCAGAACTAAGTGTTATTACCAACATAGGGCTAGATCACACCCAGTTTTTAGGAACAACTCTGCCAGCTATTGCAAAAGAAAAAGCAGGGATTATTAAATCTAACACTCCTGTTGTAATTGGGGAGTTACATCCAGATACAAGTAAAATATTTCGGCAAGTAGCAAAACAAAAAAGTGCACCTATCACTTTTGCAGAAAAGCAAGAAGTATCATTTTTTGATTGTGATTTAAAAGGAAATTATCAATTAAAAAATCAGCGCACTGCACTAACAGCGCTAGAGGTATTAATAACAAAGGGTTTCAAGATATCTCAAACTCATATCAAAACAGGTATTGGAGCTGTAGTTTCTAACACAGGATTACTAGGTAGGTGGCAAGTATTACAAACCTTGCCTACTTTGGTATGTGATACAGCTCATAACAAAGAGGGTTTGCTTTTTACCATGCAGCAACTGCAACAAACAACTCAAGGAGTATTGCATATTGTTTTTGGTCTTGTTTTAGATAAAGACCTGGAGGTTATATTGCCTTTGTTGCCCCCTAGTGCAAAGTATTATTTTTGTGCTCCAAATATTACAAGGGCGCTAGATGTTACTGTCTTAAAACAAAAAGCCGAAGACTATAGCCTTGTGAGTACATCATATAAGTCTGTAAAGGCTGCTGTAAAAGCTGCTTTAAAAGCGGCTAAAACCAATGATTCAATCTATGTTGGCGGGAGTACCTTTGTAGTGGCTGAGGTTTTGTAGTTTTTTAAATCTTATCCAATAAAAAAATCTCCCAACAGCATTAGTATCTGTTGGGAGATTTGTTTGTAATACCTATTATTTAATTTCTATCGTTTATGTATTGCTCAAGTTCTTCTCCGCTACTGCTAAAAGAAAAAACGTCAAATACCTTAAAATAATTTTCTACATCATAGATGTAATTGTAAGCAAATTTTGCAGTATCCAATTTTCCATCGTCAAAACTAAATTCGTTTAACAAATCTACGAGCTGGTCCACAGTCATACAATTGCTCTTTACAATTTGTTTAGTTACTCTTTGTTTGTCATCGCTAAAAGATTGGTTTTTTACAGAATTAATCATTTGATTAAATCTTTGCTCACTCACTGGTGGTGTGCAACCAACTTTTCCGCTATAGCCCGTCACATAAACAACTGCCGTTTGTGGAGCCCTATTTGTGATAATAGTAGTTTGTGTTGTAGTTTGTTGTTGGGTGTTTCCCATATTCATCTTTATGCTTGTGCCCTCACCCATATTCATGTTAATATTCACACCATTATTGGCTGGGGTATTAGTAGTGGTTGTTTGGGTCATTATTGTTTGTGCAGAGATACTTAGTGTTAGCACAAATAGCAGTATTGATAATGTAATTTTCATAACGTTATATAGTGTTTATTTGATGTAAATATATACTTATTTTAAAACAAAAAAAAAGTCTACTCTGGAGAGTAGACTTTGTATTGGTGGGCGCAGAGGGATTCGAACCCCCGACCCCTTGGGTGTAAACCAAGTGCTCTGAACCAACTGAGCTATGCGCCCTAACACTGTTAGCGAGTGCAAATATAAGTTAGATTTTAAAACCCACAAACAAATAGCTTAAAATAAGTTAAAATTATTCAGTGAAAATAGCTAATTGACTGTATAAAAGGAGTTTGAGTTTTATTAAAATATCGCTCAATTTATTAGGTTTATGCTACTGTTTTTAAAACCAATCGTTGCACCTGTTTTTTTAGATTTTATAAAAGAGAAACGATACGTTCTAGGGCCATTGCTCTTGAGGCTTTAATAAGAATTGTGCTGGCTTTGGGTGTGGTGTTTTTAAAATCACTTTTAAAGGCTTCAAAAGTCTTGTATTTGTGGCAGTTTTTTGCTTGTGGTATTGTGTTGCTAAAATAGGAGCCAATAAGATAAACTTCATCAATATTGGTATTAGATAGGTAGTCAACAATATCTTGGTGTTCTTGTTGAGCGGTTTCTCCTAGCTCAAACATGTCTCCTAAAAACACCATTTTTGAGGGCGCCTTTATTGTATTAAAATGTTGCAAGGCAGCCAACATACTTGTAGGATTAGCATTGTAGGCATCTAATATAATTTGTGTGCTTCCTTTGGTAATTAATTGAGATCTATTGTTGGTGGGCAAGTACTGCTCTATTGCCTGTTTGATGTCTTTTAAAGGGATATCAAAGAAATTACCAATAAGGGCTCCTGCGCAAATATTTGTGAAATTATAGGCCCCTATAAGCTTAGAGGTGATATTTGTTTGTGCTATTTGCAGCGCCACATAGGGGTTTGCATCAATTTTTTTTAGGGTATAAAAGTTTGCTTTGGTTTGACTAAACCCAACCTTTGCTGGATAGTTACCTAGTAATTTGTTTTGTATGGGGTCATCGGCATTAAAAAACAGCGTTCCCTTTTCTTTGGTAATGTATTTGTATAATTCACTCTTTCCTTGAATTACCCCTTGTATGCTACCAAAACCTTCAATATGTGCTTTACCAAAATTGGTGATATACCCAAAATTAGGCTCTGCTATTTCACATAGGGCCTCAATTTCTTTTGTATGATTTGCTCCCATTTCTACAATACCAATTTCAGTGTCTTTGGTCATTGATAGCAGGGTTAGGGGCACACCAATATGATTGTTAAGATTCCCTAGGGTCGCGGTGGTTCTAAATTTCTTAGATAGAACTGTGTTGATGATTTCTTTAGTAGTGGTTTTTCCATTACTTCCTGTTAGGGCTATGATTGGAATATTTAACTGCTGTCTATGATAGGTTGCTAGTTTTTGAAGCAGCACTAGCGTGTTTTTGCAAATAATGGTTTCACCGGTGTTTTTATGTTGTGAGATATCATCTATAATAACTTTAAAGGCTCCTTTGTCTAATGCTTGTTGGGTGAAGGTGTTGCCGTTAAAATTATCACCTCTTAATGCCACAAATAAGCAGCCTTTTTCTATTTTTCTGGTATCTGTAGAAATACCAGTGCTTTTTAAAAAATAAGAATAGAGTGTTTCTAGTTTCATGAAAAGTAAATATATAAAAAAACCCTCTTAAGTATAGAACCAAAGAGGGTTTTGTGCGTTGTTTAAAGCTGTTAGTGTCTAGCTCTTTTTGGTTTTATGCTTTTTGACCCTACGCGTGACATAGCACATCTAAATCCAATGTAGTCTGTAGCCATATCTTGAGGGAAATAACGTCTTTGTGCTGGGTCTAACCAGTAATCTCTATCTTTCCAAGAACCACCCTTGTAAACACGCACCTCATTGTTTATCATAGAGGTTCTACTAGAAGATTTATCAAATTCACGATCTACTCCACCACCTTCACTCTCATCGAGGGTTCCTACTCTATGGTTTGGAGAATTATACATTCTCTTGTTTGGATCTATAACTACTTCGTCTTCTTGCTCTCCAAAAGATTGATAGAAACGAGTAGATGCTTTGTCTCCATCTCTATAGTCACGGTTGTCACTAGTAGAGAACTGTGTTCTTAGGTAGGTTTCATTTTCGTCTACAGGTACTTGGAGGATTTCTCCAGGTAAGTTTCTTGCAATTACTTTACCAGTGCTTAAAGTGTCATACACGATAGAGTCTGCAGTAACAATTTTTACTTTACCGTTTTCGTCTATGGCATTTTTAGTATACACGTTACCTCTATAGTAGTTAAAGTCATTAAAGCCGTCATCTACAATTGGTCTGTAAACATCTGCAACCCATTCTGCAACATTACCAGACATGTCATATAAACCAAAATCATTTGGTTGGTATGATTTGATTTCTGCGGTAATATCTGCACCATCATCACTCCATCCAGCAATTCCTCCGTAATCTCCGTCACCTTGTTTGAAGTTTGCTAATTGATCTCCTTGTGTTTTTCTTTTTCCTGAACGGGTGTATTGTCCATCCCAAGGGTATTTTTTTCTACCTCTGTAGTTATTAAAAGAACGAACACTTACCAAGCCAGTAGCAGCATATTCCCATTCTGCCTCTGTAGGGAGTCTGTATGCAGGCATTAAAAGGCCGTCTTTTCTTTGGATATATAAATTGGTACTGTCTTTGCTTCTTTTTGCAATAGATTTAGATCTATTACCACCTCTGGTTAAAGAGTCATTACCACCATATGTTTGTGTTGGTGCATTAAGGTAGGTAGAGGTGCTGAATGTTTGACCATCCTCTAGGCCATAACGTGCATTTCTTGCAGTGATACCCTCTTTTTCTAAAATAAGTTCGTTTACACGATCTGTTCTCCAGTTACTAAACTCTACTGCTTGTATCCAACTTACTCCTACTACAGGATATTCTGCATACGCAGGATGTCTAAGATAGTTGTTTGTCATTACTTCGTTGTACCCTAAACGATTTCTCCACACCAATGTATCTGGTAGAGCACCTTCATATATTTTACGGTAATTTTCATTCTCTGGAGGGAACACTTCCTTAATCCACTGTAGGTATTGAAGGTACATGTAATTTGTTACCTCCGTCTCATCCATGTAAAAAGATTGAACATGCTGCTGGTTAGGTGTGTTGTTCCAATCATGCATCGGATCATCCTGAACTCTACCCATGGTAAAAGTACCACCTTCCACAAAAACAAGTCCAGGACCTGTTTCTTGCTCTTGGTATTTGCTGTTTTTTTGTGGTCCTCCCTCTCTAGAGTTTAGTGACCAACCGGTAGCACGAGAACTATCTTTGTAGTCTCTTGTTTTGTTACAACCTACAAACAATGTTGTTGTAAGTGAAAGTATAAGCAGCCTAAAGGCTAATTTTTTTGTCAAGTTCATAGTTTAAATTATGAATAGTATGGGTTTGCAATATAATGATTAACGGCAAAGTTCCAATATTATTTTATATTTAATTAGTAGTTAGTTTTCACTTTTTTATGCTACCAACCTTTTGAAAACGATTTTGTTGCTATTTTAGTATGTATGGTTTTAAATTTGGCAAAAAAAACTTTAGCCAAACCTCATACTAACTGTATATTTGATGCGTTAGAATTACTCATGAAACACATATTTTTATTTTTAGGTTTATTGATGTGTAGTATCTCTGGATACGCACAAACAAAAAACATTAGTATTTCCTGGGAAAATGATATTTCCAAGCCTTCTTTTGTTGCACCTACTTCTACTTTTGTAAAAAGTAAAACTGTAAAAAAATCTTCAAAGCAAATGGCCTCTGAAAGATTAAAACTTACCCTTACAAAAAAAGCTATAGATTTTTCTGAGCAGTGGAAGGATACTGGTTTTGCAAATCCAGCCACTTTAAAGGTGTCCAATATAAAGTATGGTGATATATCCTCAAAAGAGCTTGCACAGGTTAGTGTTTCAGATATACCAACAACCCTACAAACAAACATAAGCAGTAAAAAAGCAAGAGATGAAATCTACACTATTTTCTCTATATCACCTTTGGTGAATTTAAATGGGCAAATAAAAAAAGTGGCTTCTTTTTCTATCTCCTACAAATACTTCCCAAATACAACTTCCAAGGGTTTGAAGATTGCTGTTTCTAATTCTGTGCTGGCCACAGGAGATTGGTATAAATTCAAAGTAGAAAAAACCGGAGTACATCGCATCACAAAAGGGTTTTTAGATAATTTAGGAATCAATACAGCAACTCTAGATCCTCGAAGTATCAAAATTTACGGTCATGGAGGTAAGCCGCTTCCACTACTTAACTCCAAAAACAACACCCTTTTTGATTTACCCCAAAACTCCATACAGGTTATTGGAGAAGATGATGGCTCCTTTGATGGGCCAGACCATATTTTATTTTATGGCATAAGTACCCTCGGGTATGATAAAGAGAATGATACCCATATTAACCCTTACAGTGATCAGGCTTATTATTACATTACTCATGGAGGAGCTACAGGCCTAAGGATTTCACCTTTAGATGAGCCTACAGCACAAGGTGATGCAATTACAACTTTTAACGATTATCAATTCCATGAAGTGGATGATTTTAGTCCTGCAAAGGTGGGTCGTAGATGGTTTGGAAATAGGTTTGATATCCAGGATGACCAGAGCTATGCCTTCGAGTTTCCTAATATTGTTCAAGGCTCTGAGGTATCGGTTAACGTAAATGTAGCCTCTGCCTCCGAGAGCCCAACATCAATGGCAGTTTCTTTAAATGGTACAGCCATAGACCCCATTAATTTTGGAACCATCTCTGGTTCAACGTTGCTATCTTATAGGCCATCAAGCCAAAACTCCGCACCTTATATTGTGCCTGCTAGCGGGGAGACTGTTACAGTTAATTTGCTTTACAATAATGGGGGTAACCCCTCTAGTATAGGGTATTTAGATTATATACGTGTTGGTGCAGAGCGTCAATTAATAGGAGGGAGTGAGCAGTTTTCTTTTAGGTATAATCTAGCTGCAACAAATTTTGGGGTTGGCGTCTATAGCATTGCTAACGCATCACAAATAGCACAAGTATGGGATGTAACAAATACAACTGCCATTGCTGCAAAAGCAAATAATGAAGGCTCTAGTTCTTTTTCTTTTAAAGCAGCACTAGGAGAGGTAAGAGAATATGTTGCAGTAACTGCCCTAGATTATTACCTGCCCGTCTCGGTTTCAGACCCTGTTGTATCAAATCAAAATATTAAAGGGACTATTTTTCAAGGCGAAGACGGAAATTTCCAGGATATAGATTATTTGATTATTACAGCCCCCTTTTTGCTTCAGCCAGCTCAAAGGCTTGCTCAATATCATAGAGATCAAAGAGGTCTTAATGTTAAGGTGGTAACGCTAGATAAAATTTACCAAGAGTTTAGCAGTGGTATGCAAGATATTGGTGCAATCAGAAACTTAGTGCGTTATATCTATGAAAATGCTTCTGCCCCAGAAAACAGAATTAAGTACGTAGGTATTTTGGGTGATACCTCTATTGATTATAAAAACAGATTACCTGGAAATAATATGGTAGTCCCTACTTTTAACACCTTGTTTAGCTCAAGCACCTGGACAAGTTACATGTCTGACGATTTTTTCGGTATGATGGATGCAGATCCTTCCACTGGTAATGATGAAGGCCTTATGGGTTCTAATGAGAAGGTGGATGTTGCTTTTGGCAGAATTCTAGCAGACGATGCACCCCTTGCCAATGCCATGATAGATAAGATTGTAAATTATGAGAAACAAGCATCTTATGGAAATTGGAGAAATACTATTGTTATGGTTTCTGATGATGTTGATATAGATTGGGAGTTTAATAAACTACAAGTAACATTAAACGAATTGTCTGACAGGATAACACTTGAGAAGCCTTTTGTAAATGTCAAGAAAATTTATATGGACGCCTATGAGCAGCAAACCTCTGCTGGTGGAAATAGATATCCAGATGTAAATGCTGCTTTAAAAAACGATATTGAAGTAGGTGCACTTATTGTAAATTATTTTGGCCATGGAGGAGAAGATGGACTTGCTAAGGAGTTTATTTACACCAAAGAGACGGCTACTTCTTTAAGAAATCCAAATACCTTACCTATGGTGGTCACGGTAACTTGCGAGTTTACAAAATTTGATCTGCCCTCTAGAATTACCGCAGGAGAACTCACTTTCTGGAACAAAGAAGGCGGTGCTATATCACTGATAACTACCACACGTTCTATTGGTGTTCAGGTAGGTTCAGATCTTAATGATCTCTTGGCAGACGAAATTTTTGGTATCGGAGAAGAAGTTCCTGACTTGCCTGCAATTGGTTTAAGAAAAGCAAAAAACGCCCTTCCTGGCAGTAATGAAAACAGACGTGTAGTTTTCTATATCGGAGACCCAGCATTACCCTTAGCATTTCCTAAGAAGGATATTCGGTTAACCACCATTAACGGTGCTGCTATATCAAGCACATCTGATGTCTTGCAAGGACTAGGTTATGTAACTCTTGGGGGTCAAGTTTTAAACGCAGATGGATCTGTGGCTACAAATTATAACGGGATTTTAGAGGCTAAGGTATTTGATAAACGCATCGCGCGTCAAACCCTTGGTAATGATGGCACACAAGTAGGTGGTGAGTTAGGGATACTTAATTTCTCTACCCTTGGAGAAACTATATTTAGCGGGCAGGCCAGTGTAAGTAACGGCCAATTCGAGTTTGATTTTATTGTACCTCGTGATGTGCAAATACCTGTGGGTAACGGTAAGGTTAGTTTCTATTCCAAACAGAACGGCCTGCTGAGAGATAACAATGGCTATAATCTAGATATACAAGTAGGGGGTCTTAATCCAAATGCTGGCACAGACACTACAGGCCCTGCCATTGAGCTGTTTATGAATGATGATAATTTTATCTCAGGGGGCGTGACCAACGATTCTCCTAATTTAATAGTGAAACTTGAAGATGCCAATGGTATTAATACTGCCAGTGGTATTGGACATGATTTAATTGCTATTTTGGATGGGGACCAGGCAAACCCTTTTAAACTAAATGATTACTACCAGGCAGATGTAGATAATTACACTAAAGGAACGGCAAGTTTTAAGCTAAGAGATCTTGAAGACGGGCTGCACACTATAACTGTAAAAGCTTGGGATACCTATAATAACTCCTCAACTCAAGATATTGATTTTAGAGTTGCAGGCAATGATGTATTAGAGATTACTCGGGTGCTTAATTATCCAAACCCTTTTGTTAATTACACAGAGTTTTGGTTTAATCACAACAGACCTTTTGAACCCCTACAGGTTCAGGTGCAAGTTTTTACAGTAACAGGTAAAGTGGTTTGGACACAAAACCAATTGGTGAACACAGATGGGTTTTTATCAAGGAGTATTACCTGGGATGGACTTGATAATTTCGGGCAAAAAATAGCAAAAGGTGTCTACGTATATAAGATAACTGTAAAATCTACGTTAACTAACCAGCAGACCGAAAAATTTGAAAAATTGGTCATCCTTTAAAAATTAAAATTATATTTGTTAAAATTTTTTCACCTCATGAAGAACGTATTAGTAGTACTATTAATAACCCTAGTAACCTTTAAGGGTTTCGCTCAGGAAGACACATCAAATATTGACCAACGTGTTATTACCACAGGAGTTCCATTTATGTTAATTGCAGGAGATGCAAGATCTGCAGGTATGGGAGATATTGGTGTTGCAAGTGCACCAGATGCTTTTTCTCAACAATGGAATCCAGCAAAATTTGCTTTTACTAAAGACAAGCAAGGTATAGGGGTAACCTACACGCCATATTTGAGTAAGCTTGTAAATGATATTTTCTTGGGTAACATTACCTATTATAACAGAATAAACGAGAGAAGTGCAGTTGGTGCATCGTTTAGATATTTTTCTAACGGAGAGATAGAGCTTAGGGAAACTGCAGACCAAATACCCCTTGTTGTAAAGCCTAATGAGCTTATGTTTGATTTATCATACTCCTTAAAACTTAGTGAGCGTTTCTCTATGGCGGTTGCAGGTAGGTATATAAGAAGTGATTTAAAACTTCAAACTGCAATAGAAGATGCGAATGCAGCCAATACTTTTGCAGTAGATATTGCTGGATATTACCAAAGTGAAGAGATTCCTTATGATAACTTTGATGGACGTTGGAGAGCTGGTTTTAATTTTTCAAACATTGGTCCTAAGTTAAAGTATGATGAAACAGGTCAAGAAAACAACCTTCCAACCAATATGGCTTTGGGTGGTGGTTTTGATTTTATTTTAGATCCATACAATAAAGTATCTGCCCTTGTAGAGGTAAATAAATTATTAGTTCCAACACCTAGTGACTCAAATGAAGATGGCACCATTAATAGCCAAGATGATTACTACAACGAAACTTTTGTAAGTGGTGTGTTTTCTTCTTTTGGAGATGCCCCTGATGGCTTTGGCGAAGAATTAAAAGAATTTACTTGGGCTCTTGGTGCCGAGTATACCTATCAAGACTCATTTGCATTTAGACTTGGTTATTTTAATGAAAGTGACGAGAAAGGTTCGCGGAAATTTGCAACTTTTGGAGCTGGATTTAAATATACATCAATAAATATTGATTTGTCTTACTTGTTTTCTACATCACAAGTGATAAGCCCACTAGAGGGAACCCTTCGCTTTGGACTTACCTTTAATTTTGGAGAGCAGTATGATGAGTACTAATACTTGTACCGCATAAAAATTACCATACAAATTCCAAATTCAATCATGAATTTGGAATTTGTATTTTAAACAAGATTCAATTAATGTATCTTCGAACAACCTAAAAGAACATGTACTTTTGAAAAAACTTGATATTTCTATTACTTTAGATGTATTTGATAGTGTTCAGACGCTACCCGATACCATACAAGAATTAATGCAATCAGCCAAGCAGGCTAGAGATCGCGCTTATGCTCCGTACTCCTCTTTTATGGTTGGATCTTCTATAGAACTGGCCAATGGTGTTATTGTACAAGGAAACAACCAAGAAAACGCTGCCTATCCTTCTGGACTTTGTGCAGAGCGTGTGGCTGTTTTTTATGCTGGTGCTACGTATCCTGGTGTTGCTATTAAAAATATTGCCATTACGGTTCGGTCCCTTCACCATAAGGTGCTTATTCCAACACCACCTTGCGGGTCTTGTAGACAGGCATTGGCAGAGTATGAGGTCAACCAAGACCAGCCAATAAACGTTTATTTTATGGGCGAAACAGGGCAGGTAGTAAGGTCTAATTCTGTAAAAGATTTATTGCCTTTAATTTTTGATAGCTCGTTTTTGAAGTAGCTTTTTTTAAATTTTAATTCCTCAAACGTTTTTTAAGACTTTTACTGCTTTTGTATAAGTATTTAATGTGTTATTTTTGACGTTGCTTTACTGTTATAGTTAGCAAAGGAAATAATACAAAATACGTATGAAAAAAATCACCAAAAAAACCTACCTAGATTGGTATGAAAACATGCTTTTTTGGCGCAAGTTTGAAGATAAATTAGCGCAAGTATATATCAATCAAAAAGTACGAGGGTTTCTTCATTTATATAATGGCCAAGAAGCTGTTTTGGCAGGAGCACTCCACGCTATGGATTTAACCAAAGATAAAATGATTACGGCATACCGTAATCATGTACAGCCTATTGGTATGGGTGTTGATCCTAAAAGAGTAATGGCAGAGTTATACGGTAAAGCAACAGGAACATCTCAGGGTTTGGGAGGTTCTATGCACATTTTCTCTAAAGAACATCGTTTTTATGGAGGTCATGGTATTGTTGGAGGACAAATACCTCTTGGTGCTGGTCTTGCTTTTGCAGATAAATACAAAGGTGATAATGCTGTAACTTTGTGTTACATGGGTGATGGTGCAGTACGTCAAGGTTCTTTGCATGAAACTTTCAATATGGCAATGCTCTGGAAGTTACCAGTGGTTTTTTGTTGTGAAAATAATGGATACGCCATGGGTACCTCTGTTGAGAGAGCTGCCAATCATACAGATATTTGGAAACTTGGTTTAGGGTATGAAATGCCTTGTAAGCCAGTAGATGGTATGAAGCCAGATGTTGTTGCCAAAGAAATGGATGAAGCAATGGAGCGTGCAAGAAGAGGAGAAGGACCAACTTTTTTAGAGATTAGAACCTACCGCTACAGAGGCCACTCTATGAGTGATGCACAACACTACCGTACAAAGGCAGAAGTTGCAAAAAAACAAGAAGAAGATCCTATAGATTATGTGCTTCATAACATTTATGAAAATAAATGGGCAACAGAGAAGGAAATCGAAAAGGTTAATAAAAAAGTAAAAGAAATGGTTGGTGAGTGTGAAAAATTCGCTGAAGATTCTCCATATCCAGAAAAAGATGTCATGTATGATGTTGTATATGATCAAGAAAATTATCCATTTATACCTCATAAATTATAAGCTATGGCAACACTAATTACAATGCCGCGACTCAGCGACACCATGGAAGAAGGAACGGTGGCCTCATGGCTAAAAAGTGTAGGAGATACCGTTGGTGAGGGTGATATTCTTGCTGAAATTGAAACAGACAAGGCAACCATGGAGTTTGAATCTTTTCATGAAGGGACACTCTTACACATAGGTATAGCAGAAGGAGAAACTGCCAATGTGGATGCCCTTTTGGCAATCATTGGTGAAAAAGGAGAAGATATTTCTATGCACCTTAACCCTAGCTCGCCGCAAGCAAGCTCAGATACAACCACCGAAGAAAATACCCAACAAACCCAAGAAGTTGAACCTAGCTCACAGGCAGCTGCAATTCCAGAGGGTGTTGAGGTTATTACGATGCCAAGGCTAAGTGATACGATGGAAGAAGGAACTGTTGCCACATGGCTTAAAAAAGAAGGAGACAGTATTCAGGAAGGTGATATTCTTGCAGAAATTGAGACAGATAAAGCAACCATGGAATTTGAGTCTTTCTACACAGGAACACTCTTAAAAATAGGTATTCAAGAAGGTGAAACGGCTCTGGTTGATGCCCTTTTGGCAATTGTTGGACCCAAAGGAACTGATGTTTCTGGTATCTCTCTAACCACAAAAGCTGCGCCAGTTGCAACACCAGCCCCAGAACCAGCACCAGTAAAAGAAACGCCAGTAGCTACGCCTGCTGCCCGTGTTATAGCAGAGGCTGCCCCTACAAGTAACCCGTCACAAAGAATATTTGCTTCACCACTTGCCAAAAAAATGGCAACTGATAAGGGTATTTCACTGCAGCTTGTAAAAGGGTCTGGAGAAAATGGTCGTATCGTTAAAAGTGATATAGAAAATTACCAGCCATCTACTTTAGGTGTTGCGCAATATACTCCAGTTGGAGTTGAAAGTTTTGAAGAAATAAAAAACAGCCAAATGCGCAAAACAATTGCAAAGCGTTTGGGTGAATCAAAATTCTCTGCGCCACACTATTATTTAACCATTGAGCTAGACATGGATAATGCCATGGCATCAAGAGCTGCTATAAACAGTGCTCCTGACGTTAAAATTAGTTATAATGACATGATTGTAAAAGCATGTGCAATGGCTCTTAGAAAACATCCACAAGTAAATAGCCAATGGACAGATGGTATGATGCGTATTGCAAAGCATATTCATGTTGGTGTAGCGGTTGCTGTAGATGATGGCCTGCTTGTACCTGTTTTAAAATTTGCTGATCAAATGAGCTTTTCTCAAATTGGAGTGCATGTAAAAGAGCTGGCAGGTAAAGCAAGAACTAAAAAAATCACACCACAAGAAATGGATGGAAGTACCTTTACAGTAAGTAACCTAGGTATGTTTGGCATCAAAGAATTTACCTCTATTATAAATGCGCCAAACTCGGCTATTTTATCTGTGGGGGCAATTATACAAAAGCCAGTTGTTAAAAATGGAGCACTTGCTGTGGGTAATACCATGACAGTAACTCTAGCCTGTGACCACAGAACGGTTGATGGTGCTACTGGAGCCAAATTCTTACAAACATTGCGTAATTACATAGAAAATCCAGTAACTATGTTTGTATAGTTTTTCTGAAATTTTCAAAACCTTAAAATCCCTTAGAAATCTTAAATAGGTAGCTTAGGGATTTTGTATATTTAGGTATTATTTTGACAACAGATATGTTTGTCATGACTTTTAAAAAATAACTATGAAAAATATTATTATCACAGGTACTTCTCGTGGCATTGGTTATGAAATGGTAGCTTTACTTGCTCAAGCTGGACATAATGTGTTGGCGCTCTCAAGAAATGCAGTGCCAGTCTCTGGGTTAGAGATTACCAACTGTCATTGCTTTTCTTGTGATATTACAGATCCTGATGATATTAAAAAAGTGCCGCTTTTTCTAAAAGAGAAAGGCTGGAAGCATGTTGATGTGCTTATAAATAATTCTGGATACTTGGTCAATAAACCTTTTTCAGAACTTTCCTTAGAAGACTTCAAACAAAGCTATGATGTAAATGTATTTGGTGTTTTCTCTCTCACCCAAGCCGTGTTGCCTTTTTTTAAAAAATCAGGTCATGTGGTTAATATAAGTAGTATGGGAGGGGTGCAAGGAAGCGCTAAGTTTCCTGGGCTAGCAGCTTACAGCAGCAGTAAAGGCGCGCTTATTACCCTTACAGAGCTACTAGCAGAAGAGTTTAAGCAAACCGGGCCTTCCTTTAATGTGTTAGCTTTGGGCGCCGTGCAAACAGAGATGTTAGAAGAGGCATTTCCTGGATATGAGGCTCCTTTAACAGCCACCCAAATGGCAGCATACATTATTGATTTTTCTTTAACAGGACACACATTTTATAATGGTAAAGTATTAGAGGTTTCTAGTTCAACACCATAGCTTTATGATAGAAGCGCTGTCAAAATATATTCCAGAGGCTGCGGTAGAACCCGCCTTTGAACTTATTAAACAAAATGATGTATATCTTAAAATTGTTAATGAGCGGGTTACACGTCATGGAGATTATAGAAAAACAAAAGAGGGGCAACATCAAATAACGGTGAATGCAAGCTTAAATAAGTACCGTTTTTTTGTTACGTTAATTCATGAAATAGCACATTTAGTTGCTTTCAAAAAGTTTGGTAGAAATATTAAACCCCACGGTACACATTGGAAATTTACATTTCAGCAACTCATGTTACCTTTTATAAACCCTCAAGTTTTTCCATCTCAACTTTTGCCCTTACTGGCCCTACATTTTAAAAACCCAAAAGCAAGCAGTGATACAGATGCCAGGTTATCTTTGGCATTAAAGCAGTTTGACCCTATAAATGATAAAAGTTATGTTTTTGAAATCCCTGATGGAGGGGTTTTTAGATTGTACAATGGTAAGATTTTTAAGCGCGGTAATAAGCGAGTGAAGCGCTACGAATGTTTAGAAATTGCTACTGGAAAAATCTACTTGTTTCAACCCAATGCAGAGGTTGAGTTTTTGAAATAAAGCACGAAGAGCCTTCTTGTTTATTTGCTATATATTTTTGTTTTGCACGTCTCGTATTTTTTTAAACAAGTTGCTAGAGTATACAAAATCTGTTACGTCTTGGTTGTTAGTTTTAAAGATCTCTTCTTGGGTCCCTTTCCAGACTAATATGCCGTTTTTAAGAAAGTTAATTCGTTCTCCAATTTCCATAACAGAATTCATGTCATGGGTAACTACAATGGTAGTAATGTCATTCTCATGGGTAATTTTTTGAATAAGATTATCAATAACAGTAGCTGTTTTTGGATCCAGTCCAGAGTTTGGTTCATCACAAAATAGATATTTAGGGTTATTTACAATAGCCCTGGCAATAGAGACCCGTTTTTGCATTCCTCCAGAAATTTCTCCAGGAAATTTATTGTTAACTCCGTCTAGATTTACCCTGTTTAACACCTCATTTACTCGAGAGATCATTTTTGGTCTACTCTGCTCAGAAAACATTCTCAAGGGAAACATAATGTTTTCTTCTATAGTCATAGAATCAAAAAGGGCACCTCCTTGAAACAGCATGCCAATTTCTTCTCTAAGAATGCGTTGCTGCACAAGATTCATTTCATTAGTAGGCTTGTTGTGGTATGATATACTACCTGCAACAGGTTTTAGTAAACCAATAAGACATTTTAACATCACAGATTTTCCGCTACCACTTTGCCCTATAATTAGGTTGGTTTTTCCTTGTTCGAAAACCGTAGAAATCCCTTTCAAAATTTCTTCAGAACCAAATTGCATTTTTAAATTATCTATTGCTATCATTAGCTTAAAAGTAATTGGGTGATGATGTAATTCGCAAAAATAATAAGTACACTCGTCCAAACAAAACTCTTGGTACTTGCTTTACCTACTTCCAGGGCTCCACCTTTCATATAATAGCCATGCCAAGCAGGCACTGTAGCTAGTATAAAAGCAAAGACGTATGTTTTAACAAAAGCATATACCAAATGAAATGGTATGAAATCTTCTTGCAGGCCTCTTATAAACTCATCGAGGGAAACAAACCCTCCATATACTCCAGCTATAAGCCCTCCAAAAATACCTAAGAACATAGCAATTGCTATTAAAAACGGATAGGTGAGAAGCGCTATTACTTTTGGAAAAACAAGATAGTTTAATGAATTAATACCCATGACCTCCAGGGCGTCTATTTGTTCTGTAACACGCATAGAACCAATGCTAGAGGTGATAAAAGATCCTACCTTACCTGCCATAATTATGGAGATGAACGTTGGTGCAAATTCTAAGATGATAGATTGTCTAGTAGCAAAGGCTACTAATTCTTTTGGTATAATTGGGTCTGTTAAATTTAAGGCAGTTTGTAGGGTGATAACCCCGCCCACAAAAAAACCAATAAAACTTACAATACCCAGAGAACTCATGACTAAATCATCAATTTCTTTAAATATTAATTCTCTTAAAACATCTCCTTTTGTAAAACCACTAAAGGTGCGTCTAAGCATTAAAAAGTAAGATCCAATATCTTCAAGGTATTTCATAATATATAGCTATTGCTAAGGTACTAAATTTATGATAAGAGAATTTAACGTATGGCTAGAAAGCTTTTTTTTAATTAAAAAGATCCATCATTTTTTGAAATAATGCCGTGTTTTTAAAAATACCACCAAAATTGTTTTCTCCAGGTCCTGTGGTAAATATAGGTACCATAGTTGCAGAGTGTCCAGTGGTAGAGAAGGTGGGTTTTATTTTGTTATAATCTCCATCATCTGCAGCTAGAGTAAAGCCGCCAGTTTCATGATCTGCAGTAACAATAACTAGGGTTTCTGCATTTTTTGCAGCAAAGTCTAGAGCAACGCCAATAGTTTTGTCAAAGTCTAACAACTCTGTTATTAAATAATCTGCATCATTATCGTGGCCTCCCCAATCTATTTGAGACCCTTCCACCATTAAAAAAAAGCCATTTTCGTTTTTTGATAATTTATCTAGTGCTATTTTAGTGGCATTGGGCAAGAAGTCACCTCTTCCTTCCAGCATTTTTCCCATCCCGTCTTCTGCCAAAAAGATGGCTTGTTTTTTATCTGTTGTTGTATTGGGTAGGCTATTGGTTTGTACCTCATACCCATTATCCTCAAATTCTTTATAAAGATCTCGGGCATCTTCACGATTGTCTTTGTCTAGAAATTTAGTGCCTCCACCTGCAATAAAATCAATTTTTGAGGTTGGTAAAAAAGTAGCAATATCTTGGTAGGATTTTCTAGAGTCTGCATGTGCATAAAAGCTAGCGGGAGTAGCGTGCATGATAGAAGAGGTGGAAATAATTCCAGTGCTAATATTCATGGGTATTATTTTTTCAATAATGGTAGGTACTGGTTTTTTTTGCATATCTACAGCAATAGCTCCATTATAGGTTGCCACCCCTGTGGCAAATGCAGTTGCGCTTGCGGCAGAGTCACACACTAGGGCATCTGCAGCAGATGTTTTAATAAGCCCAATGGTGGTAAAGCGGTCAAAATTTGGTGTGCTGTCTTTGAAAAAATAACTTGCAGAAACCTCACTTAAACCCATGCCATCTCCAATGAGTAGAATGATGTTTTTTGGTTTTTTGATTTCTTGTTTCTTATTAGGCGACGATAAACGATACCCGACAGCCGAAATTATAAGTATGCTAAGTATTATTTTCCCTATATTTTTCATTCTAAATTTTTTATTTTCAAAAGTAATCATAATCTAACCCCCAAGTAATAATAAGATGTTATAGTATCTTTTTTTTTATTGCTCCCCAGCGTAGATTTCTGATAAATTCACCTTCTTGTTGAGAGACCATAAAGGGCTGCTTCTGTTTTTTTGAAATAGAATAGCCTCGCATACAGTGCAAATAAAAAAGTGGGTCTTTTTTTGATATGGCAAGTTTTAAAGCTGCAATTCTTGCAAGAGTTTTTGAGTAACGCATTTTGTAAAAGGCTTCTCCTTGCTTGTTTTTAGCTCCAGAGGTATAGGCGCTCCCAGTAGGCTTAAGGTGTTTCACATGTAAATTTGTATCTGTTCTAGTTTTCCATCCATGAAACACAGCCAATAGTACATCTACAGAGTCCCAACCAATAGATTTTTTAAGACCGCCAATGGCTTTAAAACACTCTTTTTTGTAAAGCTTTATAGGCCCTCGCACCTTGGTTTTTTCTGAAATATTTTCAAAGACCCACCGCTCTCTTTTTTTAATATACAGGTTGCCTGCTGCCATGCCTACTAGTTTGTCTGAGGCAAAGATGGCCACCATTTTTTCTAAATAATTTGGTGGGAGTATGATGTCTGCATCAAACTTGCCTATAAGTTGGCTGTCTTGATTGCATTTTTGGTAACCCTCGTAGAAAGCCTCTACCACCTTGGCTCCTGGGCTGTGCTTTGAAGTTTTTTGTGTCTTTACAGCTGTGATCCAAGGGTAGGAGTCAACATACTTTTTAACGATACTAGGGGTGTTGTCTGTGGAGTTGTCATCAACAATAATAACCTGAGAGGGTTTGGTGGTTTGCCCCCTCAAAGAGTCAAGCATTAATTCTAGATGTGCTTGTTCATTATATACAGGTATGATGATTGTTATTTTCAAACACGTTCTGCATAGATAAGATAGTATCTTGGTGTGAAGTATCTCATGATAGGTCTAAACCCAAATTTTTTAACAGGGTTTGTGAATTTTTCACTTTTTTTAATCCTCCAGCCAGCTTTTTCTAGTAACCAGTCAAACTGCCAATCTTCAAATTCATGGTAATGCCTATCCCAGGAGTCTGTCTTACTTCTATATGCAGATGCAAACCACAATTTAAGAGGCACAGAGGCAATTAATTTTTTTGCTTTTATGTCTTTTAATACATTGTAGGGTGAGACAAGGTGTTCGAATATTTCAAATGCGGTAGCAACATCATAGCCGTCTACTTGCACTGCTTTTGTGTCTATGTCTAAATCTTCTCCGTTTGTATTTGTGATGCTATATCCTTCTTTTTTTAAAATTTCAGAAAATGGATTAACCACGCCCAGATCAATAATTTTTTCTTGTTTTGATATGGTTTGCTCTAAAAAAGCTTTGGTGATTCTGTATCTTTTTTTGGGATAGTTTCCTGGGTACATGATTATGCTTTGTAGACCATTGCATTAATATTCATTCCTGCACCAACACTGGCAAACATAATAAGATCTCCTTTATTAATCCTGTGCCCTTCCATGTTGTTGTTTACAATTAGATCATACAGTGTAGGAACCGTTGCCACACTTGAGTTTCCAAGAGTGTTTATTGTCATTGGCATAATATCTTGTGGCGCTTGCATGTCATAAAGGCCATAGAATCTTTTTACAATAGCTTCATCCATCTTTTCATTGGCTTGATGAATCAATATTTTCTTTACATCTTTAATATCATATCCACTATCCTCAAGACAATTTTTCATGGCTTTTGGAACATTTGTTAAGGCAAAATTGTAGATTTTTCTACCATTCATTTTTATATACTTCCTAGGATCTTGGTCTTCTAAATTATTGCTGTTACCAAAGTAGATATAATTGGCCTCCTCAATAGCGTGTGTAGCGGTAGCATGCGAAATAATACCTTCTGTACCCTCTGTGTGCTCTATTATTGTTGCTCCAGCCCCGTCACTATATATCATAGAATCTCTATCATGAGGGTCTGTAACTCTAGATAATGTCTCTGCACCAATTACCAAACATCTTTTAGCAATCCCCGCTTTTATAAACGCATTGGCTTGTATCATTGCCTCTAGCCAGCCAGGACAACCAAAAATTAAATCATAAGCAACACAAGAAGGGT
Source organism: uncultured Flavobacteriaceae bacterium (assembly GCA_913045325.1). GTDB lineage: Bacteria > Bacteroidota > Bacteroidia > Flavobacteriales > Flavobacteriaceae > Patiriisocius. Next base: position 75,442 of record CAJWPZ010000002.1, on the reverse strand, counting down.
TTTTTATCTGCAAATTACTTTTTACACGAGAGGCAAGACTGGGTACAGTATCGCTTTGGTTACTGCCATGTTTGACATCTCCGTAGTTATGAGCTACAATTATATAATCTAGAGTTTCTTGATCAATTTTTGCATACTCTATTGCTTTTTGTGCGGCAAAAGAAGCAATATCTGAGGTGCTATATTGTTTTTGAGCATACCTTCTTTCACTGATTCCAGTGATGGCCTTAAATTTTTCAATAATGACGTCGTTTTGATGAGAAAAACTAGTTCCGTCTTCATTGTAAAAATCGTGATTTTCAAAATCTTTGTTAGTAGTAATTTCTTTTGGGATATAGCTTCCTGTCCCGGTAATGGTAATACCCATGGTGTAAATTTTTAGCTAATGTAGGAAAAAGAATGCACTATAGATGCTAATTTCTCTCCAAATGTATCTTGTTTAATGTGTCAATATTTAATGTTGCGTAGTAAAAAAAAATCCCCAATTTTAATTCAATAAAATGAGGATTTTTTAATTTAAACCATATAATTTAATCTTCCATGTATTGCTCTATTGGTGCGCAGGTACAAACTAGATTTCTATCTCCATATGCGTCATCTACTCTGGCAACACTTGGCCAGAATTTGTTGTCGCTAACAAATGCTAATGGAAATGCGGCTTGTTGTCTTGTGTATGGTAAATCCCAAGAATCTGCAGTAAGTAGCGCCTGTGTGTGAGGTGCATTTTTAAGCATATTATTAGGCTCTTGTTTACTTGTGGCTTTTATTTCTTGACCAATAGATATCATTGCGTCACAAAAACGATCTAACTCTTGAAGGCTTTCACTTTCTGTAGGTTCAATCATCATGGTTCCTGCCACTGGGAAGGATACTGTTGGAGCATGAAAACCGTAATCCATAAGTCTTTTTGCAATATCTACAACCTCTATACCGTGGTCTTTAAATGGACGGCAATCAATAATCATTTCATGCGCTGCACGCCCTTTTTCTCCCGCATACAACACATCAAAATGCCCATCTAGTCTCTCTTTGATATAGTTTGCATTTAAAATAGCATATTGAGTAGATTTTTTGAGTCCGTTTTCTCCTAGCATGCAAATATATGCGTAGCTAATCAAACAGGCCAATGCACTTCCCCAAGGAGCGCCAGAGATGGCTGTGATGGCTTGCTCACCGCCAGTTTCAATTAATGGATTGCTTGGTAGAAACTCTGCCAATTGTGTTGCAACACATATTGGGCCAACACCAGGGCCACCACCACCGTGAGGTATGGCAAATGTTTTATGCAAGTTTAGATGACATACATCTGCTCCAATTGCTCCTGGGTTTGTGAGCGCTACTTGAGCATTCATATTTGCACCATCCATGTATACTTGGCCACCATTGTCATGTATTAATCCTGTGATTTCTTTAATAGCACTTTCATACACACCATGAGTTGATGGGTAAGTGATCATTAGTGCAGCAAGATTGTCTTTATGCTCTTCTGCTTTTGCTCGCAGGTCTTCCACATCAATATTTCCTTCTTCGTTTGCCTTTGTAACTACTACTTTCATTCCTGCCATTACTGCACTTGCAGGGTTTGTACCATGAGCAGAGGATGGGATAAGGCATATGTTTCTGTGGTGATCATCTCTAGATTCATGGTATGCTCTTATGACCATAAGCCCTGCATACTCTCCCTGAGCTCCACTGTTTGGTTGTAGAGATGTAGCTGCAAAGCCTGTAATTTCTGTAAGTTGATCTTCTAGTTTTTTAAGCATTACTTGATAGCCTCCTGCTTGCTCTACTGGAACAAATGGGTGCATGTTGCCCCACATAGGGTTACTTAGAGGAAGCATTTGAGCGGCAGCATTTAATTTCATGGTGCAACTTCCAAGAGCAATCATAGAATGATTTAAGGCCAAATCTTTGCGTTCAAGTTTCTTGATATAACGCATGAGTTCTGTCTCGCTGTGGTAGGAGTTAAATACGCTATTTTCTAGAAATGGTGTTTGTCTAGCAATACTTTTTGGAATTGCGTTTCCAGTACTAATTTCTGAAATTTTAAACGTTTGTTTATGGTTTGCCTCTGCGAAGAGTGCAATAATTTTGTTGAGGTCTTTTAAAGTAGTGGTTTCGTTTACCGAGATTGAAACAGTTTCTAGATCTGGGTAATGGAAATTCATTTGCTTTGCTTCACTCAAGAATTTTATTTTGCTGGCATCTGTTTTTACAGCGATGGTATCAAAATAAGTTTCGTTTGCCTGAGTTAATCCTAAACGCTCCAGCGCATTGGCAAGTGTGGCAGCATGATTGTGCACTTTATTTGCAATATATGTAAGTCCTTTTGGTCCATGATATACTCCATACATACCAGCCATAACGGCAAGTAGTACTTGAGCGGTACAAATATTACTAGTGGCTTTATCTCTTTTAATATGTTGTTCTCTTGTTTGAAGTGCCATACGAAGGGCACGGTTTCCTTTTGTATCTCTGGTAACACCAATAATACGTCCAGGAATATTACGCTTGTAGGCTTCTTTTGTCGCAAAATAAGCTGCATGGGGCCCACCATAACCAAGTGGGATACCAAATCTTTGTGTGGTACCTACCACAACGTCTACTCCAAAGGATCCTGGCGCTTCTAGTTTTACGAGACTTAGTATATCTGCAGCAACAGCTACTTTGATTTGATTTTTATTGGCATCAGCCACAAAAGATCTAAAGTCATACACTTTTCCACTTTTTCCGGGGTATTGCAATATGGCAGCAAAAAACCCTGAGCTGAAGTCAAATGTTTTATGATCTCCAATAACAAGTTCTATTCCAATTGGTGTAGCTCTGGTTTGAAGTAAAGAAAGTGTTTGAGGTAGAATATCCTCTGACACAAAAAATTTATTTACTGCGTCTTTCTTTTGTTGTCTCTCTCTTACTGCAAAAAGTAAGGCCATTGCCTCTGCAGCAGCGGTAGATTCATCTAGTAGTGAGGCATTAGCAAGTTCCATACCAGTGAGGTCTGTAATCATGGTTTGGTAATTAAGCAAGGCTTCAAGACGTCCTTGTGCAATCTCTGCTTGATAAGGAGTATATGCGGTATACCAACCTGGGTTTTCAAGAATATTTCTTTGTATTACAGGAGGGGTAATGGCTTGGTGATAGCCAAGGCCCATATAGGTTTTAAAAACTTGATTTTTTGTAGCAAGTTCTCCAATATGTTCAAGATATTGCTGCTCACTCATCGCTATATCTAGCGTTAAATCTTTTTCCAACCTAATGTCATTAGGGATGGTTTGATTGATAAGCTCCTCCATTGATTGTGCGCCAACAGTGTCAAGCATTTTTTGAAGGTCTTCTTTACGAGGGCCAATATGTCTAAGGGCAAAAGAGTCTGTATTCATAGCATTTTCCTTTGTCAGGAAATAGTATTAATTGAACAATTATGTGGTATGATTTTAAGACAATTATAATAAAAAAACTCCCTTAAAATTATGACGCAAAAATACAACATAAAAAAAATAAAAATGAAATGTTTAACATTTTACAAACGTTTATTTTTCAACCAAAAACCAATGTTACTAACATTCTTTTTAAAAAGTGAGGTTGTTAGGGGGTTTCAAGACAGGGAATATGTAATTTTATAGTATGAAACCGCTACTCTCTTTTTTTTCTTTTTACATAAAAAGCAGTATCCATGTTGCTTTAGGGGTTACGGGGCTTGTTTTTGTTACTGGTACTGAATATAATATAACACTCCCTATTGCTTTGTATTGGGTTACTTTTTTAGGAACAGTAACGGGTTATAATTTTATTAAATATGCAGAGTTAGCAGGGTTGCAACATAAAAGCCTTATCAGGAGTTTGCAAAATTTGCAGGTATTCTCCTTGGTAGTATTTTGTTTGCTGGTGTTTTTTTTAACCCAATTAGACTTTATAGTTTTAACACTCCTTGGCGTGCTTTGTTTTTTTACCTTATTGTATGTGATACCTGCTGTAAACCATAAAAATTTTCGCTCTATAGCGGGGGTTAAAGTGTTTATAGTAGCCTTAGTTTGGTCTGGCCTTACAGTTTTAGTGCCCGTGTATTATGCCAATAGTGTTCCCCCAGATTTATGGTTTTGTTTTGCACAACGATTTTTTATTGTACTGGCTTTAATTATCCCTTTTGAAATTAGAGATCTGCCACAAGATAAAAGCGTTTTGGTAACCTTTCCTCAATTACTAGGCATTCAAAAAACAAAACTTCTTGGTGGTCTGCTACTTATTTTGATCTTATTACTGGAGGGGTTAAAACAGCCATTTGTGTTAAGTAAAACAGCGCCTTTGATTATAGTTTGCGCGCTTATAGCTTTTTGTTTGTACCTCTCAAGGGTAGAGCAATCAAAATATTTTGCCTCTTTTTGGGTAGAAGGTATTGCCTCTTTTTGGGCTGTGATGCTGTGGGTGACTTATTTTGTATTGGCCTAAGAGCTTTAGAGGTCTTCTGTCTTTTTTTTAAATTTTAGTGGCTCCTCTATCCCCCAAAATCCTAAGATTAGATTTTCTTTGTCTAGCCTTACAATGTAGTAACACTCTGGGGTAGCTGAGGTAGTTACTATATACTTATTTTTTTCTATTGGCGTGTTTTTAAAATTAGTGCCTGTGCAAGAATCTTGTAAAGAAAATCCTAGGTTTTTTTTAACGGCAATGCCATCAAAACTATTGACTACTACTTTGCCTTGAAAAGTTAGGGTACTTGCAGGGCTTTGTATATTAACCCAAGTACCTTGCAGTTGGCTATAAATTGCCGCGCTAGATGTGTTATCTGTCTCTGTGGTTTTTACCTGCTGTTCTGTGATTACTTCTTTCAAGGGGTTTTGTTTACAAGAAAAAAGCAAGACCGTAAATAAGGTAATGTAAATGAGTTTCATATTAAATATTTATTAAACCAGACCTGCTCTTTCCAGCAAGGCATCTGGATTTGGTTTTTGTCCTCTAAATTTAATATACAGCTTCATAGGGTCTTGGGTACCTCCCTTGGATAATACAAAATCTTTAAATTTACTGGCTACTTTTTTATTGAAAATCCCTTCATTTTTAAAATAAGCAAAAGCATCTGCGTCAAGTACTTCTGCCCATTTGTAGCTATAATAACCTGCGCTGTATCCTCCTTGAAATATATGACTAAATGCAGTACTCATACAAGTGTTTGGTGTATCTGGATATAACACTGTGTCACCAAAGGCATTATTCTCAAAGTCTTTTACAGAGGTTATCTTTGATGGATCACTGCCGTGCCATGCCATGTCTAATAGGCCAAAACTCAATTGCCTCAATGTTTGCATGCCTTGATGAAAAGTGGCAGAGGCCTTAATTTTATCAATGAGCTCCATGGGGATTACCTCACCAGTTTTGTAGTGAGTGGCAAATAACTCTAAGGTTTGTTTTTCATAGCACCAGTTTTCTAATATTTGACTTGGAAGCTCTACAAAATCCCAAGAAACATTGGTGCCGCTTAAACCCTTATACTTTGTGTTTGCTAGCATTCCATGAAGGCCATGGCCAAACTCATGAAAAAGAGTAGTTACCTCATTAAAAGTTAATAAGGAGGGTTTTGTAGCAGTAGGTTTTGTGAAATTACAAACGTTAGAGATGTGAGGTCTGTCATTTATAACACCTTTTCCATTTGGTGTGTCTATTTTTTGTTGTGGTTTGTAGCTTGTCATCCAAGCGCCACCACGTTTTCCAGCTCGAGGATGAAAATCTGCATAAAAAATGGCAATAAGTTTACCTTCTGTACCTAATACGCGGTAGGTTTTTACATCTGGGTGATAGGTGTCTATGGTAGGGTCTTCTTTAAACTCAAGATCAAACAATTTGCTGGCCACAGTAAATACGCCATTGATTACGTTCTCTAATTTAAAGTAGGGTTTTAGCTGCTCATCATCTAAACTAAATTTTTCTTGCTTTAATTTTTCAGCATAATAGGCGCTATCCCATTTTTGCAATTGATCTATCGAGTCAATTTTTTTTGCAAAGGCTTCTAGCTCATCAAATTCTTTTTGAGCGGCCGGTCTAGCTTTTACTAATAATTCATTTAAAAAAGCGTGCACTTTTTGTGGTGACTGTGCCATGCGATCTTCTAAAACGAAATGCGCATGACTTTGGTAGCCTAGTAGTTGGGCTCTTTGGTGCCTTAGTTTTACAATATCTAAAACATGTTGCTGGTTATTTTGCCCCTTGTCTTGAAAGGCTCTGGCGCCAAAGGCCAGGGCAAGTTTTTTGCGTAAGGCTCTGTTTTGAGCATATTTCATAAACGGCACATAACTTGGATAGTCTAGGGTAATAACCCACCCTTTCTTGCCTTTCTCTGCAGCCACTTGTTTGGCAGCTTCTTTTGCTCCCTCTGGCAAGCCTGCAAGGTCCTGCTCTTTATCTAACAATAATTCAAAGGCGTTTGTTTGGGCTAGTACATTTTCTCCAAAGCTTAAACCTAGTTTAGATAACTGGGTGTCTATGCTACGAAGTTGCGCTTTTTTCTGCTCAGAGAGATTAGCTCCATTTCTAGCAAATCCTTTGTATTGTTTTTCTAGCAACATCTGCTGCTCACCGCTTAAGGCATATGTTTGTTTATGATCATATACGGTTTTCACCCTTTTAAAAAGCTCCTGGTTGAGCAGTAAGTCATTAGAAAAATTTGATAGCAGTGGAGAAACCTCTTGCGCTATTTGCTGGATTTGGTCATTTGTTTCTGCGCTGTTTAAATTAAAAAAAATACTTGTGGCTCTATCTAGTGCCCCTCCTGTATTCTCTAATGCCTCTACCGTATTTTTAAAGGTAGGTGTGTCTGGGTTTTTAGAAATAAGAGAGACCTCTTGTTTTGTGATATCAATAAGCGCTTTAATAGCAGGCAGATAATGCTCATTATTAATTTTAGAAAAAGGAGCTAAGTCAAAGGGTTGTAATAATGGATTGTCCATAAAATAGGCGTATTTAGGTGTAGGTGCTTAAAAAAAAGGTGCAATTAAATTTACACTAAAGGTTTTTAGCGCTTTGTTCTACTTTTATTTTTAATCCTTCTTTATAGGCAATTACTTTATCTAGCACACAAGTGTCTGCAGTGCTAATAATTTGCGCGGCTAAGATACCTGCATTTTTGGCTCCATTTAAGGCAACAGTTGCAACGGGTACTCCGCCAGGCATCTGAAGGATAGACAGTACAGAGTCCCAACCGTCTATGCTGTTGCTTGACTTGACAGGCACTCCAATTACAGGTAGTGGAGATAAAGAAGCGACCATACCTGGGAGATGGGCTGCGCCACCAGCTCCTGCAATAATTACTTTAATACCGCGAGTGTGTGCGTTTTTACTAAAGTCAAATAGTTTCTCTGGTGTGCGATGCGCAGAAACAATATCTACTTCAATTTCTATATCAAATCCTTTTAAGATATCTATGGCATCTTGCATTACGGGCATATCACTAGTGGAACCCATTACTATTGCTACTTTCATAATTATTTGCTTATTACTTTAATACGTTGCTTTACTTGTTGTGCAATCTCTCTTGCGGTATCAATATTTTTATTTACTATGGTAACATGACCCATTTTTCTGAAAGGGCGCGTTTGTTTTTTTCCGTAGATGTGAGGTGTTACTCCGTCCATGGCCATAATTTGTTCAATGTTTTGATACACAACATCTCCAGTGTGGTTTTGTTCCCCCACCAAATTTACCATAATACCACCAACTTTACTAGCTGTATTACCTAAAGGCAGGTCTAGAATTGCTCTAATGTGCTGTTCGAATTGATTTGTATAACTAGCCTCAATACTGTAATGCCCAGAGTTGTGAGGTCTTGGAGCCACTTCATTGACTATAATTTGGTCATCAATGGTTTGAAACATTTCTACCGCTAGAAGCCCTACATGCTCGAAGGCTTTGGAAACCTGTATGGCAATACTGCGCGCTTTTGCAGCAACTTTCTCATCAATGCGAGCAGGACAAATAACGTACTCTACTTGGTTTGCCTGAGGATGAAACTCCATTTCTACAACAGGATATGTTTTTACCTCTGCGCTTGGATTTCGTACCACAATTACAGCAAGTTCATTTTTAAAAGCAACCAAATCTTCTGTTATACAAGGGCAGTTAGGTAACAATTCTAGTGCTTGAGAGGTTTTAATTACTTGAACCCCCTTACCATCATAGCCGCCCGTGCAGCTTTTCCATACAAAGGGGAGTTTTAATTCTCCAGAGGCTACTGCTTTTTTAACTAGTGAAATAGTCTCAAAAACACAAAACGCAGCGGTGGGTATTTTATGGGTGTCATAAAACTTTTTTTGCACCCCTTTGTCTTGAATGTTACGCAGTGTTTTTGAACTGGGATATACTTTTTTCCCTTCTTTCTCTAGAGTTTCTAAGGCATCTATGTTTACACCTTCTATCTCAAAGGTAAGTATGTCTACTTTTTTTCCGAAGCCATACACTGTATCATAATCCATTAAGTCTCCCTGGGTAAAGTGGTCACAGGCTATACGGCATGGAGCTTCATGGCTAGGATCAAGTACATGTGTGGTGATGTCAAATTTGCGCGTTTCATAAAGCATCATTTTACCTAATTGACCGCCGCCTAAAATCCCGAGTGTGAAATTTGAAGAAAAATAATTTGCCATAACACAAAGATACATTGTTCTTTCAAATAGCTATCTTTGCCGCGATTAATTATTATACAACATTTATTAAATTATAGGGTTTTATAAAACCTTATGGTCCAGAAAACAAAAAAGATGACAAATATCGTACTATTTGGCCCTCCAGGTGCCGGAAAAGGAACGCAAGCAGAGGTATTAAAAGTAAAATATCAATTGGTGCACATCTCTACAGGTGATGTATTTAGATACAACATAAAAAATCAAACACAATTAGGTGCACTTGCCAAGTCTTACATGGACAAAGGTCATCTAGTGCCAGATGGCGTAACCATTAAGATGCTTAACGCAGAGGTAGATAAAAATCCTGATGCCAATGGTTTTGTTTTTGATGGGTTTCCAAGAACAGCGGCTCAAGCAGAGGCTCTTGCCCTATTAATGGAAGAAAAATCTAGTCAAATCAATGCAATGGTTGCTCTTGAAGTAGATGATCAGGTATTGGTGGGCAGATTACTGGAAAGAGGAAAAACAAGTGGCCGCGCCGATGATGCCGATGAGGCAATTATTAGAGAACGCGTTGCAGAGTATTACCGCAAAACAGATATTTTAAAAGACTTTTATAAAGCTCAGGACAAATATTTTGGTGTAAATGGCGTCGGAAATATTCAAGAGATTACAGCTCGTTTGAGCGAAGTATTTGATAGATTATAACAAGCGTAAGCTAAAAAAAAATCTTACCCGAGTAAGAAAAAGGTATGACTGAAGGAAATTTTGTAGACTACGTAAAAGTTCATGTAACCTCTGGTAAGGGAGGGCAAGGGAGTGCGCATTTGCGACGTGAAAAATTTATCCCAAAAGGAGGTCCAGACGGTGGAGATGGAGGACGTGGAGGTCATATCATATTAAAGGCCAATAGTAGCCTATGGACATTACACCATTTAAAATTTAAGCGTCACTACAAAGCCGGGTACGGAGGTGCTGGAAGTAAGCAAACAAGTACCGGCGCAGACGGAGAGGATATCTACGTTGAGGTGCCTTTAGGTACAGTGGTTATAAATACAGAAACTGGAGAAAGATTAAAGGAGCTTCTACATCACGATGATGAGCTTATCCTTGCAAAAGGAGGTATGGGAGGACTAGGGAACAACCATTTTAAGTCTTCTACCAATCAAACCCCTCGGTACGCTCAACCAGGAATGGATGGAGAGGAAGGAGCCTTCACCCTAGAGATGAAGGTACTTGCAGATGTAGGCTTGGTAGGATTTCCAAATGCAGGAAAATCTACACTGCTTTCTGTAATTACTGCAGCAAAACCAAAAATTGCCAATTATGAGTTTACTACCCTAAAGCCTAACTTGGGTATTGTAGCATATCGCGATCATAGAACTTTTGTTATGGCAGATATTCCTGGAATTATAGAGGGAGCTGCCGAGGGAAAAGGACTTGGACATTATTTCTTACGTCACATAGAACGAAACTCGACTCTGCTTTTTCTAATACCTGCAGATGCCGATGATATTAGAAAACAATACGATATTCTTCTAGATGAATTAAAACGGTATAACCCAGAATTATTAGATAAAGATAAGTTGGTGGCCATCTCAAAAAGTGACATGCTAGATGATGAGTTAAAGGTAGAAATGAAGCAGGCCTTAGACAAAGATTTTGACGGCATCCCTTATTTGTTTTTTAGTTCAATGGCTCAACAAGGTTTAATGGAATTAAAGGACACACTTTGGGCCATGCTCAACCAAACTAGTGTGCACTAATTAAAGAAAAACATCTGTTATCCTTGAAAGGTAAGCAGACTAAAATAAACTATACTTTATTTTAACACTCCATAATATCATCTCATGAGAGGGCTACTTTTTGCACTATTGTTTCCGTTTTTTTTGCTAAGCCAAACAAGCTTTGAGCTTGCACAGAACTATTATCTGCAAGGAAATAGTACCAAAGCCACACCTCTTTTTGAAAAGCACCTTAACCAGTATCCTGAAGATCTTGCCACCCTTGAGTATTTAGGGGATATAGCAGGAGAAGCCCAACAGTGGGACTCTGCAATGATTTATTATAAAGCCCTTGTTGATAATGATATTTCCAATGCCAATTACCACTATAAATATGGCGGTGTACTGGGTATGAAGGCGCTGTCTGTAAATAAATTTAGTGCTGCCTTTTACATTAGTGATGTCAAAACGCATTTTAAAAAGGCGGCAACACTAGACCCTACTCACATACAAGTGAGAGAGGCCCTCGTAGAGTTGTACATGCAATTGCCAGCCATTATTGGAGGTAGTAAAGACACGGCGCTTTTTTATGCCAATGAGCTTGCCCAGCTATCCCCAGAAAAAGGCTATCTAGCCAAAGGGTATATTGCTGGTTATACTGGTGATGTTGAAGCAGCAGAGCAGTTTTACAAAAAAGCTGTTGCACAGCAAAGATCTTTAATGAGTGTTTCCAAACTCGTTGGTTTTTATAAAAACACCAACCAAATAAACAACGCATTAGAAGTGTTAAAACAAAATCTTGCCCTTGATGACCAGCCTAATGAATTGAATTACCAAATTGGCGCGCTAGCTGCAAGCTATAATTTAGAACCGCAATTGGCTATTACATATTTAAAAACCTATCTAGAGAACTACTCTACAAATGATAACACATCTGAGCAATGGGCATATCTTAGGTTAGCCCAAGTGTATAAAAATACTGGAGATAAAACCAAGGCGATTTTTTGGATAGATAAAGCCCTTACCCTAGCTCCAGGGTTTAAGCAGGCAGCTAAAGAAAAGATATTAATACAGCAGCTTTAAAATAATTTTAATTTCTGAATTGATGTTAAAGGTTATCTTTCTATTTTTGAAGTAAGTGAGTAACATTTGTGTACAGATAACGATATAAATTTTTTAATTTAGATGAGAATCCATTTCATAGCCATTGGCGGTAGTGCCATGCACAATTTAGCCATTGCATTACATAACAAAGGAGAACACGTAACGGGAAGCGATGACGAGATTTTTGATCCTTCTAGGTCAAGATTGGCAGCCAAAGGTTTACTACCTGAGCATTACGGTTGGTTTGAAGATAAAATATCGTCAGATATTGATGCTGTTATTTTGGGGATGCATGCCAAATTAGATAATATAGAATTACTACGTGCTAAAGAACTTGGGCTTACCATTTATAGTTATCCAGAGTTTTTATATGAGCAATCCAAAAACAAAACCCGCGTAGTTATTGGAGGATCTCATGGTAAAACAACCATTACTTCTATGATTTTGCATGTAATGCATTACCATGATATACAAGTAGATTATATGGTAGGAGCACAACTAGAGGGCTTTGATACCATGGTGCACCTTACAAAAGAAAATGATTTTATTGTCCTAGAAGGAGATGAGTATCTGTCTTCTGCCATTGATAGACGTCCAAAATTTCATTTATACAAACCCAATATTGCTTTGTTGAGTGGTATTGCCTGGGATCACATCAACGTATTTCCAACCTTTGACAACTATGTGGAGCAATTCCGTATTTTTCTTTCCCAGATTACTCATGGTGGCGCCATAGTATACAATCAGGAAGATATAGAGGTTAAACAAGTAGTGGAGGCAACCCAAAACCAAATAAAAAAATATCCCTACCAAACTCCTAGGTATAGTGTTGACAATGGCGATACACTTCTAGATACACAGGACGGAGCAATGCCTATCGAAGTATTTGGAAAACATAATTTAAATAACCTAGAGGGTGCTCGTTGGATTTGCCAACTCATGGGAGTACAACAAGAAGATTTTTATCAGGCAATTGCAACATTTAAAGGAGCAAGCAAGCGCTTAGAGAAAATTGCACAAGGTCCTACAAGCATTGCATATAAGGATTTTGCACATTCGCCAAGTAAAGTGGTGGCAACCACCCAGGCCCTTAAAAATCAGTATCCCGAGCGTAGTTTGTTGGCATGTTTAGAGTTGCATACTTACAGTAGTTTAAATCCAGAATTTCTTTCTGAATATAAAGGCGCCCTAGATGGTGCAGATAAAGCGGTCGTGTTTTACTCTCCAAAGGCAGTAAAAATAAAAAAGTTGGAGGCTGTTTCTAGCGCTCAAATTTTAAACGCTTTTCAAAGAGAAGATTTATTGGTCTTTACAGACCCAACCGCCTTTCAAGACTATTTGTTTGCCCAAGATTTTAACAACACCTCTTTGCTGCTTATGAGTAGTGGTGATTATGGTGGTTTAGATTTTGAAAAAGTCAAAGAAATTTTAAAATAATTACGGATGTAGTATCCACACAGGAGTATATCATATTAACAAAAGATACATTGAGTAAAGAATCATCAAGCAAAGAGTCATCTCAAATTACCAAACTAGAACAACAGGTTGCTAGCTTGCAAGAAAAGCTACGAATTAGTGAAACTAATTTTGGTTTTCTGTACGATGACAACCCTGTTATGCATGCCACAATAAATCCATTAACAGGGTATATTGTTAATTGTAATAGTATGCTTGTGGCTAACCTTGGGCACAAAAATAAAAAAGCAATTCTTGGCACCCATGTGTCAAAAATATTTACAGAAAAATCGAGCCTCAAAATTGTAGCACTTTTAGATGCATTTTTGGGTAAAGGTGCAATCGCTAGCGAAGAAGTTACCTTGAAAACTAAAAAAGGGAAGAGGATTCAGGCAATTTTAAATTCAAGAGCAATTTATAATAAAGCTGGTATTGTTGTAAAATCTATATTCACTCTGGTAGATATTTCAGAAATTAAAAAAGCACAACGCAAGGCTAAAAATAAAAAGGAGGATTTAGAAAGAGTTAATAAGGACCTTGAGCAGTTTGTTTCTATTTGTTCTCATGACTTGCAAGAACCTCTTGCTACTATTAGATTTAGCAGTGATTTTTTGATGCAGAAATTTACTGATGAACTTTCTCCAAAGGGTAAAGAATATATTGGGTATATCCATGAAGCCTCTGGAAGAATGGCCCAGCAAATCAAAGGCTTGTTAGAACATAGCCGTATTGGTAGAGATTTAAAAATAACAAAGGTGGATGTGCAAGAGCAGCTTGAGGTAGCTAAGTATGATCTTAAAAAGAGAATTCAAGAAACCAATGCAACTATTATTTCTGAAAAATTACCTAAAATAAAGGGCTATAAGGTAGAATTGCGTTTATTGTTTCAAAACCTACTTAGTAATGCTCTTAAATATGCCAAAAAACAGGTGGCCCCCATTATTAATATTGCAGTTAACGAAGAAGAAGATTTTTGGATTTTTTCTGTAACAGATAATGGTATTGGAATCAAGCAGGAGGACATAGAAGATCTCTTTACTATTTTCTCCCGTGTGCCTACCCAGCAAAAGCAAGAAGGAAGCGGAGTTGGTCTTGCTCATGCAGAAAAAATAGTTAAACTTCATGAGGGTACTATATGGGTAGAATCTGAATTTGGAGAGGGGAGTACCTTTTATTTTAAAATCAAAAAATAACAAACCAAATTATCCTATATTTGAATTGTATAGGGTACAAATACTGCTGTGCCTTTTAGGTTATATTTCTATATGCTACTTATTTTTACCAAACAAATTACCCCAAGAATTTCTTATGTTTTTAAACATATATGTACTCGTATTCTGGGAATTCAAGTTGATTTCACCTCAGAGATTGATTTGTTTTTAGCACACAAAGGTCCAAAAGCTTCTTATGGTAAACAACCTTTGGGTAATGAGCTGTTTTTTCAAAGTCATGGCTTACTTACTCAACAAGGAATTGAAAGTGTAGAGATTAATGTGCGAGATTGGGAAGCAACCAAATGTTTCTTTGCCGTAAGCGATAAAAGTGCTATCCCATTTGATATATTTACGGCCGCCTTCTATTTACTAAGCAGGTATGAAGAGTATTTACCTCATGTAAAAGATCATTTAGGAAGGTTTTCTGCCAACGAGAGTTTGGGTTTCAAATACAACTTTCTAGATAGCCCAGTAATTGATATCTGGAGCTATAAACTAAAGGTTTTGTTACAACAAACATTTCCACAGCTAGTATTTCCAGAAAAACAAACAACAGTACATAGCTTAATTAATGCACAAGTTGCCTATGCTTTTTTAAATAAAGGAATCTTTAGGTCTTTTATTGGTTTTGCTTCAGATCTTTTTAGGCTTAGATTAAAACAGTTTATACTGCGCTCTAAAGTTGTTTTAGGCCTACAAAAAGACCCTTACAATAGCTATACCTGGATAGTTGATGTTACTAAAAAAAGCAGCATGAAACTTACTGTGTTTTTCTTGTTGGGAGAAGCGGTAGATTTTCACCAGACTATTAATACCCAGAAGCAAAAATTTAAAATGCTTATTAAGTATGTTGCAGATTATAAGGAGGTAGGGCTCTTAGTCTCTTTAAGAGCATTAACAAATCCTGATTTTTTAAAAACCGAAAAAACAACTCTTGAGCATATTATAAATAGAACAATTCAAAGCAGTCAAAACAGTAATTTACTTATTAGCCTTCCAGAAATTTACAGAAATCTGGTTGCCCTAGAAATAAAGAAAGATTACACAATGGTATATGAAAATCAACCTGGGTTTAGGGCAGGAACCTGTACTCCTTTTTTGTTTTATGATTTAGATTATGAAATCATAACCCCACTAGCCATACAACCAATTGCTTGTACCACTCAAGGTTTTTTAAAATTAAGCCCTAAGGATACTGCATTAAAAATTGCTAATATGTTTAGTAAAGTACAAGGTGTTAACGGGACATTTTCTGTGCTGTTTTCAAACAAAGATTTTTCTGCAGATCCTAATAATAAACTTTGGCGTTCCCTTTTTTCTGAAACTTTAATCTCATGATACAACCAACAATAACTGATATCTTTTTCGATTTAGATCATACCCTTTGGGATTTTGACAGAAACTCTGGCTTAGCCCTTGAGCGTGTGTTTCAGAGATTTTCTGTTGGCATTCCTCTAGCTTCATTTTTAAAAGTATACGAGCCTATAAATTTCAACTATTGGCGGGAGTTTAGAGAAGAGCGTGTTACCAAAACTCAACTACGCAGAGGTAGACTCATCGATAGCTTTAGTAAGCTAGGAGTGACCTATGATATGCAAATCATTGATGGTATGAGTGATGCGTATATCGAGGAGCTGCCCAATAATAATTATTTGTTTGATGGAACCTTTGAATTACTAGAATATTTAAAAGAAAAATACACATTACACATTATAACCAATGGGTTTTCTCAGGTACAGTTTATTAAACTTGAAAAAAGTAAGTTAGCTCCTTTTTTTGCTACCGTAACAAGCTCTGAGGAGGTTGGTGTTAAAAAACCGAACCCTTTGGTGTTTACAACAGCCTTGGCAAAGGCAGGAGTTTCTGCTCCATCTTGTGTGATGATTGGTGACACCTTTGATGCAGATATCATTGGGGCAGAGGGTGTTGGGATGGATACTATATTTTTTAATTATAGAAAAGAAATCCCAAAATCAGGATATAAGGTTGTAGATTACTTATTAGAGATTAAAGATTTATTGTGAAATAACAAATGTGCACTAAAAAAACACTTACATTCTTTTAGTGGTATTTTTACTTCTTTTGATTTTGAAATTATAGCCTTTAAAGACTTTTTTTACCAGAAATACGTTTATTTATTATAGCCTAGATCTTATGGAGATTAAAATTTACAAACTATTTTTTTTACTTACCTATATATTACTTTGCGGTTCTTGTTTTGAGGGTACAGATTTTGATCAAGCCAATGATGTAGTGGTAACACCAGAAATCGAACTTGATCTAATTTATTTTAATTTGGAGGCTTCTAAATTCTATGATTACGCAAACAATACAGAGATTTTGGTTGTTCAAGATACCACAGATTTAGATTTTCTGGGCGGTAGCGATATCAATGATATACTAAAAAGGGCAGATTTCTTTTTTGAGTTTACAAACAGTATTTCAAGAGAATTTAATGTGTCTTTTGACTTTTTAAATGAACAAAATACTTCCAAATATTTTATGCAAACTACAGTGGCATCTGGTAGTGAGGATACACCAGTAGTGAGCTATTTTGTGCAATCCTTAGATGAGGTTCAAATTAAAGAGCTAACAAAGGCAAAAAAGGTTTTAGTTACTGTAACCATACCTTCTTCATCACAAGATTTAACGGGTGTCTTAAATTTACAGTCTAAGACCACCTATTATTTGCAAATAGAGCAATAGTAAAATATAATGAAAAAGTTTCTTATTATTTATCTACTCCTTGGGCTATCAGTAGTTGTTTGTCAAAATAAACAACTACTGTATAATTGGGAGGTAACCCCACAAACCCTGCTGCTCAATCCAGGAAGCCTTGTCACGAGTCAATTTCATGCAGGTGTCCCTTTAGCGTCTGGATTTCATTTTAATGTTGGCTCTTCTGGAGTTTCTGTATTTGATGTCTTTGCTGATGATGGTGTAGCTATTAATACTAAAATTACTACTACCATCTCTAGGTTAACTTCTCGAGACTTTTTCACTGTAAATCAGCAATTAGATGTGTTAACCTTTGGTTGGCTCTCCAAGGGTTTTGAGCCTATGTACTTCTCTGGCGGAATATATCAAGAACTTGATGCCATTGCCTACTTTCCTAAAGATTTTGCTATTTTGGCTTGGGAGGGCAATAGAGATTATATTGGGAAAGCGTATGATTTTAATGACATTAGTGCTCGCCTTGATTTGTTAACCGTATATCATTTTGGGGTGAATAAACAAGTTTCAAAAAAGCTTACTGCAGGAGTGCGCTTAAAACTCTATTCTAGTTTAATAAGTGTTAGTAGTACAAGAAATAAAGGCGCGTTTAAAACAACTGTAAGAGAGGGTAGTGCTAATATATATGAGCATACAGTTACAGATTTGGATGTTGAGGTAAACACCTCTGGGTTTATATCATTAGATGGTTTAGAGCAGTCTCAAGTTAGTAAAAAACTACTTGGCCGAGCTTTACTTGGCGGTAATCTTGGCCTTGGTATAGACGCCGGTATTACCTACCAGTTTGACAACGAGCTTTCTTTAACCGCCTCTGTGCTTGATCTTGGCGCTATTTTTCATACCAAAGACACAGAACGTTACAGGGCTAAAGGAGATTATACTCTAGAGGGTATAGCGCTTGTTTTTCCTGAACTAGTAAATGGAGAACCTGCCATTCCTTATTATGATAACCTGGAAGATGATATAGCCCGCGAAATTCCTGTTGACACCCTCAATACCGGATATACCCAACTGCGACCCACTAAAATAAATGCTGGACTGCATTATGATTTTGGGAGATTTGTTGGAGACAATGGAGGTTGTAATTGTAAAAATAATGGCACAAAAAAAAAGCGAGTTTCTCAGGCAGGGGTTCAGTACTATAGCATATTTAGACCTAGAGGGCTACAACTGGCCGGTACACTTTATTACACAAGAAGGTTTGGCAACACACTTTCTATAAAAACAACCTACACTATAGATAGTTATTCTGCCAAAAATATTGGAGCTGGAATGTTTTTAAATATAGCAGGTGTAAATTTATTTTTAGCGGCAGATAACCTCCTGCAGATGTCTAATCTTGCCAAAGCAAATAGTGTATCTTTACAAGTAGGATTAAATTATATATTAAATTAACAATGAAACACCTTTTTCTAACCTTAGTTATTATAGTAACATGCTCCAATCTCTCTTTGGCCCAAAAGAGGTTGAGTGACTATAGTTTTGTGGTGGTTCCAGATAAATTTGAATTTTTATCTAAAGCCAATCAATATCAATTAAATGATATGACTAAATACTATCTAGCTAAAAATGGTTTTAACACCTATTATTTTAGTGAGTTGCCAAGTGTAGATAATTGTGATGGATTATGGGCAGATGTAGAGTCTACTTCTGGATTTACAAGAACAAAAATGATGGTTGTTTTAAAAGATTGCAAAGGCAATGAGGTATATCGCGGAGAAACCGGTGCTAGCAAACAAAAAGACTATAAAAAATCTTACCAAGATGCTTTGCGTAAAGCTTTTTTATGCTTTAATGAGCTTGATGTAAAACAGGATGCTGTAGCGGTAAGGCCAAAGGTTTCTGCTGCCACACAAAAAGATGCTACTGTAGTTGTTACTTCGACAAATAGTACTGCTCAATCTAAGGATAGTATGGGCCCCGTTAATCAATACAACGCCTACACCTATAATACAGTGGCATATCTTTTAAAGAAAGTCGAGGGAGGTTATAATGTGTATGATGCTTCTGGGGCAAATCTAATTTTAAAGGGAGTTATTCAATACTCTGAAACTGGCTACAGGGGCATGGTATTTGACGCTAATTACCAGGGTTATTTTCTTGAAAATAATGATTTGAAGCTTGTTGATCAAGCTGGTGTAATCATTACATTAATCTTTCAGAATTAAAAGTCATATTTATCTTTCCATAGACTTTTTAAATAGGTCTTTAATTGATTTTCTTTTGCATTGTTTCCGGGCTGGTAAAAAGAGGTGCCAATAATTTCTTTTGGTAAAAACTCGTGAGGCACAAAAGCATTCTCATAATCATGAGCATATGCGTAGTTGTCTCCATACCCTAACTCTTTCATGAGTTTTGTGGGTGCATTTCTAATAGAAAAGGGTACAGATAAATCACCGGATTGCTTAACGAGTTGTTGTGCTTTTTTAATTGCTAGATAGCTAGCATTACTCTTTGCAGAGCTTGCCAGGTATATAACACATTGGCTCAAAATAATACGAGACTCTGGAAAACCAATTGAGGTTACAGATTGAAATGTTGCGTTAGCAAGTAAAAGAGCATTTGGGTTTGCATTTCCAATATCTTCACTTGCAAGAATCACCAGTCTTCTGGCAATAAATTTTATATCCTCGCCTCCCTCAATCATTCTAGCCAGCCAGTAGACAGCAGCATTTGGATCACTACCGCGTATTGATTTAATAAATGCCGAAACAATATCATAGTGTTGGTCTCCAGTTTTATCATACAAAACTGTGTTTTTCTGCACCTTATGCTGTACCATTTTATTGGTGATAACAACCTTTTGTTTTTCATCACTTAGCACCTCAGATATTTCAGAAATCACCACCAATTCTAGAATATTGAGTAGTTTTCTTGCGTCGCCTCCAGATAGTCTTAAAATGGCCTGTGTTTCTTGCAACACAATATCATATTTTACTAATACAGTATCTATGGCAATGGCTCGTTTTAATAGGTCTTCAAGATCTTTTTTAGAAAAAGACTTTAACACATACACCTGGCATCTGGAGAGTAGGGCAGGTATCACCTCAAAACTTGGGTTTTCTGTGGTGGCACCAATAAGGGTTACTAATCCTTTTTCTACAGCACTAAGTAAAGAGTCTTGTTGAGATTTACTAAAGCGATGAATTTCATCTATAAAAAGTATTGGGTTTTTTGTGGTAAACAACCCGTCAGATTTTTTTGCTTTTTCAATAATCTCTCTTACGGCAGCTACTCCACTATCAATGGCGCTTAATTGGTAGAAAGGCCTTCCTGAGCGTGATGCAATAATGGTAGCTAAGGTTGTTTTGCCAATACCAGGAGGCCCCCAAAATAACATTGACGGTATCATACCGCTTTGTAATTGTTTTGTGAGAGCTCCAGTTTCGCCAACAAGGTGTTGCTGGCTGAGATAGTCTTGGAGTGTCTTTGGCCGTATTCTTTCTGCTAATGGAATATTCATTTTATAAAGGTATGTTTTTAATTAATGCTGCAATACTGACATTTTATCATATTAAAACATTTGGATTTGTTTTTGCTATATTAGGGTATGATTAAACCACAAAAATTGTATTTTTCTTTAGATGTTGTGCTTTATCCTTTGCTGTTTGTGATGGTGATGTGGCTGGTATTTTGGTTTGAAATAAGGTTTGCTAAAGATTTCACACCCTATGGTATACATCCAGGAAGAATTGAAGGATTAAGAGGTGTGCTATTTGGTCCTTTTATTCATGGTAGTTTAAAGCACTTGTTTAACAACAGTATTCCTATGTTAGTATTGGGTACAGCACTTTTTTATTTTTATCGCCCTTTGCGTTGGCAAGTGTTTATTTTAGGTTTTATTATTACGGGGCTTATCACCTGGGGTATTGGCCGTCCTGCAAACCATATTGGTGCAAGTGGTATTGTTTATTTATTGGCTTCCTTCTTATTTTTTAAAGGTATTATTTCAAAGCAATACCAACTAACAGCACTTTCTTTCGCGGTTGTGTTTGTGTATGGTAGTTTGCTTTGGTATGTTTTTCCTTTAGATGCCCACATATCTTGGGAAGGACATTTATCTGGTTTTGGCGTTGGTGTATTATTGGCCTTTTTATACAAAGGCACTACCACAGTCACTAACAAAAAATTTGATTGGGAAGCAGAAGATTACTCGCCCCAGAATGACCCTTTTATGCAGCAATTTGATGCAGATGGAAATTTTATTGAAAACAAACCAAAGGTAGATGAGCAGCAACTAAATACTACATCAAAAAAGGATATAGGAGTTGTGTACACAATTGTGAAACAGAAAAAAGAGTAGGGTTTTTATTTTGAGCGTTGACGTACTACCTCATATAGTAAAGCTCCACAAGCAACAGACACATTTAAGGAGTTGATAACACCTAGTAGGGGTAAAGAAGCTTTCTTGTCTACAATTGTAAGCACAGATTTTGAAACTCCAAGACCTTCAGATCCCATAACAATTGCCATAGGCTCATTTAATTCTAGGTTGTATATGGTGTCTTGTGTTTTCTCTGTAGCAGCAATAGTTGTGATACCACTTCCTTGTAGGTAATAAATAGCATCTTTAATATGGTCTACTTTACAAATAGGAATATTAAATATAGCTCCTGCAGAGGTTTTAACAGTATCTCCACTTACAGGGGCTCCCCCTTTTTTTTGTATAATAACGCCATCAACTCCTGTACATTCTGCTGTTCTTAGAATGGCACCAAAATTTCTAACATCACTAATCTGGTCTAGAATCAAAAACAAAGGAGTTTTTTTACTTTCTAGTACTGCTTCTACCATGGTTTCTAGGGCAACAAACTCTATGGGAGAACTTATTAAAATAATACCTTGGTGATTGCTTCGGCATAGTTTCTCCATCTTTTCAAGAGGCACATAGGAGATTGTAGTGTTTAAAGCTTCAAGATCTGCTACAATAGCGTCAATTTTAGGGCTCTGTAGTCCTTTTTGGACATATGCCTTATCTATTGTTTGTTTAGCCTTTAAAGCTTCTATAACGGGGTAAATACCAAATAATAACGTCTCTTTCTTCATAGTGCAAAAATAAAAAACCATCCTTAGAAAAGGATGGTTTTTAAAATATATTAACTAATAATTTACTAGTTAGCGTCTTCGTAGCTTACTTCCCAGTTAAATGCTGCTAATAAACCAGCTGCACTTGTTAGTACACCACTGGTTTGTCCACCATTCCAAGAACCTGCATTTTCAGGATCTTCTATAAGTGGATATGAACCAGATGGAGCAGTACCATCATAAACAACACCGTCTACAGTTGTAACTACACCAAAGAATTCAAAAGAATCATCTTCTACAAAAACAGAAGCATCAACTCCAAATAATTCAGCCATGTCTGCAGTTGTGAAACTTACATCAAAAGGGAATGTTGTTGTTGAACCGAAAGGTAACGCCTCTGAAGGTGCACCTTCGAAATCTCCAACTACAGTTACTTCGTAAGTTGCAACAGTTCCGTTAGGATCTTCAGTCATCGCGCTAAAAGAAGCGGTAGCTGGATCAGCGCCCATATCAAATTCTGGAGCACTTACAAACTTTACAAAACCTCCGTTAGTTAGTTGCGGAAAGCGTGCTTTATCTTCATCGTATTCACAGCTAGTAAAAGTAACTGTAGTCAATATAGCTACAAATGCTAGAGAGAATATTTTATTTATATTTTTCATAATTAAAGTATTTAATTAAAATGTATTAGTTAATGAAACCAGCTGGGTTAGTATCCCAAAATACTTGGTTATCTGCAGTAGTTTGATCTACGTTAGGATTCGTGTTTACTTCATCAGACGGATATCTGTAAGATCTTGGGAATGGACCTACTGGTACAACACCAGTTTGCAAGGTAGGGTATCCTGTTCTTCTGTACATGTTGTAAGGCTCTATACCGTTACCCCAAGAAGCGATGTACCATTCTCTAATAACAATAGCTAATTTAGCATCGTCTCCTGACGCAGCATCATACTCTGCTAATACTCTAGCAATGTAATCATTGATATCTGCAGATGTTGCAGCATAATCGATTGTTTCATCATCTTCATCAGTAGTAATTAATGATCCTGAAAAATCAGTTACTTTTTCCATACTAAGAGAAATACCTGCTTCTAATAATGCTCTAGCATCAACACCAACTCCTAAATCTAATCCTGCCTCAGCAAGTGCAAAGTGCGTAAAAGATGATAAGAATATTGGGTTTATACCTTCACCATTAAGTGTTACGGTATTACTAGAATCTGTTCTGTTGTATTGGTTGTTGTCAAAAGCTCCACCACCTGGATATACTCCCCATGTAGATCTTTTTGTGTTATCATTTGGAATCCCTTCATCATCCCCATGATCTCTACCCCAATAAAGGTTACCAACATAACAGTAGTCATAGATATCATTATCTAAACATGGTAAGTTAGATCCAGAAGGACCTGCATTTTTTTGACGGTAGATATAGTAACGTAGTCTTGGATCTGCGATTCCTGTTTCAACGTAAGGAGCCTCAGCATCACCTGCGTTTAACATATCTAAAAATCCATTACTCATGTAAAATCCAGTTCCGTTAGGATAGTTTCCTTGAAATATTGGGCTTCTAGATTCTGGAGAAGTAGCAGAAGAGTATTCGAATTGAAAATCTTCATCATCAGTATCAATAATGTTTTCAGACAATAAACCTGAAATAGCTGCACCATCACCCATGTTTAAGTGGGCTTTTAATTTTAGTGTGTTTGCTACTGCAATCCAGTTATCTGCATCAAAACTACCATAAAATAAATCTTGTGGTATTACTGCAGATTCTTGGTTTAGGTTAGAAATAGCTGTATTTAACAAAGCTATTTGAGCTTCGTATACAACTTGACCTTCATCTAGTTCAGGTGTTGGAAACTCACCAAACTGGTTTGCTTGGCTGTAAGGTACATCACCTACATAATCAACAAGTGATATGTATGTGTAAGCTTCCATAATTTGAGCTACAGCTACGTGATAAGGAATTGGCACTTCACTTATAGCATTTATTTCTTCTATTAAGTCTACGTTAGCAAACATGTTATAGGCAGATGACCAAGTTCCATTTAATGAGTTAACAGAAACTGTACCATTGTACTGACCAAACTGGGCAGTCATACGAGTAAGGTTTGATGAACTTCCTCTAAACCCACTAACAATACCATTAAATGACAATTGAATTGAGTTTAATACAAAATTTGGACTTGCCACGTCTGCACTAATTGCATTAGGGTTGTCTAGTAAATCTAGCTCTGTTGTTTCACATCCAGTGAATAAAGCCAACATAGCTGTTACGAATGTTATTTTTAAAATATTTTTCATAATATATAATTAAATTTTTAGGTTACACTAGTATAACAAGGTGGTAAATTAATTACCACCTTACTAGTACCTTTTTTTTTTAAAATGTTGCTTTTATACCAAATGAGTAACGCTTAGATGTAGGTCCTGTTTGGAATTCTAAACCTTGACCATTACCTGTTCCAACACTCAATGCTTCTGGATCAATGTTAAATGCATCAGGAATATTGATTGCCTTTACATATAAGTTTTGACCAGATAAAGAGAAAGAGATGTTTCCAAATGGAGTTTTCTCTAACATTTTCTCTGTAAGTGAGTAGGTTAATGATGCTTCCCTTAAACGTATGGTTGATGCGTCATAAATACCTTGACCAGATGGATCAACTAAGTTGATAAAGTATAGATCATTTGCTCCAATTTGAATTGTGTTTTCAATTGGGTTCCCATCTGTGTCCAATAATAATTGACCAGTAGTTGGGTTAGCTAATAATCCTGGAACAATATATGTTCCTTCTCTGTTATCTACATTTACTGTTGTAACACCACGACGGTAAAACTGAGATGCAGTCTGAGAATAAATCTCTCCACCATGCGTATACTCTAATTGTGCAGATACAGCTAGTTGCTTGTATGTTAAAGTATTAATAGTTGTTGCTGTCCAGTCTGCATTAGGATCACCAATTGTTTCGATACCTCTACCTAAATCTCCTTCTGAGTCAAGAATTTGACCCGTTCCTGGATTAATAAGTAATGCTCCATTTACACCTGTACCGTAAGGGTTTTCATCAGAGATGTAAGCTGGATCATATCTTGCAGCATATCCACCTTTAATAACACCTAACGCCTCACCTTCAGAAGCATAGTTTCCTAGGTTAGAGAATCCTGCATAAGCAAAAGATTCAACACCACCTAAGTCTATAACTGTGTTTTCTGCGGCACTAAAGTTGTTACGTACACTCCAAGTGAAGTTATCACTTTTAATTAGTGTAAAGTCTAAACCTATTTCTACACCTTCTATTTGCGATTCTGCAATATTATCAAATGTTACTGTTGCTCCACTAGATGGCGAAATTGGTCTTCTTACAATTTGATCTCGTATTGATCTTTTGTAAACAGTTGCATCAACACTTATTCTTTTCTTGAATAAATCTGCTTCTAAACCAAGTTCAAATTCTTTTTGAAGTTCTGGTTTAAGATTTACATTTCCTAAGAAAGAAGATAATCCGTTTGTTGTAACTGCATTTCCGTCTGAACCAATTACAGCAGAAGCTGTAGAGTTAAACCCTGTTCTTGTAGAATATGCATTTGGGAACCTAGCTGATGTACCGTAACCTGCACGGAACTTCATGTAATTTAAAGCATCTGATGATCCACCATCCATAGATGTTGGAACAAATGCTAAAGAAGCACCAGGATAAAATAACGTATTATTTTCAGCCTCAAGGGTTGAAGCCCAGTCATTACGACCAGAAAGAGTTAAGAATAAGTATCCACCATAATCAAAAGCTGCTTCACCATATGCACCTAAAATGTTCTGTTGTGCTTGAAAAGTTAAACTACCTGCAACTGGGTCATTAATTGTTTGGTCAATAAAGTTGTCATGATCAAAGAAACCAAATACTACTTGGTTTTGACTAGATTGTCCAAATTGCTCATAGGTATCACGTCTTGCATTGAAACCTAATTGAGTAGTTAAACTTAACTCATCAGCAAGCTCAATGTTATTAAAACTAAAGTTCAAGTTATGATCAAAAATAAAGTTTGTACCACTTGTTGTTCTTAAGTACCCAGTTGTGTATGGTGCCGTAACACTTCCACGAGCTGCTTTAAACTCTTGAGTTTCGTTGTATGTATCCAAACCAAATCGGTAAGATATTGACGAGTTTTCAGACATTTCATAAGAAGCGCCTATCTTACCGTAAAAACGATTTGTTTTTTGCTCACTTCCTGCATAGTTAGATAACCATCTTGGATTTTCTTGATCTGTTCTGTAATACACACTAGATCTATCGTTAGGATTTTCATAAGGAATGTTATTTAAATCCAAGTTTCTTGGCATAAATAATGTTCTCGTAAAAATAGATAAAGCTCCACCTGCGTTGTTTGCAGCAATTGGAGGAGTGTTTACTCTTGTGCTACTAAAGTTAGCAGTTCCATTAAATGAGAATTTATTAGAAAGTTTTGTAGAACCACCTAGTCCAATGTTGTAACGAGTTAAACCGTTATTTCTAATGTAACCGTCTTCGGTTGTGTAACCAAAGTTTAAGTTGTAACGAGTGTTACCATCATTTCCAGGAGATCCTGCAACATTTACAGACATAGATTGACCTAGTCCAGTTCTAAAGAAATCTTTTACGTTATTGGGTGCTGCTACGTAAGGAATTTTTAACCCGTCATATTCAGGGAATAAATTTCCAAAAGAAGCATATGGGTGAGATACCTCAAGACCAGCGTCAAAACGAGCTCCCCAGTTACCTACATAACCAGAGTTGATTGTGTTATCAGCTCCTTGACCATACTCATTTTGGTAATCTGCAAGGTTAGAGATCTGTGTTTGGTATACAGATGAGTTAACCGTTACCTCAAACTTTTTGTTTAAGTTTTTGGTAGATCCGTTTTTGGTTGTAATAAGTACAACACCATTTCTACCTTGTTGTCCATACAATACAGAAGCACTCAAACCTTTTAAGATTTGTACACTCTCAACATTGTTTGGATCTAAATCTAAGAAACGGCTACTTGTAACTGTGTTACCACCACCAAAACCAGTTTGTTGGTTTGTACCAGAGTCAAAAGGAACACCATCTACAATAAATAAAGGTTGGTTGCTTCCGTTAATAGAACTTCTACCACGAATAACAAAGTTAGTACCTGATCCTGTAGCTCCACTGTTACCTACAATCTGAACACCGGCAACTTTACCATTTAAAGATCTAACAACGTCAGATTCTGGTTTGTTTTCGATTTCATCAGCTTGAAGTGTTGTAACTGCATATCCTAAAGACTTACGTTCTTTAGTTGCACCACCGTAACCTGTAAGTACTACCGCATCAAGCGTTTCTCCCTCAGCCATTGTTACATTCATCATACTTGATGATGCAGTAACAAGTTTTACTTGAGAGTCAAACCCTACATAAGAGTAAACAAGTGATTGTCCCACTTCTGTTGAGATAGAGTAATTTCCATCAAAATCAGATTGAGTACCATTTGTCGTACTTTTTACAATAATATTTACTCCTGGTAGCGGTAAGCCTGAATCATCAGTCACTGTACCGGAGATTGTTTTTTCCTGTGCAAATGATATTTGCACTACTAACGCTAGTAATAGCGTTAAAATTCCACTAAACTTTGTTTTCATTTTCATATTTATTTGAATTAGCCAACTTCAAAAATCCAAATAAAAAGTTAATTACACAACTATTTAAACTTAAATTTTGCTTTTTTTTCAAAGCCTACTGCCGATTTTGTTGAATAAAACCTAAAATTGAGATGCAATACTTAGATGTATTTTTGAATTTGAAAATTTAAATGCCTGACCGTCAATATTTCCGTTGGCTATACTAAACTTTAAAAGTCCTGCTTTGGTACTCATTCCTAACCCAAAACCAAAACTGTACAATTTTTCTTTTTGTTTTAGTATTTCATTTTCAAAATAGCCTAGATCTATTATAGAGTGCAGATAGGTTTGTTGATTTACTAAATAACGGTATTCTGTGTTTAGTATAGAGAACATTGAGGCGTCTATGTTGTTTTCTAAAAACCCCCGCATGCTATTAATACCACCAAACCTAAATAGTTCATTTGTAAGGTATGTATCGCTTGTCATCAAATTAGTAGTGTTTTGTAGATAGATACTGTTTTTTTGATTAAAGTTAACAGAGTGGTTTATGACACCTGATATTGTTACTTGTTTTGTGTTTTTGGAAGTGGTTTTTCTGTTTCCAATACCAATGTCTAGGTTTAAAAAGGTTTTCACAGGAAAAAGAGTGTTTTGCTGAAATTTTATAAAAGTCACTCCTGTTGTTAAAAATGAGGAGCTAAAATCTTGAAGATTTTCTAGGTTTTGGTTTTCTGATAAAAGTTCATTTGAGGTTTTAGCTACAATACCTATTTGAGCTTTTGACGAAGGAGAGATTTGGTATGATACATTTAGGCTTTGAGAGGCTGAGGAAAAAGTGCTATCTCTTCTAAATATATTTAATTCTGCCTGAATTCCTAAAGGAGTCTTAAACAAATAGGGGAGTTGCGTTTTTAGGCTTAAGCTTTCTTGATCTGCTCCATCTGCTTTATATTTCAAAACAAATTGTTCTCCGTAATTCAGATTGTTGTTTAAAACAAGATCGATGTACCCGTTAAAAACTATGTTTTGTGTTTGCTCATTTGTAGCAAAACCTATAATGCCATCAAAGGTGTTAAAGTTTTGTTTCTCTAGATATAAATAAAGTGTTGTTTTTTCTTTTTCAAATAATGCTTGTGGTGGCTTTATGCTGTTTGCAAATCCTAGACTATTTAAAACGTTATTTTTTTTAATTACTTTCTTGTTGTCAAACACCGCTCCTTTTTTAATCCCCGCAAAATAGGTTATAAAAGATGTAGGAAATTTTTCATACCCCTTTAATACAATTGAGTCAATGGTTCTTTTTGACTTTTCAGATGTTTTTAGGGTGGCTACAACAATAGTGTCCTGCGTGGTGAGGTTTGTTAGTTTTAGTTTGCCAAAGGTGTTCCCGTTTTTTGTTTGCAGTTGGTTTAGTTTCTCTAATATCTCCCTGCCTTGCTGAATAGGGATGATAAAATAATTTTCTTTGGTGTTTTTTGAAATTAGCGCAATTTCATCTTCGGTAAATGGAGTGTTGCTGTAATCTATTTTTAATTGCGTGTATCTTTTTCCTAAATAAAAGTGTGCAGCAGCTGTTGAGTCTGAAATTCTTTTCATGCTTTCCAATGAATTTTCTAAGTAACCAAAGGTTTCTAGTTTTATAGAAAGTCTTTCTGCTTCCTCTCTAACACTTTTAAAATTTTCATGTTTTGTTGAGATTGCAAGAGCGTCTTCAAGTGTTTTTGATACCCTGGTTTCAAAAGAAACTGTGAGGGTTATCTCTTGGCTGTGCGCTAGTGAGAAAAAACCGGTATATATATTAAGGTATAGAAATATGTAATAAATTTGTTTCAAATAGGATGCAATTTATTTTGTAATAGTAACGATTGCATTTCGTTTTTAATATCTGAAAGCAGAAATATTAAAAATCCTAAAATTTTAATACCCTAAGGTTTGAGATATCAAATAATTATTATATTTTTGCACGCCCTAATAAGAGGGAACTAATAAATAACAACTAAGTATAACAAGGAATTTTATGCCAACTATTTCACAATTAGTACGAAAAGGAAGGACCAAAATAACCAAGAAGTCAAAATCGGCTGCCTTAGATTCATGTCCGCAACGCCGCGGAGTATGTACACGTGTTTATACTACCACACCAAAAAAACCGAATTCAGCAATGCGTAAAGTTGCTCGTGTTCGTTTAACAAATGGTAAGGAAGTAAACGCTTACATCGGTGGTGAAGGACACAATCTACAAGAACACTCGATAGTATTGGTTAGAGGTGGAAGGGTGAAGGATTTGCCTGGAGTTAGATATCATATCGTTCGTGGAGCTTTAGACACCGCTGGTGTTGAGGGTAGAACACAACGTAGATCTAAGTACGGAGCAAAACGCCCTAAGAAGTAATTTTAATTTTTTTTAAAACGAAGACATGAGAAAAAGAGCAGCCAAGAAAAGACCGCTTTTACCGGATCCTAGATTCAACGATCAGTTAGTTACACGCTTTGTGAACAACTTGATGTGGGATGGTAAGAAGTCGGTGGCATTCAAAGTTTTCTATGATGCAATAGACATTGTAGAGGAGAAGAAAACAGACGAAGAAAAAACAGGTGTAGAGATTTGGAAGGACGCCCTTTCAAACGTAATGCCTCACGTAGAAGTACGAAGTCGTAGAGTAGGTGGTGCAACGTACCAGATACCTAATCAGATTCGTGCAGATCGTAAAATATCTACTGCAATGAAGTGGTTAATTGGTTTCGCTAGAAAGCGTAACGAAAAATCTATGGCACAAAAGCTAGCTTCTGAAATTCTAGCAGCAGCTAAAGAAGAAGGAGCAGCGGTTAAAAAGCGTACTGATACGCACAAAATGGCCGAAGCAAATAAAGCATTCTCACACTTTAGATTCTAATAGAAATGGCAAGAGATTTAAGATACACAAGAAATATTGGAATTGCTGCTCATATTGATGCTGGTAAAACTACCACAACTGAGCGAGTTTTATATTACACTGGAGTTTCACATAAAATTGGTGAAGTACATGATGGCGCTGCTACCATGGACTGGATGGCACAAGAGCAAGAACGTGGTATTACCATTACTTCTGCTGCTACTACCTGTGAGTGGAAATTTCCATTAGAAAATGGAGAAACACTAACAGACACTAAAGGATATCATTTTAATATTATTGATACACCAGGTCACGTAGATTTTACTGTAGAGGTAAATAGATCTCTTCGTGTACTGGATGGACTAGTTTTCTTATTCAGTGCAGTTGATGGTGTAGAGCCTCAATCTGAGACTAACTGGAGACTAGCAGATAACTATAAAGTTCCAAGAATTGGGTTTGTTAATAAAATGGACCGTCAAGGATCAGACTTTCTAGGAGTTTGTCAACAAGTGAAAGACATGTTGAAATCTAACGCTGTGCCAATTGTTTTAAACATTGGAGATGAAGAGGATTTTAAAGGTGTTATTGATTTAATTAAAAATCGTGCTATTATTTGGCATGATGATACTCAAGGAGCAACATTTGATGTTGTTGACATCCCTGAGGATATGAAAGAAGAAGCTCGCAAGTATCGTGCACTCCTTATTGAAGAAGTTGCAAGTTATGACGAGAATCTTTTAGAAAAATTCATGGAAGATGAAGATTCTATTACAGAGCAAGAGGTGCACGCTGCCCTTAGAGCTGCTGTAATGGATATGGCTATTATTCCTATGATTTGTGGTTCTGCCTTCAAAAACAAAGGGGTACAGTTTCTCTTAGATGCTGTATGTCGCTACCTGCCTTCTCCTATGGATAAGGAAGGAATTGTTGGAATGAACCCAGACACAGAAAAAGAAGAAATTCGCAAGCCAAGTGTAGACGAACCTTTCGCTGCATTGGCATTTAAAATTGCTACAGACCCTTTTGTAGGTCGTTTGGCATTTTTTAGAGCATATTCTGGTCGTTTGGATGCAGGTTCTTATGTGTTAAATAACCGTTCTGGAAAAAAAGAACGTATTTCACGTATCTACCAAATGCATGCTAACAAACAAAATGCAATTGACTATATAGAAGCTGGAGATATTGGAGCTGCTGTTGGATTTAAATCTATCAAAACAGGAGATACACTTACTTCAGAAAAACATCCTATTGTTTTAGAATCTATGGACTTCCCTGATCCAGTAATTGGAATCGCGGTTGAGCCTAAGACTAAGGCAGATGTTGATAAATTAGGTATTGGTCTAGGAAAACTTGCTGAAGAAGATCCAACCTTTACGGTTCGTTCAGATGAAGCTTCAGGACAGACTATTATATCTGGAATGGGTGAACTTCACTTAGATGTTATTGTTGATCGTCTTAGACGTGAATTTAACGTAGAAGTGAACCAAGGACAGCCACAGGTTGAATATAAAGAAGCTATTACAAGATCTGCAGATCACAGAGAAGTTTACAAGAAACAATCTGGTGGTCGTGGTAAGTTTGCTGATATCGTGTTCACGATTGAACCAGCAGACGAAGGTGAGGTAGGTCTTCAGTTTGTATCTTCAATTAAAGGTGGTAACGTTCCTAAAGAATTTATTCCATCTATTGAAAAAGGATTCAAGATGGCCATGGTAAATGGTCCACTAGCAGGATATGAAGTTGATTCTATGAAGGTGACTTTGCGTGATGGTTCATACCATGATGTGGATTCAGATCAGTTATCTTTTGAATTAGCTGCTAAGCTTGGATTTAAAAATTCTGCAAAAGCTGCAAAAGCAGTTATTATGGAGCCAATCATGAAACTTGAGGTGATTACACCTGAAGAAAATATGGGTGACATTGTAGGAGATTTAAATAGAAGAAGAGGTCAGGTAAGTGACATGGGAGACCGTGCAGGCGCGAAGACTGTAAAGGCTACAGTGCCACTTTCTGAAATGTTTGGATATGTTACTACACTCCGAACATTATCATCAGGTCGTGCAACATCAACAATGGAATTTTCACACTATGCAGAAACTCCTTCTAATATATCAGAAGAAGTAATTACTGCAGCAAGAGGAACTAACGCTTAATATTACAGCAATGAGTCAAAAAATAAGAATTAAATTAAAGTCATACGATCATTATTTAGTAGACAAATCTGCTGAAAAAATCGTTAAGACAGTAAAGTCAACAGGTGCTGTAGTTACTGGACCAATTCCATTGCCAACACACAAGAAGATTTTTACTGTACTGCGTTCACCGCACGTAAACAAGAAGAGTAGAGAACAGTTCCAATTAAGTTCTTACAAGAGGTTATTGGATATCTATAGTTCTTCTTCAAAAACAATTGATGCTCTAATGAAGTTAGAGTTACCAAGTGGTGTAGAGGTAGAGATTAAGGTATAAGTGAATACCTACTTTAGTAGGTATCTCATTACCATGAGACTTCTGTTTTGCAGAAGATAAACATGTCCTAAGCTGCGTGCGAAGGAAAAACGGTAAACAAAGTAATATTCGGGGTCGAATTTATTTTGACCCCGTTTTATTTTAAAAAGAAAAACTGTTGCATGAGCAACGAATTTTAATAATCAATAAATAATAAATTATGTCTGGGTTAATTGGAAAAAAGATAGGGATGACCAGCATCTTTGACGAGAACGGTAAGAATATGCCGTGTACCGTTATTGAGTGTGGGCCCTGTGTTGTTACCCAAGTCAGAACTATGGAGGTTGATGGGTATGAAGCCCTTCAACTTGGTTTCGATGACAAGAAGACTGCTACTAAAGCCGCTGAAGGGCACTTTAAAAAAGCAGGAACCGTTGCAAAACGCAAAGTCGCCGAATTTAAAGGTTTTGATGAGGAAGTTAAATTAGGTGATACAATCACCGTTGAACATTTTGCTGAAGGAGAGTTTGTCGATGTGGCAGCCACTTCTAAAGGTAAAGGATTTCAAGGGGTTGTAAAACGTCACGGTTTTGCCGGTGTAGGTCAAGCTACTCACGGTCAGCACAACCGTTTAAGAGCGCCAGGTTCTATTGGTGCAGCATCATATCCTGCGAGAGTATTCAAAGGAATGAAGATGGCTGGACAAATGGGGAACGAAAAGGTGAAAGTTCAAAATTTAAGAGTTTTAAAAGTAGTTGCTGAAAAGAACCTACTTGTTGTTAAAGGATGTATTCCTGGACATAAAAACGCTTACGTAACCATTGAGAAATAATGAAGGTAGCTGTAATAGATAGTAAAGGAAAAGACACAGGTAGAAAGGTTGAACTTTCTAAAGAAGTGTTTGGTATAGAACCTAATAATCACGCTGTATATCTTGATGTAAAGCAGTACTTGGCAAACCAACGTCAGGGAACGCATAAATCAAAAGAACGTGCAGAGATTTCAGGATCTACAAGAAAGATAAAAAAACAAAAAGGAACTGGTACTGCCCGTGCGGGAAGTATCAAGTCTGGTGTTTTTAGAGGCGGTGGTCGTATGTTTGGTCCTAGACCAAGAAACTACTCGTTTAAATTAAATAAGAACTTGAAGCGTTTAGCTCGTAAATCTGCCCTCACAATGAAGGCAAATGATAAGGCAATCGTTGTGTTAGAAGACTTAAAATTTGACACACCTAAAACAAAAGATTTTACTGCTGTATTAAAGACTTTAGGTCTTGAGGGCAAAAAATCATTGTTTGTGTTGGGTGAATCAAATAATAATGTATATTTGTCTTCGCGAAATTTAACAGGTACTGAAGTTATAAGTAACTCAGAATTAAGTACTTATAAAATTTTGAATGCAAATAGTGTTATACTATTTGAAGGTTCATTGGAAGGAATTGAGTCAAACTTAAGTAAATAGAAACAAGATGAGTATCTTAATAAAACCTATAATTACGGAAAAAGCTACAGCCGATGCGGAATTAAATAACCGTTACGGATTTATAGTAAATCCAAAGGCTAATAAGGTAGAAATCAAAAAAGCAGTTGAGGCTGCTTATGAAGTTTCTGTTCTTAAAGTTCGCACATTAAATGTCCGCCCGGACAGAAAAACTCGTTTTACAAAAACGGGAGTTCAAACTGGTAAAACAAATGCTTATAAAAAAGCAATTGTACAGGTGGCGGAAGGTGATACAATAGATTTTTACGGAGGAGCTGAATAAGCTTTTCATTTAAAACAAAGACAAAAATGTCAGTAAGAAAATTAAAACCAATCACCCCAGGACAGCGTTTTAGAGTTGTAAATGGATTTGACGCCATTACAACTGATAAGCCGGAGAAAAGTTTATTAGCTCCGAACAAAAGATCTGGTGGTAGAAACAGTCAAGGAAAGATGACCATGCGCTATATAGGTGGTGGTCACAAAAAGAAATATAGAATAGTCGATTTTAAGCGTGAAAAAGCAGGCGTTCCTGCTACTGTAGCTTCTATCGAATATGATCCAAACCGTACAGCATTTATCGCTTTATTGAACTATCAAGATGGTGAAAAGCGTTATGTAATTGCTCAAAACGGTCTTCAAGTAGGTCAAAACATCGTCTCTGGCGATGATGTTGCTCCAGAAATTGGAAATGCAATGGCCCTTTCATCAATTCCATTAGGTACTATTATCTCTTGTATAGAGCTACGTCCAGGACAAGGAGCTGTATTGGCTCGTAGTGCTGGTGCTTTTGCACAGTTAATGGCTCGTGATGGTAAATTTGCTACCGTTAAATTACCTTCTGGTGAAACACGTTTAATCTTAGTTACTTGTATGGCTACCATTGGTGCTATATCAAATAGTGACCACCAGTTAACAGTATCTGGTAAGGCGGGACGTTCTAGATGGCTTGGTAGAAGACCACGTACA
This sequence comes from uncultured Flavobacteriaceae bacterium, assembly GCA_913045325.1. Lineage (GTDB taxonomy): Bacteria > Bacteroidota > Bacteroidia > Flavobacteriales > Flavobacteriaceae > Patiriisocius. The sequence goes on along the minus strand of CAJWPZ010000002.1, from coordinate 40,183 downwards.
AGACCAGTAGTGATGAATCCTGTCGATCACCCAATGGGTGGTGGTGAAGGGAAGTCTTCTGGTGGACACCCACGTTCTAGAAACGGTATTCCTGCAAAAGGATTTAGAACCCGTTCTAAGACAAAGCAGAGTAATAAATACATAATTGAACGTAGAAAGAAATAAGCTATGGCAAGATCGTTAAAAAAAGGACCGTACGTTCACTACAAGTTAGATAAGAAAGTACAAGACAATGTGGAGACTAATAAAAAGACAGTGATCAAAACTTGGTCAAGGGCTTCTATGATTACTCCAGATTTTGTAGGACAAACTATTGCAGTTCATAATGGCCGTCAATTCGTGCCAGTATATGTAACTGAGAATATGGTAGGACATAAACTAGGAGAATTTTCACCAACAAGATCATTCCGTGGTCACGCAGGTGCAAAAAATAAAGGTAAAAAATAATAGGCCATGGGAGTTCGTAAAAGAGAAAGAGCAGAACAGATTAAAGAAGCTAAAAAGACTCAGTACTTTGCTAAGCTGAATAACTGTCCTACATCACCAAGAAAAATGCGCTTAATGGCGGATTTGGTTAGAGGTGAGAAGATTGATAAAGCACTAAACTTATTAAAGTTTAGTTCAAAAGAAGCATCTAGACGTTTAGAGAAATTGTTGTTGTCTGCAATTGCAAACTGGCAAGCTAAAAACGAAGATGCGTCTATAGAAGATGCAGATCTTTTTGTAAAGGAAATTCGTGTAGACGGAGGAACTATGCTAAAGAGATTACGTCCTGCACCGCAGGGTCGTGCTCACAGAATTAGAAAACGCTCAAACCATGTTACATTGGTATTAGGGGCTAACGATAACACACAAAGCTAAATTATAAATGGGACAGAAGACAAATCCAATCGGAAACCGCTTAGGAATAATCAGAGGATGGGAATCTAACTGGTATGGTGGAAACGACTACGGTGATAGATTAGCCGAAGACGACAAGATTAGAAAGTATATTCACGCTCGTTTAAGTAAAGCAAGTGTGTCTAGAGTAATTATTGAGCGTACGCTTAAACTTGTAACCGTTACTATCACTACTGCAAGACCTGGTATTATTATCGGGAAAGGTGGTCAAGAGGTAGACAAGTTGAAAGAAGAGCTTAAGAAGATTACAGAAAAAGAAGTACAGATCAACATCCACGAAATCAAAAGACCTGAGTTGGATGCATTTTTAGTAGGTGCCAGTGTAGCCAGACAAATTGAGAATAGAATCTCTTACCGTCGTGCTATTAAAATGGCAATTACAGCAGCAATGCGTTTAAATGCAGAAGGAATCAAGATTCAAATTTCTGGACGTTTAAATGGTGCCGAAATGGCACGTAGCGAGTCTTACAAAGACGGTCGTATTCCTTTGTCTACATTTAGAGCCGACATAGATTATGCTTTAGTTGAGGCGCACACTACTTATGGTAGATTGGGTGTTAAAGTATGGATCATGAAAGGTGAAGTATATGGTAAAAGAGAGCTTTCTCCTCTAGTTGGATTATCTACGGGTAATCAAAAAGGTGGAAAAGGTGGAAATCAAGGACGAGGTGGTAGTAAGCCACGTCGTAGAAAGTAATTTTTTAAAGTAAAAGAAAAAATGTTACAACCTAAAAGAACCAAGTTCCGTAAACAACAGAAAGGACGTATGAAGGGTAATGCTGGACGCGGAAATCAACTTTCTTATGGAACGTTTGGAATAAAATCTTTAGATTCAAATTTCCTAACTGCTCGACAAATAGAAGCAGCTCGTATTGCAGCAACACGTTTTATGAAAAGAGAAGGATCCATGTGGATTATGATCTTTCCAGACAAACCGATTACCAAAAAGCCTCTAGAGGTTCGTATGGGTAAGGGAAAAGGTGGAGTAGAATATTGGGCAGCAATTGTTAAGCCAGGTAGAGTTTTATTTGAAGTATCTGGAGTACCAATGGAAACAGCAAAAGAAGCATTGCGCCTTGCGGCTCAAAAGCTTCCAGTGAAAACTAAGTTTGTTGTATCTAGAGATTTTCAAGCATAATTATTGAAACTGTATTATGAAACAATCACAGATAAACGAAGCATCAACAGCAGATTTGCAAGCACAACTTGCAGAAGCTAAAAAAGTGTATTCAGATTTTAAAATGGCTCACACCATTTCACCGTTAGAGAATCCTGTTTTACTACGTACTCACAGGAGAACAGTAGCTAGAATTTCGACAGAACTAACTAAAAGAGAAGTACAATAAGTACCAAGCTGAAAGATGGAAGAATTAAAAAGAAATTTAAGAAAAGAACGTGTTGGTGTAGTTACTAGTAACAAGATGGATAAGTCTATTGTTGTTGCCGAAGTAAAAAAAGTAAAACACCCTATGTACGGAAAGTTCGTTTTAAAAACGAAAAAATACGTAGCACATGACGAGACAAATAACTGCAACGAAGGTGATACTGTAAAGATCATGGAAACTAGACCTATGAGTAAAACCAAATGTTGGAGATTAGTAGAAATCATTGAAAGAGCGAAGTAAGATATGTTACAACAAGAATCAAGACTTAAGGTCGCAGACAACACTGGTGCTAAAGAGGTTTTAACCATTAGAGTACTAGGTGGAACTAAAAGAAGGTATGCTTCTATTGGTGACAAGATAGTAGTAACTGTAAAAGATGCAACTCCAAACGGGAGCGTAAAAAAAGGAACAGTCTCAACAGCTGTTGTGGTACGCACCAAAAAAGAGGTTAGAAGAGCAGATGGATCATATATCCGCTTTGATGACAATGCTTGTGTATTATTGAACCCACAGGGTGAGATGAGAGGTACACGTGTATTTGGACCAGTTGCAAGAGAACTTCGTGATAGACAATTCATGAAAATAGTATCATTGGCACCAGAGGTGCTTTAATACGAAAATTAAAATGGCAAAGCTTAAATTAAAATCTGGAGACAACGTAGTAGTTACTGCTGGAGACCACAAAGGATCTGAGGGTAAAATATTGCGTGTATTTCTTGAAAAAAACAAAGCAATCGTAGAGGGAGTTAATATGGTAAAGAAACATGAGAAGCCAAGTGCGGCTAATCCTCAAGGTGGAATTACTGAAAAAGAAGCTCTTATACATATTTCAAATCTTTCACTTGTTGATCCTAAAACAGGAACAGGTACACGTGTAGGATATAAAATGGAAAATGGTAACAAAGTACGATTTTCTAAAAAATCGAATCAAGTATTATAGTTATGGGATATTTACCAAGACTTAAGGAAGAATATAAGAGCAGAATAATTGGTGCTCTTAAGGAGGAATTTGGTTACAAAAATGTAATGCAAGTACCAAAACTAGAGCGCATTGTTGTGTCTCGTGGTGTTGGAGCTGCTGTAGCCGATAAAAAATTGATTGACTATTCTGTAGAAGAGTTAACAAACATCACTGGCCAAAGAGCCGTTGCTACCATTTCTAAAAAGGATGTTGCTACATTCAAACTTAGAAAAGGAATGCCAATTGGAGCTATGGTTACTTTAAGAGGTGAGCGTATGTATGAATTTCTAGACAGATTAGTAACTTCATCACTACCAAGAGTACGTGACTTTAACGGTATCAAAGCCACTGGTTTTGACGGAAGAGGTAACTACTCACTGGGTGTAATTGAACAAATTATATTTCCAGAGATCGATATCGATAAGGTTAAAAAGATAGAGGGTTTAAATATCACTTTTGTAACCTCTGCTGGTACAGACAAAGAAGCAAAATCATTATTAACAGAACTAGGTTTACCTTTTAAAAAGAACTAAGATGGCTAAAGAATCAATGAAAGCCCGTGAGGTTAAAAGAGCAAAGACGGTAGCTAAATATGCTGAAAAACGTAAAGCTTTGAAAGAAGCTGGAGACTATGAAGCACTACAGAAATTACCAAAAAATGCTTCTCCAGTTCGTATGCACAACAGGTGTAAACTTACAGGAAGACCAAAGGGATATATGAGAACATTTGGACTTTCACGTGTAACATTTCGTGAAATGGCAAATCAAGGACTTATCCCAGGTGTAAGAAAAGCATCTTGGTAAACTAAAGTTTTAGTACACTAACAGGATTATAAATTGGTGAAAGGTTTTGAGATAATAGTATTTCAGAAAACCATTACCGCAACTTAATATAAATGAATACAGATGTAATCGCAGATTACCTAACGAGAGTTAGAAATGCAGTAAATGCAGGACACCGTGTTGTTGAAATACCGGCGTCTAATCTAAAAAAAGAAATCACAAAAATTCTTTTCGATCAAGGATTTGTGTTGAGCTACAAGTTTGAAGATGATAAAGGACCTCAGGGGACTATTAAAATCGCTTTAAAGTATGACAAGCTTACCAAAGATCCAGTGATCAAAAAGATTCAAAGAATTAGTAAACCAGGTTTACGTAAGTACGCAAATTCGAAAGAAATGCCACGTATTTTGAATGGTTTGGGAATTTCTATTGTTTCTACTTCTGCGGGAGTAATGACAGGAAAACAAGCCCAAGATCAAAATGTAGGTGGTGAAGTATTGTGTTACGTATATTAATCATTAAAGACAAGAACAGATGTCAAGAATAGGTAAAAACCCGGTAGCAATTCCAGCAGGTGTTACAGTTGATGTTAATGAAAACATAGTGACTGTAAAAGGAAAATTAGGAGAGTTATCGCAAGAGTACTCTGATGTTACAATCAATGTGGACGGTGAACAAGTTGTCGTTACACGTTCTACAGATCATAAAGATCACAGAGCAAAGCATGGATTGTATAGAGCTTTAATCTTTAATATGATTGAAGGCGTATCAAAAGGTTGGTCTAAAGAATTAGAATTGGTTGGTGTAGGTTATAGAGCCAGCAATCAAGGACAAAAATTAGATTTAGCTTTAGGATTTTCTCATAACATTGTATTGAATATTGCTGCAGAAGTAAAGGTTGAGACAGTTTCAGAAAAAGGAAAAAATCCAATCATTAAATTATCATCTCACGATAAACAATTGGTAGGTCAGGTTGCAGCGAAGATTCGCGGATTCCGTAGACCAGAACCATACAAAGGAAAAGGTGTGAGATTTGTAGGAGAACAAATAAGAAGAAAAGCAGGTAAATCTGCATAAGCAATAGAGAACGTTATGAAATTATCAAAACAAGACAGAAGACAGCGTTTACGTTTCAGAATACGTAAAACTGTAACAGGAACTGTTCAACGTCCGCGCTTGGCAGTTTTCCGAAGTAATAAAGAAATTTATGCTCAATTGATCGATGATGTAAGTGGTAAAACTATCACTGCAGCATCTTCAAGAGACAAAGATATAGATGCTACTTCAGCAAATAAAGTTGAAGCAGCAAAGTTGGTAGGTAAAGCAATCGCAGAGAAAGCCGTAAAGGCTGGTGTTGACACCATTTCTTTTGACAGAGGAGGTTACTTGTACCACGGAAGAGTTAAATCATTAGCAGAAGGTGCCCGTGAAGGTGGCTTAAAATTCTAAGTAGTATGTATCAGAATTATAAAAACGTAGAATTAGTAAAACCTAGTGGTCTTGATTTAAAAGATCGTTTGGTAGGAGTACAACGTGTAACTAAAGTTACAAAAGGTGGTAGAGCTTTTGGTTTCTCAGCAATTGTTGTAGTTGGAGATGAGAATGGTGTTGTAGGACAAGGATTGGGTAAATCTAAGGATGTTGCAAGCGCAATTGCTAAGGCAATTGAGGATGCAAAGAAAAACTTAGTACGTATTCCTTTGAATAAGGCTTCATTACCGCATGAGCAAAAAGGAAAGTATGGTGGTGCAAGAGTAAATTTATTACCTGCAGCTCCTGGTACAGGAGTTATTGCTGGTGGTGCTGTACGTGCCGTATTAGAAGCAGTTGGGGTACATGATGTATTATCAAAATCTCAAGGATCTTCTAACCCACACAACGTAGTGAAAGCAACTTTTGATGCTTTACTGCAAATGAGAAGTGCACAAACTGTTGCAAAGCAGCGTGGTATTTCATTAGAAAAATTGTTTAAAGGATAAACAACACTAAGATGGCAAAGATAAAAGTAACAAAGGTAAAAAGTGCGATTAATCGTACTCTAAGCCAGAAGAGAACGCTTGAAGCTTTAGGACTTAAAAAAATAGGTCAAACAGTTGAGCATGATGACACGCCAAATATTCTTGGTATGGTAAATAAAGTTAAACATTTGGTTTCTATGGAAACCCTATAAGATAAAAACACATGGAATTAAATAACTTAAAACCTGCAGAAGGTTCGGTTAAAAGACAAGGAAAGCGCGTTGGTCGTGGACAAGGTTCTGGAAAAGGTGGTACTGCAACACGTGGTCACAACGGAGCAAAGTCACGTTCAGGGTATTCTAAGAAATTAGGATTTGAAGGTGGTCAAATGCCATTACAACGTCGTGTACCTAAGTTTGGTTTTACCAACATAAACCGTATAGAACACCAAGGTATCAATTTAGATACCCTGCAACAGTTGGTTGACGACAAGAAAATTAAAGGAGCTATTGATTTTGATACAATAGTTACTCTTGGTCTTGCTCGTAAGCATGAATTAGTTAAAATTCTTGGAAGAGGAGAATTGAAAGCTAAATTAACAGTAACTGCTCATAAATTTACGGGAACTGCTCAGAAAGCTATTGAAGCTGCTGGTGGTGAAGTTGTAACATTATAATAAAAACTAAGGATGAAATTTATTGAAACCTTAAAAAATGTTTGGAAAATAGAGGAACTACGTAACCGTATTATGGTAACGTTGGGTCTATTACTTGTATACCGTTTTGGAGCACAAGTAGTACTCCCTGGTATTGACGCCTCAAGACTTGCTGAATTCTCTGGTAAATTTGATGCTGGTGGAATTGGTGGTTTGTTAAATGCCTTTACAGGAGGTGCTTTTGCAAATGCTTCTGTTTTTGCATTGGGTATCATGCCTTATATCTCTGCTTCCATTGTGGTTCAATTAATGCAAATTGCTGTTCCTTACCTACAGAAATTACAAAAAGAAGGGGAAAGTGGTAGAAAGAAGATCAATCAAATTACACGCTGGTTAACCATTGGTATTTGTTTGATACAAGCGCCAAGTTACCTTTTTGGTTTAGAGGCTTTAGGAGTTCCTTCTGCAGCTTTTATACTTGGTAAAACACCAATGTTCTTTGTTTCTTCTACTATCATTCTAGTGACAGGTTGTGTATTTGCAATGTGGCTTGGAGAGAAAATTACAGACAAAGGAATTGGTAACGGTATATCTATATTAATTATGGTAGGTATTATCGCTACATTACCTTTATCGTTTGCGCAAGAATTGGCTTCATCTTCATTGATGTTAGTACTTATTGAGCTTGTGATTTGGTTTGTTATTATACTGCTAAGTGTGCTCTTAGTAATGGCTGTAAGAAAGATACCCGTCCAGTATGCACGTAGAACTGCCTCTGGGGAGTATGAGAAGAATATATTTGGAGCAAGACAGTTTATTCCATTAAAGTTAAACGCCTCTGGTGTAATGCCAATAATCTTTGCACAAGCAATCATGTTTGTACCTAGTTTTTTAGGTGGTGTTAGCTTTATGAAAGATTCTTCTGTAGGACAGTGGATGCAAACAAGTTTTAGTGACATGTTTGGTCTTTGGTACAACATTACCTTTGCACTACTTATTATTGTGTTTACTTATTTTTATACTGCAATTACAGTTCCTACAAATAAGATGGCCGATGATTTAAAAAGAAGTGGTGGTTTTATTCCCGGTGTCAAACCTGGAGGTGAGACTGCAGAGTTTCTAGATAGAATTATGTCACAAATTACATTACCAGGTTCTGTGTTTTTAGCACTCATAGCAATATTTCCTGCAATTGTAGTTAAGTTCTTAGGAGTTCAACAAGGATGGGCATTGTTTTTTGGAGGTACTTCACTGTTAATTATGGTAGGAGTAGCCATAGATACGATGCAACAAATCAATTCATTTTTATTGAATCGTCATTATGATGGTTTAATGAAAACTGGTAAAAACAGAAAAGCAGTAGTATAATTATGGCAAAACAACCCGCAATAGAACAAGACGGAAGCATAGTAGAGGCACTTAGTAATGCCATGTTTCGTGTAGAGCTAGAAAACGGACACATAGTAACCGCGCATATTTCAGGTAAAATGCGTATGCACTACATTAAATTGTTACCTGGAGATAAAGTAAAATTAGAAATGAGTCCTTACGATTTAACTAAGGCTCGAATAACATACAGATACTAAAATGAAAGTTAGAGCATCAGTTAAGAAAAGAAGTGCCGACTGCGTAATTGTACGTAGAAAAGGTAGATTATATGTAATTAACAAAAAGAACCCTAGGTTCAAACAAAGACAAGGATAAGTTATGGCAAGAATCGCAGGTGTAGATATCCCTAAGCAAAAGAGGGGTGTAATCGCGTTAACATATATCTTCGGTATTGGTAGAAGCCGTGCCCAAGCTATATTAGAGAAAGCTGGAGTCAGTGAAGACAAAAAAGTTAGTGAATGGAACGATGATCAAATCGGGAACATTCGTGAAGCTGTTGGGTCTTTCAAGATCGAAGGTGAATTACGTTCGGAAGTTCAATTAAACATAAAACGTTTAATGGATATTGGTTGTTACAGAGGTATTCGTCATAGAGCGGGTCTTCCTTTACGAGGACAACGTACTAAGAATAACTCAAGAACAAGAAAAGGTAAACGTAAAACTGTTGCAAACAAGAAAAAAGCAACTAAATAATAGATAGCGTTATGGCAAAGACAAATCCAAAAGCGAAAAGCACAAAAAAACGTAAAGTGATTATAGAGTCTGTGGGTGAAGCTCACGTTACGGCCTCTTTTAACAATATCATTATTTCGTTAACAAATAAAGGTGGAGATGTAATATCTTGGTCTTCTGCCGGTAAAATGGGCTTTAGAGGATCAAAGAAAAACACTCCTTACGCGGCACAACTTGCTGCAGAAGACTGTGCAAAAGTTGCACATGAAGCTGGAATGAGAAAGTGTAAAGTATACGTTAAAGGACCAGGTAATGGTAGAGAATCTGCAATTCGCAGTATTCACAATTCAGGTATAGAAGTTACAGAGATTATCGATGTAACTCCAATGCCACACAACGGTTGCCGTCCTGCAAAAAGACGTCGTGTATAAATCACACTTGTAAAGAGGTGTTATTTAAAAACAACTCTTTACATTTTTATTGCTACCTTTGCAGGCTGTAATAAGAACAAAAATTCAAGATGCCCTCGGGCATCTTATGTTGTAAATAATAAATATCAATCTGAAGATATTAAAAACTAAAGGATTAACGTAAGACCTTAATTTAGTTTTTTTCTTCAAAATTTTACTAGAAATGGCAAGATATACTGGTCCAAAAACTAAAATCGCTCGTAAGTTTGGTGAAGCGATTTACGGAGATGACAAAAACTTCGAAAAAAGAAATTACCCTCCAGGGCAACACGGTAACAACCGTCGTCGTGGAAAAAAATCTGAATATGCAATTCAACTTGCTGAAAAGCAAAAAGCAAAATATACCTATGGTATTTTAGAAAAGCAGTTTAGAAACATGTTTAAAAGAGCAACTGCACTTCCTGGAATTACAGGAGAGGTATTGCTTCAATTAGCTGAGTCGCGTCTTGATAATGTAGTATACCGTATGGGTATTGCTTCAAGTCGTCCTGCAGCAAGACAGCTTGTTTCTCACCGTCACATTACCGTGAATGGTGAAAAAGTAAACATTCCTTCTTATCAATTAAAGTCAGGAGATGTTGTTGCTGTAAGAGAGAAATCAAAATCTTTAGAGGCTATCGACGCTTCATTATCAAACGCTAACAATGTGTATGAGTGGATCACTTGGAATTCTGATAAGAAAGAAGGAACTTTTGTTTCTATTCCTCAGTTAATACAGATTCCAGAAAACATCAACACACAGTTTATCGTTGAATTATATTCTAAATAATAAATAACACACAGTCACACTATGGCAGTATTTAATTTTCAGAAGCCTGATAAAGTTATCATGATCAATTCAACAGATTTTGAAGGGAAATTTGAATTTCGTCCTTTAGAGCCTGGATATGGTTTAACCATTGGTAACGCACTAAGACGAGTATTACTTTCTTCATTAGAAGGTTTTGCAATTACTTCGATACGTATTGAAGGAGTTGATCACGAATTTTCTACCATCTCTGGTGTTGTAGAAGATGTTACTGAAATCATCTTAAACTTGAAGCAAGTTCGTTTCAAAAGACAGATTGACGAGGTTGACAACGAAACTGTAACGGTTTCTATAAACAGTGGTGAGCAATTAACCGCTGGAGATTTACAAAAACATATATCTGGTTTTCAAGTACTAAACCCGGACATGGTTATTTGTAACATGGATGCAAAAGTGAAGCTTAATTTTGAAATCACTATTGAAAAAGGTAGAGGGTATGTTCCTGCAGAAGAGAACAAAAAAGCCAACGCACCTTTAGGCACCATCTTTACAGATTCTATCTACACACCTATCAAAAACGTAAAGTACAGCATTGAAAACTTTCGTGTAGAGCAAAAAACAGATTACGAAAAATTAGTATTCGAAATCCAAACAGATGGTTCTATTCATCCAAAAGATGCTTTAACCGAGGCAGCTAAAACATTGATTCACCACTTTATGTTATTTAGTGATGAGCGTATCACCCTTGAGGCTGATGAAATTGCTCAAACTGAAACCTATGATGAGGAGTCACTGCACATGCGTCAGCTATTAAAAACAAAACTAGTAGATATGGACCTTAGTGTTCGTGCTCTTAATTGTTTGAAAGCTGCAGAGGTTGATACACTAGGAGATTTAGTGTCATTCAACAAAAATGATTTAATGAAGTTTAGAAACTTTGGTAAAAAATCTCTTACAGAATTGGAAGAGCTTGTAAATATCAAAGGTTTAAACTTTGGAATGGATCTATCAAAATACAAATTAGATAAAGATTAATTATAAATGCAAGCATAATTTGCTCCTCAAGAAGAGTTGAAGCAAGATGATTGTTTAAAAAAAATGTCATGAGACACGGAAAAAAAGTAAATCACTTAGGAAGAAAAACTGCACATAGAAAATCTATGTTAGCCAACATGGCATGTTCCCTAATTGAGCATAAAAGAATTAACACTACCGTTGCTAAAGCAAAAGCCTTAAAAGGTTTTGTAGAGCCGTTAATCACAAAGTCTAAAGATGATACTACGCACAATCGTAGAATTGTAATGGCTAGATTACGTCAAAAAGATGTAGTAACACAATTATTTAGAGATGTTGCTGTAAAAATTGGTGATCGTCCAGGTGGTTACACTCGTATTATCAAGTTGGGTAACCGTCTTGGAGATAATGCAGATATGGCAATGATAGAGCTTGTTGATTACAACGAAGTATACAACCCAGGTAAGGCTAAGAAATCTAAATCAACACGTCGTAGTCGTCGTGGTGGTTCAGGTGCTCCTAAGGTTGCTGCTCCAGTAGTAGAAGCAACACAAACAAAAGAAGAAGAATAAATGATTTTTCTTCACTAGATATAAAGGGATAAACATTATGTGTTTATCCCTTTTTTTTTGAACATTGTTTAAAAATTATTATAAGTCGATGATTAAAAAAAACAACTAGAATTGTATTTTTGTGTAACTATTTAAAACTATGATGAAATACCAAACAAGAAAAAAGGCACTTATACTCCTTGCAGATGGTACCATATTCCACGGGAAGGCAGTAGGAGGTAAACAAGGAACTGCTTTTGGCGAAGTATGTTTTAATACTGGAATGACTGGGTATCAAGAAATATTTACAGATCCTTCCTATTTTGGACAATTGATGGTAACAACCAACGCCCATATAGGTAATTATGGTGTAAATAGTCAAGAGATTGAGTCTGAGGGTGTAAAAATAGCTGGTTTAATTTGTAGAAATTTTAGTTATAATTATTCAAGAGATATAGCAGATGATTCTTTAGAGAATTTTTTAGATCAAAACAATTTACTAGCCATTAGTGATGTGGATACCCGCGCTTTGGTTGGATATATTCGTGATAATGGATCTCAAAACGCTGTAATTTCTACAGATGTTGATAATATAGAATCACTAAAAAAGCAATTGGCGGAAGTTCCTGACATGAAGGGATTAGAGCTTGCAAGCAAAGTGTCCACCAAAGAACCTTATTTCTTTGGAGATGAAAATGCCACTTATAAAATCTCTGCTTTGGATATTGGTATTAAAAAAAATATTCTTAGAAATTTAGCTCAAAGAGATTGTTACATAAAGGTGTTTCCTTACAACTCTTCTTTCACTGAGTTGTCCTCTTTTAATCCAGATGGTTATTTTTTAAGTAATGGCCCTGGAGATCCCCAGCCACTTACAAAGGCCATTGCTACAGCAAAAGATATCCTAGATTCAAATAAGCCTTTATTTGGTATTTGTTTAGGACACCAAGTATTGGCCCTTGCAAACGGAATTTCTACTTTTAAAATGCATAATGGACATAGGGGTATTAACCACCCTATAAAAAACCTATTAACAGGTAAAGGAGAAATAACCTCTCAAAATCATGGTTTTGCAGTAAATAGACAAGAAACCCAGGCGCATCCAGATGTAGAGATAACCCATGTGCATTTAAATGACAATACAGTAGCTGGTATCAGAATCAAAAACAAGCCTGTGTTTTCTGTTCAGTATCATCCAGAGGCGAGCCCTGGACCCCATGATGCGAGGTACTTGTTTGATCAGTTTATAGAAAATATGAAAAATCAATAGACAGTTTTTAAATCCTGTCTGTTGAAATAATAATTAAGTTAAAATTACAATTATGAGTAGTATCATAGACATTCACGCAAGACAAATATTTGATTCTAGAGGAAACCCAACCGTAGAGGTTGATGTAGTAACCGAAAATGGCTTTGTAGGCCGCGCAGCTGTTCCATCTGGAGCATCTACTGGAGAACATGAAGCAGTAGAGCTTCGTGATGGTGGAGACGCTTATATGGGCAAAGGAGTCTTAAAAGCAATTGAAAATGTAAATGGTGTTATCTCTCAAACCCTTTTAGGGGTATCTGTTTTTGAGCAAACTCAAATAGATCAAATAATGATTGATCTGGATGGAACTCCAAACAAATCTAAGCTAGGTGCAAATGCTATTTTAGGTGTTTCACTGGCTGCCGCCAAAGCTGCTGCCAATGAGCTAGGATTGCCTTTATACCGATATATAGGTGGTGTTAGTGCAAACACACTACCGGTTCCAATGATGAACATTATAAATGGAGGGTCTCACAGTGATGCTCCTATTGCATTTCAAGAATTTATGGTAATGCCAGTGAAAGCGACTTCTTTCTCCCAGGCAATGCGTATGGGTTCTGAAATTTTCCATAACCTAAAAAAGGTTTTACATGATAGAGGTCTTAGTACTGCTGTTGGAGACGAGGGTGGTTTTGCGCCAACGCTTGATGGTACAGAAGATGCACTAGATACCATTAAAAAAGCTGTTGAGAATGCAGGTTATAGCTTTGGAGATCAAATTATGGTGGCCTTAGATTGCGCCGCTGCAGAATTTTTTGTGGATGGAAAGTATGATTACAAAAAATTTGAGGGTGATACAGGTGTGATACGCACCAGTAAAGAGCAAGCAGATTATCTTGCCCATCTTGCTGAAAATTATCCTATCATTTCTATTGAAGACGGAATGGATGAGAACGATTGGGAGGGTTGGAAATATCTTACCCAAAAAATAGGACACAAAGTACAACTTGTTGGAGATGATTTATTTGTAACAAATGTAGAAAGATTGTCTCGTGGTATTAAGGAAGATACCGCAAACTCTATTTTAATTAAAGTGAACCAAATAGGAACCCTAACAGAAACTATTGCAGCCGTAAACATGGCGCACAATGCAGGGTATACCTCTGTGATGTCTCACAGAAGTGGAGAGACAGAAGATTATACTATTGCAGATCTTGCTGTGGCTTTAAATTGTGGTCAAATCAAAACAGGTTCTGCATCTCGTAGTGACCGTATGGCAAAATACAATCAATTATTACGCATAGAAGAGCAGTTAGATACCGTTGCATATTTTCCAGGTAAAAAAGCCTTTAAAATATAATCTGGTCCATCTACTTTATACACAAAGTCAATGAATCAGTTGATTTATTGGCTTTTTTTAGCAAAATAGCGGCGGTGAATGTTAAAAAAATTGCTCAAAATTTCGTAATTTTGCAATCCTTTTAAGAGAATTATTACAAAAATTTACAATATATGTCAAATAATGCTACACTAGAAATTAATGGAAAGACCTATGAATTCCCGTTAATTACCGGTACAGAAAATGAAGTTGCAATAGACGTCAAAACACTAAGGGCTGTCACAGGTGGAGTAACCACTATTGATCCTGGATATAAAAATACGGGAGCTTGCCAAAGTGCTATTACGTTTTTAAATGGAGAAGAAGGTATTTTAAGATATCGAGGGTATGCTATAGAAGATCTAGCAGATAAAGCAAATTTCTTAGAGGTTGCTTATTTGTTGGTTTTTGGTGAATTACCAACAGTAATTGAACTTGATAAATTTCATGCAGATATTAAAGAGCAAAGTTTTGTTGATGATGATGTTAAGAAAATATTAGATGCTTTTCCAAAGTCTGCGCATCCTATGGGTGTATTGTCTTGTTTGACAAGCGCATTAACTGCTTTTAACCCCTCTACGGTAGATGTAGATAGTGAAGAAGAAATGTATAATGCTATCGTAAAAATACTAGGAAAACTACCTGTTTTAGTTGCCTGGACCATGCGTAAGCAAAAAGGATTGCCATTAAACTATGGAGACACAAGCCTTGGATATGTTGAAAACATCATGAAAATGATGTATGAGAAGCCAAATGAGGAGTACAAGCAAAACGATATTTTATTAAATGCACTTGATAAATTACTAATCCTACATGCAGATCATGAGCAAAACTGTTCTACTTCAACAGTACGTATGGTAGGTTCTTCTCATGCAGGGTTATATGCATCACTTTCTGCTGGAATTTCTGCACTCTGGGGTCCATTGCATGGAGGTGCTAACCAAGCGGTTCTAGAAATGTTGGAGGCTATTAAGGAGGACGGTGGTGATACCGCAAAGTTTATGGCAAAAGCCAAGGACAAATCAGATTCTTTTAGATTAATGGGCTTTGGGCATAGAGTCTATAAAAATTTCGATCCACGTGCAAAAATTATTAAAGTAGCTGCAGACGAAGTATTAGCAGACCTAGGAATAGAAGATCCAGTTTTAGACATTGCC
Source organism: uncultured Flavobacteriaceae bacterium (assembly GCA_913045325.1). Classification (GTDB taxonomy): domain Bacteria; phylum Bacteroidota; class Bacteroidia; order Flavobacteriales; family Flavobacteriaceae; genus Patiriisocius. Next base: position 24,913 of record CAJWPZ010000002.1, on the reverse strand, counting down.
AAAGGTTTATCTGCCGAGGCCTTGAGTGATCCTTATTTTGTGGACCGTAAACTATATCCTAATGTAGATTTCTATTCGGGTATTATTTACAGAGCCATGGGTATTCCTGTTGAAATGTTTACCGTGATGTTTGCCTTGGGTAGATTACCAGGATGGATAGCACAGTGGAAAGAAATGCGCCAGCGTAAAGAACCAATAGGACGTCCAAGACAAATGTATATTGGTCAAAACCATAGAGAATTTAAAGAAATCTCAAAGCGTTAATTACCAATAAAAAATAGTTTACCAGAAATCCCAAAAACCATACTATTGGTATTTGGGATTTTTTGTTTTAAAAAAAGGAGTATCCTATTCTAACATTCATAATTAAAATTATATTTGTTATTATGCTACAATTAAATATCACAAATGAATTTTCAAGGCTTCGAGCTGTTGTTTTAGGCACTGCAAATAGTAATGGACCAACTCCTACTTTAGAGCAGGCCTATGACCCTAAATCTGCGGCGCACATAAAAGCGGGTACCTATCCTACAAACCAGGATATGATTTTGGAAATGGAAGGTGTTGCCGCCGTATTAGAGAAGTATGGTGTAAAAGTATATCGTCCAAGCCAGATTGAAAACTACAACCAAATATTTTCTAGAGATATTGCATTTGTGATAGACAACCTCTTTATTAATGCTAATATTTTATCAAATAGAGCCCGTGAGATAGACGCCTTACAATATGTGATAAATCAAATAGATCCACAAAAGGTAATAACCTTTCCTGAGCAGGTTCATATAGAAGGGGGTGATGTAATGCCTTATGGAGATTACCTATTTGTTGGCACCTATTATGGTGATGACTACTCAAGTTATATTACTGCCCGCACCAACATGGCCGCAGTAACGGCATTGCAAGAGCTGTTTCCAAAAAAAATAGTAAAACCTTTTAATTTAAAAAAGTCAAATACAGTACCGCAAGATAATGCGCTACATTTAGATTGTTGTTTTCAACCCCTTGGCCATGGTAGGTGTATTATCCATAAAGATGGTTTCTTGATAGAGAAAGAGTACCAGTGGATACTAGACTTTTTTGGCCCTCAAAATTGCTTTCATATAGATAAAAATGAGATGTATCACATGAATAGTAATATCTTTAGTATTAGTGAAGATGTAATTATTTCAGAAAAAAACTTTACAAGGCTCAACTCTTGGCTGCGTAAAAAAGGCTATACCGTAGAAGAGGTTAGTTATTCAGAAATTGCAAAGCAAGAAGGCCTGTTGCGCTGCTCTACCATGCCACTTATAAGAGACTAGTTAGTCTTGCACAAAGGTTAACCCACCAGAGACCATAAAGTAGGACAAAGAACTACTGCGGTTGTAATAGCTTGCTTTTGCGTTAATACTTTTTAAACCGTAGCCAAGTAGTTTTACTTTGGTAAAAATATCTGTGTATGATACTCCAAAGCCAAACTCTCCAGCGTTAAAACTAGATAAATCATAATCACTGGTATAAAAAGCATCTGTAGAGAGAGCATCGTTAGCTTTATAGAAATAATCTGCTTTGGTTTGGGTATAATATCTATAAGATGGATATAATGTAAAGAAATCTCCTAGTTTAATAGGCATCTCTAAACTAGCTGTGTAGGATGTGATACCCCAATTGTCTTTGTAGTACCTAAGATAAGATCTTAACACAAACACTTCATTTAAATAATAATTTAATCTCCCGCCAATAGCAACTTTAAACCTACTGCTTGGCAGGCGCTCTATGTCATCAGCAAATCGAAAGTTTCCTATAATAATAGGATTAACGATATCTGAAAAATAAATTCTTTGAAATGGTGTAGACAATAAGCCCTCTTGTTGCACCAAATCTAGGGAGAGTGAACCTTGCGCTCTTTTTGATAGTATTTGAGAAACCCCAAACCCAAGAGCGTATGAGTTTCTTTTATCAGTAGGCAATCCCTTCCGAGCAAGTTCTTCGGGTACATCTTCATTGAAAGATTCCCGTATTTCTCCGGGGTAAATTAACTTCCATTGGTCAAAATATACATTTCCGCTAATAGATACTTCAGTGTTTTTTTCATTGAAAAGATGCGTGTAATTTCCACCGAAACCAATTGAGAAATAATCATACTCTTTAGATACAGAAACATTAGCGCCCCATATGTTATTTCTATTATCACTACTATGGCTGTATGTTATCACACCGTTTACCCATTCATCACTCCCAGAGGCTCCAGAAGAGGCTACAAAAGGATCTGCTGCTTGACCCTCAGTATCAAAAGCATCTACATTACTTGAAGAGGCAGAGGTGTAGGCGCTTACATTAGCGTCTATTTTTAAAACATCATCATCATTAAGGGGTATGGATACAACAATGCTGGATGCTAAATCTGTAAGCTCTTCTGTTCCTATTCCTCCAGTTACCGCTGCGTTATCACCATCTTGGCTATAATAACTTGCAAGCAAATCAACCTCTACAGACTCTAAAACTCTTTTTTTATAGTTAACGATAGTATCCTGGCTGTATGCCATTAGCGTGGTAAAGCAAAGTATGAGTAAAAGTGTTTTTTTCAAGAGTATGATTGTTTGTTGTTTACCTAAATATTTTACTTGTTAGTTGCATCCGCAACCACCGCCAGTTTTTCCTCCATTAGCACCAGAGGCTGCTTCTCTGTATGCTTGGGCACTTGTCTCAAAACGTTTTATGGTTTTATCACCCAAGGCCATATCTGGATCATTGATGTTTACTTTTTCATATTCTTTTACCACGGCGCAAGAAGATAAAAACCCAAGGGCTATAACAAATACTATTAATTTTTTCATTCTTTGGTGTTTAAACTTAGGTTGTTTGAGGTAATAATACTACCTGTATCTGTAATGATAATACACTCAATTGCTTTTAATTGATTGATTCTATCTATTCCAGTTTGCACTCCCATTACAAAAACAGAAGTTGCCAAGGCGTCTGCTAGTTCTGCCTTTGGAGCAAATACAGTAACACTAATAATTCCCTGGGCGGGATAACCGCTTCTAGGATCTATAATATGAGAATACCTTCTAGAGTTAAAAGTAACATATTTTTCATAATTTCCACTAGTGACTACCGCATCTTTAATGGGTAACATTGCAAAGGCTTTATTTTTATTGAGAGGGTTGGTAATGGCAACTTGCCAAGGGCTCCCGTTTGGTTTGCTTCCCCAGGAGTTGATATCCCCAGAGGCATTAATAATACCTCCAGAAACACCATTTGAAATAAGTAGTTTTTTTGCCTTATCTGCGGCATACCCTTTGCCAATGGCACCAAAACCAATTTTCATTCCTTTGTTTTTCAGAAAAACAGTGCTGTTTTTCGGGTCAAGAACAATACTCTTATATCCCACCTTGGCTACAGATTTTTTTATGGCCTCTTTGGAGGGCATTTGGGTCATACTCCCATCATATTTCCATAACCTGTCCATAGATGCATAAGATATATCAAAAGCCCCGTCTGTTAGTTTGCTAATTTGTATGGCTCTTTGGATAAGGCTAAAAAGCTCTCCTGAAATTTTAACAGGTGCAATACCTGCATTTTTATTAATACTGGAGGTTTGTGAGGTGGGCTTCCAAGAAGAAATTAAGGCCTCAACTCTGCTTATTTCATCTATAGCTATACCAATTTGCCGGTCTGCCTCTTGTTGTGTTTTAGCAACCACAGTGATTTCAAAATCACTGCCCATAAGGGATGTTTTTTGCTTGTATATGTTTTGGCTTATTGCCGAAGACAAACAAAAAAAGAGGCATACATAACTTAAAAATTTGAGCATGTGTTTGGGGTTACTTAATAAAACCTTCTAGTTCAAGGATATACTCTTGGGGTGTTTTTTTGGAGTAGCTCGTTTGCCCTAAAACGCTGCCGTCTTTATTTAAAACAACAACAAAAGGAAAGATACCTCCTTTATTGTATCGTTCTGCCAAGGCATTATTGTGAGCCTGCAGCTCTGGAGTTAAGCTGTTTTTTTTACGTTTAGGAAAATCTGCTTGCAGCATAATAAAATGGTCTTTAGCATACGTTAAAAAGTATGGTGTCTCAAATATCTCTCTGTTTAATTTAATACAAGGTGCGCACCAATCGCTGCCTTGAAACACGAGTATTATTTCTTTTTCTTGAATTGCAGACAGCTCCTTAGCCTTCTGGAAACTAGTAAGCCATTGTTGGGCATGCAGTTGGGTGAAACCCATCACACAAAAAATAAAAAGCAATAGATATTTATTCATAAGGTTTCAAATTAACAGTAAATTAGTTCGCATTTTTTAGGTGTTATATACCTTCAATGTATGTAAAATATTTTAAAATATAGACTAATTTCATATCACATCTCTATAATTTATATAAGGTACTTCTATTTGTGCTAGAAACTATTTTTTGAATTTTAAATAACAAGATAGATACCTGTTTTAAACATTATAATGGGTAGTACTAAAAGAGTACCTTTGCGCTTTATATTTAAACGTATTTATCCCAATGAAGCAAATTACCAACACCATATTAATGATTCGCCCTGTTGCATTTAGAATGAATGAACAAACCAAGGTGAATAATTATTTTCAAGAAGATCTTGATTTAAAATACTCAGAAATTAATGCAAAGGCGCAGTCAGAGTTTGACGTATTTGTAACAAAACTTCGGGGTGTGGGTGTTGAAGTTATTGTTGAAGATGATATCATGGGCCTAGACACCCCAGATTCTATTTTTCCAAACAACTGGGTTAGCTTTCATCAAAACGGAACTGTTGCTCTGTATCCTATGTTTGCTCAAAACAGACGTCGTGAAAGACGTGAGGAGATTATCACCAGACTAGAAAAAGAGGGATTTGTTATAGACGGCTTCATGGATTATACCCAGGCAGAGGAGCAAGAGTATTTCTTAGAAGGTACTGGTAGTTTATTGTTGGATCGTGAAAATGGGAAGGCGTATTGTGCTATCTCCCAGAGAGCTCATGAGGAGCTTATTGTAGAGTTTTGTGAAGATTTTGAGATGGACCCCGTTATTTTCACGGCAAATCAAACTGTTTATGACCAGCGAAAGCCTATTTACCACACCAACGTTATGATGGCCTTGGCTGAGAATTTTGTGGTTATTTGTCTTGACACCATTGATGATAAACATGAGAAGAAACAAGTGCTCAAACACCTTAAAGAAACAAAGAAAGAGGTCATAGCAATCACAGAGGCTCAGATGCATCAATTTGCAGGAAATATGCTACAGGTTTTGGGAGCAGACAATCAAAAATACATGATCATGAGTGAGGCAGCTCGTTCTAGTTTGAGAAGTGATCAGGTAAAGGCAATCCAGAAGCATTGTAAGATTCTAAGCAGCGATTTGACCACCATAGAAACCTGTGGTGGAGGAAGTGCTAGGTGCATGATGGCTGAGGTATTTTTACCTAAAGCATTGACAAAAGCATAAGGCTATTATTACTGTGCAATACGCTTTATCATTCCATCAAAAATAAAATAATGAAATGGCAACATAATATACCAATAGGCTCTACCTAGTAGGCCCTTTGGTCTAAAGGTTGCTGTTTGATGTAGCACATTGTCTTTGTCTATTTTAAATTCTAGCCAAGCTTCTCCCGGCACTCTCATCTCGGCAAAAAGCAGCAATCTTTTTTGATCTTTATCTGCCAAGATTACGCGCCAAAAATCTAGGGCATCTCCTTCATTAATGGTATTTGTGTTGGTTCTTCCTCTTCGAAGCCCAACACCTCCAAATAGTTTATCTACAGCTCCTCTTAGGCGCCATAGCCAGTTTGCATAATACCAACCACGCTTACCACCTATAGACCATATATTTTCTAAGGCCTTTTCTGGATTTTTAAGTAAGATGCTTTGTTTGTCTTTTACGCAACCATTTACAGGCACCTCTACATATTTTTTAAGATCGCTTCTAAAACGGCCACTAATCATGGAGTCTTTCCAGCTGGAGACCACCTGGTTTTGTTTTATTTTTTTAAAAGCTAACTCTATTGCTTTTTGGTATGATATAGATTCTATTTTTAAAATATCTTTAAGTCTGGTATCACTAGTTATTACCTCAATGCGCATACTATCCACTAAATTAAGGGCTAGCTTGTAGGAGGTTGATGTTACAAAGTAAAGCCAGTAGCTTGATATTTTGGGTGACAAAAAAGGCAGGGTAATAATAGTTAAGTTTAACTTTCTAAAACGGGCATAGCCCTCCATCATTTCCCTGTAACTTAAAACATCAGGGCCGCCAATATCAAAACTTTCATTATAACACTCTTTGTTGCCCAGTACACCTGTAAGGTAATTAAGTACATCTCTTATAGCTATGGGTTGACACTTTGTTTTAACCCACCTTGGGGTTACCATTAAGGGGAGTTTTTCACACAAATCTCTAATGATTTCAAAAGAGGCGCTACCACTACCCACAATAATTGCTGCTCTTAAAACTGTTACTGCAGCGCTTCCTTGGTATAAAATATTTTCTACATTTTTACGAGACCAAAGATGTTTGGAGAGACTTTGCTCATTGGCAATACCTCCAACATAAATTACTTGCTTGCAATTTGTTGGCTCTAGGTAGGTATTAAAGTTTTTTACTGCACGTTCTTCTTTTTCATCAAAATCACTTGTAGAGGAGCTCATTGAGTGAATTAAATAGTAGGCCGCATCTATATCTTTTGGGAGTGCATCTGGTTTTACCTTATCCAGAAAGTCAATAACTACGATCTCAATTTGTTTTTTTAAATCTTCTGAAATAGACAACCTATTGGCATCTCTCACAGAACAAACAACCTGATGTCCTTGGTCTAATAATAGTGGAAGTAGGCGCATGCCTATATATCCATTTGCTCCTGTAAGTAATATTTTCAAATTTGTTGTTTTTTTAAAGATACGCAGGACTTCTTAAAACATAAAACCTTAGGGAGGTATTAACGTGACTTTAAGTTTTGTTGTCTTAGGTTATTATAACAAGCCTATTTTAAAATTGTTTTTCAAAAAATGGTATCTTCATGCTTTAAAAATTTAAGAAAATGAGGGTATTAAAGTGGGTGCTACTTCTTGGGGGTATTGTTGTTTTTTGTTTGGGAATATATTCTTTCTTCCAGCCTCAAAAAACTCCTGTAAGCCAACTCTTAGGTATGATGGGTCTTGCCCTTGTGGGAGTTGTGGCTGGTCTTGCTATAAAAAACAAGCCCTAGTTGTTATACATCTTCTATTCTATGGCCGCTTAAGCGTGTTTTTGCTTTTAGTATTTTTTGGACAAAGCGATGTATTTCTTTGTCTTTACTGCGCGCTTGTATTTTAATAAAATAATTGTCTTTGTAGATAGAATACTCCTCTGCTTTGCCTTTATACAATACCAATTTATAATAAGGAATTACAAGCGCATAACTTTCAAGCAGTGATCTAAAACCAACAATAATACCATTGGGGCGCATTTCTATATTGCACTGGTTTCTGTTGTTGTCTAAAATAAGTAGGTTGTGAATTTGTATACTTGTTTGAGTGATAATTAGCTTAGTGGATCCAATACCTTTTAGCTTAAAACGCTCTTTTAGGGTATAGGGTTTGCCCACTTGTTGGTCAATCTTATTGTCTATTTGTTTGTTGTTGTAAGAAACGTTTACCAGCATATAATTTTGATCTTATTTTATTGAAAAAAGCAGCTATTAGTAGTGTTTTGTTTTAAACTACCACAAAAATAACAAACCCAAGAGCTTAAAAAAAGACTTTAGGAGCCTCAATATTTTTTCATGGTATTTCTTGTGTTAAAGACCTCTAATTTTCTAATTTCTTGAGGTATGACTACTCCCATTTTAAAGAAACTAATAACTGTGCCAAAAAAGCCTTAAAAAAACTATCTTTACACCTTTAAAATGAATTCATGACCCTACAAGATATCCTTAGTCAGAAAGTTAAAGATGCTATCAAAAGCCTTTATGATACCAGCTTAGAAACTGTAGAGTTTCAAGCCACTCGTAAAGAGTTTGAGGGTGATATTACTGTAGTGGTGTTTCCTATGCTGCGCGTTGTAAAGGGAAACCCTGTAGCTATTGGCCAGGCAATTGGTGCTTATTTACAAGAGCACGTAGCTCATGTTACTGGTTTTAATGTTGTAAAAGGCTTTTTAAACATTGTTATAAGTGATGGGTATTATTTAGATTTTTTTAAAAACACACCCACTTGGGATACCTTTGGTATAGTAGCTCCTGGTAATGACGCTATGATGGTAGAGTTTGCCTCTCCAAATACAAACAAGCCACTTCATCTAGGACACGTACGTAATGTATTGCTAGGATATAGTGTGGCTCAAATAGTGAAAGCCAGCGGTAAAAAAGTATACAAAACTCAAATTATAAACGATCGAGGTATCCATATCTGTAAAAGCATGCTTGCTTGGCAACGATATGGGAAAGGAGAAACACCACAATCATCCGGGAAAAAGGGAGATAAATTAGTGGGAGACTACTACGTGCGTTTTGACAAAGAATATAAAAAAGAAATTGCTGGTTTAATAGCCCAAGGAATTTCACAAGAGGACGCAAAAAAGCAAGCTCCTATAATTCTGCAGGCGCAGCAAATGCTCTTGCAGTGGGAAGCTGGAGATAAGCAGGTAGTCTCACTATGGCAAACCATGAACGGTTGGGTGTATGATGGTTTTGATCAAACCTATGCAGATATTGGTGTAGATTTTGATAAAAATTACTATGAAAGTAACACCTATTTACTAGGTAAAGAATTTATCTCAGAAGGCCTCTCTAGTGGGGTCTTTGTTAAGGATCCTGACGGCTCTGTTTGGTGTGATCTTACCGATAAGGGACTAGACAGAAAAATTGTTTTACGCGCAGACGGGACGGCTGTTTACATGACTCAAGATATCGGGACTGCCATACAGCGCGTTAAAGATTATCCAGATATAAACGGTATGATTTACACCGTTGGAAATGAGCAGGATTATCATTTTCAGGTGTTATTTCTAATACTACAGAAATTAGGATTTGGATGGGCAAAAAATTTATTTCACCTAAGTTATGGAATGGTAGATTTGCCAAGTGGTAAAATGAAATCTAGAGAAGGTACTGTAGTAGATGCAGATGATTTAATTAAAGACATGACTGCCACCGCTTGTAGCATTTCTGAATCTCTGGGTAAGATTGATGATTTTACCACCCAAGAAAAACAAACGCTTTACTCCACTATAGGTCTTGGGGCTTTAAAGTATTATATTTTAAAGGTTGATCCAAAAAAGCGCATCTTATTTAACCCAGAAGAGAGTGTAGATTTTCAAGGCAATACTGGGCCCTTTATTCAATACACCTACGCGCGTATTGAGTCAATTTTAAGAAAGGCATCAGGGGCTAGCCAACCATCTACAGAGGCTATTGTTTGCCTTGATCCCAAAGAAAAGCAAGTGCTAAAAACACTTCAGTTATTTCCTGAGACAATTCAGCAGGCAGCCTTGCATTATAGTCCAGCACTCATAGCAAACTACACCTATGATTTGGTGAAGGAGTTTAATTCTTTTTACCAAAATGTGCCAATTTTTGCGGCACAAAACACCACAGAAAAAGAATTTAGAGTTGCCCTTTGCGGCGCAGTTGGCGGGGTTATAAAAACAGCATTTTCATTGTTAGGGATACAAGTTCCTAACAGGATGTAGTTTCTAAAACAATAGCTGCAGTGATATGTTGGGTGTAAAACCCAGAGAATACTGGGTAACTGTATTGATATAATTTTCTTCTTGAATGTTTGTCTTTATTTGATAGTATCTTCCTAACTCATTTTTTGTATCAAACAAATTTAGTAACGAAAGATTTATAACTGCATCAAATGTATTGTCTAAAGGGGTCTTGTATACTGCTGAGAGGTTAGTTCTAAAATAATGTTTTAATGTTTGGTTGTTAGGGCTGTTGTATTGTATCTGTGGGCCATTACTGGTGTTTGAAATAGCAGTTTGGTTACGTGGTGTGGTGTAGGGTAATCCAGAATGATAAATAGCCCCTGCAGATATAGTAACATCTTTTAGGGTATAGGTAGCAATAGCATTTACACAATGGGTGACATTAAAATTGTTTGGAAAACCTACAGGGGAGAGGGTTTTAAATTCATAGGTGCTATCAATGTAGGTGTAGCTTAGCCAAGTAGTAAGGTTTTTAAGTTTTTTTCCAACAGCTATTTCAAGACCTTGACTTGTATAGTTGCCAATGGCCTGGGTGCTTTGAAGTTGGTTTCTAAAACCTAGATTACGTGTGTTTATACCATCTACTTTTTTATAAAAAACCTCTGCGTTTAGGGTCCAGTTTTTTAAAGTATAATCTGTCCCAAATGATGCCTGACTGCTTTTCAATAAAGGGTTTTGAACTCCATCTGCCAGGATCCATTGTTTGTTTTGTATGCCTAACAATTGATTTTCACTGGCGGTAAATTGCAGTACGTTTTGGTGTTTTTTCTCGCTAGAGAGAAACACATTCCAATGTTTTTTTAACTCGTGTGAAATGTTAATTCTTGGCTCTATCTGCGTCTTAAAATTGGAGAGGTTTGTTGCTCTTGCCCCCAGTGTTAGAGTGGTTTTATCATCAAATAGTTGGGCCGTGGTTTGCGCGTAAAACCCATTGGTTATTCCTGTATTTGAGCTGCTTAAAGTTGTGGTAGCGTCTTGTGGGTTTTCTACATTATCTATGATGGTGCTAGTGTATTGATAGCCAGCCTCAATAGAGAAGTCATCGTTTATTACATAGCTTGTATCAAACTTTAGGCTTTGTTCTTTTACTTGGTTTTTTTGTAATTTTTGACTTGCTTGTTCTAGTTGGGTGTTTTGTGTGTTGGCTTTATAAGTGCTGTTGCTATAGTGAAGCCCTGTGGTGAGTTTCTGGTTCCAGTTTCTTTGGTAATTAACACCACCCAAGAGAGAGTTTTGTTGTACTTCATTAAAACTTGCTGTTGATATGCCACCGGTAAACAAACGCTCGTTAAATTCAAGGCCATTATTGATGGTCATAAAGTGGTAGTTTAGTTTGTCTTTTGGTGAGAGGTCCCAAAGCGCAGAGAGACTAATATCAAAGAAATTAAAATCCTCATCTGTTGTTCTAACTACCTCTGGCTGGTTGTTGTTGGGGTTTGTTATTTCTGTGTTTTGAAAGGTTCTTTTAAAAAATGAATTATAGATAGGGTTACCCAAACCACTGTTAATAGAGGTTCTTGCAGATCCAACAATAGCAAATGACTTTGTTACAGGTATTTTTACAAAGGCATTGGTGCTTGCTAAATTTATACCTACACCTCCTTTTATCTCTGGATCAATGGTGTTTGTTGGATAGATGTGTACTACCCCAGATACTCCCTCACTGTATCTTGCATGGGTTGCATTTTTATAGATAACAACATTGTCTATCAAATTTGGATTTAGGGCAGATATAAGTCCAAAAAAATGGCCTGTTTGATACATCCTAATATCGTTCCACAGTATGTTTACCTCATCACTACCGCCGGCCCTTATGTTAATGTTTGAGGCAGTTTCATCGTAGCTTTGTATACCGGGAAGCACTTGAGCAATTTGTAGGATATCTGGCTCTGTGAGCGAAGGTAAAATTTCAAAGTCATTTTTATTAATTGTAACCGCTCCATTTTTTGTTTTTTCGATCCCTTTTGCTATGTAGCCAGAGAGTGTGATGGTGGGTAATTTGGTGATATCCCCCAGGTTTATAAACAACAAAGGACAACTGGCTTTTGTATTGTCTATTGCATTATAAATTACAAGCTGTTTTATAAATTGCCCCTCAACGTATAGTTCCAATACTTGGGTGTCTGCAATACGGTCTATCTTTAAAATTCCTCCAGGGTTACTGGTGTATGTTGTGTTTTCTGAAATAGCGGTAATAGCGATTGGTTTTGCTGTTTGGGTATCAATAAACGTGGCGCAAAAAGACACCATTTTTTTTGGAAATTTGACTGTTATATACCGGCTACTAACAAGGGTGAAGTTAATGTTCTCTTTGTCAGAAAACAGCTTTAATGTTTGGGTAAGTGTTTGGCTTGTATTGGGTTTAGAGACTCTAAACCTTTTTGCTGTGTTGCTGTTGTATGAGAATTTGACATCAAACACCGTTTCAATTTCAGAGATTGCATCTTCAAAGGGGATGGTATGTTCGGTGTTTTGGGCAAGGCAGCAATGAGTCCAAAAAAACAATAAAAAACACAAGTATATAAAGGGATACTTATTGTTTTTTAGGGTCATAAATTTGTACTTCATTTTTTGAATCTTTGCTAAAAGAAAGGTTAAGTGGCAGTGTTACAGTTTGCAGCGCTTGGTCAAGGTTTGTATGGGTAAAGCTACCTGTGTAACGTAAAGTTACATCAATATTTTTAGTTGTGGTGGTAACTTTGTAATGTTTTTCAATTTCCATTAAAACAGCCTCCAGAGGTACATCTACAAAACTACTTTCGTTAAAAATCCAAGTTGGTTTGGAGGTGTATATCTTATTGTTAACCACCGTAGGGGCAAAGCTAAAGGAGTCTCCGGGGGTCACTAAGGTGCTAATTCCATTGGTTTTAACAGACACCAGGCCTTCAAAACAAGAAACTATTAAAATATCATTCTCTGTTTTTACATTAAAAGAAGTTCCAAGAACACTCACACTTCCAGTTGAGGTAACTACCGTAAAAGTTTCTCCTTTTGCCACCTCAAAATAAGCCTCTCCCTCAAGGGATACTTCTCTATTAAAGGGCCAGCCATATTTTTTGTAGCTAATACGACCGTTTTGCTTTAATGTTATTTTTGAGCTGTCAGGTAATTCAATGGTTTGATTATTGGCAATAGGCGCCTGTATGTTTGTGGGTAGGGTTGTAATAAATACACCAGATACTGCTAGGAGTATAAAAATTGCTGCTATTTTCAGCAGCATTGGCATTGTAATTACTTTAGGTGTTTTTTGTTGGGGCTTGTTAAATAGAGGGGTGTCTTTTAAGGCTTTTATTCCAGAAGTTATATCGTGCTCAGGCAATACCATGCGTTTTGTATGGGCATCTATTTTTTTGTAAATATCAAAATCTGGCCACGCATTTAGCACCTGCATCTCTGCGGGGGTAGCCTCATTATTGAGCCATTTTTCTAATGCTTGTTTTGTTTCCATTTACGTGCTTGTTATATTATAACAGGTTACTTGTTATTTTACCACCTAAGGGGGTTTATAAATTATCTATAGTCTCTCTAAGTTTCTCTAAAGCGTCTAATACTCTTTTGCCTGCAGCTTTTTCTGAAATGTTATATATGGCAGCAATTTCTCTGTATTTTTTACCCTCTACGCGGCTTAGTAAAAAAGCAGTGCGTTGTAATTGGGTAAGACTATCTAGTGCTTTTTGTAGTTTCTGGCCAAATTCTTTTTCTTCTAATAGAAACTCAGGAGAGTTGTTGTCTTGAGATTTTTTTACACCTTGAGTAAATTTAAACTGTACTTTTTTATGAGCTACTGTGTTTAAAAAAAGGTTGTTTGCCGTTGTAAAGAGATAACTTTTAGCTTTATTGGGACTAACTTTACCGCAATTTTGCCATAATTTCAAAAAAGCTTCCTGTACCAAATCATAAGAAGCATCTCTATCCTTTGTTTTAAAGAACATAAAGTTTCGCAATGATTGTACCTGCTCTTTATAGACCTTATTAAAGACCTCTTGTTGGCAAATGTTGGGTTTTTCTTCCATGATTTAATGGCGTAAAACTATACAAAAATAATTAATTTTTTTGCAGGGGTATTTTGGAAGTAGTCTTGTTATACTTTCATTTGTGTTTTTAGCTTATTTTATTCTTGTTATTGGGGTGTTTGCTCTGTAAATTTCTGCTAGAAAAAAAGCCAGTTTTTAATAGCTTTGCTACTTTGAAACTCTCCAATCAATTAGTATATTTGTGGTTAAATCTTTTGTGAATTTCTATTAAGATTTTTTAAAAATGTATTCTTTATGTTTGATAATTTAAGTGATAAGTTAGATAAAGCCCTTCATGTGCTCAAAGGGCACGGAAGTATTACAGAGGTTAACGTTGCAGAAACCCTTAAAGAGGTACGTCGTGCCCTTTTGGATGCCGATGTTAATTTTAAAATAGCCAAAGACTTTACTAAGACCGTAAAACAAAAAGCGTTGGGTCAAAACGTTTTGACATCCTTGCAACCTAGCCAGTTAATGGTTAAAATAGTAAAGGATGAGCTTACAGCCCTAATGGGTGGAGATGCAGCGGGTATCAACTTAAAAGGCTCGCCAAGTGTTATTTTAATGTCTGGTTTGCAGGGTAGTGGTAAAACAACCTTTTCTGGTAAACTGGCCAATTATTTAAAAACCAAAAAAAGCAAGAATCCTTTACTGGTTGCCTGTGATGTATACCGTCCTGCAGCGATCAATCAACTTCAAGTAGTTGGTGATCAAATAGGGGTTGAGGTATTTAGTGACCAGGGTAATATGGATCCTGTTGCTATTGCTACAAAGGCTGTCGCACATGCAAAAGCAAATGGTCATAACGTTGTTATTATAGATACTGCAGGACGTTTGGCTGTTGATGAGCCAATGATGCAAGAAATAGAAAATGTACACAAAGCAGTCTCTCCAAGCGAGACATTATTTGTTGTAGATGCCATGACGGGTCAAGATGCTGTTAATACTGCCAAAACGTTTAATGATAGACTTAATTTTGATGGGGTTATCCTTACCAAACTCGATGGTGATACTAGAGGTGGTGCTGCTATATCTATTAAAAGTGTTGTAAATAAGCCTATTAAGTTTATTGGTACGGGTGAGAAAATGGATGCAATTGATGTGTTCTATCCAGATCGTATGGCAGATAGAATCTTGGGTATGGGAGATGTTATCTCCTTGGTTGAAAGAGCCCAGGAACAATTTGATGAAGACGAAGCAAGAAAATTACAAAAGAAAATAGCCAAAAATCAATTTGGTTTTGATGATTTTCTAAAGCAAATCAACCAGGTTAAGAAAATGGGAAGCATGAAAGATTTGGTAGGGATGATACCAGGTGCCGGAAAAGCCATGAAAGATGTAGATATAGATGATGATGCCTTTAAGTATATAGAAGCTATTATTCATTCCATGACCCCCTTAGAGAGAAGTGTCCCTTCAACTATTGATACCAATCGTAAAAAGAGAATTGCAAAAGGGAGTGGTACTTCTGTACAGCAAATTAACCAACTACTAAAGCAGTTTCAGCAAATGAGTAAAATGATGAAAATGATGCAAGGTGGAGGCGGCAAGAAGATGATGCAAATGATGGGTAATATGCGTTAAATACCATTAAATTATTCTAGGCAAGAAATATAAAACAAAGGCTATGACAATCTTAGACGGAAAAAAAGTATCAAACGATATAAAAAACGAAATTGCAGCAGAGGTTAAAAAGATGAAAGATGCCGGAGAAAAGGTACCTCACCTAGCCGCTGTAATTGTAGGGGATGATGGTGCATCTCTAACCTATGTTGGAAGTAAAGTACGGTCTTGTGAGCGGGTTGGTTTCGAGTCTACGATGGTACGCATGTCTCACACCACAAGTGAGGCTGAGCTTTTAGATAAAATTAAAGAATTGAACCACAATGATGCTATTGATGGTTTTATTATCCAGTTACCACTGCCTCCTCAAATAAACACCCAGCGGGTATTAATGGCCGTAGACCCAAGTAAAGATGTAGATGGTTTTCATCCAGAAAACTTTGGGAGAATGGCATTAGATATGTCAACCTTTATACCTGCCACACCTTTTGGAATTTTAGAATTATTAGAGCGTTATAAAGTAGATACAAAAGGAAAGCATACCGTTGTTATTGGTAGAAGCCATATTGTTGGTAGGCCCATGAGTATACTAATGAGCCGCAAAGGTTGGCCAGGAAACTCTACCGTTACCCTAACACACAGTAATACAAAGAACATAACACAAATAATTTCTCAAGCAGACATTGTGATTTCTGCCCTAGGGGTTCCTAATTTTTTGAAAGCAGAAATGGTGAAAGATGATGCGGTTATTATAGATGTAGGAATTACCCGAGTAGATGATGCCTCTAGACCTAAAGGTTACAGAATTGTTGGTGATGTAGATTTTGATGGGGTGAGCAAAAAGGCAAGTTTTATTACTCCCGTTCCTGGTGGAGTAGGACCTATGACCATTGCCATGCTGCTAAAAAACACCTTATTGGCCAGAGAGCAGCGTGCTAATTCTAAAAACTAAAACCTCCTTATTATAATATTAAAAAGCCCTTTAGGTATTTTCTAAAAGGGCTTTTTTATGTTTGGTATTTTTATAAAACAGGTGCGCTACATCTAGTTAATGCGCTAAATTTTATCAGCTAGCAAATAACTGGCTTGGGTCTGCAAATGCTTTAAACTCTAGGGCGTTTGAGCTAGGGTCTTTAAAAAACATTGTTGCCTGTTCTCCTACAAGGCCTTTAAACCTAGTGTAGGGTGCTATGATAAACTCGACGTTTTTTTCTTGAAGTTGTTTTGCCAGCTCATTGAAAGTATCCATATCGAGCACGACACCAAAATGAGGAATAGGAACCTCTTTTCCATCTACTGTATTTGTTGGAGCTTTGAGTTGTGTATCTTCTTTTAAGTGAATAACAAGTTGGTGTCCAAAAAAATTAAAATCTACCCAATGATCACTGCTTCTTCCTTCTTGGCAGCCTAGGGTGTCTCTATAAAATATCCTGCAACTTGAAAGATCATCAACGGGAATGGCTAGATGAAAAGGAGAAAGTGTATGCATAAGGTGTACTGTTTTAATTAGTATTGATCCTCCCAAGAAATCATAAAATACTTAAAGGTAGCTCCCTTTGGTATTTGAGAGGCCTCAATGCTTAGGTTTGGGTTATACCTTAGATTTTCTGGTAGTTGTTTTTTGTCTATGGTGATAAATACATCACTGTCTTTTAGAAAAACAACAACTGCATCTATACTTGTTTGGATGCCAGAAATTTCATAGTTGTCTTTAATATCTTTAAAGGTGCTTTTTATAGAAAGCCCCTTAGTGGTTTTGTATCTAGAGTCATACACCCGCAGGGTGTTTATGGTAGCATCTGGACTCATTTGGTTATTTGGAGATAGCCCCAGAAGTTTGTTACCCTGTTTTGAAAACACCTCTACATCTCCTTGAAGGGCATCACTCGGGTTTATCCTTGCAAGGGGCACAATACTATCATTTGCAAAAACAGTCCTTAGTTGTTTAAGGGTAGTTTGGCTTGTGAGTGTTCCAATTTTACCATTTGTTATGGTAAAGGCGTCTTTTTTGCTTGTGCATTGTACAGAGAGTAAAGCGGCTAAAGCTGTTATGATAATAGCGTTTTTCATTATTTGGTTTTGATTGTTTGAAAGTTATTCTTGCTCTTGGTAAGGGAGCGTGTTCTTATTTTTTATAAAAATAACATTTGTATCCTGTCTTGTAAAACAATATAGTCTTTAGTTTTAATCCAAGGTGTATTACAGTGTTTTATTGCGGAAATTTAAAGATAGCCGCTCCTGTTTTGCCATGAATATATGTGTACCCATCGTAGATAATTATACTATCTTTGCTGGGGTATGCAAAAAGAGATTCAAGAGCAAGTAAATAAAGGTTTGATGCTTCCACTTATGGAAGAGTTTTACACCATTCAAGGAGAGGGTTTCCATAAAGGGACTGCAGCTTATTTTATTAGAGTTGGAGGCTGTGATGTTGGCTGTCATTGGTGTGATGTTAAAGAAAGCTGGAATCCTGATAGTCATCCCCCAACAGCCATTAAGGCTATTGCGCAAAATGCAAATAAATACTCAAAAACTATTGTTATAACTGGTGGAGAACCACTTACCTGGGATATGGACCCTCTAACCTCATTGTTAAAACAAATGGGGATGAGTACTCATATAGAAACCTCTGGAGCCTATGCTTTGTCTGGCACCTGGGATTGGATTTGTTTGTCACCAAAAAAAATGAAGTTACCTACCCAACAAGTGTATAAGGCAGCTCATGAGTTAAAGGTAATTATATACAATAAAAACGATTTCAAGTTTGCAGAAGAGCAAGCTGCAAAGGTGGGTAGTGATTGTATTTTATACCTGCAGCCAGAATGGAGTAAGCGAGACACTATGATACCTCAAATTGTAGATTATGTTATGGCGCATCCAAAATGGATGGTATCTCTACAGACACACAAGTATTTAAATATTCCGTAGGCTATTTTTCTTGGTATAATTGCCCTCTGTGTGGTTTAAGACGCTCTCTTAAATCATCCATGTGTTTTTTCTCTACCACCAAATATGCAATATGATGCATATCATGTACATTTTCTAGACCACAAAGGGTGTTTTCTAGTTTTTCTGAACGTGAAAATTCTTCCAGGTGGATAATGTGGTGCGCCGCAGTTTGAGAAGCGTTAGGGCCTTTAAAGTCCCAAATTAATTTAATGCGTTGGCTCATGTATTTCTGTTTCAAAGACCCTTATGGGGTGTTTTTTGTTTCCTAAAATGTACACTACAAAAGTACTTCTTTTTTTAAAGTGGTAGGTATGTACTTTAATGCATAGTATTGCGTTATTAATTTGATTTGTTTACTTGTGGCAAATTGTTATTTTTGTTTCCTTAACTACACTGTTAACCTATTAGAAAAATACATCTTAAAACACGCTCTTTTTATGAAAAAAATTATCCTTGTATGCGCACTATTCTCTTTTGTGTTTACAGCATATTCTCAATCCCAGAAAGATGTTATTCTTACCATTGAAAATACTCCTGTTTATAAACAAGAGTTTTTAAGGGTGTATAAAAAAAATCTAGATTTAGTAAAAGACGCGTCTCAAAAATCTGTGGATGGTTATTTAGATTTATTTGTAGACTATAAGCTAAAAGTGCAAGAGGCCTATGCTCAAAAATTGGATCAAGCAAAGGCATACAAAAAGGAATTTGAAAAATACCGTGCTCAATTATCTAGAAATTACTTGTTTGAGCAGAAGATCGAAGAAGACATGGCCCGTGAGGCTTATGAGCGTTCTAAGGAGCAGATTAATGCGCAACACGTTTTGATTATGGTTGGCTATGATGCCTTGCCACAAGACACCTTACAGGCCTACAATAAAGCCGCACAGGTTATGCAAAAGGCTAAAAACGGGGAAGATTTCACTGATTTAGTGCTTCAATACTCTGAAGAGCCAAATACCAAGGAGCAAAATGGAAACCTGGGTTATTTTTCTGCTTTTTCTATGTTATATCCATTTGAAAACGCTGCCTACAACACTAAGGTGGGTGCCATTTCTGATATCACAAGAACCAGTTATGGATATCATGTTATTAAGGTTTTAGACAGAAGGCCCACCGGAAATGAAATTACAGTTTCTCACATAATGGTGTCAAATAAAAATAAGGATCCTAAATTTGATCCTCAGGTGAGAATAAACGAATTATACCAATTATTAAATCAAGGACAGAAATTTGAAGACTTGGCAAAGCAATTCTCTGAAGATAAAAACTCTGGTGTCTCTGGAGGTAAATTAAAACCCTTTACAAGAGGAAAGTTAAGAGCTCCTAAGTTTGAGACTGCTGCTTTTAAGTTAACTACCCCTGGAGATATTTCTATGCCAGTTTCATCCGCTTTTGGGTGGCACATTATACGTTTGGAGGCGATTAGTGAGTCAAAAACCTTTGAGCAGCAAAGAGACAGGCTCCTAGCTCAAGGAAATAGAGGAGAAAGATTGTTGGCTGTCACCTCAGAGATAAGAAGTAAAATAAAAGACAAATACGGTTATACAAATGATGCTAGCTATGCTAGCTTTTTTAACCAATTTGTAGACAAAGAAATTTTTAATAGAAGATGGAGCTATGATAGCCTAAACCCTACACTAGATAAGGTTATTTTTACTATTGGAAGTACACGTTTTTACTACAGAGATTTTGCTGCACATTTGGCAGTTAGACAAAAAAGACCGGTACCAACAACTGTTAAGACTCTAGAGAGTTGTGTAAGGTATATGTATGATGATTTTGAAACGGTAGTACTTCAAGAGTATTTTATAGATAAACTAGAAGAAGAAAATCTTGACTACGCCGCAGTGATTAGTGAGTATAGAGATGGCCTGCTTATTTTTGATGTGATGGAAAAGAACATCTGGAATGCCGCAAAAACAGATACCTTAGCTCTACAAAAATTTTACCAAAAAAACAAAGCAACGTATCTATGGCAAGATAGAGTGGATGCTACTATTTTAACAAGCAATGAAAAAGCAGCACTAGAAGAATCTAAGGTTTTATTGCAACAAGGGAAGACACCACAACAAGTGAAAGAATTACTTAACAGCGATGCCTCTTTAAGGGTTTTACTCTCAAAAGGGATGTTTGAAAATGGGGATAAACAACTACCAGATAATTTTGAGTTTGTTGCTGGAGTATCAAAAATATACAAAGGCCAGGACGGCTATACCTTGGTGCAAGTAGACCAGGTGTTGCCTTCTGGAGAAAAATCTTTTGACCAGGTAAGAGGTACTGTGATGAGCCAGTACCAACAACAGCTTGAAGCCTCTTGGATGCAAAGCCTTAGAGAGAAGTATCCTGTGGTGATACATAAAAAGACACTTAAAAAAATCAAGAAAGAACTTAAAAAATAATGCATAAACTTCTTTTTATATTTACGTTGTGCATGGGGATAGTTGCCTGTGATTTTTTGGAGCCAAAAAGCACCAAAGTGCCTGTAGCTAGGGTAAACGAGACTTATTTATACCAACAAGATATACAGGCATTAATTTCAGAAAACACCACAAAACAAGACAGTATTAGTATTGTTGCCAATTATATTCAAAGATGGGCAACACAACAGCTACTTATAGATCAAGCAAATATTAATTTGCCACAGCAGCAAATAGAGGACTACCAAGGAATGGTAGCCCAGTATAGAAATGATTTGTTTGCAGAGGCCTATAAAGGGGCTATTGTATCTAAGCTTTTAGACAGCACTGTAACCCAACAAGAGTATGACTTGTTTTACCAACAAAATAAAGCGAATTTCACACTAAAGGAAGAGATTTACAAGTTGCGATACATACATCTAGATGCAAGTTTTCCAGCCATTTCTGAAACAAAGCAAAAACTACGTCGTTTTAATACCGAGGACATTGTTGCACTCCAGGGTAGTAGTCTAGAGTATAAGGGAGCTAATTTTAACGACTCTGTTTGGGTGAAAAAAGAAACCTTACTAAGGCAACTCCCTGTAATTAGAAACAAAGAATCTAAGGTTTTAAAAAAAGCAACTTTCTCCCAATTAGAAGATTCATTAGGAGTATATTTGCTCAAAATTAAGCAGGTGCTATCTCCCAATCAAACAGCACCTTTGCAATATATTAAGCCTATTATTAAAGAAATTATTTTAAATAAAAGAACGCTAGAACTTATCAAGGAACTAGAAAAAGACATTACTAAAGATGCTGTTAAAAACAAAAATTTTGAAGTGTATTCCCAAAAATAGTATTGCAATACTTTTGTTGCTAAGTGCTCAAACCTTTATGGTTGCTCAACAGGTGGTTGCTGTAGATAGTACAGGAGTTGCAAAAGAAAACCCATTGCTAGAAGCCCCTAGCCAATTAAAGCAAAATGATTCTGTACTGCCTTTTAAAAGGTACAAGGCAGAGGGAGTGTCTGCCGTTATTGGTGGGTATGTGGTTTTGGATAGTGATATAGACAAGAGTTATCTAGAATTTAAGCAAAATGGAGTCTCTGTAGAAGATATTACCCGTTGTGAACTTCTAGGGAAGTTAATGGAAGACAAGTTATACCTTCATCAAGCAAAACAAGACAGCATTACCATCTCTGATGCAGAGATAAACCCGCAAGTAGACCAACTAGTACAGTATATGGTTGGGCAACTAGGTAGTGAAGAAAAGGTGGTAGCATACTACCGTAAAGACAATTTATTGCAGCTTAAAAACGATTTGTTGAAAGCCAAAAGAGATATAGAGCTAGCAAAACGCATGCAAGCCAAAGTAGTTGAAGCGGTTGAGGTTACTCCAGAGGAGGTATCTGTTTTCTTTAATAGCATACCCCAGGATGAGCGTCCGGTATTTAGTGCAGAGGTAGAGGTGGCTCAAATTGTTGTGGAGCCAAAATTTTCTAAACAGGCCATACAAGGGGTTTTGGATAGACTCAATGAATTGAGAGAAGATATTGTAGAGGGAGGTTCTAGTTTTGCTACCAAAGCTGTTTTGTATTCTAAAGATGGAGCTGCCTCAAGGGGTGGTCTACTGCCAAGTATGCGCCGAGGAGATCCATATTCTAAGATATTTAAAGATGTTGCTTTTTCTTTGTTAGAGGGTGAAGTGAGTGAGCCGTTTGAGTCAGAATTTGGCTATCATATCCTAAAGGTGGATAAAATTCGTGGGCAAGAAATAGATGTACGTCATATCATTTTATTTCCAGAGTTAACCAATGATGCTATTAATGAGGCAAAAGACCGAATTGAAAAAATTAGAACCAGTATTATTAATGACAGTATATCCTTTAGTAGAGCTGCTCGTCTATACTCTGATGACAGTAATACTAGTAACAATGGGGGGCAATTAGTAAATCCTACAAATCAAGACACCCGTTTTGATTTAACAAAAATGGATCCTACTTTGAGCGCTCAGGTTTACAATCTAGCCGAAAATGAAGTTTCAAAAATATTTATTGACCAAGACAGAACAGGTAAAAAGACCTATAAGTTTTTAACGGTAACAAACAAGTATGAGGAGCATCCTGCAGATTTTGTAAAAGACTACGAGAAAATTAAATCTCTTGCCCTACGTCAAAAACAAATTAAGACCATTGAGCAGTGGCAAGCGCAAAAAATTAAAGACACCTATGTAAATGTAAATAAAGATTACAGAGACTGTGTTTTTGCAAGTGATTGGGTAAAGAAATAGCGCTCACTGGCAAACAGGTGAGTTTTTAGTCTTGTTTTTTACTCGAAATTAATTAAGATAAATTTATTTTATAGCATATGTCAGACGTAGCATTAGTGCAGCAACTCGTTACAAGGTATGAGGCCTTGCGCCAAGAAATTAAAAAAGTAATTGTAGGCCAGGACGGGGTTGTAGAACAGGTGTTATTATCTGTTTTTTCTGGAGGTCATGCACTTTTAATTGGGGTTCCAGGGCTTGCTAAAACATTACTAGTAAATACAGTTTCTCAGGCTTTGGGTCTAGGGTTTAAGCGTATACAGTTCACCCCAGATTTAATGCCTAGTGATATTTTAGGTTCTGAAATATTAGATGAGTCACGTAATTTCAAGTTCATAAAAGGGCCTATTTTCTCTAATATTATATTGGCAGATGAGATTAACAGAACACCACCAAAGACACAGGCGGCACTTCTGGAGGCTATGCAAGAGCGCAGTGTAACTATTGCAGGACATAATTACAAACTAGATTTACCTTATTTTGTATTGGCTACCCAAAACCCTATTGAGCAAGAAGGAACATACCCTTTGCCAGAAGCCCAATTAGACCGTTTTATGTTTGCTATAAATCTTGATTATCCAACATTTGAAGAAGAAGTAGAGGTCGTTAAGAAAACAACAGCTGGAGCTCCACAGAAAGTAAATCCATTATTTACGGCTCAAGAAATTATAGATTTTCAGGAGCTTATACGCCGCATACCTGTGGCAGATAATGTTATAGAATATGCTGTTACACTTGTGGGTAAAACAAGGCCAAAGAGCCAAGGTGCTCCAGAATTAGTAAAAAAATATATAGACTGGGGAGCAGGGCCACGTGCCTCACAAAATCTTATTTTGGCCGCCAAAACACATGCTGCATTGCAGGGTAATTTTTCTCCTGATATTGCAGATGTACAAAAAGTAGCCATTGGTATATTACGTCATCGTTTGATAAAAAATTACAAGGCAGAAGCCGAAGGACTTTCTATTGAAGATATCATTACTAGTTTGTTATAACAAGAGCACCTTATTTTTTACTAAAAAGCATAATGAAACCTAATTTGTGTTGCTTTACATATTTTTAAATCGATAATTTTCATACCCTGAAATTATCGATTTTGTTTTTTAATAGTTGTTTTAGGTTTAATGAGTATTATGCAGCTTAATCCCAAGAGCATTGTATAATTTCAATTTTTTTTTGAACTAAGTGAATTTGGTTTATGAGCATGTTTTTTTATGAAGGCATTAGCTCTAAAACAAAAATATATGTACTTAGGTGATGTATTCTCTGTTATGACTAAAGTAAAAACTAGAGAAAGGTAAAATCCCTTAACTTAAATTGGATTTTAAAGCGACGTTCTAAAGGTTTCATTTCTTCTTGAATAAACTCCCCTAGATATTCCTAGTAAATTAACCTTGTAGAAATTATTACTATTTAAAAACGGCTATGGAGCTTTCTATTTTTTGCTTAGTGATTTTATAATCATAGCTATGTATATTTTAAATATTTTCTGTTATGAAAAAGGCATCATATTTTAGCCTTTTTCCAATTGTCATAATATGATTAATGAATTGTTTTTAGGAGAGACTCTCAAATTTCAATCTTATCTTTTGACTTGAAGACCTAGTAAACAGAACATAAATTAATGTGATTTATTTTTTAAAAAACCGATACCTACTATTTAATGGAGTGGTCGTAATTAAGAATCATTTTAAATAATGACATGTTGTTAATTTTATAGTATACTCTCTTCATAATTGTTAAATAAGGAGTGATTATATATATATTATTAATTTTTATGATAAATCTGCATGGTTTTTTTGATTTTGTTACATATTTTAAAATTATTCACAAAATGTGTAAATTTGTAGAACCACTTAATTAAATGATTTTGTTACATGAATACCTATAATAACTACATAAAGGAAATAGAAGAACGAAAACATCTAGGACTTCATCCAAAACCAGTTGATAGCGCAGAATTGTTAAAAGTTCTTATTGATCAAA
>CAJWPZ010000001.1 GCA_913045325.1 uncultured Flavobacteriaceae bacterium | reverse complement strand
TGGTAATTGGGATGTAAGCAATGTGGTCATTATGTATGTGATGTTTAGTGATGCTGTTTCTTTCAACCAAGATTTAAGTTCTTGGAGTGTTAATGGTGTTACAGATTGTTATAACTTTAGCGATGGCGCTACCTCTTGGACACAACCAAAACCTAACTTTACTAACTGCGACCCTAACTAAAGACTTTAATAACTCCCTATAACCCTTACTATTAATTTAGTAGGTTTCTTTCTTTTTAAAATTACTCTTTAGAGCAGATATGTTGGCACAACATAGGTTGTTAAAGAGTGTAAAAAGCGAAAAGAACATAAATGTCTGTCAAAAGTCTGTCAATTTTTAGTAGTTTTTTACTGTTCTTTGTGTTGTATAGATAAAAGTAGTGTAAGCCTTTTAGAGTGTTTCACAACTGGCTACCCCCCACAGACTATAAAAAAAGCAACACCGACAAGATGTTGCTTTTAAGTGGAGAATATCGGATTCGAACCGATGACCCTTTGACTGCCAGCCAAATGCTCTAGCCAACTGAGCTAATCCCCCTTTTTTATTGTTTTTACTCCTGCTCTTAGAGCACAAAAGTACAACTATTCTATTTGTTAGATTAGATTGTTTGGCTTAATAACTACTGATGGCTTGAGAGCACCAACAAGGGTTTTGAGGTATGAAACTCCTTTTTAAGCACTACATTTTTACCCCATAATTTTTTAAAGAAGCCTCGCTTGCGCCTTACAACACAAACCATATCTGGGTTATGACTCTGGAAATGTTCTAAAACTCCTTGAAACGTGGTAGCATTTTCGCTTTTGGTGTAAGAAGTTTGTAGCTTTTTAAGCTTATTACTTACATGCTCCATCTCTGGAGTGCTCTCTGGGGTAGTAACATGCAATAATTTTACTTCAGACCCAAAATGAACCAAGAATTTTTTTAACGGCTCTATTATACTTTTATGTTTAAAGTTTCCGTCTTTAAAGGCCATTAAGATCGTTTCAGGACCTTTAAACACATCACCCTCTGGCACAATAAGCACCGGTATGTTCGTGTTTTTAATCAAGTTACCCGTGGTTTTTCCTAGGTATACTTCTTCTCTAATGCTATTAGATCTAGGGGAGAGCACCATTAGGTCTACAGAGACATGTTTGTTAAAGCGTACAACTGTTTCCAAAACACTTCCTTTTATAGGATGGTCTATCACGGTAACTCCTTTTTTATCTACTTTAGCCAACACCTCTTGAAGCCTGTTTTCACAATCTTCCTTGATAATAGCATTTACCTTGGCAAGACCTCCAACTTTAGAGAGTTCTCTAAAGGCAGAAAAAACATACACATAGGCATCCCAATGGTAGGCAAGATCTATTGCATATTGTAAATTACCTGCAGCATTATCATTGGATCCAATAGGTACTAATATGTTTTTCATAGAATTAGGTATATTTAAAAAATGGGAACAAAATTACGTTATAAATATGATTAGAAAAGCTAAAGCATCAGAAATTGTTCAACTTATTGCTATCACTAAGTTGTGTGCCGCCCACATGATCAGTGAAAACATCTTTCAATGGAACCAACATTACCCCAATACAATGGCCTTTGACAAAGACTTTAATAGAGGAGAATTGTATGTTTTATACATCCAAGATACCCTAGTGGGCTGTGTAACAATATCTAGTATTAAAGATAGCGAGTACGATGCTATTTCTTGGCTCACTCAAGACACAAAACACTACTATATCCATAGGCTTGCGGTGTCTCCGGTATTTCAAAAACAAGGCTACGCAAGGAAACTAATGGATTTTGCCGAATCGTTTGCAAAATCAAATGCGGCAGTATCTGTAAGATTAGACACTTTTAGTCAAAACAAACGCAACCAGCAATTTTATAAAAATAGAGGCTATCAACGCCTTGGTAGCATTTATTTCCCCAATCAAAGTCAGCATCCTTTTTATTGTTATGAACTTATTTTATAGTGTACTTTTACCCTTATCATGATTGATATTTCTTTTAAGCGCATACAGCAACTAGCCATACCCGCTATAATTGCAGGTATTGCAGAGCCGATACTATCTAGCACAGATGCTGCCGTGGTTGGCAATATTCCTGAGTTTGGAACAGAGTCTTTGGCTGCCGTTGGTATTGTTGGCGTGTTTTTATCTGCTCTTATCTGGATTTTAGCTCAAACTAGAAGCGCCATAAGCGCCATTGTATCCCAAAATGTAGGCGCAGGAACCCTTGCAGATTTAAGAAGTTTTCCGGCCCAGGCCATTTTTTTTAATATTTTATTGAGTTTTATAGTGTTGGGCTCTACCTATTTTTTTGTGGAAGAAATTTTCACACTCCTCAATGCAAAGGGTATGATTTTAGACCTAAGTATAGCCTATTACAACATTAGGGTTTGGGGCTTCCCTTTGACGCTCTTCACCTTCGCTGTTTTTGGACTTTTTAGAGGGCTGCAAAACACTTTTTGGCCCATGATAATCGCAGCCATTGGTGCAGGGGTAAATATCGGACTTGACTTTTTACTTGTATATGGCCTAGATAGTTTTATAGCTCCTATGGGTGTTGTTGGCGCTGCTTGGGCAAGTTTAGTGGCTCAAGGTGTAATGGCACTATTATCTTTAGTACTGGTATTAAAAAAAACCCAGGTATCTTTACGCCTTGAGTTTCCATTGCACCCTCAAATCAAGCGCCTTGTTAGTATGTGTGCTAATTTATTTTTACGCTCTATTGCGTTAAATGTTGCCCTTATACTTTCCACAAGAGAGGCTGCAGGACTTGGCAAAGAGTATGTTGCAGTTCATACCATTGCCATGAATATCTGGTTGTTTACGGCCTTTTTTCTAGACGGGTATGGCGCTGCCGGAAATATTCTTGGAGGCAGGCTTCTTGGAGCAAAAAACTACCTCTCTCTCTGGAAATTAACCAAAAGAGTAACCTTGTATAACACCATTGTAGCCATAGGTTTAATTTTAGCCGGGGTGTTTTGTTACAACTATGTGGGGCTCATTTTCAATAAAGATCCTTTGGTACTTAGTATATTTACAGGCATGTTTTTTATGGTATTAATTTGCTTGCCCTTTAACGCCATAGCATTTACCCTTGATGCAATTTTTAAAGGCCTGGGCGAAATGGCCTATCTAAGAAATGTATTATTAGGGTCTACTTTTTTAGGTTTTATTCCTATGCTGTTACTCTCAAACTATATGGGATGGGGTCTTATAGGTATTTGGGGAGCAATAATTGTATGGGTAGGGTGGAGAGCAGTAGCCTTAATTATAAAGTACCGCAAGAAGTATTTACCCTTAGCCATGGAAACACCAAAGGGGGTTATTTAACACAAAATTAAGTCGGTTTAGGTAACAGACTTCATTACTTTTGTAAAAAATTGAATTATATGAGCGATTTTCATGCCTTAAAAATATCAGAAATAAAACAAGAAACCCCTACCTCTGTAGCTGTTACTTTTGATGTTCCTCAAGCACTTAAAACGTCTTTTAGTTTCTCGGCAGGACAATATATTACTTTAAATCACACTATAAACGGGGACCAAGTAAGGCGCGCCTATTCTATTTGTAGCTCACCATCAAGTGGTCTGCTTACAGTAGGTATTAAAAAAGTAGCTAATGGTACTTTTTCTGTCTATGCCAATGATCAATTGGCAGTGGGTGATGTTTTGCAGGTAATGCCTCCCCAAGGAAAATTTACCCTTAACCCCAACTCTCAAGAGGCGCATCATGTTGCCGCCTTTGCAGCAGGAAGTGGAATTACCCCAATTCTATCCATTGCTCAAACAGTCCTAGAGCAGGAATCTAACAGCACCTTTTTACTTGTTTACGGAAATCAAACAAAACAGGAGGCTATGTTTTATGAAACTATTGAGCAGTTAAAGGCTCAGTTTCCAGAGCGATTCTTTGTAGAATATATTTATAGCCGCTCTCAAGAAACCAACGCAGCTCGAGGCCGTATTGATAAAAACGTTGTAAGCTATTACCTAACCAATAAGTACAAACAAAACTCTTTTAAGGACTTTTTTATATGTGGCCCAGAGGCCATGATTGATGAAGTTTCAAATACACTTGTAGCATCTGGAGTTTCAAAAAGTCACATTCATTTCGAACTATTTACCACAACTCTTGCAGAAGCCCCAGAGACAGTAAAGGATGGCACAACGTCTATTTCTATTATTGTTGATCAGGTTACAGAGCAATTTACAATGCCTCAAAATAAAACAATTCTAGAGGCGGCTTTAGAAAAACAACTGGATGCCCCTTACTCTTGTCAAGGAGGTATTTGCAGCTCTTGTATTGGAAGAGTTATTGAGGGGAAAGCCGAAATGCGTCAAAACCAAATCTTAACAGATAGTGAGGTAGCAGAAGGGCTTGTACTTACCTGTCAAGCACATCCTGTTACTCCAACAGTGGTATTGGATTATGATGATATCTAGTAAGCGCTTATTTTAAAACAGACACTACTTTTTCAACAATAGCGCCAGGAGAAATAGTTTCTATGGCTTTTTGGTATCCATCAGGATAGCTGTTACCATACACAGAGGTTGGTACTAAAGGATATTTTGTTCTATCTGCGAGGAGTTGATTTTTTGCCTCTTGGTTAAAAGGAGCAAACCCCAAAGCAGGATGCGTAACACCCCAAATGGTAAGTACAGGAATATCATATAAAGCAGCAAGATGACCATTACCACTATCCATGGCAAGCATCACATCAAGGTTTGATATAAGCTCCAGTTCTTGGGTAAAGGAAAGTTTCCCCGCCATGTTTGTAACCCCTTCAAAACCATCAGAGAGCTTGTCTAGTTGTGCTATTTCTGTAGCGCCACCTCCAAATAAAAAAATTGCATAATCTCCAGAGCTGCTTAATTGCGCTATCACTTGTTTCATTAGATGAGGCGGGTATGCTTTACCTTTGTGGGCTGCAAAAGGAGCCACACCAATAAACTTTTTAGAGCTAAGGCCTATAAGTTTTTGTGTCTTTGCAGAGAGAACTTTTCTTGCAGGAAATTGATGTTCTGTTAAATTTATAGGAAATCCAAGTTTGGCAAAAACATCTGCATACCGCTCATGGGTTTTTTTAATGGCTTGTAATTTGCCACCTTTGGCATTTATAAGTTGTTTTTTCTCGCCCCTTGCTTTATTTATGCTTGCCGTTTTTAGTGCCTGAAGCCACAATAAGGACCTGATAATTTTAGACCTTAAAACATTGTGGGTGTCTGCAACACAAGTAATATCTAACTCTTTAGCGTCTTTTGCTAGTTGCAATAGACCTAAAAACCCTTTGTGTGCACCCTTAAGATCTGCAGGTAATACCCTCACGTTTTTAAGGTCTTCAAACAACGGCGCTAAAAAACCTTTGGTAACAACAGTAATATTGAGCTTTGGGTATGTTGCGGTAAGCACCCGCAAAACAGGAACCAGCATAGCCACATCTCCCATGGCCGAAAGGCGAATTACCAAAATGTGTGCTGCGGTTTTCAATATAATTAACTTAGGTAAAAAAGGAGTTATTTTTGCCCTCTCAATACTGGGTTTAGCTCATCATCATTATACATCTTCATTTGCTTGTATACCTTCATGTACTTGTTTCCTGTTTTGATATCATGCAGTAACTGGTCAATGGCGGTACTCAAATCAACGCGCTGTTCTAGCAAGATGTTAAGCTTCGTTTGACATCCATCGCGGTGGCTTTGTGAGGCATCGCCGCGCGTTGCCTCTTGGTGCATATGAAATACTTTTAAAGCCAAAATAGAGAGCCTGTCTACTCCCCATGCTGGGCTTTCTGTGTTAATAGTTGCATTTGAGAGCGTTGCTATGTCTTTGTTAGTATCCAAGAAGTAGCTGTCTATATATTCTACCATATCTGTACGGTCTTGATTACTGGCGTCAATTTGACGTTTCAAGGTAAGTGCAGCTACAGGATCAATTTGAGGATCACGTATGATATCTTCATAGTGCCATTGAACAGTGTCAATCCAGCATTTACGATACAATAAGTGCTCCAATAAATGAGTCTCTTTGGTGTAGCTATTTGTAAAAGGTTGGTCTACAGTATTTATGATGTGATAGGTGTCTATCACTTGCTTAAAAACGGTGTTTGCAATCTCGCTAAAATTCATGGAAAATATATTATAATGTGTTAGTGTCTAGACTACAAAGGTATCATAAATTTTTCATAGCATAAGAGCAATCATATAGGGTTTTGAAGACATCTCACTTATTAAACAAGTGCTATTTAGATAAAAGGGAAGATTAGCACTAGGGCAAACAAAGACCATAAAAACACCTCATTAAACACTCGGCGAGTTTTTGATTTTCCAGATTCTATATAATTTGAGGTAATAGCCGCTAAAGGGGCAAAAAGGAAAAATAGCTCACTTCCATTTTTTTGTGTTTTGATTACTATAATGCCCACGCTAATAATGATAATAAGCAATATGGTAATGGCAGATGGTTTTTCTTTTTTTGACAAAGAGGCTAGTTTTGTGAGTCTAGCCCCGCCCATCCAAAGCAGCATACTTAGTAAAAAAATAGTTGTAATAAAAAGGCCTCTATCTCCATAAGCACTCAGGTCAAAATCTCTCCCTGGAATCCAGTGATAAAGCCAAGTATAGGAGCCTGTTGCTATAAGCTGATACGCCACGGCAATACTTGTGATGCCTAAAAATCCAATAATAGGAATGAATAAATAGCTTACATTAAATTTAGTTTTATTAATAATTGCTGGGTATAGCACCACAAAAAATAAAATAGCCCAACCATAACAAAAAGAAGCTAAAGTGATGTACATAGTAGCATCAAATATTTTTTTTACTGTATTTTTTTCTGTGGTTAAACTCAAAATTCTTCTAGTGGCTAGTAGCACGAAGATATTTGCTAAAATGAGTTGTGGAGATTTGTAAACCTGAGGCACCAGCAATACAAAAAGCACAAATAGTAAAATGGCAAAGGTGTTATTTTTTGTGACATTGTTCTTTCTAATGATAAAGTCTAACAATAAAACCGCAAATACCATTAAAAAAATAACAACTCCATTAGAGCCCAAAGAACCTAGCCCTAGTGTCAGCTCTTGGGCTGTTAGAAGCCTCAAAAAATAGCCAATTATAATGGCAATACTAACAAGTATGTAATTTATGGGTTTAGATTTACCGAAAAAGCTTGTGAGCATATGGGGTATTTTATACTTTTGCGAAATAAATATAAAGATATGGCTTTAAGAGATATTTTCTACGCAATTCAAGAGTTTACAGAAGAAGTTTTATTTGCTCCTTTTAACGCATTAAGGGCTTTAGAACTAGAAAACTGGCCTGCGGCAAACATTATGAACTGGTTCTTTATGCTTATTGGCTCTGTTGCATTTGTATACTGGATGCTCCAGCTAAAGAAATTTAACGACAACAATGAAGAAGACACCTCTTCTACATCACACTCATATCTTGGGGGAGACAACTAATACCCCAAGTACTTTGCTATAAATCAAAACCGATATCGGTTCTGAAATTCATCCTGTTAAAAGATAGTTTTTCTATGTTTTGGTAGGATTTTTTTATGGCCTCTTTGTAATCTTCATCCATAGATGTAACGGCAATAACACGCCCTCCACTAGTGACAACATCCCCGTCCTTCATTGCGGTTCCTGCATGAAATACGATAGAACCTGAAACATCCTCAATACCAGAAATCACCTCCCCTTTTTCATAAGCCTCTGGATAACCCCCAGAGACCAACATGACAGTTGCGGCAGCCCTGGTGTCTAGTTCAAAATCTAAGGCGTTTAAGTTTTGCTTGAAGGTAGCTTCAAATACAGCTACTAAATCTGTTTTAATTCTTGGTAAAACCACTTCGGTTTCTGGATCTCCCATACGCACGTTGTATTCAATTACAAAAGGGTCATCACCCACTTTAATCAAACCGATAAACACAAAACCTTTGTAATCAATGTTTTCTTTCTGCAAACCTTCTACGGTTGGTATTACAATGCGCTGTTCAATTTTTTGCATCAAGGCATCATCGGCAAAAGGTACTGGAGAAATAGCCCCCATACCTCCTGTGTTTAATCCTGTATCTCCCTCACCAATGCGTTTGTAATCTTTGGCAGTGGGTAGTACTTTATAGTTTTTGCCATCTGTGAGTACAAAAACGCTTAGTTCTATCCCGTCCAAAAATTCTTCAATGACAACCGTGTTACTGGCTGCGCCAAATTTTCCGCCCAACATATCTGCCAAAGCATCTTTAGCCTCATTTAAATCTTGGATGATTAAAACCCCTTTTCCTGCCGCTAGCCCATCTGCTTTTAATACGTAGGGCGCTTTTAGTGTTTCTAGAAACTGTTTTCCTGCGCCTAGTGTTTCGGGAGTAAAACTTGCATACCCTGCCGTTGGAATGTTGTGGGCCATCATAAATTCTTTGGCACGCTGTTTACTACCCTCTAATAAAGCTCCTTTTTGTGAGGGACCAATAATTTGCACCTTCTGTAAACCAGGTGTAGCTGCAAAATAATCTACAATACCCTGAACAAGAGGGTCTTCTGGACCTACAACCACCATATCAATAGCGTTGTGTAACACACATTGTTCTATGGCAGCAAAATCTGTAACAGATAGGCTAATATTTGTTGCAATTGCAGCAGTACCGGCATTTCCTGGCGCTACAAATAGATTTTTACAACGGCTACTTTTTGCCAATTGATAGGCAAAAGTATGTTCTCTACCTCCAGACCCTAAGACTAATACATTCATGAAATATAGATTTTATGCATCACAAAAATAGGCCCTTTTTTAAGGCTAAGAAAATTATTTTTAGCATCAAATTATTTTTTTGAATTAATATATAAAAATACCAGACAACTTATTTTACCCCTTGAAGCAATACGGGATAATAATAGATATTTCTCTAAACGACATTCCATTTATTTTTTAGTTAAAATTGATTAAATTTGCTGCCTTAAACAATTCATAGTTTTACTAACAAGTTTCCTTTTTTTTGGAAACTTAATCACTCGCTACCGCGATTTTGCAAGATGAGCACAAAATTTAAAGAATATAAAGGCTTAGACCTCCCAAAACTTGGAGAAGAAATACTGGATTTCTGGAAAGAAGAACAAATTTTCGAGCAGAGTATTTCCATTCGTGAAGGAGCAACACCTTTTGTGTTTTTTGAAGGGCCTCCATCTGCAAATGGATTGCCAGGAATTCATCACGTAATGGCTCGAGCCATAAAGGATATATTTTGCCGTTATAAAACTCAAAAAGGTTTTAAAGTAGATCGTAAAGCAGGTTGGGACACTCACGGTTTGCCAATAGAACTTGGCGTTGAGAAACAACTTGGTATTACCAAAGAAGA
Organism: uncultured Flavobacteriaceae bacterium; assembly: GCA_913045325.1. Classification (GTDB taxonomy): domain Bacteria; phylum Bacteroidota; class Bacteroidia; order Flavobacteriales; family Flavobacteriaceae; genus Patiriisocius. The sequence goes on along the minus strand of CAJWPZ010000001.1, from coordinate 204,135 downwards.
TATTGGGAATAAAATTTCTGTAGAAGACTATAACAAGGCCTGTCGTAAAGCGGTCATGAAGTACACTGATGTGTGGAACAAAGTAACCGAAAGTTACGGGTATTGGGTAGACATGCAGGACCCTTATGTTACCTACAAACCAAAATACATGGAGAGTGTATGGTGGCTTTTAAAGCAGATTTACAATAAAGATTTATTGTATAAAGGATATACCATACAGCCTTATTCTCCAAAGGCAGGAACCGGCCTAAGTAGCCATGAGCTAAACCAGCCCGGAACCTATCAAGATGTTACAGACACTACGGTAGTGGCGCAGTTTAAAGCAGTAGAGCGTACCTTGCCAGATTTTTTAAAGAAGTTTGATCACTTGCATTTTCTTGCCTGGACAACCACTCCATGGACATTACCCTCAAACACAGCCTTAACCGTTGGATCAAAGATTGATTACGTAGTTGTTTCAACCTACAACCAATACACCTTTGAGCCAATTCATGTAATTCTTGCCAAAAACCTAGTAGCAAAACAATTTGCTGGAAAATACGAGCAAACACAAGATGTAGCGGTAGTATCAAACTACAGTAAAGAGGATAAAAAAATCCCTTACTTTATTGCAGCCCACTGTAAAGGGAATGATTTATTAGAAATTAGGTATGAGCAGTTACTAGAGTATGCAACACCAGACGCGGGAGTAGCAGATGCCTTTAGGGTCATTGCAGGAGATTTTGTAACCACAGAAGACGGTACCGGTATTGTACACACAGCTCCAACTTTTGGTGCAGACGATGCCTTGGTAGCCAAACAAGCAGTTCCGCAGGTGCCCCCTATGTTGGTCAAAGATGCCAATGATAACTTAGTGCCACTTGTAGATCTCCAAGGAAAGTTTAGACCAGAGCTTCAAGAATTTGCTGGCAAGTATGTAAAAAACGAATATTATGATGATGGTCAAGCTCCAGAGAAATCTGTAGATGTAGAGATTGCCATTAAATTAAAAATAGAGAACAAGGCGTTTAAAGTTGAGAAGTATGTGCACAGTTATCCTAACTGCTGGCGTACAGATAAGCCTATATTATACTATCCTCTAGACTCTTGGTTTATTAAAGTGACCAACTTTAAAGACCGCATGCACGAGCTAAATAAAACCATTAACTGGAAGCCAAAAGCAACAGGAGAAGGACGTTTTGGGAATTGGTTAGCCAATGCTAATGATTGGAATTTATCTCGATCACGTTATTGGGGTATTCCGTTACCTTTATGGCGCACAGAGGATGGCACAGAAGAGATTATTATTGGTAGTATAGAGGAGTTGAAGACTCAAATGCAAAAGGCGGTCACTGCAGGGGTTTTACAAAAAGATATTTACCAAGACTTTGTTGTGGGTGATTTTACGCAGGAAAATTACAACAAAGTAGACCTTCATAAAAACATAGTAGATAAAATTACCCTTGTCTCAGATAGCGGTAAACCAATGCAGCGAGAGGCAGATTTAATTGATGTTTGGTTTGATTCTGGATCTATGCCATACGCCCAGTGGCACTACCCATTTGAAAACAAAGAAAAAGTAGAGAACATCTGGCGCAAAGCAGATTTTATAGCAGAAGGAGTAGATCAAACACGTGGATGGTTTTACACCCTTCATGCCATTGCTACTATGATTTTTGATGATGTAGCTTATAAAAATGTAGTAAGCAACGGGTTGGTTTTAGATAAAAACGGGCAAAAAATGTCTAAACGTCTAGGAAATGCCACAGACCCTTTTGAGACCTTAGACAAGTATGGCCCCGATGCAACACGCTGGTACATGATAAGCAATGCCAATCCTTGGGATAACCTTAAGTTTGATATTGATGGTATTGCAGAGGTACGTAACAAGTTTTTTGGCACCCTGTATAACACTTATAACTTCTTCGCTTTATACGCTAATTTAGATGGTTTTAATTACAGTGAACCAGCTATTGCTGCCGAAAAACGCCCAGAAATTGACCGTTGGATATTAAGTGAACTCAATACACTTATTCAAACCGTAGACCAGGCCTTTACAGAGTATGAGCCTACCAAAGCGGCAAGAGCTGTACAAAATTTTGTTGGTGAAAACTTAAGCAATTGGTTTGTGCGTTTGAGCAGAAGACGTTACTGGAAAGGAAGCTATGGGGAAGACAAAATATCTGCCTACCAAACCCTGTATACTTGTTTGGAAACTGTTGCCAAATTGGGCGCACCAATAGCACCGTTTTTCATGGATAGGCTATATAAAGATTTAGTGGCCGTTGTGTCAAAAGATGGGGTAAAAATCTCTGTTCACTTAACAGATTTCCCGGTTGCCAACACTGCACTAATTGATAGCGCCTTAGAAGCTAGAATGCAAAAAGCCCAAACCATATCTTCTTTAGTTTTATCTTTAAGACAGAGAGAGAAAATAAAAGTGCGCCAACCGCTGCAAAAAATTATGGTGCCTGTCTTAGACGAAGTGGCTAGGAAAGAAATTCAAGCCGTTAGTGATTTAATTAAAAGTGAAGTTAATGTCAAGCAGATACAGCTTATTGATCAGGACTCTGGGATTTTGGTGAAACAAATTAAGCCAGACTTTAAAAAGCTAGGGCCTCGTTTTGGAAAAGACATGAAGGCGGTAGCCGCTGTTATTAATCAGCTTGGTCAAGACGAGATTAATTTGTTAGAAAAAGAAGGGCAAATGCCTATTAAAATTTCAGAAAAAAGTACTACATTGACCTTGGATGATGTTCTAATTAGTTCTCAAGATATTGAGGGTTGGTTAGTTGCCAACAGCAATGGAATAACTGTTGCCCTAGACGTCACTATTTCTGAAACATTAAAAAATGAAGGAATAGCAAGAGAGATTGTTAACCGTATCCAAAACCTGCGTAAAGATTCTGGTTTTGAAGTTACAGATAGAATTCATGTAAGCTTGTTGTCTTGTGAATTATTAGACACCGCAGTTGAGCAAAATCTTGAATATATCAAAGAAGAAACTCTAACAGATACCCTTTCATTTAAAGTAGAAATGGAACAGGGCACTGAAATTTCCTTTGATGGTATCCAAACAAAATTGAGTATTAATAAATAAAATCAAACCCTTATGGCAACAAATGTTAAAACTAGATATAACGATACAGAGTTAGAAGCCTTTAGAGCCCTTATAAAAGAGAAAATTGTAGCAGCTCAAGAACAATTAGAGCTCATGAAAAGCGCTTACAGGAATGATAGTAATAACGGTACAGATGATACCTCTCCAACATTTAAAGCCTTTGATGAGGGTAGTGAAGTAATGAGTAAAGAAACCTCATCTCAACTAGCCATTCGTCAAGAAAAATTTATTCGTGATCTAAAAAATGCATTAATTAGAATTGAAAACAAAACCTATGGGATTTGCAGAGTAACAAAAAAACTAATCAATCCTGAGCGTTTAAAACTAGTGCCACACGCAACCCTAAGTATAGAAGCAAAAAACATGCAGTAACACACTTTGCACAATATAATTTATCCAAAAAGACCTTGCGCTCCTGTAAGGTCTTTTTTAGTATACCAAAATCATTTTACCTTTTTTAGAGGATCTCTCAGCGAGTCAAAAGCAGGACTTAGCTTCATGATTTAAGTCAAATAATAATGTTATTTTTGTCTACGTTATTTATACGCCATGACCTTAAAAAAATCCATCCTTCTTATAGTTTTGATCTTATTGATTGATCAAATTTCTAAAGTTTATATCAAAACAACCTTTCAACTTCATGAAGAAGTAGGGGTGTTTTCTTGGTTTAGAATTTTATTTGTTGAAAATGATGGTATGGCCTGGGGGGCAAAAATTCCTGGAACCTACGGTAAATTAATACTCACATTGTTTAGGCTTGTTGCCATATGTGGTATTGGATATTGGCTTTGGGATAGTGCTAGAAAAAAAAGCGCGGGGATTCTTCTTTTTGCTGTTGCATTAATTTTTGCTGGCGCTCTAGGAAACATTATTGACTCTGTATTTTATGGTCTTATTTTTGACGCTAGTTATGCCAACGTAGCTACTGCCTTTTCAGATGCCCCATACGGCACACTTTTTCATGGGAAGGTGGTAGACATGCTATCTTTTCCGCTATACAATGGAGTGTTGCCTAACTGGATACCTATCTGGGGAGGAGAACGCTTTACCTTTTTTGACCCCGTTTTTAATGTCGCAGATGTTGCCATTAGCACAGGGGTTGGGATGTTGGTAGTATTTAATAAAAAGACATTTCCAAAGTAGATAGCGCTCTTGGCTAAACAAACCTTTTATTGAACACCTTTTTAATAAAAGCAACACCCATATTCTTTTAAAGCATTAAAAAGTATAGGTATTTTTTGGGGTAACACAATAATCAAGTGCAATATCATGTGAGGCGCTAGGGATCTTGTTTTCTGGGGCAAAAAAGGACAACCCAACAAAGCGAGTATTTGGTCCGCACTGCTTTAAAAATCGATCATAAAATCCTTTTCCATATCCTACTCTATGTCCTTGTTTGTCAAAAGCAAGTAGGGGCACAAAAACTACATCTATGCTAGATGCCATAACTTCTATCCCTTGTTGAGGCTCTGGAATGCCAAATTTTGAAACTGCAATACGAGTATTTTCTTGCAACAAGATGTGCTGCATGGTGTGGGTGTCAAAATTAGATTTTGAGAGAATAACACTTTTATCTTTTCCTTGTAAAACACTTAGCAAATAACTAGTATCTACTTCTACCTTATTTTCTATGGGTAAAAATACATGGTAGTTGGTGAATTCCCAAATAGGCAGTTTCAACACCTGGTTTGCAATGGCAAGGCTTTGGTCTGCAACATTAGATGTATCCAAGGAAGCTCTAAGTGATTTGTAGTGTTGTCTAAGTGTTTCTTTGGTCATTATTTTATGTTTTCTTGTAGCGCCTGTTCAATGGTTTTGCTTTGTGTAGAAATATGAAAAATGGCATCTCCTTGATATACAATAGGCGATTGGTTTACATTTATAATATACCCTTTGTTGGGCGCCAAAACCTTGAAGCGCATTGTGCCATAAGGATCTGTGATGGTCGCTAAAAATTCTCCCTTCTCCACATATTTATTGCAAGGAATTTTAAGATGTAACAGCCCGCTTTTTTGCGCTCTAATCCATCTACTGGAATTAATAACTATAGTAGGAGCCTTTTTTTTAGGGACATCAATACCCAGGCCCAACATCCCTAGATGATTTAAAACGCGCATAACTCCCTCTACTGCTTGAGAGACAATATTCTTATTGCTACTTTGTGATTTTCCTCCTTCAAAAAGTAAAATGGGAGTTCCTATTTTATGACACGTAGCCCTGTATGATTTTGAAATATTTGAGGCGTATACGGTAAAAGGAGCGTTAAATATTGCAGCTAATTTTAATAGTTCAGGGTTTTGTTGTGTGATGCGTACTTGTGATGCATTAAATCGTTGGGCACCTCCCGTATGAAAATCGAGACAATAATCTGCAAAAGGCAGTATTTCTTTGGTGAAATAATAAGCTACTCTGCTGGCCAATGAACCCGTTTTAGTTCCAGGGAAAACCCTGTTAAGGTCTCTTCCATCTGGGAAGGCTCTATCTGCATTTAAAAACCCAAAGGTGTTTAAAATAGGAATACATATGGTAGTGCCTGAAAGAGGAATATTGATTTTTTTTGCAATGATTTGCCGTACAATTTCTACTCCATTAATTTCGTCTCCATGAATACCTGCTGTGATAACAACCGTTGGCCCAGGTATTTTAGCCCGCTGTATAACAACAGGAATTTCTACTTTGCTTGAGGTGTAGAGTTTCGCAAAGCTAAAATTGATGGTTTTATGTTGTCCTAAGGCTATTTTTTCACCAAGAATAACTAGGTCTGTGTTGTTATATGCCATAAAAACGAGAACGAATTATTTTTTTTGTTGTTCTATAAATGCTATGATTTTTCCTGATACGTCAATTCCTGTAGCAGTTTCGATGCCTTCTAGACCAGGGGTAGAATTTACCTCCAAGACCAAAGGACCTCTTTTTGAAGACAATATATCTACACCACAGAGCTGTAAATCTAATGCTTTTGCCGTGGCAACTGCCAATTGCTTTTCTGTATTTGACAATTCAATGGCACTAGCACTTCCTCCTTGATGGAGATTAGACCGAAACTCTCCATCTTTAGACTGCCGCTTTATCGAGGCAACTACTTGGCCATCAATAACAATGGCCCGTATATCTGTACCTTGGGCCTCTGCAATGAATTCCTGCATTACAAATTTAACATTTGCAGACTGCAAGGTCTGTGCCGTAGCTAATGCGTTTTTATAGTTTTCGCATAAAATAACACCTTGCCCGTGCGTGCCTTCAAGTATTTTAATAACGATAGGCTTGTTGCCAAAATCTTTCACAAAAGCTTCTAGATAAGGGTATGAGCCAAGTATGGTTTTAGGCATAGCAATGCCTTTTTGTGCTAGTATTTGAAAACAGGTCCACTTATCTCTGGAGTTAATAATACCTTGTGAGGATGCGATACTAAAAACACCCATAGATTCAAAATGTCTCACAATAGAGGAGCCCCTGTAAGTGTTTGATGCGCCAATTCTAGGAATAATAGCGTCAAGATCATCAATGATTTGATCGTGGTACTGTAAAACAGCTTTGTTGTTAACAATCATTAAATTACAGTAGGTAGGATCAATGATTTCTATATCATGATTTTGAATCTCTCCAGCCTTTAAAAGACTTTGTGTAGAGTACAGTTGTTCTGCTCGAGAAAGAATAGCAATGTTCATCTATGGTATCTTGGTTGTTGCAATGTACTAAAAAAACAGCTTTTATATTCTATAAAGCCATTGACTAGTATTAAATAATAAATGGGTTAATTTCGTTAGAGAATACCTATCAATATCACAAAATGCTTTTATCTTTACCCTATGGCACACCCACCAGTAGTTCTTCAAGTTTCTACCCTACCAGATACCCCTGGTGTGTACCAGTATTATGATAAAAACGGGCAGCTTTTATACATCGGGAAAGCAAAAAATTTAAAAAAACGGGTTGCCTCTTATTTCAATAAAACCCACGATAATGCCCGCACACGTATACTTGTCAAACAAATTGTTGACATTAAACACATTGTAGTTGCCACAGAGACAGATGCACTGTTGCTAGAAAACAACCTTATTAAAAAATACCAACCCAAGTATAATGTCCTTTTAAAGGACGACAAAACCTATCCTTGGATTTGCATCAAAAAAGAACGCTTTCCAAGAGTGTTTTCTACTCGCAGACTCATCAAAGATGGCAGTGAGTACTTTGGGCCCTACACCAATTTTAAAACCGTACACACCCTTTTGGATTTAATAAAGGGATTATACCCTTTGCGGAGTTGTAATTATGATTTGGCTCACGAAAAAATAAACAATGGAAAATACAAAGTTTGCTTGGAGTACCACCTAGAAAATTGCCTAGGTCCTTGTGAAAATTTACATTCTGAAATATCATATAACACAGCCATTGATGCCATTAGAAATCTTTTAAAAGGAAATTTTAAAGAGTCTTTGGGCGGGTTTAAGCAGCAGATGAATCAATACGCTGTCAATTTGCAATTTGAAGACGCCCAACGTATAAAAGAGAAAATACAAACCTTAGAAAACTACCAAAGCAAGTCTACTATCGTAAATCCAAACATAAATAATGTAGATGTTTTTAGCGTTATTAGCGATGAGAGTTATGGGTATGTCAATTTTTTGCAACTTTCTTTTGGTTCTATCATTAGAAGCCACACCCTAGAGATAAAGAAAAAATTAGACGAGACAGACCCCCAGCTATTAGAGCTTTGCGTTGTGGAGTTGCGCCAACGATTCAATTCTCAATCCAAAGAGGTGTATGTTCCCTTTGCAATCAACGTTGAGGCAGGGGTGAAGTTGCATGTTCCAAAATTAGGAGATAAAAAGAAGATTTTGGATCTATCAACCCGCAATGCCAAATATTTCAGAATGGAGCGTTTTAAACAGGCCAAAATTGTAGATCCGGCTAGACATGCAAACAGGATCATGGCGCAAATGCAAAAAGATTTACGCCTTGTTCAAGAGCCTCGCCATATAGAGTGTTTTGATAATAGTAATATTCAAGGAACCAATCCTGTAGCAGCTTGTGTGGTTTTTAAAGACGGCAAACCAAGTAAAAAGGACTACAGAAAGTTTGCTATTAAAACTGTCGTAGGCCCTGATGATTTTGCGTCTATGGAGGAGGTTGTGTTTAGGAGATACAAGCGGTTAGTGAAAGAAAACCAACCGTTGCCTCAGCTTATTATTATAGATGGTGGGAAGGGCCAACTATCTTCCTCCCTAAAAGCCTTAGACGATCTTGGCCTGCGAGGTAAAATAGCTATTATTGGAATTGCAAAAAGATTAGAGGAGTTGTTCTACCCCGATGATCCCATACCTTTGTATTTGGATAAAAAGTCTGAAACCCTAAAGATTATCCAACAACTAAGAAACGAAGCGCACCGTTTTGGAATTACATTTCATAGACAAAAAAGAAGTAAAGAGGCCTTAAATACAGCCCTAGAAACCATCGAGGGTATTGGAGAGAAAACAGTTGTAGACCTCTTGCGAGTTTTTAAAAGCACCAAACGTATTGGAGAGGCTTCTTTTGAAGATTTAACAAAAGTAATAGGCCCTAGTAGGGCCAAAAAAATTAGAGTGCATTTTAACAATGCGCAAACAAAAGAAAAAATCTAGCATACTATCATGAAGCACATTTTATGTACTTTTTTTATTTTTTTAACCACCTTAGGTTTTTCTCAAATTGAGGACTCTTTACCCCCAAACAAAAAGGATGTATCTGTTGGGCTAGTGCTAAGTGGAGGCGGTGCAAGAGGGCTAGCGCACATTGGAGTCTTAAAAGCCATAGAACAAGCTGGAGTTAAAATAGACTATATAGCAGGGACCTCTACAGGGGCAATTGTAGGGGCGCTTTATGCATCGGGGTATACGGCATCACAGCTAGATTTGATGTTTAAACAGGTAGATTTTTCCACACTAATTCAAGACCAAGTACCAAGAAGAGCTAAGACTTTTAATGAAAAAGATGAGAGTATAAAATATGCGTTAACACTTCCCTTTGATGGGTTTGAAATTTCATTTCCTACAGGGCTCTCTAATGGGCAAAACATATACAACCTATTCTCAAAACTGACCAGTCATGTAAACCACCTAACAGATTTTAGTAAGCTGCCTATTCCATTTTTATGTGTTGCTACTAATGCTGAAAATGGAGAGATGGTATTGCTAGAAAATGGATATCTACCAAGAGCGGTTTCTGCCAGTGGAGCACTTCCTACCTTGTTTAATCCTGTGGTAATTAATGATATGATTTTAATAGATGGCGGGATTGTAAACAACTACCCTATAAAAGAACTTAAGGCCAAAGGAGTTGATGTTATCATTGGGGTTGACGTGCAGGATGGTATCAAGAAAAAGAAAGACCTCACCTCTGCTCTAGATATTGTTTTACAGGTTAATAACTACGCTTCTGTTAAACAAATGCAGACCAAAATAAAAGACACAGATGTGTTTATAAAACCCAATATAGAGGAGTTTTCGGTAGTATCTTTTGATGACGCAAATAGGATTGTTCAGGCAGGATTTGAGGCTGCCAATCAAGTAACCCAAAAGTTAGAGCGCATCGCCCAGCAGCAAACTCCCAGAGCCGCATTAAAACCCGTGCCCCACAGCAAAGAAGATTTGTATATAAAGCAAGTTGTTATAGAAGGGAACCAGCAATATACAGCTGCTTATATATTAGGGAAGTTAAAGCTAAAAACTCCAGCTATCGTTAGTTACTCTTCTTTTGTTGAGGGAGTAAACAACCTCTCTGCAACAGGTAACTTTGATGATATAGATTACAGGTTTGTAAAAGACCAATTCAATCACTACACGGTATCTTTTAAAGTGATAGAAAGCAAGTCTAAGATGGTGCTCCGCTTAGGGGCTCACTATGACCCATTATTTGATACAGGGGTGCTTTTAAATGTTACCAGAAAACAATTTTTAACCAATAATGACATTGCCTCTCTTGATGTTATAGTGGGAGATAACCTAAGATATAATTTTAATTATTATATAGATAAGGGTTTTTATTGGAGTCTTGGTTTTAACTCATCTTATGATTTTTTTGACAAAAATGTTTCCACAGATTTTGTTGCAAACGATCTAAATAATACCTCTGGATTTCCTGTAAATAAAATAGATTTCCAGTACAGTGACTTTACAAATCAACTCTATGGAGAGACTCTTTTTAATCGTGTTTTTTTATTGGGAGCTGGAGTAGAGCATAAGTTTTTAAGATACATTTCTGAAACTATTGGCACCGATGTAGACAATGTGCCTAGAACCATTTTTGACGCCACCAATTACTACAGCGCCTTTGGATATATAAAGTACGACACCTATGACAATATATTTTTCCCTAAAAAAGGAGTTGTGTTTCAGGCAGACACCCACTTGTATTTATTTTCTCAGGGGAGTAATAGCAATTTTGAACCCTTTACAATACTCAAAGCAAAGGTGGGATATGCTCAAACAATTTTCAAAAAACTAACCAGTGTATTTACTGCAGAAACTGGCTTTAAAATAGGGAGCTCTAGCACCACTTCCTTAGACTTTATGCTTGGTGGATATGGGTTTAAGCAGGTTAATAACATACTTCCTTTTTATGGGTATGAAGCCCTAAGCTTACGTGGTGACACGTATTTAAAATCAAGTATCACACTAGATTATGAAATAATAAAAAACCACCATCTTAGTCTTTTTACAAATATTGCCAATGTGGATGACGCACTTTTTCAAAAAGATGACTGGCTAAAGGCTATACCCTATACAGGTGTTGGGGTTGGCTACGGCTTGAACACTTTTCTAGGACCCTTGGAGCTTAAATACGCCTATTCTAAAGAGCGCGAAGTGGGAGAACTGTATGTACGCCTTGGGTTTAAATTTTAATAAGCCTTCTACAAAGGTTGCTTGCTCAATTTTTACGATATTTGTGTAACACCAAAAACCGATCTATGCCACGTTATCATTCCTTAGGTAAAATACCACCCAAAAGACACACTCAATTTCGTAAACCAGATGGCTCTTTATATAGCGAACAATTATTTGGCACCATTGGTTTTGATGGCATGTACACAAATAGTTACCATGTCCATAGGCCTACTATGGTAAAGGCTATAAAAAAACAATACAGCGTTGCTCCAACAATTGCCAAACAAAATAACATACAATCATACCGTTTTAGAGGATTTCAAGTGGCCCCACAAAACGATTATTTACAGAGTCGCAAAGCAGTGCTTACCAATAGTGATTGCACCATTATTTTGGCCGCTCCAAAAAATTCTCTAAAAGAATACTTCTATAAAAATACAGACTCAGATGAGCTGTTATTTGTACACAAAGGTTCGGGTACTTTGAGAACTCACCTGGGAAATCTAGATTTTAAATACGGAGATTACTTGATAATACCTAGAGGTATTATCTATCAAATAGATTTTGACACCCAAGACAACAGATTGTTTATTGTAGAGTCTAGAAGTCCAATATATACCCCAAAGAGATACCGTAATTGGTTTGGACAGCACCTAGAGCATTCTCCTTTTTGTGAGCGAGATATTAGAGTCCCTTACGAGCTAGAAACCAATGACCAGAAAGGTGATTTTTTAATCAAAGTAAAAAAGAACGACGAAATAATTGAAATGGTCTATGCCTCCCATCCTTTTGATGTTGTTGGTTATGATGGGTATAACTATCCTTATGCTTTTTCTATTCATGATTTTGAACCCATAACAGGTCGTATTCATCAACCGCCTCCGGTGCACCAAACCTTTGAGACAGATGCTTTTGTGGTTTGCTCTTTTTGCCCTCGCCTTTATGATTACCATCCACTGAGTATTCCAGCTCCTTACAATCATAGCAATATAGATAGTGATGAGGTATTGTATTATGTAGCTGGTGATTTTATGAGTAGAAATGATATAGACGCTGGACACATCTCCCTGCATCCAGCAGGTATTCCTCATGGGCCGCACCCAGGAGCGGCAGAGCGAAGTATTGGTAAAAAAGGAAGTGATGAACTAGCCGTTATGGTAGACACCTTTAAGCCGCTAATGGTTACCCAAGAGGCCATGGAAATTGCTGACGAAGATTATTTTAAAAGCTGGTTGTAATATTTCAGAATAAAAAAACGGAACAAATTTTGCACCTAAGGATGTATGGCTTTTAATAATGCCCAATGAAAAAGATAATAATCTTAATTTTAGTATGTTTTACATCACACCTTAGTGCTCAAAAAAAAGCCTATGGAGATGGAGAGTGGTTTAAATTTAGAATACATTACGGCCCTATTACTGCAGGATATGCTACTTTAAAAGTAGAAGACGCTGTTTTAAATAACAAAGACGTTTTCCATGTTCAAGGAGAGGGGCACACCACAGGGATTACAAAATTACTTTTTAATGTAGACGATTATTATGAGTCTTACATAGACAAGGTATTAGATATTCCATATCGTTTTGTAAGAAAGATTAATGAAGGGGGATACACTAAAGATTTGGTTATAGACTTTAATTATGACACTCAAAAAGCAATAGTCACCAACAACAAATACAATAGGGTTAATCAAGAACCAATTCCAGAGAAGGTGCAAGACATGGTTTCTTCTTTCTATTACCTGCGCAATCATTTAGACACAAAAAATATTAAACAAGGCGATGTGTTTGATATGAATATGTTTTTTGACAGAGGCAATTATAAATTCAGGCTTAAATTTTTGGGTAGAGAAACCTTAAAAACTACCTTTGGAAATGTGCCCACCATGATATTTAGGCCCTATGTTGAATCTGGACGTGTTTTTGAAGAGGAGGAAAGTTTAACGGTTTGGGTCACAGATGATGCTAATAAAATGCCCATTGTTATAAAAGCAGATTTAGTTATCGGTTCTTTAAAAGCAACACTAACAGAGTATAAGGGACTTGCACATCAGTTTAAAATCATTCCACAATAACACCAATCTATGGATCTTACATCAAAAACCAAAGAATTACTACAACAACTTGAAGATAAGTTTGGAGCTATTGGTCAAAATCTAGACACCCACCTAGAGGGTTTATTGCACTCTACTCCCATAACCTATTGGGATTACATACAAACAGATGCGCTACTTGAGCTTCAAACACAGCGCACTAACCTGCCAGATGAGATGGTATTTATAATGTATCATCAAGTAAATGAACTTTTGTTTAAGATGATTCTTTGGGAAATACAGCAGGTCTCAAAAAACACAGATCTCACCGCAGCTTTTTTTACTGAAAAACTGATGCGCATAAGCCGTTATTTTGATATGCTTACCTCTTCCTTTAATATCATGCGCGAAGGAATGGATAGAGCCCAGTATATGAAATTTAGGACAACGCTCACTCCTGCTAGTGGTTTTCAGAGCGCACAGTATAGAAAAATTGAATTTGCATCTACAGATTTAATAAATTTAATTGATGCCAGATTTAGAGACACCATAGACAGAAATACCTCTTATGAACACGCCTTAGAACATCTCTACTGGCAGGCTGCCGGCAAAGATTTTAAGACAGGTGAAAAATCATACTTATTATCATCGTTTGAGAAGAGATATCACTCAGAATTTATAGACTTTACTCAAGAGTATAATACCATAAATTTGTATGCAAAATTTAAAGGACTCTCTGAAAAGGTGAAACAGGATCCGGATCTTTTAAAGGCAATGCGTCATTTTGATTATACAGTAAATATTACATGGGTAATGGCCCATTATAATGCTGCAAGATATTATATAGGGGGAAGCGACAATCAAGACGCCGTAGAAGCCACAGGAGGAAGTGACTGGACAAAATACATGCTGCCAAAATATCAAAAGAGAGTGTTTTTTCCTGGAGTATGGAGCACACAAGAACTAGCAGATTGGGGAAAAAATGTATAAACGATACCCTCTAAAAATACAATCATTGAAAAGAGTTACTTTCTATCTTGGGCTGGTATTTATTTTTATTGCCTGTGGTGATAACACCACTGAACAAACCCAAGAAAAAACACAAGAAATTTTACACCCCTCAAAAGCATATGGCTTTGATTTAAACCAGTTTAATGCAGTTAGAGATACCATAAAAAATGGGGATACTTTTGGGGCCATTTTAAATAATCATGGGGTTAGTCATACAACAATATTTAACATTGCCACAAAATATAGAGACACCTTTGATGTGCGCCGTCTGGTTGTTGGCAAACCGTATCTTTTATTAAAGTCTAAAGATACCCTCGACAAGTTGCAGTATTTTGTTTACGGAAAAAACAAAATACAATATGCCGTGGTAGACCTCAGCGATTCTTTAAGAGTCTATACTAAAAGCAAGCCCATAACATATGTAGACAAACAGGCCTCTGGAGTGATAGAAAACTCTTTGTATCTCACCATGGAAGAAAATAATTTAAGCCCGGCCATGACAGATAGGTTGGCCAATATTTACGCTTGGACTGTTAACTTCTTTAAAATCCAAAAAGGGGACCGTTTTAAAGTAGTGTATACCGAGAAGTTTATTGACGACACCGTATCTGCAGGGATCCATAGAATTAATGCTTCTTATTTTGAACACAAAGGAGTTCCATTATATGCCTTTGGGTATGAAAATAAAAAACTACCTTCTTTAGATTTCTACGATGAGAAAGCTCAAAACCTAAGGCGTGCATTTTTAAAAGCACCAGTTAAATTTAGCCGTATCTCCTCTAAGTACAACCTTAAGAGAAGAATCAAATACTATGGCTATAAACTTCGTCCTCACAAAGGGACAGATTTTTCAGCTAATATTGGATCTCCAATATTAGCTACTGCAGACGGCACTGTTACAAAAGCTGAACGAAAAGGAGGTAATGGTATTTATGTCAAAATTAGGCACAACAGTACTTATGAGACTCAATACCTACACATGAAGAAATACAACGTTCGTGTTGGAGATTTTGTGAGACAAGGTGATGTGATAGGCTGGGTAGGTATGACGGGTAATTCTGGTGGTCCTCATGTTTGTTATCGTTTTTGGAAAAACGGCAGGCAAGTAGATCCTTTCAAGCAAGACTTGCCGGCATCAAAGCCTTTAGCTAATGAGTTTCACGAAGATTACTTCTCTTACATTGGGTCTGTTAAAGCCCAGTTAGATGCTATTGAGTATTAGTTTAAAGTGTTGATAACCTTGTTATTAATTATTACTCAACAACTTACCCGGTTGCCATAATTAAGTGTACTTTTATTTTAAAGACATCTTGTTGTTTTCTTGAGCTTAGAAGTAGGAGAATTATACAATTAGATGTATTTTTGCAAAAAATTTTATTCATTAAAAACAAACACATGAAAAAACTTTTACTTTTATTAGTATTGCTAGGCGGTTTCACTGCCTTTGGACAAGGCACCATTACAGGTAGCCTTATGGATATGGACCTAGGTGGCCCACTTCCTGGAGCAAACGTTATTGAGGCTGGTACAAACAACGGAGTTGTAACAGACTTTGACGGGAACTTCAGTATCACAGTAGCAAATAGCCAAGGAGCACTTGAGCTAAGTTATGTTGGATACCAATCAAAGACAGTTTCTTACACACTATCTGGTGAGACTCTTGAACTTGGTTCTATTACAGTAAACCAAGCTGCAGCATCTTTAGATGAGGTAATACTTATTGGTTCTGGAGTTATCCAGGTTGCAGAAGGAAGAAGAACTCCTGTTGCAGTATCTACTATTAGAGCTGAAGAGATTTCTACTAAAGCAGCTGGTAACGTAGAGTTTACAGAGGCTATGAAAAATACACCATCTGTGTATGTAGCAAATCAAGGTTCTGGTTTTGGAGATAGTCAAATATTCTTACGTGGTTTTGACGACACAAACACAGCATTCTTATTAAACGGACAACCAATTAATGGTCAAGAAGACGGTAAAATGTACTGGTCTAACTGGTCTGGTATGAGTGATGTTGCAAATGCAGTACAAGTACAAAGAGGTTTAGGAGCATCAAAGCTTGCTATTTCTTCTGTAGGTGGTACGGTAAACATTGTATCTAAAACTACAGACAGAAAAGAAGGTGGTTTTGTTCGTTTTCTAGGTGGTAACGATAGTTATGCAAAAGCGACGATGAACTACAACTCAGGAATGAGTGAAAAAGGCTGGGGATTCTCAGTATTATTAGATCACTGGCAAGGATATAGAAAATATGCTGAAGGTACACAAGGTGGAGGTCAAACATATATGATCTCTGTTGGGTACAAAGCAAGTGATAAAAGTGTGTTCAACTTTTTACTTACAGGTGCACCACAATTTCATGACCAAAACTTTTCTCAAAACAGAAGTGTTTATGAGCAATACGGAAATAAATACAATCCAAATTCTGGATTTTTGGACGGGCAACGTTACACAGAAAGACGTAACTATTACCATAAGCCAGTTGCTAACTTAAACTGGGATTACCAAATTAACGACAAAGTAGATCTTTCTGCAGTATTATATGCTTCTTGGGGCCGCGGTGGTGGTACAGGAGGTTTAGGAAGTGGATCTAACAGAGTTCGTTTTAGTGATGGCACTGATAATGCTAGATCAGAGATTGACTTTGAGTCAATTCGTAGAAATAACATTGCCAATGCAGATGCAAACGGAAATGGTAACTACGGAGATTCTTACATCAGAAGATCTTCTGTAAACAATCATAACTGGTATGGTTTCTTGGGTAACTTAAACTACGATGCTAATGAAAATTGGGATTTAAGTGTAGGTGTTGATGCAAGAATGTACAGAGGAGATCACTTTAGACAAGTAAACGACCTATTAGGTCTTAACGGTTGGGTAGATAACTTTAGAAATGACAACAGACCAGATGATTACACCTTTACTGAAGAGTTTGAGGCAAACCCATGGTCTGCTTTATTTAACTCTGCTGATGAGGCAAATCGTACACAGTATGACTACAGCGAAAACATAAACTATGTTGGTGCTTTTGGTCAAGCTGAATATGCTACAGATCATTTCTCTGCGTTTTTCCAAGGAGCTGTATCTACACAGTCTTTCCAAAGAACTGGACGTTTTACTGGTGCAGAGCGTGATGGTGGAGATGGTATTGCTTTAGATGGTCTTGGGGAGTCTGAGAAAATCAGCAAACTAGGATACAACCTTAAGGGAGGATTAGGATATTCTCCTACTGATGCTAGTACATTCTTCGTAAATGGAGGATTTTACTCACGTCAACCATATCTAGACAATATTTTTGCAGACATTAGAAACTCTAACGCAATTGTATCTCCAGAAATTGAAAACGAAGAAGTATTAAGTTATGAAGCTGGATACCGTTACAATAAAGGAAACCTACGTATTAATGTAGACATCTACAGAACAGACTGGGGTAACCGTTTTGTTTCAACTGGAGGTCAAACTACAGATGAGGATGGAGCAGATGTATTCTTTACAGACCGTTTTACAGACGTAACACAAATACACCAAGGATTAGAATTTGATTTTGAATACCGTATGGATTCAGACGTTCTAAGATGGAGAGGGTATGGATCTATCGGAAACTGGAAGTATGATGGAGAAACTCCTTTTACACGTCAAAACAATGAAACACTTGATTTTATTGAGTTAGATGATAACACATTAACCTTATCTGGCGTAAAAGTTGGTAGAGCTCCTCAAACATCATTTGGTGGTGGATTTGTTTGGAACATTTCTAATGGGCTTAGTTTTGATGCAGATTACAACATCTACACAGATTTATATGCTGCTATTAATGCAGATGATGTTGTTGAGGCCGCTCAAGCAGGAGAAAAAGCTCAGTCTGACAGAATCGACGGATATGGTTTGTTTGATCTTGGTTTAACTTACAAGTTCATGTTTGGAGGTAACAAGCTTACATTAAGAACAAACATGTACAACGCCCTTAATGAAGACTATATTACAAGACAAGATAACTATGGTATAGGTCTTGGAAATGGAAGAACATTCAACGCAAGTGTACGTTACAACTTCTAATTCTTAGTATCATATAGTATTTTAAAGAGCCATCACAATAGTGATGGCTCTTTTGTTTTTAGTACATTTACCTTTATAAAATTAAACTTCTATTATGTATCAAGCTATTAAATATTTGCATTCTTACTGGGCCTACTTGGTAGTGCTCGTTGTTGTTTTTGCAACCCTTAATGCACTTTATAGTTTTTTCACAAACAAAGAGTACAGCTATAAAGACTTTAGACTTTCTTTGTTTGCTTTAATAGTCACGCACCTACAGTTTTTAATTGGTCTTGTATTGTTTTTTGTGTCTCCCCTGGGGCTGCAGTCTATTTTAAACAACGGCATTGCTGCTGTCATGAAAGATAGTACGCTTCGTTTGTATGCTGTAGAGCATCCAACGGTAATGCTTCTTACAGCCGTGTTTATAACCATAGGCTATTCTAAGCACAAAAAGAAATTAACCTCACACCCAAAATTTAAAATGCTGGCTATATTCTATACCATTGCACTAGTGTTATTGCTTAGCAGAATTCCTTGGGCGAGTTGGCTGTAAAGCCTTAGATAAAACAAAAAAAGGCCACTATATGTAGTGGCCTTTTTTGTTTGCTATAAAAAGCTGTATAAAATATGTTATTGCTCTTTTACAAGGTATACAAACACTGGAAAGTGGTCGCTATATCCTCCCGTGAAAGATCCGTTACTAAAGCTTCTGTAAGGATATCCTTTGTATTGCCCTTTTGAGTTTGCCAGATAAGATTTGTTGTAGATTCCTGCCTTATAAAAACGGTAGGAGGTGTAGTCTTTCTTGGTGAATTCTGAGGAGAGTATCATTTGGTCAAATAAATTCCAACCATCTCTCCAGGCCAAGGTCCCTAAACCATTTTTAAACATGTCTTCCATTGGGTTGAATAGTTGCTTTGTACCCACATTTTCTCTTTTCTTTTTTGGCTTTAATACATCTCTAACACTAGGGCTTGTAGGATCATCATTAAAATCTCCCATGGTGATAATTTTAGCATACGGCTCTTGCACAAAAATAGAATCCATGATGTGCTTGTTTAACTTTGCAGCGCTAATTCTTTTTTGCCTTGATCTTGCCTCCCCGCCGCTTCTTGAGGGCCAGTGGTTAACAATAAAATGCATTTTTTCTCCATCTAGCATACCGCTAACCACTAATTGATCTCTAGTGAAAATACGCTTGGTAGGGTCTACATTATCGTAAATTAACAGCTCATGTGCTTTGTAATTTGTTGGAGTAAATAATTTTTTCTGGTAGATGAGTGCCACATCAATCCCTCTTCTATCTGGGGAGTCAAATTGTACAATGCCATATTCTTTACCAAGTAGAGGTTCTTGGTTAACAAGATCTTCTAATACTTTTCTATTCTCTGTCTCACAAAGGCCAACGATGGCTGGCGCAGTACCGGTTACATCTGCTCCAATTTCACTAATAACTTTGGCTATGTTTTTAAGTTTGGCTTGGTATATTTCTTCTGTCCAGTGGTCTTTCCCGTCTGGAGTTCTATCATCATCGTAGGTGATAGGGTCGTTTTCTGTATCAAATAAGTTCTCAACATTATAAAAGGCTATTGTATTTACCTTGTATTGTTTTTTTTCTTGAGCAAGGCCTATGCTTGTAAATAAAAACAAGGCGATAAAAAAATGTTTTGTGTTTTGCATTTAAAGGGCTAATTAAATTTGTGTAAAAATTCACACAATTGATTCAACAAAAGTAATTAATTACTTTGAAAAATGTACATTTGTTCAAAATTCATAATAATATATTAACGAGAAGGTTAAATTCTCATCAAATATTTAAAATTTCGGAATGAAAAAACTCATGTTAACTTTTTTTACTCTCTTGTTTTTTGCAAGCACAGGTTTTGCACAAACTGCAGTAGTAAAAGGACGCGTTGTGGATAGTAATTCAAGTGATGTCATTGTGGATGTGGCCATTAGCATTAAAGCTAGCACATTTAGTACCGTGACAGACCCTGAAGGTCTTTTTGTAATTCAAGGTGATGCTCTACCTCAAGGAGAGCAGGTGCTTTTAGTTTCAAAGCCTGGCTATTACACACAAAGAATCCAACTCACCATACAAAATGGAGAGACATTAAATTTAAACACCATTTTATTAGAGGTTGATCTTTCTCTTACAGAATCTCAAATAGGTATTATTAGCCTTTCTGATAATGAACTGGACCAGGATGATGGATCGTCATTTAACACCTCTGGGCTATTACAGGCTTCCAGAGATGCCTTTTTAAATGCCGCTGCTTTTGATTTTAGCGCAACATTCTTTAGACCAAGAGGTTTAGACAACGCCAATGGTAAAGTACTTATCAATGGTCTTGAAATGAATAAGCAAATCACAGGACGCCCACAATGGGGTAACTGGGGTGGCCTTAATGATGTACAACGTAACCGTGAATTTTCTATGGGCCTAAAGGCTAGTGATTATACCTTTGGTGATGTTGCAGGAACCACAAACATCATTATGAGAGCTTCTCAGTACCGTCAAGGTGGTCGTGTTTCTTATGCTTCTTCAAACAGAAGTTACCGAGGTCGTGTTATGGGAACCTACAATAGCGGGCTTAATAAAAATGGCTGGGCATATGCTGTTTCTGCAGCACGTAGATTTGGTGATGGAGGATATCAAGAAGGTACCCTGTATGATTCTAATTCATTCTTTGCCTCTGTAGAGAAAAAAATAAACGACAACCATAGTATTAACCTAACGGCGTTTTATACCCCAAATCGAAGAGGAAGATCTACGGCTATCACTCAAGAACAAAAAGAACTAAAAGGGATTCGCTACAATCCAAACTGGGGGTATCAAGATGGGGAGCTTAGAAATAGCCGCATCAGAGAAATTGAGGAACCAATTTTTATGTTGAATCACTACTGGAACATTGGTGAGAAAACAACCTTAAACACAAACATTGGATATCAAACAGGAACAATTAACAATAGCCGTATCGATAACAACGGAAACCGTAATCCCGCTGGTAACTATTACCAGAGAATGCCTAGTTACTTCTTGCGAGATGCAAGTCCTTCTCCTTACCAGTATCAACAAGCATATTTAGCAAGACAAGAGTTTGTAAACGATGGACAGATTCCTTGGAATACATTATATGATGCAAATTTAGATTCTCAAGGTAACGCCTTAAGTGCATCGTACATTTTGCAAGATGATGTAAGTAAAGATACTCAAGTGCAGTTTAGCTCAATTCTTTTCTCTGAGCTAACCAGTAATATTACCTTAAACGCTGCTGTAAATTATAGAAGCCTGAAAAGCGAAAACTACGCACAGGTTCGTGATTTACTTGGGAGTAATGGATTTTTAGATATTGATACTTTCGCAAATTCAGAATCTGGAGATGGTGCTGGAGATTTGCAATCTAACATCGCACAAAGTGATGTACGTAATCCAAACCGTATTGTAGGTGAGGGAGATCGTTACAAGTATAATTTTGATATAAATGCAGATGTTATGTCTGGATTTGCGCAAGCTCAATTTAAATACAGTAAGGTAGATTTTTACCTAGCTGGGAGTTTAGGTGCAACCAATTACCAACGTAACGGTTTATATGAAAATGGAAACTACCAAGGGGGGAACAACTCATTTGGAGAAAGTGAAGCCTTAAGCTTTAGTACTCTTGGTCTTAAAGGGGGTGCAGTATACAAGCTAACAGGGCGTCACCTTATAGATGTAAACGCTGGATACTTAACAAAAGCGCCAAGCATTAGAAACTCTTTTAGTAATTCTCGCCAAAACAACAATGTTGTAGAAGGCTTGGTGGAAGAAAAAATTCAGAATTTAGATGTAAGTTACATCTTCCGCTCTCCTATTTTAAAGGCAAGAGTGACTGGTTTTTATAATGCTATGCAAGACCAAACAGATATCAACTTCTTCTTTACAGAATCTATACAGAACGCTGATGGAGGAGGAACTTTTGTTCAGGAGGTACTTACAGGTATTGAATCTACAAGAGCAGGAGCAGAGATAGGAATTGAGGCTCAGGTAACCCCTACAATAAAGCTTAAAGGTGCAGCATCTATGGCTCAGTATGTATATACTAACAATCCAAATCAGTACTTTACTAGTGATGATTTTGAGGGTCCAAAAAGATTGGGTGATGGTACCACTAAAATGAAAAACCTACATATCGCAGGAGGTCCAGAAAATGCATTCCAGTTAGGTTTTGAATACCGTGATCCAAACTTCTGGTGGTTTGGTGTTACTTCAAACTATTTCTCAAACGCTTATATAGATGTAAGTAGCCTTCGTAGAAACGACAATTTTGCTACAGACACAGATAATATTGGCTACAATGACTATGACCCTGCAACGGCAAGAGAATTATTAAGACAAGAACAGTTTGATGATTACACGCTTGTAAATGTAGTGGGAGGAAAGTCTTGGAGAGTTGATGGTTATTATATTGGATTCTTTGCAACACTAAACAATGTTTTTGACCAACGTTTCAAAACAGGTGGTTTTGAAGATTCAAGAATTGCAGATTATCGTGGTATGGTTGAAGAATCAAATAGAGATACACCCGTATTCGGAAATCGTTATTTCTTCGGAAACGGAACTACATATTACTTAAACCTTTACGTTAGATTTTAATAAAAAATAGATAAACACAATACAAATGAAAAATTTCAATTTATACAAACTAGTAATGCTGTTGATGGTAACAGTAGGGATAGTATCATGTGTGCAAGATGATGATTTTGAAACACCAAACACTATCGTTGTGGCTCCAAACCTTGAAGGGGATGTGCTAACAATAATGGGTATTAATAGTGCCTTTGAACAATTAGTTGCAGAAGCAGCAGATGCCCTTGGTGTAGACCCTGGAGACTTTAACTATGAAGATACTCTTGCAGAGTTAAGAGAAACAGAAAAGTTAACCTTTGAGACAGATTTTATTACCTATGTAGAAGGGTATGTAATCTCTAACGATCAAGCAGGAAACTTTTTTGAAGAAATGATCATGCAAAACGCTCCTTCTAATCCTGTTAGTGGTATCAAGGTTTTAATCGACGTAAATCCTTTATTTATCACCTATGAGGTAGGTAGAAAAGTATATGTACGTCTAGACGGTTTAACCGCTGGTTATGATGGTGGAGTTCTAACTTTAGGGATAATAGATGTAAACGATCTTGGTAAAATTGGAGAAACTCAAATGCCAGAATATGTAATTAGAGATGCTGTTGTTGAGACAATGGTGGCAAAACCATTATTATTTTCAGAGTTTACAGATGCCAATACTAACTTATTAGTGGAGCTTGCTGATGCTCAGTTTAACCGCAACGAAGTGTTAGGCGATGATCGCAAAACCTATGCTGGTGAACCAGAAGATCAATTTGATGGAGAGCGTTTATTAGAAAGTTGTGAAGAGGGTGGAAGTGTTATTTTTAGCACCAGCACATTTGCAGACTTTAAATCATTCTTGCTTCCTCAAGGGAGAGGTTCTATGACAGGAATCTTAACTAAAAATTATTTTGGTGATGCATTTAATATGGTTGTAAATGACCCATCAGATATTAATTTTGACAATGAAAACAGATGTGATCCAGAAACATTCAATTGTGATGGGCCTAGTGGAGGCGGAGCAGTATTCTATAGTGAAAACTTTGAAGGGTTCGATTCTATTGAGTCTTATGTAAGTGCAGGTTGGACAAACGTAAATGCAAGTGGCGGAAATGAAGTATGGGAGATTGGAAACTTTGACAACAATAACTATGCTCAAATATCTGGATTTAGTTCTGGAGAAGATATTATTGACACTTGGCTAGTAACACCAGCCATTGATATGGATACAACTACAGAAGAGGAATTGACCTTTAATATTCAAGCAGCCTTCGATAACGGAACCATTTTAAGTGTGTTAGTTTCTACAGACTTTACTGGAGATGTAACGGCAGCTACTTGGAATTTAGTAGATGCATCAATACCAACTGGACCAGAGAGTGGTTTTGGAGACTTTTTCCCATCAGGGGCAATCAATATTTCTTGTGTTGACGGTATGGCTCATATAGCTTTCAGATACCAAGGTTCTGATCCTACAGCAACCACACGTTACCATATAGATGATATCGTGATAACTGGAAACTAAGAACATCTTTTTATACATAAAAAACACCCCTGATACTTCAGGGGTGTTTTTTTTTGAATTTTTTTTACACAAAAGGCGACCCTTTTTGGGTTGCTACTACATATTTGTTATTAAATATATGTCACTCCTTGTGTATGTCTTTGAGGTATATACCCCATTTTTGTTGTTTCAAAAGCCAATTATTTTAAATCCAACAATGATAGATTACCCACACACAACTCTTAGTTCACATTAATTCATAGCATCTCTCTCTCTCTCTCTCTCTCTCTCTCTCTCTCTCTCTCAACAAAAATTAGTATAGGTAGTCTCTAGCATAGTTTTCTCTAAACAATGCCTTGTGTAAAAGATTTTAAGAGGCGTTTCATAAGTCTAACTAAACATATTGCCCAAATACATGTGTGCAGGCTTAAGGCCATGCATATAGCCCTTAAAACAAAGCATGACTTTGGTGTATCTAGATGCAAAACTGATTATAAAAAAAATCCCTAAACAAATTGTTTAGGGATTTATAGTAAGGTGTGCTTTTTAGAAAAGCGGAGATGAGATTACCTTTTTACAATGGTAAACTCAGACCTTCTGTTTAATTGATGCTCTGCTTCACTACAGTTGTCACCACAAGAAACTTTAGGTTGCGACTCTCCAAATCCTTTACCGCTTATTCTTTTACCACTTATACCTTTTGATATAATGTACTGTACCGTAGACTGGGCACGAGCTTCAGATAAGGTAAGGTTGTAAGCGTCTGTGGCTCTGCTATCTGTGTGAGATCCTACTGCAATAACCATTTCTGAATATTTATTCATCACAGCAACTACTTTGTCTAACTCAAATGCCGCTTGAGGCTTAATGTTTGATTTATCAAGATCAAATAAGATTGGGTTTAAAACAATTTGGTCCTCAACAATAATTTCTTCTATTGGCTTTAGTGCAATAGTTGCAGAAACTTTCTGGTCATTTGCTGGTGCAACTTTGCTAGCATTGCTTTCAAAATCTGCTAAAACCCCCTGTACTTCATGGGCTTGGTCACAGGCTGCTTTAAAAGAAACCATACCATCTACATTAGATGTCTTACTAGATAATCTATTACCCATGGTGTCATATAAATCTACACGCGCTCCAGCAACTGCAGCGTTTGTGTTTTCATTTATTACAAGCACAGCAATAGTTACCTCACAAGGAATCTCTACCGCCTCTACCATATAGATATCATCACTACCCATACCACCTTCTCTATTTGAAGAAACGTACCCACTTTGAGTTGTTGGATCGTATTTATATGCAAAATCATCTGCAGGGCTGTTCACTCCGTTCCCTAAATTGTTTACTACACCAAAACCATCTCCTTGCGGTTCTGCATAAAACACATCAAGCCCACCAATGCCCAAATGGCCATTACTAGAGAAATATAAAGTACCATTGCTATCTACGAATGGAAATAGTTCTTTTCCTTCTGTATTAATATTATCTCCCAATCTATTTGGAGTACCTAGAGATCCATCACTGTTTATGGCAACCATGTATATATCAGAACCTCCTTTACCACCTGGCATATCACTTACAAAATAGAGTGTCTTACCGTCTTGGCTTAGGGCTGGATGCCCTGTAGAGTACTCATTGTTGTTAAAAGGTGCAGAGACTACCCCAGACCATCCTTTACCATCAATATTCTCTGCATAGTATAAGTTGATTTGATTGATCCCATTTTCAGATTTGTCATAATCTCCTTCAAAGTAGTCGTTACGGTCAAAATACATGCGCTTTCCATCTGCGCTAATTACCGCATTAGACTCGTGGTATTTTGTATTTACATCACCATTAAGTAGCTCAGCATTTTTCATGGTTCCGCCTACATTTGTTGCTTTGTAGATTTCAAGATATGGCTCTTCATTCCACTGGTATTTTTTTCGAGAAGTGTTTCTTCCAGAGGCAAAGTAAAAATCTTTACCATATACAATACCGCCAAAATCTGCATATTCACTATTTATATCTTCCATGTTTGTAGCGGTGTAACGCGCCATGTCATCCATGATTTTTGGAATATAATTAGGGTTTTTCATAAACTCCTTAACACGGGTATCGTTTGGACTTAGCTTTGCAAAGTTTTTCATCCAGGTGTTGTAATCGCTAAATTTACCGTTTGCTTTTAAGCTTTGAGCATAGTTATAAATGGCTTCTGGATTTGCATCCTTAGACTTGGCTACTCTTTTGTAGTACATCTCAGCCTTTTTGGTATCATTGATGAAATAGTAGCAATTTGCTAATCTTTCAAAGACATAAACATCTGTAGTTCCTCTTTTGAGAACTTTTTGATATGCCTGAGCAGCATCAGTATATGCTAATCTATCATATAGATTATCTGCCTTTTTAGTTTTACTATTTTGAGCTGAAACAATTGTTGTAGAAACAGCGATAAGTAGAAGTATGGTATATATTTTTTTCATTTTCAATGAAATTAAATGTTGTTAATTAGAAATATCTTGGTGAACGTAAAGTACGCTTGTTAGTAAATAGATCAAACGTTAGAATAATTTCGTGTGATGATGGGGCTACAAAATTAATATCTGAAGTAACTGCATCATAGGCATATCCTATACGAAGCTCTGGCAGGACTTGAAATCCAACAAGACCACTAAATGAGTCATCTACTCTATAAGAGACACCCAATTCAAACTTTTCGAAAAATAAGGCATTTAAGTTAGCGTCAAAAGAAACCGGAGTTCCAAAAGCAGACTTAACCAAAACAGAAGGCTTTAACTTCGTGTTTTCTGAAACTTGAAAAACATACCCTGCAGTACCAAAGAAGTGATTCACCTCAGATCCAATTTGTGTTCCGTTTGCATCCAGATGAACAGAGTTTAACATGTTAGGCACCGACACACCAACGTAAAATTTGTCTGCATATAAAAAAGCACCCGCTCCAATATTTGGATACACACTGCTAATGTCTTGACTAAAAAATGGATCATTAGGATCTTGTAATTCTAAATCTACCAAACCTACATCATGAAAAGTAGCTCCGGCTTTAAGACCAAGTGCTAATTTTGTAGTTGGGCTTAGTTGCAGGGTGTATGAAAAATCTGCAAACACATTGGTTTCATTTACAGGTCCAAGTTCATCCTTCACCGCAGAAAAACCAACTCCAACTTTATCATTTAAAGGACCGTGTCCTGAAAAAGTAAATGTGGTTGGCGCTCCATCCAAAGCGGCCCATTGTGACCTATATAAAGAGGTAAAGGAAATGTTCTCTTTAGATCCTGCATAGGCAGGATTTACAACATTCATGTTGTACATGAATTGTGTGTATTGAGGGTCTTGCTGCGCATTTGCCTCTTTGGAACAAAGTAAAACACATAATAGTAGTAATGGTATTGATAGTATTTTTTTCATTTCTGTGGTGTTTATTTTATATTGATTGTATCAAGAATACGAAAGCTCTAAAACCTATAGGCCTAATACAAGTTCATCTTTATATAATATTAGTTTTTCTCTCTATTGATGTAAACCCATCCAGTATAGCTAGATCCAAATACAGGATCTTCTCCATTTAGACCTAACACATAGTAATAGGTTCCTGTTGGTAATTCTTCTGCGTCTGTTGTTTGTCCTCCCCACTGGTTTGAGTAGTTGGTAAATTCATAAACAGCGGTTCCGTTTCTGTTAAATATCTGGAAAGAATTAATTCCTGTTCTATTGTTCAAGAAACTAAGATCCAGCACATCATTAAGGCCATCTCCATTTGGAGAGATACCTTGAGAAATAACACAGTTTTCATTATCTGTATACAGAGATACATTCACAACAGCAGTTCCCATACAGCCATCACTGTTTGTAACTACCACGCTATATTCTTGAGTGGACGCACCGTCTTGCGATAAGATAATAACTAAGGTGTTTTCTCCCTGGTCAGGAATTAATGTTCCATTTTCAAACCATTGGTATGTTACACCAGCATCACTAGAGTTTGCAGTAATAATAGTTTCAAAATTTGGACAAACATCAAAATCTTCATTAAGCGTTACCACTACTGGGTCTGAAATAACGACAACAATATCATCTGTAACAACACAGCCATCAACGGTAGTAATCTCAAGAGAGTAGGTTCCACTTTGGTCTACAAATATAGTAGTGTCTGTAGCACCTGTACTCCATAAAAAACTTGCCCCTTCAGTGTCTCCAGAAATACTTGGAATAATTTCAAAGTCTTCGCTATCACAAAGGGTAACATCTTCTCCTAAATCTAGATCTGGAACTGGATTTACCACTACCTCTATACTCACAGTAGTTTCACTACATGGCGGGATAGTAATTGTCACGGTATAGGTACCAGACTCTAAAGGAGTAAATACCGCCTCTGTAGACACTGTAGTGCCACCCGCATTTTTCCAATCATAAGTTACTGTGTCAAGGTCTATACCACTATTGGTTGGTGTAGCATCTATGGCAGCAGCATCTTCATTAGCACACACATCTAATTGTGATGGTAAATTGGTTGTAATTACTACAGGCAATTCAACAATCAAATCAAAAGATGTTGTCGTGAAACAATCTTCTTGATTTAAACGCTGTACCCTTGTGTAAATAGTTTCAGGGTTTACCGTGTTTTGATATGCAGCAGGAGTTGCTATTGGGTTATCTCCTGAGTCAGCATCCTCTTGAGAGGCATGAAATGTGATTTCAAAATCTGCAGCGTTTTGACCATTTAATATCTCTACAATCTGGGAGGTAAGATCAAAGGTTGCAACATTACTTCCTGGGGTGTCCTCACAAGAGAACATATCCAAAGGATCTTCTACAGTTGGCGAGGTGCCTTCTGCACGAATTCTTAGGTCATCTACGGCAAGGTCGTTTCCGCAGGCCCCAAATATGTCATTTAATAGAACCACCTGGATTGTTGTGTTAGCTCCAGGGTTAAACTCTAGAGAATATCTAATCCAGTTTGGGTTTGCACCATTTGTCACATTACCAGTTGTACTTGTTGCTAGAACAGTACCCGCAGCATCTTCAATTTGATAAATAAGTCTTGAATCTGTACCTGTTCCTGGGCAAATACCACTATCGATATCATATACTGTTGTCATGGCAAAATCAAAAATATGAGAAGTGTTTGCCGTAACGGCGATATCTCTTCTATATAATTCTATTTGATTTGTATCTTCAGAAGGGTTGTAGAAAATCATTCTTCCGTTTGTGTCACCACTAGTATTGTCTTCCATACCTTGATGCCATCCAAAATTAAGCCCACTTGAAATATTGGTTACTGCATATTGGTTAGCCTCTAGCTGTGTGGTTGCATTAAATTCTAAAGGTGTAAAAGGATGCGTAGTTCTACCCACACCCGTACCAAAGTCTTCTAAGAATGCATCATCTGTACAATCAAAAGGAGAACATCCAGATTCTTTGGTTACCGTTATGTCATCTGTAAGTTCATTAAAACTTCCGTCAGGTAATTCTACCACTAGTGCCGCAGTATAAACGGTAGTTTGATCTGGACATACCGTAAATAGAGGATCGTTACTAAGCACGTTTCCGGCAGCATCTCTCCACTCAAATACACTTGCATTTGTTACAGGACCTCCATTAGGAACAAAACGCCAATTTTCATTGGTAACATCCCATACTCCAACATTTCTATCTTCAGGGACACTAAATTCTGTAAGATTATTTCCTTGTAATCCTATGGCAGCAAGACCACCATTCCAGGTATCACACACAGGTTTATTGATAATATTTACATCAATTACGTTTAATGATTCATACAATAAGATTTGCTGGGTTGTTAAAAGCTCGTTACATCCAAATTGAGGTACTGCATTAAAATTTAGCACAAAAACTCTAAAAGGAGCAACTCCATTTACAAAATAGTTGACTCTATCTGGAGCCGCTGGAGCTACAGCAGGATTAATATCATGGTAGGCGCCAAAAACTGTGTTTAAAGGATAGTTGGCATCATTGGTAGGAATCTGATCTGCAGGATCCATAGCCCATCCGTTATAATTTCCAGCCAGGGCAGCGTTAAAAGAAAGTTGCCCGTTTGCACCAGCAACAACCTGTGTATAAGAATTACCGTAAAAATTAAATTCGAAAGGCAATGCAATCACACCACTCCAAACATCATCTATTGTTAGATTTGTTGGAGTACCACCAGTAACAGGAGGCACATCACAAAGAGGTCCTTGAATTTGATAAGAGGTAGTGTCTAGATTTGGCAAGGCTATATAATCTGCAACTAGATCTGTGCAAAATGTTTCACAATCTATAAACATATCAAAACCAGCATCCAGTACATCACAACTTCCTTGAGCTTGGCACTCAATGATACCACTTGTGAAATCACAATTTAAATCTCCAGTGTCAACAGTGAAGGTAACTCCTGTTGTAGCAGGGTAAGGACCGAAGAATAAAACACCTGCCGTTGTTGCAGTTTGAGCCGCACTTCCTTGGTCATCAGTAACTGTGATACTAGTAGAACTACCTAGATCTGTAATATCTACACCAATGGTGAATTGTTGCCCTGTTTCACACATTCCGTCGTTTGTAAACTCAATGGTTGGATCTGTACAGGTTAAACAATTAATATCATAATTTAATGGAACAAACAACCCATCTACACAACTTGCAATTCCATCTGAGGTAACTTGAAGTGTTATGGTGTCTCCACTAGATTCAAAAACAAATCCGGACATATCACCCGTATTTCCATAAGGGTTACCAGCATTAAGATTGGTAACTCCATCTGAGTCTAAAATGACAACTTCATCAAAATTTAGCTCAACAGTTCCTTCAATAAATGTTAATTTTAAAGGGAACCCTGTATCACTGGTATATACAATTTCAGTAGTATCATTAGCAGTGTAGCAATAGGTGTCATTAAAAGCACCGTCGGCACAAGGAATCGTAGTTTGACCATATGACACGCTAAGACATAAAAAAACCACCATAGAGGCTACGGTAGTGCTTAGATTCTTTACAAATCGATACGTGCGTGTATTTTTTTGAGAGAGTAATTTAATGTTCATTTAGTTATTTTTTTGGTATTATTTTGAAGATAAATTTAAGTAAAAATTTAATGTAATGTTAGCTTATATATTTTATTAGATGTAGCGCTTTAATTTATCGATTAAAACCTTGTAATTGGGTTAAAAAACTAACTTTAGCCAACCTACAAACGCTAAATTTTGGTTCTTATGATATGTAATTAATGTAGCCTCTAAAATAAATAGGGTTCGCTTATCATCTATTGAAATTAGTCTGTTTGTCTTTCGTACCTTTGTTTTTTTAAATACCTATGATAGAAGAAAAAGACATTGAATACGAAAAGACCATACTCATTGGTTTAATCACTCAAAAGCAAGACCAGGCCAAATCTGAGGAATATC
Source organism: uncultured Flavobacteriaceae bacterium (assembly GCA_913045325.1). Classification (GTDB taxonomy): domain Bacteria; phylum Bacteroidota; class Bacteroidia; order Flavobacteriales; family Flavobacteriaceae; genus Patiriisocius. The sequence goes on along the minus strand of CAJWPZ010000001.1, from coordinate 172,588 downwards.
TAGACGAACTTGAGTTTTTAGCCTACACCGCTGGTGGTGAAGTACTCAAACGCTTTGTCCAGAAAATGGAAAAACCAAACCCTAAAACTTTTATAGGAACCGGTAAACTAGAAGAGGTACTTACCTATGTTCAGCAGCACGGAGTTGGGACTGTTATTTTTGATGATGAGCTCTCTGCAGCCCAACAAAAAAACATCGAGAAAATTCTTGAGTGTAAAATCATTGATCGCACCAACCTAATACTTGATATTTTTGCGCAACGCGCCCAAACAAGTTATGCTAGAACACAGGTAGAGCTTGCTCAGTACGAGTATTTACTCCCTAGACTTGCTGGTATGTGGACCCACCTAGAGAGACAACGTGGAGGGATAGGAATGCGAGGACCTGGAGAGACAGAAATTGAAACAGATAGACGTATTGTTAGAGATCGTATTTCATTGCTAAAAAAGAAACTAAAAAAGATAGATCGCCAAATGGAGGTTCAGCGAGGAAATCGCGGTAAATTAGTTAGGGTAGCATTGGTGGGGTATACCAACGTTGGAAAATCTACCTTGATGAATGCCATTAGTAAAAGTGATGTATTTGCAGAAAACAAATTATTTGCCACCCTAGACACCACAGTGCGCAAAGTAGTAATAGGGAACCTCCCTTTTTTACTAACCGATACCGTTGGTTTTATCCGCAAACTACCTACCCAACTGGTTGAGTCTTTTAAAAGCACACTAGATGAGGTGAGAGAAGCAGATTTGCTGTTGCATGTGGTAGATATTTCACATCCAAGTTTTGAAGATCATATTGCCAGTGTAGGAACTATTTTGGACGAAATTAAAAGTGCAGACAAGCCAACGATTATGGTATTTAATAAAATAGATGCCTTCACTAATAAAACTATTGACAGTGATGATTTAGTGACCCAGAAAACAAAAGAACACTTTACCTTACAGGAGTGGAAAGCAACTTGGATGAATAAGACTAATGGTGACGCTATTTTTGTGTCTGCCTTAGAGAAACAAAATTTTGAAAGTTTTAGAAAAGTAGTGTATGATAAAGTTCGCGAAATTCATGTAAGCCGGTTTCCTTATAATAGTTTTTTATATCCTCAAGAGTATGTTGAATAACTATAAAAAACCCAAGCGTAAGAACTCTTTCTCGTAAAATTGGGTTTTTTAAATCACAGCGTTTTTTAAAAACCGTAGGTGAGCCCCAGACCCAAAGCCTCTCTGATTTGAAATCCCTTTACTGCATTATCATCGTAGATGGCCTGGAAGGTTACATTTGCAGTAATCCATTTGTTTACAGACATCACTAGGTTTGCGGTGTAGTCTATATCTACATTTTGCATGTTCTCAAGATAGTTACTGTACAAATTAAGCACATTTTCTAGTACCACATTTTCAAGCAAAGTGAATTTTCCGTAGGCTCCTACAGCAGTTCCAAACTCTATACGAGAGGTTTGATTTGCATTTATCCCAAAATACCCAACTTGGTTAAAAGCATCAATATCACTTTGGTTTGGTCCAACATTTGTGAACTGACTATTAACAACTATCAAACGTGAGGTTGCAGGAGCAATGTTGAGTTTTAAATTATCATTTTTTTTCCATAGCACTCCCAGCCCTGCTTGGAAGTATCCTGGAGATAAAATTTTTGTGGCCTGTGTTCTAATTGGTTTTCCATCTTGGTCTTCTCCAAAATCATATCCATTGGCAAGTTGTGTTCTTGCACTAAGGAAAAAAGAATAATACCAAAGACTTTCTTTTATCTCTTTCCCTATCAATGTATTAAGCTCAAAACGATCGTTTGTTTTTCTGGTAAATTCCTGATCTTTTTGATTGGCAATACCGTACTCTATAACAATACGGTTATCCCAAGTGATGTTATCTTTACTGTAGTTGGCATCATGTGTGAGGCCAAAATTTGCGGCATAGTTTGACGTACCACCACCTTGCCATTTGTCGTTAAATGCTGCTTGGTTAAACAAAAGTGATACATTAGTGACTTTAGTCCAAGGGCCTTTAGTCTCTTCTTTTTTTTCTTGAGAGAAACCAGTTATGGTAACTATACAGCACACCATTAATAGAAGTGTTTTTTTCATTAAAGTTGTTTTTAAAAAAACGCCAATTTTTGAGCGAGGCTAATTTTTATACAAAGGCACAAAAGAACAGGCCTCTCCATACATAATACTTTTTGCAATGGGTTGTAATTTTGAAATCAACATTCCATAAGCTGCCCCTGGGATAGGTTTGTTTGCACACCCTTTAATGATAACAGGAGTATCTTTATATTCACTAATATCTAGATCGTTTAAAACTTCAGCAAATAAAATTGTTTCTAGGGTTTGTTGTGATCCAATAACTGTTTTTTTGGTGTGGGGTATTAGTTTTGTGCTAACAAGCATAAAAGCCCATGCAGGAATAATAGCCTCTGTACTACAGTGGATGGAAACATACTGATTTTTATATTGCTCCCACGGGTGGGTAGAAACCGATTCTCTAAAGTCTTTTTCTCGAAGTATAATACCCTCTTGTAGCCAAGGGGCAATATCAAAGGCAACTCTAGTACCTTTTGGATATAGCTGCTCTAAATCTATAGTTTTTAAAACGCTATTTGCGACTCTATTTACAATCTGTTTTGCCATGAAACTAAAATTATAGCATGCCCAATTCTAGCTTTGCCTCTTCGCTCATAAGATCTTGTGTCCATGGCGGATCAAAGGTAATTTCTACCTCTGCATCATTTACAATTTTAAGAGACTTCACTTTGTCTTCTACCTCCACAGGAAGCGTTTCTGCAACAGGACAGTTTGGAGTGGTAAGGGTCATTAAAATCTTTACATTATGATCTTCATTTACAAAAACATCATAAATAAGCCCTAACTCATAAATATCTACAGGGATCTCAGGATCATATATTGACTTTAAGACCTTTACAATCTTTTCTCCTAGTGCCTGTGTGTCTAATGTTTCATCTTCCATAATGGTACTGTATTTATAAATTTAATATAACTTAAAAAGAACTAGCTATTTAATTTTGCTTGATATGCTGTGGCATACAATTTTAATTTCTTAATCATAGAGGTTAGCCCATTTGCTCTTGTGGCAGATAAATGCTCTTTTAGACCAATTTGATCGATAAAATCTGTGTTTGAATTTAAAATTGCTGTGGGTGTTTGGTTGTTAAAGGTTCTTATCAAAATAGCAATAATACCCTTAGTGATAATAGCATCGCTATCTGCAGAGAAAACCATTTTATCTCCCTTGAGCTCTGCGTCTAACCAAACTTTTGATTGACACCCTTTAATAACCCTATCATCGGTTTTGTTTTGCTCCTCTATAAGGGGTAAAGATTTTCCTAAATCTATCATATACTCATAGCGTTGCATCCAATCATCAAACATGGCAAACTCTTCTACTAGCTCTTCTTGTATGGCTTTAATGGTCATAGTTATTCTTTGTTTTTAATAGCTGTGAGCAGTGGCTTTTTTTCTGTGACTGAATACAATGTAAGGTTTCCGTTTGAAATATCAAATGACCCCACATTTCTTAAAACCTTTTGTATGGCATATTCATTTTTCATGGCTCCTTCACAATACGCCTTTGTTGAGCTAAGTTGCCCTATATTTAACGAGCCAGCATTTTGAGTGTATGTTCCTGCAAAATCATTGCATCCAGCATTCCCCCATATTTTTTTATCTGCCTTGTTAAACTGCAGCACAGCCGATGAAGAAATATCCTCGCCATAAATAGTAATTACAGTAAAAATCCCAGACAATAGTGCTTTAGGTGTATCTACAACTACTTTTTTTGTTTGATTACACCCAACTATTAAAAAGCAAAGTGTGATGCTGGTTAAGACTATTTTTTTCATAACTACTTTTTTATGATAGCATCATTTTAGCTTTTTCAACGGCTGCAACGAAAATATCAATCTCCTGGATAGTGTTGTAAAATGCAAACGACGCTCTTACGGTTCCAGATATATTAAAGAAATCCATAATAGGCTGAGTGCAGTGTTGCCCTGTACGAACCGCAACTCCTAGCTTATCAACAATGGTCCCAATATCATAGGGGTGAATACCCTCTATGTTAAAAGAAATTACAGATGTTTTCTCTTTTGTTGTACCGTAAATTTTTAACCCATCAATGGCCAATAATTTCTTTGTAGCATACTCTAAAAGCGTAGCCTCATGAGCTGCAATAGCATCAAAACCTATGGCGTTAAGATAATCAATGGCGGCTCCAAATGCAATACCTCCACAAACATTTGGTGTTCCTGCTTCAAACTTATGAGGCAGTCCTGCGTAGGTTGTTTGCTCAAAAGTTACTTGATCTATCATTTCTCCACCCCCTTGAAACGGCGGCAATTTTTCTAACCAAGCTTCTTTACCATACAACATACCAATACCTGTAGGGCCGCACATTTTGTGTGCAGAAGTAACATAAAAATCACAATCTAATGCAACCAAATCTGGCCTTATGTGCGAGCAAGATTGTGCGCCATCTATAAGTATGGCAGCGCCTACTTGGTGCGCCTTTTGGGTCATAAACTCAATAGGGTTTATAGTACCTAAGGTATTTGAAATATGATTTACAAAAACTAGTTTTGTTTTTGAGCATAGCAACTCCTGGTAGGCGTCCATATCTAGGCCGCCCTCTTGGTTCATTGGGATTACTTTTAATACAGCTCCAGTAGCCTTGCAAAGCATTTGCCAGGGCACAATATTTGAATGATGCTCTAATTGTGAAACAATAATTTCATCATTTGCAGAGAGTAAGCTTGAAAACCCATGTGCTACAATATTTATACCGTGGGTAGTTCCAGAGGTGAAAATTACCTCATGAGGTTTTGCAATACTAAAATGCGTTTGTATTTTTTTTCTAGAGGCCTCATAGGCATCTGTAGCTTCTTGAGACAAGGCATGAACCCCTCTGTGAATGTTTGCGTTGTAGTTTGAATAGTAATCTACAATGCTATCAATAACCTGCTTTGGTTTTTGAGATGTGGCTGCATTGTCTAAATACACCAGCGGTCTCCCATTTACTTTTCTAGAAAGTATAGGGAAATCTTTTCTTATAGCAGTTACATCAAACATATATGCGTTTATTGAAATTAACGTTACCCTTTGTTTTTTATACTATAATAGTGCACAAAATGCATCAATGGAGCAATAAATTTAAAGGTCAAAGCCTAAATTAACACCCATCTTGTTGGCAATTAATTTATTGATTCTTTCTTTTAATTCTGGAATTTTCACACTTTCCAAAACAGTATTTGCGAAAGCATATATAAGCAGCGCCCTAGCTTCTTTATCAGCGATACCTCGAGAGCGCAAATAAAACATTGCGTCAGGGTCTAGTTGGCCAATGGTACAACCATGTGAGCATTTTACATCATCTGCAAAAATTTCTAGCTGCGGCTTTGCGTTTATTGTTGCTTTGTTGGAAATTAAAATATTATTGTTTTTCTGGAACGCATCTAGTTTCTGAGCCTGCTTTTCAACATACACTTTTCCGTTAAAAACCCCAGTTGCACTGTCATCAAAAATTCCTTTGTAATCTTGGTGACTTTCACAGTTTTCAGCAATATGATGCACAAGGGTGTTGTGATCTACATGTTGTTTGTCTTCAATCATCGTGACTCCGTTTAGTATAGAATCACAACGCTCTCCAAGTTGTTTAAAGCTTAGGTTATTACGGGTTAATTTTCCACCAAAAGAAAAGGTATGAACACTACAAATACTCTCGCGTTGTTGCTGGATGAAGGTGCTATCAATCAAAGAGGCGTTTTGAGTGTCATTTTGGATCTTATAGTAATCTACATTAGCTCTTTTTTCTAAAAAAATCTCAGTAACACTATTGGTGAGTACCGGGTTGTTATTAAGACTTTGGTGACGCTCAATGATTTGAACATGTGCGTTTTGTTCTACAATAATTAAATTACGGGGCTGCAACATGGTAGCAGCTTCTGTTCCTGTAGCAAAGTTTATAATCTCAATGGGTTTTTTAGCTTCTTTGTTTTTTGGGATACGAATATAGGCCCCTTCTTTAGCAAAGGCAGTGTTTAAACAACTTAAACTATCAGTGTTAGCGGCTTTATTGAAATAGGTCTCTATAATAGAGCTGTATTTAGACTTGTTTAGCGCAGATGACATCAAACAAACATCAATAACATCATGAGTGATTTGAGATAGAAAAGAACTGTAAACCCCGTCTATAAAAACAACTTTATAGGTGTCTATATCATTTAAGAAATACTTTTTAACATCGTTAAACTCTATTGCAGTTTCATTTTTTGGAAAAATGCTATAATCTTTACTCAATAATGCATTTAAAGAAGTGTACTTCCATGCTTCTTCTTTTTTGCTCGGAAATCCCTTGTCTTCAAAAGACTTCATAGCCTTAGTGCGCACATCATGTAATGGCGAGTCTGCTTGCAAGTGATCTTCAAAAGCAAGATATGAGGATTGTAATTTTTCTTTTAAATTCATTTTTTAAATTCAGAATTTTTGATGCCTTAAGGGGTTAGACTAACTCCTCTTTTATCCAGTCATATCCTTTTTCTTCCAACTCATAAGCAAGTTGCTTTGTACCAGATTTCACTATTTTTCCATCCATTATTACATGCACAAAGTCTGGAACTATGTAATCTAATAATCTTTGGTAGTGTGTAATGACAATAACTGCATTGTCTTTGTTTTTTAATTTGTTAACTCCGTTGGCAACCACTTTAAGTGCGTCAATATCAAGTCCAGAGTCTGTCTCATCTAAAATGGCTAGCTTAGGCTCTAACATGGCCATTTGGAAAATTTCATTACGTTTTTTCTCTCCTCCAGAAAAACCTACATTTAAAGATCTAGATAAGAATTTGCGGTCTATTTCTAATAAATCTGCTTTTTCTTTAATCTTCTTTAACATCTCACTGGCCGGCATATCCTCAAGACCTTTGGCCTTTCTGTTCTCATTGATGGCAGTTTTAATAAAGTTTGTAACAGAAACTCCAGGAATCTCAACAGGGTATTGAAAAGAAAGGAAAACACCTTTGTGTGCTCTTTCTTCTGCGTCCAGCTCTGTGATATCTTCTCCATCAATAGTTATTTCTCCTTTGGTGAGCTCAAATTCTTCTTTACCAGCAATAATAGAAGCCAAGGTGCTTTTTCCAGCTCCGTTGGGCCCCATTATAGCATGCACTTCTCCTGCATTCACTGAGAGAGAAATCCCCTTAAGGATGTCTTTATCTTCCACACTTGCGTAAACATCTTTTATCTGTAACATATTATTTTTCTTCAACTTTTTTAATGGCTTTTTCGGTTTTATTTGCCGCGTCACCTTCTTTTATTTTAACATCTGCCTGTGCTGGCTTAGCGCTCACTTGTACAATATCTATGATGGTTAAAAACTCACCCCACGTTTCTTTGTCTTGAGGCCCTGGAGCTAATGTTCCTGTTACAATTACTGCAACCATATCATAGACATCTTTTTTTACAGGCGCCACCTTATCGGCCAATTCTTTCATCTTATCATCTACAACCACCCCATAAATAAAGTCACTTCCTTTTAAAACAGCAGCGCCGTCTGTGAAGATAAACTCACCTTTGTAAACCGCAAGGTTTGAGTTTTCTGTGGTGACTAAGGTTGATTTTTGATCATTTTTACAAGCGCTAAGGCCTATAAATAGAGTAATTAGTACAATTATTTTTTTCATAATATATTGTTTGTTAGTTCTTTTGGCTTATCCAACAGAGCCTTCTAGGCTTATTTCTAGTAGTTTTTGAGCCTCTACTGCAAATTCCATCGGGAGTTTGTTTAGTACTTCTTTGCTAAAACCATTTACAACAAGTGCAATGGCCTTTTCTGTGTCAATCCCACGCTGGTTGCAATAAAATATCTGGTCTTCTCCAATTTTACTTGTAGTTGCTTCGTGCTCTATTTGGGCAGTTTTATTTTTAACCTCGATGTACGGAAATGTATGCGCTCCACATTCATTACCCATTAGTAAAGAATCACACTGAGAAAAATTACGAGCATTCTCTGCGCTTGCATTTATCTTTACCAAACCACGATAGCTGTTTTGTGATTTCCCTGCCGAAATACCTTTACTGATTATGGTGCTACGCGTGTTTTTACCTAAATGAATCATTTTTGTTCCCGTATCTGCTTGCTGATAATTGTTAGTTACCGCGATAGAGTAAAACTCTCCAATACTATTGTCTCCTTTTAAGATACAACTAGGATATTTCCAGGTAACGGCGCTACCAGTCTCCACTTGTGTCCAGGATATTTTTGCATTTTTTTCGCACAGTCCTCTTTTGGTTACAAAGTTGTATACGCCTCCTTTTCCTTCTGCGCTTCCAGGGTACCAGTTTTGCACTGTAGAGTATTTGATTTCTGCATCATCTAGCGCAATAAGCTCTACAACAGCTGCATGTAATTGGTTTTCATCTCGACTTGGCGCGGTACAACCCTCTAGGTAGGATACGTAGCTTCCTTGGTCTGCAATAAGAAGGGTTCTTTCAAATTGTCCTGTTCCTGCTTGATTGATTCTAAAATAGGTAGACAATTCCATAGGGCATCTAACCCCCTTTGGAATATAACAAAACGAGCCATCACTAAACACCGCACTATTTAAAGCGGCGTAGAAATTGTCTTTGGTAGGTACTACGGTTCCAAGATATTTTTTTACAAGTTCTGGATGCTCTTTAATTGCTTCAGAAATACTCATAAAAATGATTCCCTTTTCACTAAGTGTTTTTTTGAAAGTAGTAGCAACAGAAACAGAATCTACCACAATGTCTATAGCGACATTGTTCATTTTTTTCTGCTCATCTACAGATATCCCTAGCTTTTTGTACATCGCTACCAGCTCTGGATCTACATCGTCTAATGTTTTGTTAGGATCTACAGCCTTAGGAGCAGAATAGTATGCAATTGCCTGAAAATCTGGCTTAGTGTAATTTACATTTGCCCAATCAGGCTCTTGCATAGACTGCCAAACTTTAAAAGCCTCTAGCCTCCAGTTAGTCATCCACTGCGGCTCTTGTTTTTTCTTTGAAATAGCCCGTACAATATCCTCGTTGAGTCCTATAGGGAAGGTTTCGCTCTCTAGGTCTGTATAAAAACCATACTCGTACTCTTTGGTTTCCAGTTCTTTTTTTAAATCGTCTTCTGTATACTTACTCATATGCACTTATGAATTCTTAGTTTTTAAATTATAAAGAGAATGATTCTCCACAGCCACAGGTTCTATTTGCATTTGGGTTGTTAAACACAAAACCTTTACCGTTTAAACCTCCACTATATTCTAGGGTTGTTCCCACTAGGTATAAAAAACTCTTTTTATCTACAGCAATCTTAACGTTGTTCTGATCAAACACTTTGTCATTCTCACCAATAACACCATCAAAATTTAGCTCGTAAGATAACCCAGAACATCCACCACTTTTAACACCAACGCGAACAAAGTCTTGATCGATGCTAAAGCCGTCTTCTATCATTAATTGCGAAATTTTGCTTCGCGCCGTATCACTTACTTTTATCATAAATTAGAATTCATCTAAATTTGAGGACAAATATACGATATTAACCGCTTTTTTAATACCTAAAAAATATTAAAAATCTATGAGGGTATAAGGGCTTTAACAAACTACACCTTGTGCCAAAGACAGATTTGACCTAAAGCGCACTTACTAGATTAGTTGGGGTTTTGATATGCTGGGTTATTTGCCAGAGATGGATCTGAGAGGCTTAACAAAAAAGCTTTTAAGGCTGCTTTATCTTGCGGGGTGAGTTGCACTCCACCTTGGGCAACTGTTTTCATCAAAGGATCTATAGTGGGGCTAAATATTAGCCCTTCACTGTAATGATCTATCACTTGGTCTAATGTTTGAAAGCGGCCGTCATGCATGTAAGGAGCAGTGTAAGCTAGGTTGCGCAAGGAGGGAGATTTAAACAATCCAAATTGGGCTGGGTCTCCAGTGATATCTCCTAGGCCTAGGTCTGTAAAATTTTCATCTAGGCCATTGTTATGAAAATCATTGTCTGTCCATAGTGGATTGCTAGGGCTGCCATGGCAATGAAAACAATCACCGCGGTTTTCATCTAAAAAAACAGCAAGCCCCTGCTGCTCTAATGGGGTTAGTGTTGCTTGTCCTAGAAGATAATTGTCAAACCTAGCATTTCCCGATACCAGTGTGCGTATAAACTGCGCAAGGGCTTTAGCGATCAGATCTTGAGAAATTGTAGTAGTTCCAAAGGCCTGTTCAAATTTAGTGAGATAGTTCGGGTCACTTTGCAGTGTCTGCTCAACGTTGGGCCATGTGTTGTGCATTTCTATTTCATTTACAACAGGTTCTAGAACCTGCTCTTCTAAGGAATCGGCACTGCCGTCCCAATTAAATTTATTGTTTGTGTTCCAAGCAATGTTAACAAGAGGCATCGAGTTTCTAAACCCGGCAATACCATCTATACCTATGCTATATCTGCGCTGGTCACTAAAACCTTGATTGGGTTTATGACATCCCGCACAAGATAGACTATTGTCTGCAGAGAGATTTTTTTCATAAAACAAAGCCCTTCCAAGGGCAACTCCCTCTTGTGTTAGCTGGTTATTGGCAGGTATTTCTGGAGCAGGGAGTAGTTGCGAAAAAATGGCTGGAACAGCTATGTTTACCGGTGTAGGTGAGTACCCTTGATTTTGGTTGTCATCCTCACCGCATGAGAGAGTGATACAAAGAAGGCAAAAAACAAGAGGTATTTTTTTAAACATAAAAAAATCATTTAGTCACCCGTATTGGTTTCTAGAGAAAATACAGTTTGCCCGTTTTCTTGCATCATTTTTTGGGCGGTGTAATTACCCATCAACATGCCGTTAAGTGTATTTAGATCCCAAAGGTTTGGATTTTCAAACCACTGATTGATATCCATAGTAACATTAATTTGAGTAGCGCCCTGTGTAACAGTTATTTCTCCTAAATCTATCTCTATAGAGGTGTCCTCTCTTGTGTTATCTGGACCGGGGTTTTGGACTGCGCTAATGGTGTGGTAGGCATACAAAAAAGGCTCGTCAGGGTCGTCACCTGGATCTAACCATCTTCCTTCCAGTTGCATGTAATGATATCCTCCACCCAGCATATCTGGCACATTCCAAGAAGCTGCGTTTAAATCTGGGTATATACTCGAGGTGTTTGCGGCTTCTGTAAATCCAAAACGCATTTTTAAATTATAAGCTCCCGGGGGTAGTAAAATATCATTAATAGCAAGACTATTATCTTGACTTAGGTCTACAAGTTGATAATCTTTTACTAGGGTTTTAATACCTTGTTGGTTGGTGAAGCTTATTTGTGATATTAAATAACGAAGCCTTGTAAGACTTAGGATTGTTCCAAATCCATTTGTGTAGTCCAGGGCGTTAAAACTGCTGCTATCTATGGCTTGTTGATTAAAGCTATGAGAAAAATCAATACTTACCGGGGTGTTTTGTGGTTGGTCATCATTTTTATCACAAGCCATAAAAAACACCACTAGTATTAGTAAAAAGAGTTTTTTTTTAAACATTTGAGCCCTTATTTTATTTTAATTAATAACGCATCTTGGCTTCCTTTATTTTCTGGGATATCCATATCGTTACTTTCTGTAGATCCAACAAGAAGTAGTTTGTTGTCTTGAGTTTCTAGCACAGCATTGGCAAAATCCAAAGAACTACCTCCAATGATATAATTAAATTTGAGATTTCCATTTGTATCAATAATAAATATCCAGGCATCGTTTTGACCCCTATTTATAAAGCCCTCCATAGAGCTCCTTGTATTACCCACGATGGCAAAATTCCCGTTTTGCAACCCTATAATACTCTTTGCAGAATCGAAGGCTGTACCGCCATATGTTTTTTCCCAAATGATATCTCCACTAGGCGAGAATTTAACCACCCAAGCATCTGCATTTCCATTTAAAGTGCTAACATCGCCATCAAAACTTCTGGTGTCTCCGACGATAATATAATTTCCATCTTCTGTTTTAGTGATGCCGTATCCTTGATCTATTTCGCTTCCTCCCAGAGATTTGGTCCACAATTTATCTCCATTGCTAGCTACTCGAACCATCCAAAAATCATAGGATCCTTTGTTGTCTGAAATGTCAAAATCTGAACTCTCAGAACCCCCAATCATAATAAAGCCACCATCGTCAGTCTCTACAACATCATAGCTTCTGTCATTGCTAGAGCCGCCAAAGTAGCGCCTCCAAATAGTATCTCCGTTTTGATCCATAAGGATGCCCCAAAACTCTCCAACACCATGCAGGGTAGCTTTTGAAGGGTTGGCTGCTTTTCCATCGTCATTTCCTTGATTTCCACTTGCTGAAACATCAAAAAAGCCTGTCACAAAAAAGTTTCCACTGGCAGTCTGGATGATTTTAAGGGCCTGGTCTGACCCTGCAAAGCCATGGGTTTTTTCCCAAGAAATGTTGCCTTGAGCGTCTAGTTTTGTTATCCAGTAGTCTTGAAATCCTTCATTGTTTGAGACATCTCCATCACTGCTTTGACTATAACCGCATACAATAAAACCTCCATCTGCAGTATTAATTAGGCTTGTTGCGGTATCTGTATTGGAGCCTCCATACACTTTATTGAAAACAACCTCTCCTTCCTGCGTTGTTTTTAGCAGCCAAAAATCATCATCATCTCCCTTTTTTCCTGTAATGTCTCCATCGGTACTATCTGTAGAACCCATTAACACATAGCCGCCATCGCCAGATTGTACAACAGCTATAATAGTCTCATTTTGACTCCCCCCAAAGGTTTTAACAAAATCAACTTCTCCTAAAAAATCTTCTGGGTATGGACCTGGTAGGTTTACCCCATCATCATTAGAGCAAGAGCAAAGAAATGCTATGGTAATTATAAATAAAGCTGCGAGGTTTTTCATTGTGATTACTTAACTATTAAGCGCTTGGTGATCTGTGTGTTAATTTTAATGAGGTACATTCCGCTATTTAAAGAGTTGATCTTAATGTTTTTAGCCATTGTGGCATCAAAGGTTAAATATAAAACACGTTGCCCAAGGATGTTAAAAACCTCTACAGACTCTATTGGCTCACAAGTAGCCGTAATTGTAATATTTTCTTTCGCAGGGTTTGGAGCTATTTCAAAATCAATTAGCGCTACATCTGCCCAACCCAGCACATCTTCTATTATGGTAGCAGTGTAATCTTCTGTCTCACCGTATGCTGTTTCCTCACAAGCATCTTCAGGAACATCTTCGTTCCAGTTTGTTTTTACTCGCATTGTGTGAGCACCTAATGTTGCATTTGATGGTATACTTACCGTTGTGGTCTCTATAAAATTACCAGCAGTAGATCCTGGAGCAATAACATAATTATTTAAAATTACTTCGTTGTCAGAAAAAGCGAAGTCTTCATTAAAATCAATCCAAATCTTTACGAATTGATTCCCATACCCTGTAGATAGAGTAATATCATAAGTTTCACCTTGTGCTAAGTTTGCTATTAGATTTGTAAAATCTCCGTAACCATCTGTTTCACACCCTGAAGAATTATTAATTTCTTCTATAGAAACTAATCTTAAACCATCTCCAAAAGTACAATTTGTCTCAGGTTGGCACAAAAAGTTTGATACCTCAGCAGTTGTATCATCATTAGAAGTATCGATATCACCTGGAAGTTCTGTTCCAGCTACAATTATATAGTCTGTAAGTTCGGATAAATCTACCGTCGTTGTAAATGAATATGTGTCTGTAGCGCCTTGTGCTATTGACCCTGTGTAAGTTTCATTGACAGGCGCTGCTCCATCTAAAGAATAAAATACTGGGATTGATGTTTGTGTATTAGTTCCAAAATTTTGGATTTCTATGGTTACCACCTCTGCGTCAGACAAGCCACTTCCAGTTGTTGGAGAAGTGATTGCTATTACACCTGTATCTAGGCCAAGACTTGGATCTCTTACTAAAAAGAACCCCCTGTCTATATCACTAATTACTATGTTATTACTGGCAAAAAATGGATACACGCTCCAAGCTCCATTAAAATTTGCACTGTTACTATCTGGGTAGGTATCAAAAAAGCCAAGTTCTGTAATGTTTTCATCACCAATCTGTGAGATGTCAAGAACTCTCATCCCTGCTCTGTAATTTGATAAATAATATTTATCACCCTTCACATAGCCATTATGGTCGATGGCCTCTGTAGGGCCCTCATATTCGAAATGAAACGATGGATCGTCCAGGTCTTCAAAATCGAAAATAATAGTTCTAGTATTAAAACCAACGTTTATCTCATCAATTTCATCACCTACAATGAAATAGCGTTGATCTTCAGTAAACCAACCTTGGTGTGTGTAAGCAACATTTGAGTATGATATTGTTGAAAGGCTAATAGGGTTGTTTTTGTTTGTGATGTCTACAATAGCAATTTGGTTTTCATTACTTCCTATAAGGATTTCTTTTCCAAGATGTTCTGTGTCTGGCCCAGAGTAGGTTACTACTTGCGCGTCATGACTGTAAGAGTCATCACTATACCCTCCTGCCGGTGTAGGATTTAAAGGATTTGAAATATCTATAAAATGAGGCCCACCACTATAAGTTGAAGTTCCTACAGCATAGGCATACCCCGAATCTTCATTAATGACAATATTATGTGCATTTCCAAAACCGCTATAATGCGCATCTTCGTCAAAGTTTTCTGGAGGGTTAGAGACATCTCGCAACCTGGTTAAATCAAAAACTTGCATTCCATGATTTGAGGCTTCACTTACAATAAACGCATGGTTGTTGTAAGTTTTAATATCTCTCCATATACTGTTTTGACTATGTGTTGGGAGTTTACCTAGATAGATTGCAGCAACTGGGTTTGAGATATCAATAAAGGCAGTTCCGTTATCAAGCCCCATAATAGCATATTCTTTACCAGTTTGTGGATCTGTCCATCCCCAAGAATCGTTTCCTTCAAAGGCGTCCATTTCATCAAGGCTAATAAAAGACTGAAGGTCAAAGCCGTTACAGGGATAATCTCCAGCAGTTCCGTTTGTGCAAGGGGTTTGCCCTGAGGTACTAAATAGGGTTAAAAAAGACAAAATAATTAGTATTTGTTTCATTTTTCAGAATTTTTTAATGTAAACCTACTTATTATGTTAAACTAAAATGCCTAAAGTGAGTTTATTATTAGACAAACTTATTACAAATCAATTACAATGCTAGCCCTATTAACGTTTTGTAAAGAAATTACAAAGGAATTTTCAAAATTGCCCTACGGTCAAAAGACTCGGCTACTATCAATTAAGGATTATAAATTTTAGAAATAGTAATACCATGTGCAATACAAGCCTTATTTTTGCCCCACGTAAATAATCACTCATGTTAGAAAATAAAGATTCCTTAAAAACACCCATTTCTTCAATGGGGGAGTTTGCTTTGATAGAGCATCTCACCAAACATTTTGATGTTAAGCAAAACTCAACAATAAAAAGTATTGGAGATGACGCCGCTGTTATTGATCATAAAAAACAAACGGTGGTAACCACAGATTTGTTAATTGAAGGAGTACACTTTGATTTGAGTTACATGCCTTTAAAACACCTAGGATACAAAAGCGTGGTTGTTAATGTGAGTGATATTTTTGCCATGAACGCTACCCCAACTCAAATTACAGTTTCTATTGCCGTTTCAAATAGATTTCCTGTAGAGGCTCTAGAGGAGTTGTATGCAGGTATTGCTACTGCTGCCAAATATTACAATATAGATGTAATTGGGGGAGACACAACATCATCTACTCATGGGCTTATGATAAGCATTACAGCTCTTGGAGAAGTAGCTAAAGAGCAGGTTGTGTATAGAGATGGTGCAAAAGAAAATGATTTGGTTTTACTCACTGGAGATCTAGGCGCAGCGTATTTGGGCCTTCAGATTTTAGAAAGAGAAAAACAGGTATTTAAAGTAAATCCAAACTCTCAACCAGATTTAGAACCGTACTCTTATTTGATAGAAAGACAATTAAAACCAGAGGCAAGAAAAGACATCCCTAAACTACTAAAAGAATTGGGCGTAAAACCAACCTCGATGATTGATGTAAGTGATGGGCTTTCTTCTGAAATATTACACATCTGTAAGCAGTCTAAGGTTGGGTGCATGATTTATGAAGATAAAATACCTTTAGACCCTCAAGTAATTACTACCTCTGAAGAGTTTAACATGGACAGCACCACAATCGCCCTTAATGGCGGAGAAGATTACGAGTTGTTGTTTACCATTTCTCAAGAAGACTATCCTAAAATAAAAGCCAACCCAAGTATAACGGTAATAGGACATATTTTAAAGCCTACAGAAGGAACTCATCTTATCACCAGAGGCGATACTAAAATACCAATAATTGCAAGGGGTTGGAGTGCTACGCAAGAAAACCAATAAGCTTAAAAATTAGTTAAACAATACCCCGCAAAAGGGCAATAACCTCTTGGCCGTTGGTAAGCCAACTCATGTGGCCGCTATCGGTGGCGTGTAGGGTTATTTTTGTTTGTTTTGACAGAGGTACAATATCCTCAAGAGGTATAATAAGATCAAACCTTCCAGCAATAATGTGCTTTTCACAGGGTAGGTTTTTTAGTATTGTTGTCCTGTCTTTTCTATCACGCATTGCCTTAATGGCAGCTGTAATACCATTTACTGAATGATGTAGCGCTTCATTTTTAAGGCCTTTAATAGCTAAGGTGTGCCTGGATTTTTCTTCTACGGTAAATAGATTACCAATGGCCATGGTGATAAAGGCAGCTTTATTTTTATTAATTATAGTTAAGGCTCTATTTCTGTTTTCTTTTCTTGAAATACTATCTGGGGAAGGGCTTGAGTTTAGTAAAATTAGTTTTTCTATTTTTTCTGGAAATAATTCTCCAAAGGCCAAAGCTACATAACCACCCATGGAGTGCCCTATGAGTGTTGCGCTTTGGAAATTTTCAAAGGCTAATAACTCACAAACCATGATTGCCATATTTTCCATGGTGTGTGTTTTTTCAAGCATACCACTTTGCCCAAACCCCGGAAGGTCTATCATAAGTGTGGTATTTTCTTTAGCCAATACAGCGGCTATTTTTTGCCACATAGAGCTACTTTCCAAAAAACCATGAAGCATCACAATAACAGGGCCAGTACCTTGTTTGTGATAATGTATAGGGGTATTGTGGTAGTGAAAAATCATTTTGGTATATTGAAGCTCGTTTACAAAAATAGCCATTAGCCAGATTCTTTTCTATGAATTACAACAAACAAACATATCTTGTTGCATTTGCTTTATTCTCTCTGTTTTTTGGTGCAGGAAATTTAATATTGCCCCCCTTTTTAGGCTATAATGCCGGAAATAGTTGGGCTTGGGTAGCCATTGGTTTTGCCCTTTCTGGAGTTGTAATACCCATTTTGGCTATTTATGGGTATGCCCGCTTGCAGGGTACTCTTTTGGATTTTGCCAAAAAGGTGTCTCCCAAATTTGCATTACTATACGCCATAATTGTGTATTGTATTTGTGTTAGCTTACCTTCTCCAAGAACGGCATCTGTTGCTTACCAAATTGCTATTGCACCTTATTTTGATATTACTTCTTTAAGTGTAAGCGTTATTTACTTTACTTTGGTATTACTCTTTGCCTTAAATAGAACTCATATTTTAAGCCTTATTGGAAAATTTTTAACCCCCCTAATTATACTCATCCTTTTACTAATAATTACTTTAGGCTTCTTTGCAGATCTAGCGCCTATGGGTAGCACCATTTTTGAAAATACATTTACCAACGGAATTTTGGAAGGCTATCAAACCTTTGATGCACTTGGAGGTGTTGTAGTTGGGGGTGTGATTGTAATTTCATTGACCTTACAGGGCAAGTACAATTATCAAGAAAAAAAACGTATGATTGCTCGCTCTGGGCTTCTTGCCGGCATTGGATTGTTTGTAATTTATAGTGGCCTTATTGCCCTTGGAGCTTATTATAGCGGAGATTTGCAAGTAACTGAGCGTACAGAGTTATTAAAAATATTAAGTAAAAATACTTTAGGAGCTTATGGCACTGCTTTTTTAGGAGTATTAGTGGCATTGGCATGCTTTACCACAGCTGTTGGTATTGTAACAGGCACTGCAGATTTTGTAAAAGGAATTGCCAAAAATACTCCATGGGCTTATACAGTTACCTCTGCTGTAGGGTGTCTTATAGGTGTTTTGGTAGGGCAATTTGATGTTGGTTTTATTATTAATATAGCCTTACCCGCTTTGATGTTTATTTACCCAATTACCATTGTGCTAATTATATTAAACAGCATGCCCACAAAGTTTGCTTCTGCATTAGTTTTTAGGGCTGTAACGCTAATTACCTTTGTGTTTAGTATACCAGATTTCTTACAATTTTTCATGACCCAAGGGTCTTTAGACGGCATTAAAAAATGGATTCCTTTTGCAGACCAAGGGATGGGTTGGATACTGCCAGGGCTATTAGTTTTTATTGGGGTAAATATATTTGAATACTACAAAAAAGAAGCTCCAATAGGAGGTTAAGAATTCATGATGTCTTCAATTTCATCTGCTAAAATTGGGATGTTTTTCATTAAATTCAAAGGGGCTCCAGTTTGTTGTATCACAACATCATCTTCGAGTCTAATCCCAAAACCTTCTTCTGGGATATAAATACCTGGCTCTACAGTGAATACCATATTTGCCTGCATAGGCTCCCAAAGTAGTCCGTAATCATGGGTGTCTAATCCCATGTGGTGAGATGTGCCATGCATAAAGTATTTTTTGTAGGCTGGCCAATCTGGATTTTCATTTTTAACATCGGCTTTGTCTATAAGCCCAAGCCCTAATAATTCGCTGGTCATAATGTGTCCTACTTCCTTATGGTATTCTTTCCATAGGGTTCCTGGGACTAACAATTTAGTGGC
This sequence comes from uncultured Flavobacteriaceae bacterium, assembly GCA_913045325.1. Classification (GTDB taxonomy): domain Bacteria; phylum Bacteroidota; class Bacteroidia; order Flavobacteriales; family Flavobacteriaceae; genus Patiriisocius. The sequence goes on along the minus strand of CAJWPZ010000001.1, from coordinate 153,673 downwards.
CTGCTCTTTAACACTGTTTACAGCATTGTACACTACTTTTTGTCTGTCTGTATATCTGCCACTAACAGGAATGGTACGAGACATATCACTGCTGTAATTTGCATACTCTGCACCTACATCTAGCAAGATTAAATCTCCTGCTTTACATTGCTGGTTATTTTCAATGTAGTGCAGCACATTGGCATTAGTTCCACTAGCCACAATTGGAGTGTAGGCAAATTTTTTGGATCGATTTCTTAAAAACTCATGCATAAACTCTGCCTCAATATCAAATTCCCAAACATCAGGTTTTACAAATCCTAGCACCCTTCTAAAGCCTTTTTCTGTAATATCACAGGCTTGTTGTATTAAATCTATCTCAATTGGGTCTTTTATGGCGCGCAATCTTTGCAAAATAGGATTACTCTTTGCCCAACTATGGGCAGGAAATGTTGCTTTATTTTTTTGTATGAAACGGTCTTCTCTTGTTTGAGTTTCAATGTTTGCCCTGTAATGCTCATTGGTGTTAAAGTAAATGGTATCGCTTTGCGCCATTAGCTCCCGCATAATTTTATCAAAATCCTGCAACCAATACACTGTTTTAATCCCACTTACCTCAAGAGCTCTTTCTTTGGTAAGTTTCTCGCCTTCCCAAATAGCAATGTGCTGGTTGGTTTCTTTTAGAAACAAAATCTCTTTGTGATCTGGATTAGGACATTCTGGAAATAGCACTAAAATACTTTCTTCTTGATCTACTCCACTTAAATAGAAAATATCTCTTGCTTGCTCAAAAGGCATCGTGCTATCTGCTCCAATAGGATAGATGTCATTGCTATTAAATACAGCCAAACTACAGGACTTCATCTGAGCCATAAAGTTTTTACGGTTTTTGATATAAAGGGCAGAATCTATAGGATGATATTTCATAAACAGTAATGTTAAAATAATATATATTCTCAAAAGTAAGGATTGCAATTTTTAATCAATACACCAAAGCGCGTTATTTTATACTTCAATGAACTTTTATTTAAAAAACATAACAAATAATAGGGTCAATAAATACCTTACACCTTTTGTAAATTTTCATCGGTGTTAAAAACTAAATAGCAAATGGCTAAAAAAGCAAACGCACGATGTTAAATTTTATAACATTATTTTGAGGTGGTTTGTGCTTTCTGTATTTTACAATTTCTAAACCATTCAAATGAAAAAACACATCCTCCTATTGCTCGTTTTTATGACCTATTTTGGTCTTGCCCAACAAGCACCTTCTGCCTCAGCTACTGTACTTGCATCTTTGCAAGAAAAACAAACGCTCACAGAAAACTCTCTTGTTAGAAACCTTCCTTTTAAAAATATAGGCCCAACTATTATGAGTGGTCGCGTGGTAGATTTGGCTGTAAATCCTAACAACCCAATAGAGTTTTATGTTGGTTATGCCAGTGGCGGGGTTTGGCATACGGTAAATAACGGTACCACATTTACCCCTATTTTAGACAATAGCCCTACCCAAAATGTGGGGAGCTTGGCTGTAGATTGGAAATCAAGAACCATTTGGGTAGGAACTGGTGAGGTGAATTCTTCTCGTTCAAGTTATGCAGGTATTGGGCTTTTGCGCTCCTCAGATAATGGAACTACTTGGGAGCATTTAGGTCTTGCAGATAGCCACCATATAAGTAAAATTTTAATCAATCCAACAAATTCAAAACATGTGGTAGTGAGCGTGGTGGGACATTTGTATTCTACAAATAATCAGCGCGGGGTATACAAAACCACAGATGGCGGTATTACCTGGGAACAAACCCTTTTTGTAAACAATCAAAGCGGGATAATAGAGATGGATGCAGCTCCCAATAATTTTAATATCATGTTTGCCTCTTCCTGGGATAAAGATCGTAAAGCCTGGAATTTTAGAGGTAGCGGCTCTGGTAGTGCAATCTATAAAAGTATAGACGGTGGCAGCTCATGGGGTAAAGTTTCTACCCCTAAAAGCGGTTTTCCAACAGGAGCAGGTGTGGGGCGTATTGGCCTAGCTGTTTTTGACAACAACACTATTTATGCTGTGCATGACAATCAAGCCAGAAGAGAAGATACGGGAGCCTCTAATAGCTCAAACGGCTTGTCAAAAGAACAATTTAAAACCATGACCCCCGAAGCGTTTCTAGCCTTAGATAATAAAAAACTTAATGCGTATTTAAAAAACAACGGCTTTCAAGAAAAATATAGGGCAGACAACGTAAAGAGCATGGTACGAAGCGGTGGTGTTGCTCCTGCAGATCTTGCAACCTATCTAGAAGATGCAAATGCCATGTTGTTTGACACTCCAGTGATTGGCACCCAGGTGTATAAAAGTGAAGACGGCGGGCTTACATGGAGTAAAACTCATGAGGGCTTTTTGGACGGTATTTATTACAGCTATGGGTACTATTTTGGAAAAATACATGTAGATCCTAGCAATAAAGACGGCATCTATATCTATGGAGTACCCATTTTAAAATCTAAAGATGCAGGCAAGACTTTTACCTCTATTTCTGCTTCAAATGTACACGCAGATCACCATGCGTTATGGATCAATCCAAACAGGCCAGGACATTTAATTAATGGTAATGACGGAGGTGTTAATATTAGTTATGATGATGGTGCAAATTGGATTAAAAACAACCAGCCTGCTGTGGGTCAGTTTTATGCTATACATGTAGATAACCAAGAGCCTTATAACGTATATGGTGGCCTACAAGACAATGGTGTTTGGGTAGGTGCTCACACCTATCAAGACAGCCCGGGTTGGAAGCAAAACGGACAATACCCGTATGAGTTTATCATGGGAGGTGATGGTATGCAAATACAAACAGATGCTCGTGATAGTAATGTGGTGTATACAGGTTTTCAATTCGGAAATTATTTTAGATTAAACAGAACGGATAATACTCAAACCTACATCCAGCCCAAACATGAGCTGGGGGATAGCCCTTACCGATTTAATTGGCAAACACCAATTTTACTTAGTTCTCACAATCAAGATATTTTGTATTTAGGAGGCAATAAATTAATGCGCTCCATGAATCAAGGTGAAGACTGGAGCGCAATCTCAGGAGATTTAACTCTTGGCGGCAAGCAAGGAAATGTTGCCTACGGAACCTTAACTAGCATAGATGAATCTAAATTTGAGTTCGGGTTGTTATACACCGGTAGTGATGACGGGAAGGTGTTTGTGTCTCAAAATTCAGGAAGTGACTGGCAGGATATTTCTGGGGCCTTACCAAAAGATTTATGGGTAAGCCGAGTAATTGCTTCAAGTCATAAAAAAGAGCGCGTTTATCTTACCTTAAACGGGTATCGCTGGGATGATTTTAAACCCTATGTATACCTTAGTGATAATTATGGCCAAACCTGGAAGGACATTTCTAGTAATTTACCACACTCTTCTGTGAATGTAATTAGAGAAGACCCGGCCAACCCAGCCATTTTATATCTAGGAACAGACAATGGTGCTTACGTATCTTTTGACAATGGCGCATCTTGGAATCCTTTTTATGAAGGATTGCCAAATGTGGCGGTACATGATTTGACGATACAGGCAAGAGATAAACACCTTTTGCTTGGAACTCATGGCCGTAGTATTTACAAGGCAGATATTTCTTTATTGCAAGGTATTTCAGAAAAAACCATGGGCAGTCTCATGCTTGCAGATATTGCAAATGTTAGGGCTACTCGTCGATGGGGGAGTACAGGATTTAACAACTATGGAGCCTATTTTGAGCCAAGTGTACCCCTTCAAATTTTTGCTCCTTCAGCAGGCAAGGCTGAAATTACAGTAGTCCTAGAAAGCGGGAAAGTTCTTAAGTCTTGGGAGCTTAGTTTAACTAAAGGATTTAATGTGGTAGGCTACAACGCGAGCATTTCAGAAAAAGGAAAAAAATACCTAGAAAAAAATAATATTTCTGTGCACATGGGTGTTAATGGCACATTTTATTTGCCCTCAGGAAAATATAGTGTTGAGGTTTCTTTAAAAGGGAATAAAACAAGTAAAAAAATAGAAGTTAAATAGTAAAAAAATTGTTCTTTAACGCTTCGGAAATTTTAAAGTAATGTTAAAATTTTAACCTGTTTTTATTGAGAAACCCCCTTTGTTTAGGCATATCAATTCTAAATTGCCAATAAACAAAAGCTATTGTTTGTTGATACGCAATTTGAGATGTATTTTTGCAAGTAGAAATTTAGAAAACTTAACCATAATGGGAATCATATCCTCTTCAATTGCTAGAAAAGTTGCCATGGCGCTTTCTGGTTTGTTCTTAGTATTTTTTTTAGGACAGCATTTAGTTATTAATACAACAGCAGTACTCTCTCCAGACACCTTTAATAGTTGGTCCCATTTTATGGGAAATAATGGTCTTGTTCAAGGACTTCTGCAACCAATATTGATTTTTGGAGTTGTGTTTCACTTTGTGATGGGCTTTGTGTTAGAGCTTAAAAACAGAAGCTCAAGAGCTGTGAAGTACGCCTCTTACAAGGGAGCTACAAACGCTAGTTGGGCTTCTAGAAATATGATTATTTCTGGTTTGGTAATCCTATCATTTTTAGGATTGCACTTTTATGATTTTTGGATCCCAGAGATGATTCATAAGTATGTAGAATCTCACCCAGAAGATCCAACTAGATATTATACAGAAACAGTTCATAAATTTGAAAACCCGGTACGTGTTGGATTGTATGTAGTTTCTTTCGGGCTATTGGCTATGCATTTATGGCATGGATTTGCTTCCTCTTTTCAGAGTGTAGGTTTTAACAACAAATATTCTGTGGCATTAACCAGATTTGCCAAAGCATACGCAATACTAATTCCTGTAGGGTTTATTTTTATTGCCATTTACTTGCATTTAAATCAACTCCCACCCAGCTCACACTAAAAACATCGCTATGTCTACATTAGATTCTAAAATACCTTCAGGACCACTAGCAGATAAGTGGACCAAACATAAAAACGAAATTGATCTTGTAAATCCAGCAAACAAGCGTAACATTGATGTTATTATTGTTGGTACAGGATTGGCTGGAGGTAGTGCTGCTGCAACTCTTGCAGAACTAGGCTACAATGTAAAAACATTTTGCTACCAAGATTCTCCAAGACGTGCACATTCAATTGCTGCACAAGGAGGAATTAACGCAGCAAAAAACTATCAAGGAGATGGAGATTCTGCCTACAGGTTATTCTACGACACTGTAAAAGGGGGAGATTACCGCTCTCGTGAGGCAAACGTGCATCGTTTGGCAGAAGTTTCAACAAACATTATAGACCAGTGCGTTGCCCAAGGAGTTCCTTTTGCACGTGAGTATGGAGGTCTTTTAGATAATAGATCTTTTGGTGGGGTTTTGGTATCCAGAACTTTTTATGCCAAAGGACAAACAGGACAGCAACTTTTATTGGGCGCTTATTCTGCAATGAATCGTCAAATCAATAGAGGTAAAATTCAATCGTTTAACCGTCACGAAATGCTTGACGTTGTAAAAGTTGATGGTAAAGCCAGAGGTATTATTGCACGTAATCTAATTACTGGAGAGATAGAACGCCACTCTGCCCATGCCGTTGTTTTGGCCTCTGGAGGATATGGTAATGTATTTTTTTTAAGTACAAATGCCATGGGTAGTAATGTTACTGCCTCATGGAGAGCTCATAGAAGAGGCGCTTATTTTGCCAATCCTTGTTATACGCAGATACATCCAACTTGTATTCCTGTATCTGGAGATCATCAGTCTAAACTTACACTAATGAGCGAGTCTCTGCGTAATGATGGGCGTATTTGGGTTCCTAGAAAGAAAGAAGATGCTTTGGCCATAAGAGAAGGAAGGCTTAAGCCAACTCAATTATCCGAAGAAGATAGAGATTACTACCTTGAAAGAAGGTACCCTGCCTTTGGTAATTTAGTACCTCGTGATGTTGCATCTAGGGCAGCAAAAGAATGTTGTGATGCAGGCTTTGGAGTAAACAAAACAGGGGAAGCGGTATACCTTGATTTTGCAACTGCTATAGAGCGTTACGGAAAAGAAAAAGCATTAATAGAAAAAATTAGTAATCCAACTGAAGCAGAAATTTACAAAATGGGTGCTGCAGTTATTGAAAATAAATACGGGAATCTTTTCCAGATGTATGAGAAGATTGTAGATGAAAACCCATACAAAACACCAATGATGATTTACCCAGCCGTTCACTACACAATGGGAGGTCTATGGGTAGATTACAACCTGCAAACCACTGTGGAGGGATTATACGCAACAGGGGAGGCAAACTTCTCTGACCATGGTGCAAATAGACTTGGCGCTTCTGCTCTTATGCAAGGTTTGGCAGATGGATATTTTGTATTACCATACACCATTGGAGACTACCTCTCTAAAGATATTAGAACAGGAGAGATACCTACAGACACTAAAGAGTTTGACCAAGCAGAAAACGAGGTTAAAGACCGTATCAATAAATTGATGGGTGGCTCTGGAGCGCGTTCTGTGGATTACTATCACAAAAAGCTAGGTAAGATTATGTGGAATAAATGCGGTATGTCTCGTAATGAAAAAGACCTCAAAGATGCCATTGAAGAAATAGCAGCTTTAAGAGAAGATTTCTGGAACAGCGTAAAAGTTCCTGGAACAAAAGACACCTTAAATCAAGAACTAGAAAAAGCGGGTCGTGTTGCAGATTTCTTAGAACTAGGAGAGCTGTTCGCTAAAGATGCTTTAGATAGAAACGAATCCTGTGGAGGTCACTTTAGAGAAGAGAGCGTAGAGATAGATGGTCCTCAAAAAGGAGAAGCTCTTAGAGATGATAAAAACTTCAAGTATGTTTCTGCCTGGGAGTATAAAGGAGCCCCGAAAGAAGCTTTACTTCATAAAGAAGAATTGAATTTTGAGAATATAGAATTGAAAACACGTTCATACAAATAAGATACAGATGAAACTTACACTTAAAATTTGGCGTCAAGAAAACAATAAAGCAAAAGGAGAGATAAAAACCTACCCTATTGACGGCATAGAAGGAGATATGTCTTTCTTGGAAATGTTAGACGTGTTAAACGAACAACTCATCAATCAAGGAGACAATCCTGTGGTCTTTGACCATGATTGTAGAGAAGGTATCTGCGGGTCTTGTTCTTTACAGATTAACGGAGAACCTCATGGTCCAGATAGATTGGTAACAACCTGTCAGTTACACATGCGTAAATTTAGTGATGGTGATACTATAGTAATTGAGCCTTTTAGGGCGAAAGCATTTCCGGTAGTAAAAGATTTAATGATAGACCGTAGCGCTTTTGATAGAATCCAACACGCAGGAGGGTATATTTCAGTTAATACCTCCGGAAATACCATTGATGCAAATGCAATTCCTGTAAACAAAGAAGATGCAGATAATTCTTTTGCTGCAGCAACTTGTATTGGTTGTGGGGCCTGTGTCGCTGCTTGTAAAAATGCAAGTGCTATGCTATTTACTTCTGCCAAAGTATCACAATATGCCTTGCTACCACAAGGACAAGTAGAGGCCACACAGCGTGTGCTTAGTATGGTAGAACAAATGGATAAAGAAGGTTTTGGAAATTGCACCAACACGGGAGCATGTGAAGTAGAATGTCCAAAAGGAATCTCATTAGAAAACATCGCCCGTATGAATCGTGAATACCTGTCAGCTAGTTTGAAAGGATAAGTAGCACAGATTATAAAGTATAAAAAAGCCAGGCAGAGATGCTTGGCTTTTTATATTGCTTTTGGTGTGGTATCTTTACTATTCGTTTTCTTAATTAAAACACTATGAGTACATCCTTATTTGACGCAATTAGAAATGGAGAAGCTTCTAAAGTAGTTTCTTTACTAAAAGAAAATCCCGCATTGGCTCAAGAGAAAGACCAACGTGGCTCAACGGCCCTACTACTGGCTACTTATTATGGACATATGGATATTGTAAGGGTTATTTTGGAGCAGCCTCAAGATATAAATACTCAAGACGCCTCAGGAAATACAGCGCTTATGGGCGTTTGCTTTAAAGGCTATAAGGCCATTGCCGAATTACTTATTAAAAGCGGCGCAGATGTAAATATTTCAAATTTTAATGGAGCTACTGCTCTTATATTTGCAGCCACCTTTAATAAGCCAGAAATTGCAGCACTGCTGTTGGCCCATGGCGCAGATAAAAGTGCCATAGATGACAAAGGAAACACTGCTTTACAGCATGCTAAAATGCAATCTAGTGCTGCTGTTCTAGCCCTTCTAGAAGCTTAGGGTATGGCAACACCCTCTTTAAGAGTAAGTCTTGTACAGTCTGATTTGCATTGGGAAAATCCAAAGGCAAATAAAGCTCACTTTTCTAAAATATTAGCTCCTTTGGCAAATACTACAGATTTAATTGTATTGCCAGAGATGTTTACTACAGGGTTTTCTATGAATGCGGAGCATCTTTCTGAGGCTCAAAATGGACCTACTGTCCAATGGCTTGTTGAGACATCAAAACTTCTTTCTAGCGCCATTGTAGGCACCATCATTATAAAAGATGGCGCTAATTTTTACAACAGATTACTTTTTGTAACACCACTTGGAGTGATACACACCTATGATAAAAAACACACCTTTACCTTGGCTGGAGAACATCGGGTTTTTACCCCTGGAGTTGCCCGCGTTTTTATTGACTATCTAGGGTTTAAAATTTGCCCATTGATATGTTATGATTTGCGTTTTCCTATTTGGGCCCGTAATAATGTAGCCTATGATATTGTATTGTATACTGCCAATTGGCCACAAAAGAGAATTGCTGCTTGGGATGTCTTGTTAAAAGCCCGTGCTATTGAAAACATGAGCTATTGTATAGGTGTAAACAGAATTGGACAAGATGGAAATGGGCATGGGTACCCGGGGCATTCTGCGGTGTATGACTCTCTAGGCAAACAACTCTCAACCAAGGAGTATGAAACGGCTTTTATACAAACTATTGTCTTAGATAAACGCCATATACAAAGCACTAGAGATGCTTTGCCATTTTTAAAAGATGCGGATGATTTTACTTTAAGGTAAAGGTTTCGCTCCAGCTCCAGTTGGCACGCAGTTCTATAATTGAAGTATAGTACACCACCTTCTCTGGGGCAAGCTTATCAAGGAAGTTTCCTGGATCCCAGATTTTATTTTTGTTTTGATCCATTATAAGGCGAATAAAATAGTTGCCAGGATTAATGTACTCAAAAAACACAGGGGAGTTTGATTCTAGATAGGTTTGTTTCACCACCTCAAATTTTTCATTGACTAGTTCAATTAGTAAAGGAAACTCATCTGCATTAGCAAGAGTAAGGTTTAGAGAGGCAAAATCTGCAGTGGGCTTTACCTGTTGCTTAAATACAATAGAGTCATTGGTGTTTCCTAGGTAATCTGTCAAAGCGCCATCACTAAGAGTGATGCTATAGAGTACTTCTTCTTGTTTGTCAAAAACAATCTGGGCAGCATTTTCTTTTAGATTTATTTGCGCTGTAAAATCTACAGCAAGAGTATCTTTAGTAACTACAGAAATCTTCTCTGGGTTAATAGCAGTTAGGGGCGTATTTGCGTTTAGCTTTAGGGTGTCTCTAAGAGATATCCACCTATTGTTTATGGCGGTAAGGCGCAAAGAATCTGAATATAGTTCTCTAAATCGAACTGTGGTAGTATCAATTTGAAGGTTGTTTTTTGTAACAAATACCAAAGAGTCTTTAGTAACTTTTGGTTTAAACCAAAAGTTTAGGGTATCTCTACCAGGTTGTTTTATGACCCGGTATTGAAAATCATCCTCCATGGGTGTGAGTAAGGTAATTTGATAGTCGTCTGTTTTTCCCTGATACCCAAAAGAGATTCTGTTGTTACTTTCTAGCTTTGGGCGTGTAGGTTTAAAATCTGGCACTTCTTTAAAAAGCTTTAATTCAAAGAGGCTATCTGTAGGGATCGTGATAAGGTCTTTGTAAAAGGCTATTTTATCTGTCTTTGGTTGGAAGGTATAGTTTCTAGTTTGTTCTTTTAAGGCGATGAGTTGGTAGGTTCCTTTTTTAAGGTTGCTGAGCTCAAAGCTGCTAGTGTTGTCCTTTGTTGTGGTTATGTAGGTTGGTTTTTCTAACAAAACTAAAGAGTCTGAGTAGTTTTGATCTACTTCATACAAAACAACACTTACCGGAAAATCTGTTTCAGGAAGCAGCGCATCAACGGCAGTTCCTTTTAGACTTAGGCTATCAATATAACTACCAGTAGAAAACACATACTTGTAATTTGGAAATAGATTCCCTTCGTTATTGTCTAAAATGCTATTCCCGAAATTAAAACTATACGTTGTGTTCTCTTTAAGGGTGTCTAGAATAGTTATTTTTAAAACTTTAGAAACACTCAGGGGCGTTATCTCAGGAGGGTATTTTAATGGGGGAGAAATAATAAGCTCCTTAGAGATATCCTTGAGTTTTATAAATTCATCAAAGGTGATGCGAATTTCATTGTTTTTAAAATTGGTCGTAAAATTCTCAGGAACACTCCGTAAAATAACAGGCGCAATAGTGTCTCGAAGTCCTCCACTGGGTCTTCCTTTTTTTGCGCAATCCGTGAAAGAAAGTAAAAAAAGGAATACAATAGGGATGTATAAAAGACGATATGTTTTTGAGCGGTGTTGCTGTTGCATAGTACCCAACAAAAATAGGAAAAGTTTTATTGTAACGCTCTCTAAAAAATAGAGAACTATATCACAGAGAAATTGCCATGGTAGCAATACTTATTTTTACATTCTCTGCTTGTTGTAATTGCGCTGCACAGCTCTCTAAAGTAGCCCCAGTGGTAACAATGTCATCAATAAGTAATATGTGCTTGTTTGCTATCTTTGCTTTGTTTACAAGGGTAAATTCTTGATTGTCTTGTATTCTTTTAAATCGTGTTTTAAAAACTTGTGAGTCTGTTTTTGAGACCTTGATTAGTACATCTTCCAGGTAAGGAATCTCAAGAGCATGGGCAATTGCTTTGCCAAAACCTGTTACTTGATTATACCCTCGCGCTTTTTGTTTGTTTTTGTGAAGCGGCACACCAACTACCACATCTATGTTTTTATAAGCTGCTATTTCAGAAAGTTCTGCCCCAAGCCAATGGCCCAGAAAACCGCTAATATCTTCTTGTTTTTTATACTTAAGATTGTGCAGTAATGTTTGTGTAATGCCTTTTTTTTGAAACACTAAAAGAGCAGTTGCCTCTTGGATAGCCGTTCTGCCATAGAATATTTTTTTTAGGGTATCAGCCTTTGTTTTATGAAACCCAGCCAATGGAGCTTGATGCCTACAAGTGGTGCAAATAATTTGTTCCTGGGCAGTGAGCACTCCCTGACAACCATTACATATTTTTGGAAATAAAAGATCTAAAAGGGAGTTGAGTATGCGTTTCATTACTTTTAAGTTTTAGTACCTTTGGTATCTGTAATGTAATGAATTAACACCAAACACACATCATGACAACTCAAAGTAGTAACAACAACCTTGCAAAAATTCTAATAGCCGTATTAGTAGTTTTGTTGCTATCCTTGGCAGGATACACCTACACATTGATTCAGCAAAATGAAGAAACAGTACTTGTTTTAGAGGCAGATAAAGCTGAGGTTCAAAAAGAACTGGAAGCACTTGTTGTATCCTACAATGAGATATTGAAAGACAACGAGCTTAAAGACAAAGATTTAATAGCCGCTCGAGACCGCATCTTAGTGCTTCTAGACTCTGTAAAGGGTTACAAGGCCAATCTTTCTCTTATTTCTAGATATAAGGCCCAGGTTAGAGGTTTAAAAAATGAGCGCACCCAACTCTTTAAACGTGCAGATAGTTTACTGGTTATCACCCAGCGTTTAACAGTAGAGAAAGACAGCACAACAGCGGTCTTAAACCAGACCATTAAAGCCGTAGACTCTGTAACGATTGCTAACACTCAAATGTCTAAATCTTTAGAGAAAGGTGCTTTGATTGGTATTACAAACCTTGATGCAACGGCTATTATTGTTCGTAAGGGAGGTAAAATTAAACAAACCAAGCGCTCTAGTAGGGCAGATAAAATAAAGGTTTGTTACACCATAGCGCCAAATATGCTGGCACAAGCAGGAGATAGGTTGTTTTATGTTCAGGTAATGAATCCTGATAATAATGTAATTGGCGATAAATCATCTATCACCTTTGGCCAAGATTTACTAACCTACAGTAAAAGCGCGAGCGTTTTTTATGAAAACCAGGCCTTAGAGGTTTGTGCAATTGTTGATGGGTCATCCCAGGAGTTAGTAAAGGGCTTATACAACATTACTGTTTTTGATGCTGGGAGGCAAATAGGAACCACAACACTGGTGTTAAAATAAGATTTCAAAAAATACTTAAAAAATAAAATCTGCTGCACATCATATGGCAGTGGATTTTTATATTTTTGTGCTATGGCAAACAATGAAGATCAATTCAAAAAAGTAATTTCTCATGCAAAGGAGTATGGGTACATCTTTGGTTCTAGTGAAATCTATGACGGGCTCAGTGCTGTGTATGATTATGCTCAAAATGGTGTAGAATTAAAAAAGAACATACGAGAATACTGGTGGAAAAGTATGGTGTATATGCATCAAAATATTGTGGGTTTAGACGCCGCAATACTAATGCATCCAAAAACCTGGAAAGCCTCTGGTCATGTAGATGCTTTTAGTGATCCACTTATTGATAACAAAGACTCAAAAAAGAGATATCGTGCAGATGTTCTAATCGAGGATCATGCAGAGAAACTTGAAAATAAAGCTCAAAAAGAAATCACCAAAGCCAAAAAACGTTTTGGAGATTCTTTTAATGAAACAGAATTTGTCACCACCAACACAAGAGTGATTGGCTATAGAGAGAAAAAGGCTGAAATGCTATCTACCATGGCGCACCTATTGGAGGCAGAAGATCTCTCTGGAGTTAAGGCACTCATAGAAGAATTGGGTATTGTATGCCCCGTCAGCGGTTCTAAAAACTGGACAGATGTAAAGCAGTTTAACTTGATGTTTGGCACCAAGCTTGGCGCCTCTGCAGAAACGGCTACAGATTTATACCTGCGTCCAGAAACAGCCCAAGGTATTTTTGTAAACTTTTTAAATGTGCAAAAAACGGGAAGAATGAGAATTCCTTTTGGTATTGCACAAACAGGAAAAGCCTTCAGAAATGAAATTGTTGCAAGACAATTTATCTTTAGAATGCGTGAGTTTGAACAAATGGAAATGCAATTTTTTGTACGCCCAGGCCAGGAGATGAAATGGTACGATTACTGGAAACAAACTAGACTAAAATGGCATCATTCATTAGGTCTTGGCCCAGAGAATTACCGCTTTCATGATCATGAAAAGCTGGCTCATTATGCCAATGCAGCTACAGATATAGAGTTTAAATTTCCGTTTGGGTTTAAAGAACTAGAAGGAATTCATTCTCGTACAGATTTTGATTTAAAAGCACATGAGGCGCATAGTGGTAAAAAACTGCAATTTTTTGACCCAGAGCTCAAAGAAAATTACACTCCCTATGTAGTTGAGACATCTATAGGTCTTGATAGAATGTTCTTGGCTGTATTTAGCAACTCTTTGCAAGAAGAAACATTACAGGACGGCTCTACAAGAACTGTTTTGAGACTACCAGCTATTTTGGCTCCGGTAAAAATTGCGGTATTTCCACTTATAAAAAGAGATGGACTCCCAGAGCTTGCAAAACAAATTATTGAAGATTTAAAGTGGGATTACAATGTGTTTTACGATGAAAAAGATGCCGTTGGTAAGCGTTACAGACGTCAAGATGCAAACGGGACTCCATTTTGTGTAACGGTAGATCACCAAACTCTTGAAGACAAAACAGTGACCATTCGTCATAGAGATACTATGGAGCAGCAGCGTATTGCCATTTCAGATATTTCTGGCTTAGTGGCAAAGAGCTTGTCCATGAAAGATTGGCTGCAATAAACTGCGTCTTGTAAAATTAAAAAGCAGTGTCTTTTGATTTTTAATACATATCAATCTAATATTCTCATTAAAATCTCATTTTACAGATCTCATTTTTTAATAGCGATTAGATTATAAGTAATTTAGTAAAAAAAAATACTATGAAAACTAAATTATTAGCACTACTTGGGCTTATGCTTAGCTCAAGTTTGATGCATTCGCAAACACAACCAACAAAACCTGATTACATTGGAGAACTCCAATTAGTTACTGTGACTCCTTCTTTGTCTTCAAAAATGGACGAGCTTGTTTCTACTCCAACAACAGGAGAGGCAAGAGATGGAAGGTACTCTAAAACAAGAAGACCAAAAAGAGAAGTAATTCCAGGAAAAGGATCAACGGGAGACTTACTCTCTAAAAACCCACACCTTTTAACGGGAAGCGTTAAGGTAAACTCAGCAGATGCTGTATGGGATGCAGGATATACAGGTTCTAACCCAACAGATCCAGCATTAGCAGTAGGGCCAGAACATGTTTTTGTGGTTTGGAATACAAAATTTGCAATTTTTGATAAAGACGGAAATCAACTAGTTGGGCCAACAAATCCTAACCCAGCAATATTCCCTTCTAATGGATGTTGTGACCTTACAGTATCTTATGATACTGCCGCAGATAGATGGGTAGTTTCATACCTAGGTGGAGGTGCTCAAATTGCAGTTTCACAAACAGGAAACCCAATAACTACAGATTGGAATATTTATAACATTGGTACTGTAAATGATTACAACAAACTATCTGTTTGGAGTGATGGATACTATTTAACAGACCAGTCTGGGGGTAACAGATTATACGCCATGGACCGCGCTGCAATGCTAGCTGGCGCGGGCTCTGTATCTATACAAGGGTTTCAATTACCTGGTATTGCTACCTTTGGATTCGCATCTCCTCAAGCATTAAATGTTACAAACGGTGACATGCCAGCTTTAGGGAACGCTCCTATTGTCTTTTTTCAAGATGACTCTTACGGAGGTGTTTCTGAAGATCATATCAAATTTTGGAGCGCAAATGTAGATTACTCAACACCTGGAAATTCTTCAATTACCGCTGCACAACAAATTCCAGTAACACCATTTACCTCAATATTTGATGGGGGATCTTTTAGCAATCTTCAGCAGCCCAACGGAGGGAGTATAATAGATGCTTTACAGGGTATTGTAATGAACCAAGCACAGTTTAGAAAATTTACAACGCATAATTCAGCGGTATTTAATCATGTTATTGATATGGATCCATCTGGTGGTAAAAGAGCTGCAGTAAGATGGTATGAATTTCGTCAAACTACAGATGGAGCTCCTTGGACATTATATCAAGAAGGAACCTATTCTTCTCCAGACGGAAAACACGCTTGGAATGCCAGTTTAATGATGGACAATCAAGGAAACATTGGTATGGGATACTCAGCGATGAGTGTTCAAGGAAATGGAAACACAGAGGTAGGTTCTTATTACACAGGTAGATTCACATCAGATCCTTTAGGAGTGATGACCGTTACCGAAGAAGTTATTGCTCCTGGAGATGCAGCTATCTCTGGAGGGCGTTATGGTGATTATAGTAAGATTGATATAGATCCTAGTGATGATGCAACATTTTATTTCACCAATGAGGTACATACTGCAGATACACCAGGAAATCAAAGAGCGGCCAATGTAGGGCGTTTTAAAATTGCCCCAGATGCAAATGTAGACGCTGGTATCATTGCTTTTGTTACTCCTGTTGATGGAGATCTTTCTTCAACCCAAACCGTAGAAGTTGTTGTCCGTAATTTTGGAACTGTATCTCAGTCAAATATTGAGGTAAGTTTTACTTTAGACGGCGGAACATCGGTAACAGAGGTAGTTTCGGGGCCTATTGCTCCAGCAAGTAATATCAATTATACGTTTACTGCAACGGTAGATATGAGTATAGAAGGACAAACCTATAACCTATGTGCAAGAACAAACCTCTCTGGAGATGAACTACCAGATAACGATGAATTTTGTAGTGAAGTAACTTCTTTACTTGGCCTTGATACAGGTGTAGTAGCAATCACTTCTCCAGTAACTGGAAGTGGCTTGTCTGATGCAGAGGTGTTAACAGTAGAAATCCAAAATTTTGGTACTGTTACCCAAACCTCAATTCCAGTATTTTATTCTTTAGATGGAGCAGGGGCTGTTAATGAAACCTACACAGGATCAATACCACAAGGAGCATCAGACACGTATTCATTTACTACAACAGTAGATTTATCTGAACTTACAGATTATGTAATTGTTGCAGGAACCCAACTTCCTGGTGATGACAATCCATCAAACGATGATACCTCTGCTGAGGTATCAAACTTTCTATGTCAACCTGAGACAAACTGTACTGAGGGAGATGGTCTAACATTAGTTTCTGTTGAAGAAATCAACAACCCTTCAGGATGTGAAACAGACGGTTACGGAGATTTTACAGACCTTATTGCAAACTTAGCACAGGGCGGAACCTATGACATCACGCTATCTACAGGATATGGAAGTCAATTTGTAAAGGTTTGGGTTGATTATAACGATGACTTTACGTTTTCTAACAATGAAGTAATTTTAAATAATTTTGTTATTGCTCCAGGAGAAGCTGGCGGTAACTATACTGAGACTACTTCTATGACAATACCAACAAATGCAACCTTAGGTTTGCATAGAATGCGTGTAAAAACCAACTGGAACGCAGATGTTCCTGTAGATGCTTGTGAAGAAACAACATATGGAGAGACAGAAGATTACACTGCTAATATAACAGAGGAGCTTGGTCTTAATGAGTCATTTTATGATGCAGATTTTGTAATTTCAAGTCAAGACCAAAACTTTTTTGATCTTAATTTTAAGAGTCCTTCATATACCAATGACTTACCTGTATACGTGATTAACACTTTAGGGCAAACCCTAGCGTATTATGTGTTAGAATATAATGGTACAGGCTTTAGTAAAACAATTAACATGTCTCATGTCTCTTCTGGAGTGTATTTCATAAAAATTGGAGATAAAGAACTAAATAAAGTACAACGTATTATTGTTAAATAATATAGTGTAGATATATAGACCTGAAAAAGAGGCTTCCAGCAATGGGGCCTCTTTTTTTATGGTTTTTTTCTAAAAAAAGGCTCTTAACTGAAGACTACCTGTGTGCACCGTATTGCTTGTTTGGCTTTTTCTACCATTATAGTTAAGATTGGCATCCAGGTATTTGGTAATGCGCTTTTGAAACAATAGGCGCCAGGTGTAATTATTCCCTGGCTGCAGCCCTTCTAGCATTTGGTAGGCAACAGGCGAGAACCCATTCCCGCTAAATGCATTGTCAATAAAAGAGAATTCACCATTAATAGAAATTTTCTCTGCATTTGCATAGGCAAAGGAGGCTCCTAGTTTTTGCTGTTGCAATACCTCCAAGCCATTGATGGTGTTTTCTTTGCCAACGCTGTTGTAAAAAACATCAAAACGCGTTTGGCTATTAAGCAGGTAAGATATCTTAGGATTTAACTCAAAGGTTTCTAGGATATAGTTTCTTGCCTGAAAATTCTCAGAAATACTTTCATTTGTTCCGCTAACTCCCTTGGCAATCAGCAGCCAATTTTTCCCAAATTTATGCGTAAAGTTAAGTTGGTGACTCTCAAGTTTGCTTGACTGTAACCCTAGAGATTGGAGGTTGTCTGTGGCTGTATTAAGATAGGTATAGTTGGTAGTATAACGCTGTTTCCCTCTATTGAAAAACAAGGTGTTTCTAAAGTTTAACACCAGCCCCAATTGGTTTTGTTTACCGTCTTTAAAAGGGTTTATATTAAAATCTTCATTTGCTCTGCGTATCTTTCTATCAATGATAAAGGAGCTTGTGTTGTAAAACGCAGATATTACTTTTAACACCCCTTTTTTACCAGACCATTTCTGGCCATTAAATGTGAGTGTTTGCCCAAAGGTGTTTTCTCGTATTTTTATAAAGCGTTGGTTTGGCAGTAAAATTCGAATAAAATTTGCCTGATCTTGAAACTGTGCTATTTCAAATTCTTCAAGTTCTTGTATGCCGTTTGCATTGTAATCATTCCAGGTATAAATCCCTTCTCCTTGATCCACCTCTATGTATGTAAAATCTTGTTGAGGTGTTACCCCATTATTTGAAGATAAGCTTGTATTTAGCCTTATAAGACCCTTAAATAGGTTTTGATTGTATAACACTCTAGCGTTTAATGATGTTTCTGTTTGTTGCTCTGCAGTAGTTTCTAAAACTCTATAATTAGCAAACACAGATAGTTGTCTATCTTTTGTATTAAGAACTTTAGCCTTTAGATAAATGGTATTGCTTTTACTCACCCGCTGCACGCTACCATTTTTTAAACTATCATTGGTTCTATAGCGGTATCCTCCTTGCAAAAACACCTTGGTACTATCACCAAGGCCAGCAAAGGCCTCATAGGCGCTATACTTTATACTTAAGGGGGTTAAGGTGTCTTTTTCAATGGCGCGCACACTGTTGTTTTCAAAACCAACTTTAGCCCCTATCCAGGCTTTTTTAAAAGAATAACTAGCCCTAGAGTTTCCTCTTAAAAACTGCGTTTTAAGTATACTGCTTTCACTATCAAGATAGCTTGCACTTGCTATCAAATCAAGGTTCTTATAGCCAGTATTTGCAGAGAGTTGGTGTTTTGATCCCCTATAATTTTCAGAAAACTGGAGCTGTTCAAAATTATAGTATGCTTTGCCAAAGGTGTTTGAAGCTGCGTTTACTCCAAGGGCAACAAAACGGCGATCTCCCTGAGGATTTGTTAAATTCCAGTCTCTATTAAATTCTACATTATACAGGCGTTCAATGGATCTAAAGTTTTGGTTTATAAAATCAAAAGTTCCTACAGCGCTTATTAATAAACTATCGGGTCTTTTGATAATATCTTGCTGAAATTCTAGATGCGCAGCATAGCCCTGATTATCATTGTTGTCTAGCTCAGAAAATAAATTGAGATCTTTTTTACTTCCAGCTAATTCAAAATTTATTGTTGTTTTCTCCCCAGGATGGTAACTTGCTTTTACACCTCCAACCTGTAATTTTGTTGGAGCACTTAGGCGAATAAAGGGCGCGTAACTACCTTGTGGCACACCATTTATAGGTGGAGTGTATTCAAAGATTTTATTGATAGCAGACCCCTGGGAGAGTTTATAATCTCCAAGGTTATCTCCCACAAGAGAGAAGCGTACATTAAAAAGCTCATCCTGTGGGTTGTTAGAAAACACAAATATTTCTTCTCCATTTAAATAGAGCTGTTTTTTATATAAAAATTTTCCATCTTCATAATTCTCTGGCACAGAAGACGGCGCCGTCATTGCGTCTTGATCATCACCAGCTCCTTGAAGTATAGCTACTTGCTCACTAGATAGCGATTGTTGTAAGGGCTGATTTTTTGCATCATTCTCTGAATAAACATAAGCGCCAATATCAAAGGTATCTGAGGTGTAATCTCCACCGCCATAACCAATAAAACGCGTATAGTTTCTTTCTGTAAACTGATATTCTACCCTAATACGCATGTTTGCTGTAATGGCGTAGGTGGGATTAAATTTTATTTCACCGGCATTGTAATCAATAAGATAATCTTCATTCTCTCCACGGTTTAACAACATACCATTTACGTACACTTTTTCACTTCCAGATACAATAAGAACAAACAACTCTCCATCAGGGCCCACAAGTTTATAAGGACCTTGGTTCCCTTCTTGCCCTACAAAATTACTACTACTAAAAACCCCTCTTACTAGTGCGCCAGAGGCAAATGTGCTAGTTTTTGCGCCACTATCATGCTCTAGGGTAGCCCTTAGAGATATTCCTTGTACTTTTTTTGTAAAGCGGCCAAAGTAGCTGTTTTGATTTTGCAAGTCTACATCTCCAGCCCTAATGTTCCAATTATCACTGTAGAGTTCAATAAATATCTGGTCAAACTCTTCTAGGTTTTGAGTGTAGCCTCCTTGTTGGGTTGGTATGTTTGCATCTTGTATGGAGGCTCGAATGGATATTTTATCGCTTAATTTTCCTGTGATTTGCAAATCTAGTTGGGAGTCTACAACAGCATTTTGATTGTTTCCAATAGTAACACCTCTGGAGATGCTCCCCGAGGTGTTAAGCCCATTAAAGGGAGTGAATAGGCTTTCAGTACTGCTTTGATCTAAGGTATACAGTTTTTTAATACTGCCATCACTCTCCACAATAATTGCCTGGTCAAACTCAAAGTATTCTTTGGTTAAAAACTCAGGAAACACCAGGTAATCAATACGTAATGAGTCCTTTTTTTTTAGTAAATCTTTTGAGGGGAACACCAACGCATTGGGATAGTCTACCCTGTATAGTAAAGGGTCTATAGTGTTTCCTTGCAGGTCTTTGACAAGTAACTTTGAGGGATTAAGCCCTACAGTATCAAGCATAATTGAATCTCTAACAGCTACTTTTTTACTACGATACTTTGAACCACTTTCTTGGCTATAGCCAAGAAAGGTTACAAATAATACCGCAAAAAATAATATCTTTTTCATAAGTTGACACCCCTTACATTTTGGTCAAAAAGAGTTGTTATGATTTATTAACGTTAAATTTTAAAATTTGTTGATTGTTTTATGAAAACCTTTCAAAGATAGGCATCCCTAAAAATACAATCTTATTTAATTTAGTGGCATGAAAATACTAAGTTACAACGTAAACGGAATTCGCGCAGCAATGCGCAAAGATATTTTACCTTGGTTGCAAACCACTGATGCAGATGTGGTGTGCATACAAGAAACCAAGGCCAATAAACAGCAAGTAGACTTGGAGGCTATTGGGGCAGCTGGTTATCCATACCATTACTGGTTTTCCGCTCAAAAAAAAGGCTATAGTGGCGTGGCTATATTCTGCAAAGAAGAACCAATCCATGTTGCCTACGGTACCGGAATTGAGTCTATGGATTTTGAGGGTAGAAACATAAGAGTAGACTTTAAAGAGGTTAGCATTATGAGTTTGTACCTTCCCAGCGGCACCAATAGTGCGCGTTTAGAGCATAAATTAGAGTACATGGCACTATTTCAAGAGTATGTAAACACCTTAAAAAAAGAACTTCCTAATTTGGTGATTTGTGGAGATTATAACATCTGTCATCAAGCTATTGATATTCACAACCCTGTATCAAATAAAAATTCTAGCGGGTTTTTGCCCATAGAGCGCGCGTGGCTTGATGATTTTATAAATCAAGGCTTTATAGATAGCTTTAGACACCTTAACAAGCAACCAGATCAATACACCTGGTGGAGCTATCGTGCAAATGCAAGAGCAAATAACAAAGGTTGGCGCATAGATTATAACATGGTTTCTCAGCCTTTAAAACAGCACATAAAACGTGCTGTTATACTTCCGGCTGCTGTCCATAGTGATCATTGCCCTCATATGGTAGAGCTGGATTTTTAAAAAAAGCTTTATTGTACTTTAGAACTCCTACACTAATTAAAAATTGCCGCTGTTTTAACAGCACATTTTCATGAAATATACCACCCTTACCAACACCAATATTCAGGTCAGTAAAATTTGTTTAGGCACCATGACCTTTGGTCGTCAAAATACCCAGGACCAGGCGCATCAACAGATGAGTTATGCCCTTGATAAGGGAGTTAATTTTTTTGATACTGCAGAAATGTATGCAGTTCCATATACCCCAAAGACACAAGGCCTTACAGAGCAGTACATTGGCAATTGGTTTGCTAAAAACAAAAACAGAGATAAGGTAGTTTTAGCCTCTAAGGTAACAGGGAGTGGTCGCGGGATATTTAATTCAATGCGCGAAAATCTTGATTTTAGTACAGCCTCTTTAGATGATGCGCTAGATAAAACCCTGGCACGTTTACAGACAGATTATCTAGATCTTTACCAATTACATTGG
This sequence comes from uncultured Flavobacteriaceae bacterium, assembly GCA_913045325.1. Taxonomy (GTDB): domain Bacteria; phylum Bacteroidota; class Bacteroidia; order Flavobacteriales; family Flavobacteriaceae; genus Patiriisocius. The sequence goes on along the minus strand of CAJWPZ010000001.1, from coordinate 131,795 downwards.
CCAGAAAGAGCTGTGAATATTTTTGGAGTTCGGGAGTATAGCCACAGCGCAAATGAGCAGTGGGAGGATAATATAGGTGAGATTTTAAACCGCCTGGAGTGTTATGTAAAGGCCGGGAAAGTTCGTCACATTGGCCTTAGTAATGAAACGCCTTTTGGCACGATGCGCTACATGGAGGAGCATAGAAAAGGGAAACTAAAAATGGTTTCTATCCAAAACGCCTATAGTTTATTACAGCGCAGAGATGAGATAGGCCTTACAGAGGTATTACACATGGAAAACATAGGGTATTTAGCCTATTCTCCCCTTGCATTTGGCATGTTGTCTGGGAAGTACTTGGACGGTAAAAAACCTGAAGGAGCTAGAGTAACTCTGTTTCCAAATTATTCTAGGTATCATAGCGAGGGTTCTTTAAAAGCAACCCAAGGCTATGACGCTATTGCAAAAAAACACGGCCTTTCCCTCTCTCAAATGGCCTTGTCTTTTGTGAATGATAGACCCTTTGTAACCAGCACTATTATTGGCGCTACAAGCATCTCACAACTAGCAGAAAATATAGACAGCATACACCTTAGCTTATCTGCAGAAATAGAAAAAGAAATACAACAGGTGCATCAAGCAATGCCTAATCCTGCTCCTTAATATGGGCTATTGATGAAATAACGTTCTTTTGTAGTGTATTAGGTAAATAGGTGTTTGACCACGTCGTGTACTTTCCCTAGTTTAATGATTTGTATGCCATAGGTTTGTTTGGGAAGCTTACAGTACTTTGAGATAACAATGCTTTCAAAGCCTAATTTCTCTGCCTCTAAAATACGCTGCTCAACTCTATTTACAGGGCGCACTTCACCGGCCAGGCCAATTTCTGCAGCAAAACACATGGTTTTATCTATGGTGATATCTACATTGCTAGAGAGTACAGCAGCCACAACAGCCAAATCAATGGCGGGATCATCTACAGAGATCCCTCCAGTAATATTTAAAAACACATCTTTTGTTCCAAGTTTAAAGCCTGCTCGTTTTTCAAGAACTGCCAAAATCATATTAAGACGTTTGGCATTATAGCCAGTAGCACTTCTTTGAGGAGTTCCGTATACGGCTGTAGATACAAGTGCTTGAATTTCTATAAGCAGTGGTCTCATCCCTTCAAGGGTAGAGGCTATTGCTGTTCCGCTGAGTTCTTCTTCGTTTTTAGACAGTAGGATCTCTGATGGGTTTGAAACCTCTCGAAGCCCGCTGCCTTGCATTTCGTAGATGCCAATTTCACTGGTGCTTCCATAACGGTTTTTATTAGCCCTTAGAATTCTGTAAATATGATTGCGGTCTCCCTCAAACTGAAGTACCGTATCTACCATGTGCTCTAAAATTTTAGGCCCAGCAATATTTCCGTCTTTGGTGATGTGTCCAATAAGGATTACAGGAGTGGCCGTTTCTTTAGCAAATTTTATAAGCTCTGTTGTGGTTTCTCGTATCTGAGAAATACTTCCAGGGCTACTTTCTATATGATCTGTATGCAAGGTCTGGATAGAGTCTATCACAACAATATCTGGTTGCATTTGTGCAATGTTGCGAAAAATATGCTGTGTTTTTGTTTCTGTTAAAATATAACAGTGCTCACTGTTTGGGTGTATTCTTTGGGCGCGCATTTTAATTTGCTGCGCACTTTCCTCTCCAGAGACATACAATGTTTTATAAGGAAGTTCAAGGGCTATTTGCAGCATCAAGGTGCTTTTTCCTATTCCGGGCTCTCCTCCTAAAAGGGTGAGGCTACCAGGTACAAGCCCGCCTCCCAACACGCGGTTTAACTCCTTGTTTTGAGTGTTTATTCGCGCCTCTGCACTAGTAGATATTTCTGAAAGTTTTTGAGCCTTAGAGGCTCTTGTTGTAGGGGATGTGTTTGTTTGTGAAATATCCCAGGTTGCTTTTTCTGCTTTTTGAATGACCTCTTCTGCAATGGTGTTCCATTGTTTACAAGAGGTGCATTGCCCTTGCCACTTGGCAGATTGAGCCCCGCAATTTTGACAGAAAAAAGTAGTTTTTGTTTTAGCCATTGGTAGCCATAAAAATAGTGATTATCTTGAGATTTGATTTATAACATCCATAAAGTAGTTAACAATTAAGACAGTTTTTTAATAACCAAAATCCTCTTTGATTTGGTCTGCCTTGTCTAACATTACATCTAGGGTTATAAACCCAACCTCTTCTTTGTCAAAGGCTGCCTGGAAAACCCGCATTGCTTTTTTAGGCTGTCCTACCTCTTCATAATAACGACCCAAATAATAAGGCCCTAGTACGGTTTCTGGGTACTCTTTTTTTGCCATTTCTGCAATAACTTTGAGAGACTCCCATTGTTTTTGTTTTTCGGCTGCTTTGGTGGTGGCTATATAGTCATTAACCCGTATAACATCATCAATACCAAAAAGATCTTTAATGGTGTTGTATTTATCAATCAGGTACTCGCTAATAGGGGTCTTTAGGGTGAGTAAAACCGTGTTGTATTCTTCTCTGCTTATTGGGCGGTAGATAGAAAACATTTTTTCTAGTGCTACAGGGATACCACGGGCAACCAAAGAGTAATGGGTTGCGCCCTGAAAATTATCATAGTAGTAATTAAAATAAGGAGTATCTATTGATTTTAAGGTGTTGTTTAATGCCTCTGCGTCTTGGGTTAAATCTTTAATATCATCTGTTGCTGTGGCCAAATAGTAAAAAATCTCTGTAGTAATTTTTGGAATCCTGCTGGCCATACGCGTGGTAGTGTTGGGAGATAGCTCTGGGCTTAGCACAATGTAGCCATTAAAAAGCGGAGGGCTTTTATAGAGGTAAAAGTTTAAAAAGTTTGCCGTAAAATCATGGCCAACACCCACCACAAATTTTGCGGTACGGTAGTTATCATCAATATAGGGTAACAGCTCTAGGCCAAGAAATTCAAAAAAATCTGCTCCTTTCTCTGAGGGCAGATAATTTCCTTGGTCGTAATTACAATCATCAAAGCGTGTTCTACCTTGCATGACACCAACAATAATTGATTCAGGCATGTCTTCCCAGTAGCTAAAGTAATCAACATTTCCTGCAACGGGCTCAAATAAATAGTCTGCATCTAGAACAATAATAACCGGGTATACTTTATCTGTGTTTGTGTCGTAATTACGAGGGAGCTGAATTTTTAACCGTCTGGTTTCTTGAAGTCTTTCACTGTTAAATTCCTCATAGATTACTTGCGCATTTGCAAGGAAACTAAACGTTAAAAAAGCCAAAAGAAGGATTGTTTTTTTCATGTCTGAAATTTTAAGAAAGCTGTAAGATAATAAATTTTAAAAGGTGCTGCGCTTACCAAAACTAACAATTATTTGTTTTTATTGTATACGGGTAAAAATAGCATTGACCCCACACCAATAACAATAATTGATGCGATGCCAGATGTCCAAATTATCCAACCAAAAGCTGTACCAACAGTAAAGGGGACGTTAAATAACACCAATACACCTGCTATTGCAGCTGGGTAGGTTCCAAAACCACTATTGGTAAACGCAAAGGTGAAACTACCTACTACAAAGGCAATTATAATGGTGCTAAAGCCTATGTCTGAGGTTTCTGCCAAGGCTTGTGTAGCTATATAAAAAGAGAGTAGGTACAATCCCCAGATAAAAAAACTGTATCCTATAAAGAGTTTTTTCTTTTTCATGGTAACAATACTTAACACCCCATCTTTAAGATCCAGTAAAAAAGACTTAATTTTTGAATTTGTGGTTGATTTAGAAAATCTTAAAAACACATACGCCAAAATAACAAGGCCAGTTAGGGCAATTAGCAGGGTATGGATGATCCTGGCAGGAATTGTATCAAAGAGGTACCCAGAGAGAACATCAAATTTTAACACCAATGCGGTACCTATAAATACAACAAGAAAAATAAGATCTACAATACGCTCACTGATGATGGTTCCAAAACCAGCAGAAAAAGGAATTTTCTCATACTTATCTAGTACAATCCCCCTAGAAACTTCTCCACTTTTTGGAATAAATATATTCATCAGATAGGCAACAGAAACCGCCATGAAATTATTGGCTAGTTTTGGTTTATAACCAAGGGGCTCTAACATAAAAGACCATCTGTGCGCTCTTGCTAGGTGGCTTAGAAGATTTAACCCCACAGAAAGCCCCACTATCCAGTAATTGGCATTTTTCACATATCCTGAAAGTTCCTGCAGTTGTAAAGGGGTGAATTTGTTGTAGATATACCAAATCAAGAATGCCCCAAAAGCGATTGGGACCCCTATTTTTAGAATTTTTATCAGGCTTTTTTTCAATTTAAATAAGTAAGTTATCTTGGTTAGGAAACACAAGAGCGGGCTTAAATGTTTTTGCCTCTTCTTGAGTAAGCATGGCGTAGGTAATTAATATTAAAATATCGTCTTTTGAGACTTTTCTTGCTGCTGCGCCGTTAAGGGTAATTTCTCCACTTGCTCTTGGGCCAGGTATCGCATAGGTTTCTAGTCGCTCTCCATTATTGTTGTTTACCACCTGCACTTTTTCTCCCTCTACAATATTGGCTGCATCAAGTAAATCTTGATCTATGGTGATGCTTCCAATATAATTGAGCTCTGCGCCTGTTACTTTTACTCTGTGAATTTTAGATTTTACTACGTGTATTAACATACTAGCAAAGATATATGAAATTAATATGCATGAATTCTTAAGTGAAAGAAAATTAATTAAGTTTCTGATTATCTATCAAACGAACCTCTCCCACAAAAGCTGCAATAAAACAACGATAAGAAACTCCTTTTCGTTTACGGCTCACGGTTTTTAATGTTTTTTCATTTGCAATCTCAAAATATTCTAGGCTAAGGCTGCTATCTTTAAAACAATCTGCAACCATTGTGTTTATTTGCGAAATTGATTTTTCTTGAAAATGCTTCGCTGCTAATTTTAAACTTTTATTAATAATAGTAGCTGCTTCTAGTTGTTGGGGGTTTAATCGTTTATTTCTTGAGCTCATAGCAAGATGGCTAGGTTCTCGTACAATAGGGCAGCCTATAATTTCAACGGGCAATTTTTCTATGGCCGTCATTTTTTTTACAATTTGCAATTGCTGAAAATCCTTCTCTCCAAAATAGGCAGCGTTGGGTTGTACTGCTTTAAAAAGTAATGCCACAACGGTGCCCACACCATCAAAATGCCCTTGTCTGTGTTTGCCCTCCATTTCTTTTGCAATAGCCCCAAAGTTGTATTTTTTAGAGATGGCTTTATGGCCATATAGCTCTTTAACCTCTGGCGCATAGACCACTACATTTGCCTGTAACGTTTTTAAAAGTCTAACGTCTTTCTCTAGTGTGCGGGGGTAGTTTACCAGATCACCTTGATTGTTAAACTGGGTTGGATTTACAAAAATGCTTACCACTACAAGGTCATTGTCTTTTAAAGCTAGACTAACTAGAGATAAATGGCCTTTGTGAAGGGCTCCCATGGTAGGGACAAGCCCAATTTTTTTAGAATTCCTGTATGGATCTAATGCGGTAGTTAACGTTTTATTTTCTGTAAAGACTTCCATAGTTGATTTTTAAACTCAAAGCAAAATTAAGATATTGAAACTAAGTCTGCATAAATTTTCGTAATTTTGTGCGTTTTACACATAGTACATAAAAGCAAAGATTTTATGAAAGATAAGAGAGTATTGTATGTTTCCTCAGAAGTGATACCATACCTGCCAGAAACAGAGATTTCATCCATGTCCTTTGAAGCTCCAAAAATGGTAAACAATAACGGTGGTCAAATACGAATATTTATGCCTCGTTATGGTAATATAAACGAAAGAAGACACCAATTACATGAAGTGATTCGGTTGTCTGGGATGAACCTTGTTATCAATGATTTAGATATGCCCCTTATTATCAAGGTGGCCTCTATTCCTAAAGAGCGCATGCAGGTTTATTTTATAGACAATGAAGATTATTTTAAGCGCAAGGCTACCTTTGCAGATGAAGAAGGAAACTTTTTCAACGACAATGATGAGCGCGCTATATTTTTTGCCAAGGGTGTTATTGAAACTGTAAAAAAATTAAACTGGTCTCCAGATATTATTCATGTGCATGGATGGTTAGCTTCTTTTTTACCTCTTTATCTAAGAAATTATTACGGTAATGAGCCTTTGTTTGAGAACAGTAAAATTGTAACCTCTGTATACAATCAAGGTTTTAACGGAACGCTGAATGCTGAGGTATCCAATAAAATCAAATTTGATGCTATTGACGATGAGGCTTTAATTCCTTTAAAGGATCCTACTTTTGAAAATGTAATGAAAATAGCCATTAATAACTCAGATGCGGTTATTGTTGGTTCAGAAGATATTTCAGAAGAATTGCAGACCTACATAGCGGCATTAGATAAACCAGTACTTGCTTTTCAACAAAAGGAAGATATGGAACGAGAATATTTAGATTTTTATCAAACAAAAGTATTAGAACAGTAATATACTTTTAGAAATAGCGTATGAAGATTAATAATGCATTACCAAAACTTTTGGTAGTATTGAGTGCTTTTGTATTAATGGCCTCTTGTGAAGAAGAAATAGGAACCATTGGTTCTGAAGTAATTGGAGATCAAGATGTAAATGCAACCCTAGACATAACCAGAACAATACGTTCTTACAGTAAAAAATTGCAGGCGGTACAAACCAATGGTTTGCAGTTAAACCAACTAGGGCTTTACAACGATCCTATCTACGGGATGTCTAAGGTTAATTTACTTGCCCAAGTGGCACTAGAAACACCAAATCCCAGTATCAACTTTTTGCCGCAGCTAGACAGCGTTGTGTTATACATCCCTTACTTTAGCGAAGAGATCACAGATGATTTGGGTGAGTCGAGCTATGTTCTAGATTCTATCTATGGAAACACTCCTATGAATATTTCTATTTTTGAGTCAAATTATTTTTTGAGAGATTTTGACCCAAATTCAGGGTTTGAGGATATACAAAGCTATTACAGCAATCAAAACGATTTATTTGAAAGTTTTAAGGGAGAATTAATTTATTCTCTCACAGATTTTTTACCATCCACAGAGAGTTATACAGAAACTATATTTGAGCAAGACGATGCTGGAGAGGGCACCTCTGAGAACAGTTTTGTAGCCCCTGGAATTCGCGTTAAATTACCTGAGGCGTTTTTTAGAGAAAAGATATTGAACATGGAAGGCACTCCAGAGCTGTTAAACAACAACAACTTTAGAGAATACTTTAGAGGGCTATTTTTTGAAGTAGAAGGTACAGACACAAACCTTTTAAAGTTTGACATGACCGCCGCTAAATTGGATATATATTTTACATCTCAGTTTGACAAGCCAGGGACAAGAAATAGAACTAGAGAAGAGAAAAAAATTACCTTGCTTTTTGACGCCATTAATGTAAATGTATTTGAAAATGAGTTAAATGGTCAAATACAAAGCGAGTTACTTAGCCAAGATCAACAAAATGGAGAAGATAGATTATATGTAAGAGGAGGAGAAGGTATTGCAGCCGTTGTAAGTTTATTTGGTGATGATGCTGATGGCAATGGAGTTGCCGATGAATTGGATGAAATACGTCAAAACAATTGGCTTATCAATGAAGCAAACCTTATTTTTTATGTCGATAAAGACGCCATTACCGATGACGCACAAGAGCCTGAAAGATTGATTATATATGATATCGATAACGGAAGGTTGCTCACAGATTACAGCCTAGACACTACCTCTGGAGAGTCTGAGCAGGTAGATGCCTACACAACTCATTTAGGGCGCTTGGTAAGAGACAGTGATGGCAAGGGTGATTATTACAAACTTAGAATCACAAACCACTTGAGTAGCCTTATTCATCAAGATTCTACCAATGTAAAACTAGGGGTAATTGTTTCACAAAACGTTGCTGTGCCAAATTTCCAGCAGGTGCAAAACACCAATGCTCCTACTAGAGATTACACCGAGCAGGTTCCATCTAGTAGTGTTATGAGTGATCAAGGCACCATTTTACATGGAAATACTTCTGCAGATCTTACTAAAAGATTGAAGCTTCAAATTTATTATACAGATTCAAATTAAAACATATGTGCGGAATAGTTGGATACATAGGCCATAGAGATGCATACCCAATAATTATTAACGGTTTAAAGCGTCTAGAGTATAGAGGTTATGATAGTGCAGGAATTGCACTATATGACGGCTCTAAAATACAGCTAGCCAAAACCAAAGGAAAAGTGGTGGATCTTGAGGCTCAAGTTGCCAAAGATATAACCACAAAAGGGAGCCTAGGTATAGGGCATACCCGCTGGGCAACTCATGGGGTCCCTAATGATGTAAACTCACACCCACACTATTCTAACAGTGGTGATTTGGTTATTATACACAACGGTATTATAGAGAACTATTCTTCTATTAAAAAAGAATTAATCAAAAGAGGGTATGTGTTTCATTCAGATACAGACACAGAGGTACTTGTAAACCTTATTGAGGAAATAAAAAAGAAACAAGATGTTAAGCTTGGTAAGGCGGTACAAATTGCATTAAACCAAGTTGTTGGCGCCTATGCTATTGCTGTTTTTGACCAAAACAAACCCAACGAAATTGTGGTTGCAAAGCTAGGAAGCCCTTTGGCTATTGGTGTTGGTGATGATGAATTTTTTATAGCCAGTGACGCCTCTCCATTTATTGAATATACTAATAATGCTATTTATCTAGAGGATGAGCAAATGGCTGTTATTCGTCTTGGAAGAGAGATTAGAATTAGAAAAATCAAGAATGATAAAAGGATCAAGCCTTTTGTACAGGAATTAAAATTAAATATTGAGCAAATAGAAAAAGGAGGCTACGATCACTTTATGTTAAAAGAGATTTATGAGCAGCCTTCTGTAATAAAAGACACCTTCAGGGGTAGATTACTTGCAGACCAAGGAATCATTAAACTAGGCGGCTTGGAGGAGTACATTCCTAAGTTTGTAAATGCAGACAGAATAATTATTGTAGCCTGTGGTACTTCTTGGCATGCAGGCCTAGTGGCAGAGTACACTTTTGAAGATTGGGCACGTATACCCGTTGAGGTAGAATACGCAAGTGAGTTTAGATACCGCAACCCGGTTATTACAGAAAAAGATGTTGTTATTGCCATTTCTCAAAGTGGAGAAACCGCAGATACACTTGCCGCCATAAAATTAGCTAAAGAAAAGGGCGCTTTTGTATATGGTATTTGTAATGTTGTTGGATCTACCATATCTAGAGAAACACACTCTGGTACCTACACCCACGCAGGTCCAGAAATTGGAGTAGCATCCACAAAGGCATTTACCACTCAAATTACGGTGCTTACCATGATTGCTTTAAAATTGGCACAGGTAAAGGGCACCATTTCTACCTCAGACTATATGATGCACCTTAGGGAGTTGGATACCATTCCTGCCCATGTTGCTAAGGCTCTGGAGAGTAATGACCAAATTAAAGAAATTGCAAAAGTATTTAAAGACGCTCCAAACTTTTTATACCTAGGTAGAGGCTACAACTTCCCGGTTGCTTTGGAGGGCGCCTTGAAATTAAAAGAGATTTCTTACATACACGCAGAGGGGTATCCAGCCGCAGAAATGAAGCATGGCCCTATTGCGCTGATTGATGAGCAAATGCCGATTGTTGTGGTGGCCATAAATAGCAATCATTACGATAAAGTGGTAAGTAACATTCAGGAGATTAAGGCAAGAAAAGGAAAGATAATTGCTGTAGTAACCCAGGGAGATACTGTGGTTAGAGAACTAGCAGATTATGTGATGGAGGTTCCAAAAACTCCAGAAACACTAACGCCTTTAGTAACAACGATACCTCTGCAATTACTCTCTTATCACATTGCTGTGATGCTAGAGAGAAACGTGGATCAGCCAAGAAATTTGGCCAAGAGTGTTACCGTGGAGTAAAACAAAAATTAATTTTTACTATAGAGGCTTTTGTTGATTTCAGCAAGAGCCTCTTTTTCGTTACCCCAACCCTTAACATACAGGCTGTCTTTTTGGTCATAATTAGAAAACCACATGCGTATCATCTCTTTAGCCTTGGGATATCTTTTGTTAAAATCATCAAAAGTTTTAGGATCCATAACCTGAAGCTCTTTTCTTACCGGAATAGCTATGATTTTATAATCTAATTCTTTGTTGTCAATAAGCTTTAAAATACCAATGGGTAAGATTTCTACAATAGCCCCTGTCGGCATGTTTTCTGCAATGATAAGAACATCTAGCGCATCTGCATCACCTCCTTTATCTGGGTCTGAATAGGTTGAGGGAATAAAACCGTAATTTCCAGGATAAGGCAAAAAATCAATAATTCTATCTACGCCATTTTTTTTGTCAATCTCAAATTGCATGGAGCGAGTGTTGTATTCAATTTTTTTATTTGTTCCTGCCGGTATTTCTATCACCGCTTGCAGGATGTTATTCTTTGAGAAAGTTGGGGTATCATAGATGTCCTTTACATTGGAGCAGCTACCTAGTAGAAACCCCGCTATACAAAATGATAAAATCCTCATGTAATAATGGTATTAAATTAATTATATACAGTCTCAACACCCGTTACATATTTCGAGTTTTTTGATAATCTTGCACTAAAGTGCTGGCTAACCTCTCTGCTTTGTGTGTCTTGAGGGAGTGCATATTTAAACTCTAAAACGATGTCATCTGTGGTGATTTTACTGGTGCTAAAATTGAAGGTATTTGGATTGTAAAAGCACATGTTGTAATCTATAGTTATTCTATATTTCTTACAATTAGACAAAAAATACCTGCGCTCATAGCTATTAAAGATAGCTGGTTGTGTACTCTTGAGTTTTGTTGCTAAAATAAGATTATTTTGATCCTCCATTGTTTGTTGAAGGGTTTTTTGAATTTCTTTTAAGCTATTTTTTTTTAATGAAAACTGTGTGTCTTTCATTTTAAAAGAATACTTATCTCCAACTTCTCCCATCTTTTTTTTTATTTCAAAAGTTGGGCTTACTATTTCAGAAAAAACATCGTTATACCACCGTAATCTATATTTTTCTCGCTCTCCATCACCAGAGACATTTTGTTTGTAAAATGTGAGGTCGTGATCATCAAAGTAAATGTTGTTTATGGTTCTTCGGTAATACACCTCTTTAAAACAAAAAGGATTTGTAAGAATTTCTGTTTGTATTAGGTCTTCAGCCCGGGTGTCCTTGTAGATAAATTTTCTCTCAAATCTAAGTGAATTTTGATCCTTTACGACTTCTTGTTTACTTGCTGCTTTTCCCATATTCTGCTCCATACATTTGTTCAATTACTTTGCTAGAAATTGTAGGCATTTTTTTGTTATCTATTGTTAACCTACAGCCAGATTCAATTAAAAAATCAGTTTCATTGTTTACTTGAGATAAACCAGAGATATCAATGGAGGCTTTTCCGTATTCAGATTTTTTCTGAAAAGACGAAAAACCTAATCTTGTGTTTTCTATGAGCACGTCTTTTAATAGTACTCTAGATAAGTCTTTACTGACAATACCTATTTCTCCGTCAAATACTTGAATAGATTCTCCGGAAATAACACTTGCCTCTCCTGCACTTATTGCTTTGTCTAAAGGGTTTTTTATAAGCACGTCACGCAGCGTTAGTTGAGATCCAGAAACATCAATTGCATCGTTTCCAGCGTTATAAAATTGGCAATCAGTTATTGTTCCTGCCACAAAATCTCCATCAAAAGAGTCTGAGAACGTGTCTTGAAAACGTGTAGAGCTCATCGTAAATTGAGACCTAATTATATTAAGACCATCTTCACAACGGTTGTTTTTAAAAACACAATTTGAAATTGTAACATCACTTTCATTAAAATTTATTGCCCCAGATACACTCCAAATTTCATTGTTTGGATTGGATAGATTATCAAAGGTGCAATAGGCTATTTCAGACCTAGATCTTGCATCGTTTACAAAAATGCCACCTCCCGTACTTGTGTTAGAAAAAAAAGCAATAGGCTCTTGTTTTGTTCCTTTTGCTATGAGGGTACTTTGAGAAATTATAGAAGCATTTTCGGTAAGGTTTAGTCTAAATCCAGGGGCAATTATCACCACTTTGTCTTTAGGTATTTTGATGCTCTGAGAGAGTGTGTAACTTCCTTTTTTAAACAGGACAGCATTGCTGTTTTTTTGTACCTCAACAAACTCGAAATCTGTATAATTAATTCTTTGTTTTTCACGATATGTTGAAATGCTCTGATCTAGATTTTGACTTGTGGCTATCTTGCCAATTTGAGTTACATATTGAAATCCAATCCCTTCTATTTCACCTGTAATTCTTAGCTTTTCAATGTCTTTAGGATAGGTAAAGCCCCCTTTTTTGTTTTTTTTTGAAACAAAAGCGTTGTTAAAATATTTGTCTAAATCAATCTTAATAATTTTTTTCTCCTTTGGTTTAAGCTTGATTGTGTTTTTTTCTAAAACATCTAATTTTTTGCCTTTCAAGTCCTCAAGACTATTTATAGTAGCATAAAAGTTGTTTAGGTTATTGACCTCCAGAAAGATTGCATCGTTTTTTACTTCAATAAAATCAACAAGTACAAAGTCTCTTGGGAATAGTATTTTTTTAATAACATTGCTGTTGTATTCTAGGGTTTTAATATCAAAATTAAATTGAGGATAGGTCTCTTTAAAGGCCTCAGTAATTTGATTTAGACGATTTCCATGAGTTCGGATAACCTCATCAATGTAGCCTTGGCTAGATATCAATTTAAGTTTTTCTGCTAGTTTTGTTGTGTAAACAGGGTCATTTTCTGAGAATGGATAATTTAATAATTCACCAATTTTATTTCCAGACACAGAGTCAAAAGAAATAGGTTCTAGTTTATTTGTGATAGGGTTGTAGTAAATTCTTAGGTTGTGCCATACAAGGCCATGATCTCCTCCAAACAAATTACACAAAGCAACATAGGTCGTTAGTTTGTCTATGTCAAACACTTCAGAAATTTTATAGGCTCCACTTTTTAAACCTTCAAGTAATTCTTTAGCAACAATAAATTGTTTTCTTAATTTTGGGTTGGTCAAAACCTTGTTTTCATTGTATACCTTTATTTTTGCTGATTGCATATAAGAACGATTTCCAATTAAAGGAAATTGTTCAAAACCTAAGGAGCTATTGTGTTGTTTATCTTTCCAAAGCATAGACTCATCAAAAGCAATAATAATCCCTTCTCTTTTTTGATTGTTCTCAATTAATATTTTATCAAAAGATTCTTCCAGGGCCATGAGTTTATTATCTATATAAGCCACCGCATTTTTGTTTTCAATGTATTGTTTGAAATAGACAAAATCATAGCGTAGGCCAATAATTCCTTCATCTTTAATAACTTTATTAAAAAGCCATTCCCATTGGTATTTTCTTGTTTCAGGGTGTTGAATGGAAAACTTGCGCATACCTAAAAGCGTTTTATCATCTTTGATGACAAACCTGTATGACCATTGCTCTTCTCGATTTAGATGGTCTATCCAATCTCCTTTGAGCCTAAAGGCTGTTTTTAATCTATCTTCTGAATCTAATTGTATTTCACCTTTTATAAAATCCTTGTCTTCAGTGAGCAGGATTCCTTTTTGCAGGGCTTCGTTTCTTTTTGACCGTATTTTTTTAAATTTAGATTCTTTAGCATACGCAATAATAGTCTTGAAGCCGGATGCATCTGGTTTATTGGCGTTTTGAGGAACTAAAATTTTTGTAATACTTTTTTTAGTTTTATTCTCGTCTATGCGTAGTTGTTTTAAATCTAGAGATCTACCTTTTTTTCGGTGAAAGCGTCCTAGATTTATGTGTTTTATTTCTTTAAACGGAATTACACCATCTTTAAAAGGCAATGATAGTAAGGGCTTTGTTAATAACACATATTGTTGCCCATCTACGTTTATTGTGTCTGTTAATTTAGGAGCCTTAAAGGTCATGTTGTAAAACGGAGTCTTTATGACTTTAGGATCATTTAAAAAGATATGGATATACACCAAGTCATTTATTTCCCGAAACGAGAGAGGCGCCTTGTAGGCAAAGGTTATTTTTGGCACAATACCTTCTTGGGTAGCAAAAACAAATAGGTTTTCATCCTTGTACAAATAAGAGGTGTTAGATTTAATAAGGTTTGCAATATCAACAGAGCTTGTTTTTATAACGCTACGGTCATTTTGTTTTGCGACCTTCTGCTGGGTTTTTTTTGGCTTGTTTTCAATAGAAAAAACAAAACCCAACATTAAAACAATTGCTAAAGAAAAAGCAATGAGTATATATGTTTTTGTGTTCGAAGATGTTTGTATTTGCATAGGTGCAATGTTTGCGCTTTTTTAGATGGTATTATCTAAAAAGGTAATAGACATATCCTTATCAATTTCTTTTAGGTTGTGTTGTATGGTATTTAATTTTTCTAATGATGTTACTTTCACTAAAAAGTTTAAATCCATTTCTTGTGCTGCATAATTAATTCGCTTCACCTCCACTTGTGAAGCATGTTGGTTTATGATTTCAGCAATTTTTTCTGTAGCGTTGGTTTGATTTTCTTGCTTAATTTGGGTTGTAATTAACAGGTTTTGAGTTAGGGTGTCTTTAAAAATGTTTTTTCTAAAAAGCACAATAATTAAAATCACCATGGCAAGCCCAATAATAGTTGGGAGTAATTGGTTTGCACCCATTCCTAAACCTGTGGCAATAGCAATAAAAAAGTAGCCCAGCTCTTCAGGCTCTTTAATAGCTGTTCTAAACCTAACAATAGATAAGGCTCCAACAAGACCCAGAGATAATGCCAGGGATGATTTAACTATTGATATAATTATGAACGTTGTAAGACCAACAAGAATTAACACCTTGGCTAATTGTCCTCTATTAGAGATTGAGTTTCCGAACTTTCTATACACTAATGATAGCACAAAAAGCAAACTAGCGCAAAGCACAATATTTATAATATAATTAGAAATCGAAAAGGTGTTGTCTATTGAAATCGAAAATTGACTTAGCAGCTCGTCCATAGGGTATTGACTTTATATTGTTTTGACACAAATTTAATCATATATGTAAGAATTCAACAATACATAACTATTTTAATTAATTAGTTAGTCTAAAAAAACTTATTTTTAACCAGTGAAAATCATCAATCTTATTTCTGGACCAAGAAATCTATCTACGGCGCTTATGTATAGTTTTGCCCAAAACAAAACTATAACGGTGCTAGATGAGCCCTTTTACGGCTATTATTTGGCCAATGCAAATTTAAAAGTAACACACCCAGGGAGTAAAGAAATTTTAAAGGCGCTTCCCCGTTCAAAAAAGCAGGTGTTGGCTCAAATAAGTGCTGCATCAACAACAAACCAATGTGTTTTTATAAAAGGCATGGCGCATCATTATCTATCTAAGGAGCCTACCCATATTTTGCCTTGGAATAATGTGATACTTATCAGGCATCCAGAAAAGTTATTGGCCTCCTTCTCTAAGGTTATTAAAAATCCAACTCTAGATGATATTGGCATAAAAAAAGCAGCAGAACTCTTTACATATTTAAAAAGCCAAGGCAAAACTCCACTAGTTATAGATAGTGACCAGCTGCTAAAAAACCCTGAAGAATATTTGCAGAAAATCTGTAAGACCCTAGGCATATCTTTTACTAAACAGATGTTGTCTTGGCAAAAAGGGGGTATCCAAGAGGATGGCGTTTGGGCCAAGTATTGGTATGGTAATGTGCATAAGTCAACAGGCTTTGCTATTCAAAAAACAAACAGCCATATGGTGCCAGATAGCTTACAAAGTGTGTTAGACCAGGCGCTAATTCATTATACTATTTTAAAAAATCATATCCTAAAAAACGACTAAATGTTACAAAAAGCAAACCCTAAAAATGACCATATTCAGGTCTATATAAAAGATAAATTGTACCCCCGCCACCAGGCAAAAGTGTCTGTTTTTGATAGCACCGTGCAAGGGGGTGATGCTGTCTGGGAAGGACTCAGGGTGTATCCCCAGGGAGTGGTGTGTCTAGATAAACACTTAACTCGTTTACAGCAAAGCGCAAAAACATTAGCATTTACAGATATACCTTCTAAGGCAGAAATTAAAAAAGCCATTAAGCTAACCCTTGATGCCAATGCCATGGATGACAATACCCACATACGTCTTACACTTTCCAGGGGAGAAAAAATCACTAGCGGTATGGACCCTAGGCTAAACCAAAGTGGCTCTTGTTTAATTGTATTGGCAGAGTGGAAACCACTTGTGTATGACAACAATAGCGGCATTACAGTGCTAAGTACCAGCCAGCGTAGAAATGCCCCACAGTTTTTGGATAGTAAAATACACCACAACAATTTACTCAATAACATCATTGCAAAAATACAAGCCAATGTAGCAGGTAAAGATGCAGGACTTATGCTCGATGATCGTGGCTTTGTTGCAGAATTAAACGGCAGTAATGTTTTTATGATAAAACAAGGGAAGGTGTATACCCCTTTTGCGAACGCTTGTCTTCCAGGAATTACAAGAGATACGGTGATGCAGCTTTGCAAAGACCATGGAATACAGCTTATAGAGGCAGACTTGTCATTAAGCGAATTTATGAACGCAGAGGGAGTTTTTGCCACTGGTACCATGGGAGAGTTAACGCCTATTGTAGAGATAGATGGCAGGGTAATTTCTAGAGATAGCGTCCTTATGGACCAAGTTTTAAAACTCTTTAAAAATAATGTTCGTAGTTTCTGTGAACCCCTTACTTAAATTTAAGATTATATATTTCCCTGTATATCAAAAGTTGCAATTGCTACCAAAATACAGATGTGAGATGTAAATTTCTAGCCTCTATTTTATTAGGGTGCAAAATAAGTTCAAAAAAGTGCATTTCAAGTTTGTAATATTACATTAGAAAAAACTATCTTTGCAGCGTTAAAAAAAGGTGCATTTTGCACCAATTGTAAAAACAGAAATCCAAAATAATGTCACAAGTTACAGGAAAAGTTGCTCAGATTATTGGACCTGTTGTAGATGTAGAGTTTGCAAGCGGTTCAGAACTTCCAAAGATTTATGATAGTCTTGAAGTAAATAATAACGGAAACAAGTTAATTCTTGAAGTACAATCTCACATGGGAGAAAACACAGTACGTACCATTTCTATGGATAGTACAGATGGTTTGAGCCGTGGTGTGGATGCTGTAGCAACAGGAGCACCTATACAGATGCCAATTGGGGCAGATATATATGGTCGTTTATTTAACGTAATTGGAGATCCTATTGATGGTATGGCTGCACTTCCTAAAGAAGGAAAAGATGGTTTACCAATTCACAGAGATGCTCCTAAGTTTGAAGATCTTTCAACATCTTCTGAAGTACTTTTCACAGGGATTAAAGTAATTGATTTAATTGAGCCGTACGCAAAGGGTGGTAAAATTGGTCTTTTTGGTGGTGCCGGTGTAGGTAAAACGGTACTTATCCAGGAGTTGATTAACAATATTGCAAAAGGACATGGTGGTCTTTCTGTATTCGCAGGAGTAGGAGAAAGAACCCGTGAAGGAAATGACCTTCTAAGAGAAATGCTTGAATCTGGTATTATTAAATACGGAGATGATTTCATGCACTCTATGGAAGAAGGTGGTTGGGATTTATCTAAGGTAGATAACATGGCCATGAGAGAATCTAAAGCAACTTTTGTTTTTGGACAAATGAATGAGCCACCAGGAGCACGTGCACGTGTTGCATTATCTGGACTAACCATTGCAGAGTATTTTAGAGATGGAGCTGGAGATGGTCAAGGAAAAGATGTTCTTTTCTTTGTAGATAATATCTTTAGATTTACTCAAGCAGGTTCTGAGGTATCGGCCCTTTTAGGTCGTATGCCATCTGCGGTAGGATACCAACCAACATTAGCCACTGAGATGGGAGCAATGCAAGAGCGTATTACTTCTACTAAAAAGGGTTCTATTACATCTGTACAGGCGGTTTACGTTCCTGCAGATGATTTAACAGATCCAGCACCAGCAACAACATTTGCTCACTTAGATGCAACCACAGTATTATCTCGTAAAATTGCTGAGCTAGGTATTTATCCAGCGGTAGATCCACTAGATTCTACCTCAAGAATCTTAACAGCAGCTATTTTAGGTAATGAGCACTATGACTGTGCACAGAGAGTAAAAATGCTACTACAACGCTACAAAGAGTTACAAGATATTATTGCCATTTTAGGTATGGAAGAATTATCTGAGGAAGATAAACTTGCAGTAAACCGTGCACGTCGTGTACAACGTTTCTTGTCTCAACCCTTCCATGTAGCAGAGCAGTTTACTGGTCTTAAAGGAGTGCTTGTAGATATTAAAGAAACAATTAAAGGATTTAACATGATTATGGATGGTGAGTTAGATCATCTTCCAGAAGCAGCTTTTAACTTGAAAGGTTCTATAGAAGAAGCAATCGAGGCGGGAGAAAAAATGTTAACAGAGGCCTAATTAATTTAGGGTTTCGTAATTCAATAGTATGTATTTAGAAATAGTAAGTCCAGAGGCTTCATTAGTAGCCGGAGAAATAGAAAGCATTACCCTTCCAGGAATGGATGGTGAGTTCCAGATGATGAATAATCATGCGGCTATTGTATCTCTTTTGAGTGAAGGAAAAGTAAAGTTTGCTGGAAGCCCAACTATTACTCCTGGATATGAAAATAAATTCACCCAGCAAGAGGGTAAATGGGTTCTTGAGATTTCTGGAGGTACTGTTGAGATGAACAACAATAAAGTGATTGTGCTTGCAGATTAAGTACAAGCTATTACGATATAAAAAATCCCAAATTTTATTAATTTGGGATTTTTTTTTACAATTTTAAATGTATTGATTGTTTTTTAATCACGATTTTTAAGGTAATTTATTCTTTTTAATCGTTAGGTGAGGTATCAAACTTCTTAAAAAGAGATAGTCATGCCGTATATGGAATAACTCATTTTCAATATTTTATCAAGCTGGTTTTTATCTTATAAAAATTAATTATCATCGATACTTTTTGTTAAAAACAGATTGCATATTTAAAAATAACTTTACTTTTGTTTTTTAATAACACAGCTATGAAAATAAAATATAAATTCTTGTTTATTACTTTATTTTTTGGAATGGTTTCACTCTCACAAGAGACTACTTCTGAAGAACAATTAGATGAAATATTAATTACTTCCAGCAGAATAGATTTGCCATTTTCTGAAAACTCTCGAACCATTACTGTGATTACTTCTGAAGATATTAAAAACAGTACCGCAACCAATGTTACTGATTTGTTGCAGAGCGTTGCAGGAATTGATATTAGAAGAAGAGGAACTGATGGTATGCAATCTGATATTTACATTCGTGGTGGACAATTCAATCAAACTTTAATCCTGATCGATGGCTTTAAAACGGAAGATCCACAAACTGGACACCATACCATGAATATGATGATTCCTATAGAAAATATTGAAAGAATTGAAATAATTAAAGGGCCATCAGCAAGAATATTTGGTCAAAATGCATTTTCTGGAGCGGTCAATATTGTAACAAAAAGCAATGTAAAGGAGCAACTAAAATTGGAACTAGGAAGTGGTTCATATGGTAAATCAAATTTAGGGCTTACTGCAGCAACTAACCTTGAAAAGTCAAGTCATTTGGTGAATTTTGAATATAATGGTAGTCAGGGTTATCGTGAAAATACGGACTATGAAAATATTAATTATTTTTTAAAGAGCAGTATTCAAACCAATGATCAGCCTATTAATGTAATTGCAACATTCATTGATCGCAAATTTGGGGCAAGTAACTTTTATACCAACAATCCAATATATAACGAATATGAGGAAACTCAAACAAGTTTGGTTGGGATTTCAACTTCTATCAACAAAAACAATTGGACCTTTAAACCAAAATTATATTGGAAAAGAGGACAAGATATGTTTGTTTTAAAGAGGGACGATCCAAGCTTTTCCAGAAACTTTAATATTACCAATAAAATAACAGCAGAAGTAAATTCTTCTTTTAAATCCTCATTGGGAATTACAGGTATTGGATTAGATCTTTCTGAAACTACTTTATCAAGTAACAACCTAGGAGATCAAAATAGAACGGTTGTTAATATGTTTTTAGAACATCGTCTTTTATTGATAAATAATAAATTAGATATCACTCCCGGAGTTTCGTTGAGTTATTATTCAGATTTTGATTTTTATGCATTTCCAGGATTGGATGTTGGATATTCATTTTCCAATAATTTAAAAATTTATGGGAATATTGGCTATTCTTATAGAGTACCTACTTATACTGAACTATATACTAATATTCCAAATTTCCTATCAGGTAATTCAGAGTTAAAACCTGAAAAAGCACTTGCAGAAGAATTAGGAATAAATTACACCATCAAGAAATTAGAATTGACTGGGGCGGTTTTTAGAAGAGAAGCTAAGGATTTGATAGATTATATTAAGGAAACAGAAGAAAGTCCAATTTTTGTGGCTCAAAACCTAAGAGAGGTGACAACATCTGGACTTGAATTAAACGCAGCTTATAATTTCATCCTTTTTAATAATTCTCAGAGAGTGAAATTAGGTTATACTTTTTTGGAAGACGATTATCATGATACAAATGTTTTCGCTTCTAGGTATTTAATAGACACTTCGATAAAGAATCATTTTACAGGAGTTTTCGATTTTACGATTGCTGAAATTATAAAGCCTAGTATTACTTATAAATATGTAGAAAGGCCACAACAATCCTATAGTATTGTAGATGCAAAAATTGCTACAGATATTAAATCATTTTCTTTATTTATACTAGCTAATAATATTTTTGACATAGAATATTTTGAAAAGGATAACGTAATTATGCCAAGGAGTAATTTTGAGTTTGGACTTACTTATACATTTAGATAAAAATCAATTAACTTTAATTGCTTTTATAAAATTTGAGAAGTTTGTAACATAATACCATTCCAACATACAAGGCTATGCTATAGCAAGTATGATAAATAAAAGTTCGTAGCTTTAAAATGTCTCGTGAGGGACAAGCAATGTGTTTCTTTGCGGGAGCTAATTCTATTTTTGAAGTAGAAAAGCCAAAGTGGACCCGTCCAGATCATAAAATAGAACGTAACGAACTTGCCAAAGCAAAGGCAAAACAATAGTTTATAATTAATTTTTTGTAAGGTCTCGAATCCTTTCAAAAATCATAGCAGATTCCCACCCACGATACAGGAGGTAATCTGCTATTTTTTTTCGCTTTTTTTGTCCATCGGTTTCTCCAGAGAGTTGGGCAACTCTTTTTTCAAATAAAGTATCAAAAGTATCTAGATATTCGTTTTCTGGGATTTCTTTTAGGGCCAATTTGAGATTATAAGCAGAGATATTACGCATTTTTAATTCTCGGGTAATTCTAATTCTCCCCCATTTTTTTTGTCTAAATTTTCCACGAGCAAAGGCCTGAGCGAACCTAGTTTCATTTAAAAAATTATGCTGTAGTAAATGTCCAATAATTTCGTCTATGGCCTGCGGGATCATGCGCATCTCTCGTAGCTTTTTACTTACTTCTTGATGGCAACGCTCTTGGTAGACGCAGTATTTTTCAATACTTCTTTTTGCCTGCTGCAGGGTATATGTTTTGTGAGTGAAATTCATTGCGGGATTCAAAAATACACTTAAAAAGATTGCCACATCTCTTTTTTAAAGCTAGAAGAAAACTTTTAAAGCAAAAAAAAACCCTCCTTTGCTAGCAAAGGAGGGTTATGGTTATTTTAGTCTATCACCGTTCTTGTCAAAGAAGTGATATTCTAGATACGTGTAAGCATCTCTTGGTTCTATTTTCACCCATTTTTTATGCTCCACAAACCACTTATGGCGCATAGATGGAAAACCTTCTTTTAAAAAGGCTGCTATAAAAGGATGTGTACTTAATGTTATATCCTTATAGTCTTTTTTGAAAAGCCTTTTGAGCTCCTCGGTAATCTTTTGTACCACTACAATCGGCGCTTCTATCTCACCAATCTCACCCCCTGGGGCTTGTTCACTGGTTTTGATATTCATTTCTGGCCTAACGCGTTGGCGGGTAATTTGTATCAACCCGAATTTACTTGGAGGTAGAATTTTGTGTTTTGCTCTGTCATTTTTCATTTCCTCACGAAGATGATCAAACAGCTTTTTACGATTGGCAGCATTTGCCATGTCAATAAAGTCTACCACAATAATTCCTCCCATATCCCTAAGACGTAATTGTCTTGCTACCTCACTGGCAGCAATAATATTAACCTCTAGGGCAGTTTCTTCTTGGTTTTTGCTTTTTGTACTACGGTTACCACTATTCACGTCTATAACGTGCATGGCTTCTGTATGTTCAATCACCAAATAGGTTCCTTTGGAGCTTGAAACAGTTCTACCAAAGCTTGTTTTAATTTGTCTTTCAATACCATGTTTTTCATACATAGGTATTTTTGAATCATAAAACTTAACGATACTTTCTTTACCTGGTGCAATTTCTTGCACATAATCTTTTATTTGTAAATATAGAGTTTCATCATCAATATGAATGGCCGAGAATTGGTCATTAAAGACATCTCGTATCATAGAGGCACCCCTATTTAACTCACTTAGCACCTTACTTGGGTGGTGAGCACCTTGTAGCTTTTTGCACATCGCCGTCCAGCGATCTACTAGACTTTGTAAGTCTTTATCCAGTTCTGCTACTTTTTTGCCTTCTGCTACTGTGCGTATAATAACACCAAATCCTTTAGGTCTTATGCTTGTAATTAAGCGTTTTAACCTGTCTTTTTCTTCACGACTTTCTATTTTTTGAGAAACAGAAATACGATCAGAAAAAGGAACCAAAACAATATAACGGCCAGCTATAGATAGCTCACTGCTTATACGTGGTCCTTTTGTGGAAATGGGTTCTTTTACTACTTGTACCAGAATAGATTGATTGGATTTAATGGCACTGTTAATGCCTCCATTTTTATCAATCTCTTTTTCAAATGGGAAATCTTTTAAAGAATACTCTTTAAGTTTACCTGTGCTTACACGTTTTACAAACTTCAACAAAGAAGCTACTTTAGGTCCTAGATCATGATAGTGTAAAAAACCATCTTTTTCATAACCAACATTGACAAATGCGGCGTTAAGACCTGGCATACTTTTGCGAATTTTAGCGAGAAATACATCTCCAACTGCAAAATTGTTTGCCTCTTCTTCTTTATTTAGCTCGATGAGTCTTCCATCTTTTAAAAGAGCAAAATCAACTTCTTGTGAACTGGATCTAATAAATAATTCGTAGTTCACGTTACATTAATTTATATCCGCTATTGGCAAGGGCACTATTGCCGTTTGCCTCCAACAGATGGATTAAACAATAATTGTCACAGGTTTTATTGTAATTCTGAAGTCTAATTTTCATTAAATATCAGAAAAAACCCGAAGAAATGCTAGTATAATAAAAGATAATTTATACTACTAGTATTTCATTTTCAAAGAACTTAACTACAGGACATTATTGAAAACCCTGTAGGTACTTAAAAGGAAAAGTAGTTTATAACTACTTTTTCTTGTGACGGTTAGAGCGACTTCTCTTCTTACGCTTGTGCGTAGCTATCTTATGTCTTTTTCTTTTTTTACCACTTGGCATATTTGATAGTTTTATGGAGCCCTAAAAATAAGGCAATTAATATTATTTTACTTCAACGTTTGTTTTTACACTCTCAACAAATACTTTTGCCGGCTTAAAAGCTGGTATGTTGTGTGCTGGTATTTTAATCGTAGTATTTTTTGAAATATTACGTCCAGTTTTTTCTGCTCTAGTCTTGATAATAAAGCTTCCAAAACCTCTAAGGTAAACATTGTCTCCACCTTCTAATGAAGTTTTTACCTCGTTCATAAATGTTTCTACAGTAGCTTGAACATCTCCTTTTTCCATTCCTAGTTTATCTGAAATTTTAGCTACAATATCTGCTTTAGTCATGTGTTTCTTTTTTTATGTAAGTAATAAATTTTCAAGACGGCAAATATAAGAATTTTAAAATCAATATATCAAAACGTAATGCATTAAAATATAATTACATAAAAGCTACCTTTGTGATATGAAAGAAACTTTGGATTTTTTTGCTAAAAATCTCATTGATTGGTACTTAGACAACAAACGGGATCTCCCCTGGAGAAGCACTAAAGACCCTTATTTTATTTGGTTATCCGAAATCATTTTGCAACAAACTCGTGTGGCACAAGGAACCCCATATTATTTGGCATTTACAAGTGCTTTTGGGGATGTGAAATCTCTTGCTGATGCCCCTCAAGCAAAGGTGTTAAAACTATGGCAAGGCCTTGGGTATTATTCAAGGGCAAGAAACTTGCACATAGCAGCCAAATATGTAGCCAATGAGTTGGACGGAATATTTCCAGCAACCTATAATGGACTTCTTGAGTTAAAAGGTGTTGGAGATTACACTGCCAGCGCTGTTGGATCAATTTGTTTTGATTTGCCCAACGCTGTGGTCGATGGGAATGTGTACCGGGTATTATCACGGATTTTTGGAATCTCTACGCCTATTAACACCACTCAAGGAGTTAAAGACTTTAAAGCCTTAGCGCAACAATTACTGGATACTTCCCAGCCAGGAACGTATAACCAGGCCTTGATGGAGTTTGGAGCTCGTTTTTGCGTGCCTCAAAACCCTAACTGCGAACAGTGTTTATTTCAATACAAATGTGATGCATATAAAAACAAACAAGTAAGCGTGCTTCCGGTTAAATTGAAAAAACTAAAAGTAAAGAAGCGTTATTTTAATTATATCGTCCTACTTTCTGAAGACCAAAATACCGTATTGCAACAGCGTACAGATAAAGGAATTTGGC
Organism: uncultured Flavobacteriaceae bacterium; assembly: GCA_913045325.1. Lineage (GTDB taxonomy): Bacteria > Bacteroidota > Bacteroidia > Flavobacteriales > Flavobacteriaceae > Patiriisocius. The sequence continues at coordinate 106,937 of CAJWPZ010000001.1, read as the reverse complement.
AGCAATTATATGAGTTCCCGTTGGTGGAGACACAACAAGTGGTAGATGAGTTTGAGTTGCGGGAAGAATTACAATTTAATCAGATTTCAGCATTATATGGTATTGATACCCTTACACTTTATAAAGAAAAAGCGGTAATACATAAGCTTTCTCACCAGCACCTTTACACGCGGTTTTGGATTGCTCAAACTAAAAGTAAATTACCCCAAGGACTCCCCATAGATAAGATTGACACCTATGCAGTGCCGGTGTTGATAAGTAACTTTATTTCAGAATTTGAGGGCTTTAAATAAATGGTTTTTTTACCTATATTTAGTTTTCAAAAAGTACCTTTGAATACTTAAAACAAATAACACATGAGCGGCACAATAAATAAAGTAATGTTGATAGGACATACAGGTGATGAAGTAAAAATGCATTATTTTGAAGGAGGAAACAGTATTGGCCGTTTTCCTTTAGCTACAAATGAGACCTACACCAACCGCTCTACCGGTGAGCGAGTAAATAATACAGAATGGCACAACATCGTGGTGCGTAATAAAGCAGCTGAGGTGTGTGAAAAGTATCTCAAAAAAGGAGACAAGGTATATATAGAAGGACGTTTAAAAACCCGTAAGTGGCAAGATGAAAAAGGGCTAGACCGCTACTCTACAGAGATACAGTGTACAGAGTTTACCTTTTTAACTCCCAAAGCAGAGGGCGGCACCTCGCAAGAGCCAGCAGCAGCTCCAGCGGCTCAAGCTCCAGAGAGTACCCCCGTGCAAGCTCCCCAGAGTCAAGAGGACGATTTGCCCTTTTAAGCAGTAACCAACCCAACTATTTTGGATATAGAACCTCCCAGTTTATTATTTTTAACGCTTATAGATGGCCCTTTTATTGCGAGCATTGCTGTGCTTTTAATACTCCTTTTATTCTCTGCTCTTATCTCTGGTGCAGAAGTAGCATTTTTTTCTTTAACCCCATCAGATTTTGAAATAGGACCAGAGAGCAAAGCCTCAAGAAAAACCAAAACAGTTTCCTTACTATTAGAAAAACCCAAGAAATTATTGGCAACCATTCTAGTGGCCAATAACTTTATTAATATTGCTATTGTACTGCTCTTTGATAGCCTAGGGCAGATATGGTTTGCGGGTTTAAACCAGGTGTATTTTGGTGTTAATATTCGTTTTGTGGTAGAGGTGGGTGTGGTTACGTTCTTGATTTTACTTTTTGGTGAAATTTTACCCAAGGTTTATGCCAGTAGAAACAGTCTTAGTTTTGCAACCTTTATGGCATTACCTCTAAAGGTGCTAGATGTGTTATGTACTCCTTTAAGCGTTCCTATGCAGGCTATTACGGTTTCTATCCAAGAGAAATTTGGAAAACAAAAAGCAAACATTTCTGTAGGTCAATTATCACAAGCTCTTGAGCTTACAGATCAAAAAGAGACCACTACCGAAGAGCAAAAGATACTCCAGGGTATTGTCACTTTTGGAACAACAGACACCAAACAGGTCATGAAAAACAGGATGGATATCTTCGCCCTTGACAAGGAGCTGCCCTATGATGAGATTTTGCCTTTAATTATAGAAAATGGCTACTCGCGTATTCCGGTGTATAAAGATAATGTAGATACCATTACAGGAATTTTATATGTAAAAGATTTAATTCCTCATATAGATGCCAAAACTCTGGATTGGAACTCCCTTATAAGAGCTCCTTATTTTGTCCCAGAAAACAAAAAACTAGATGATTTATTAAATGAGTTTAAGAAAATGAAAATGCACTTAGCCATTGTTGTAGATGAGTATGGAGGTACAAGTGGTCTTATTTCTCTTGAAGATATTATAGAAGAAATTGTAGGGGAGATTAGTGATGAGTTTGATGACCAAGATTTAATATTCTCTAAATTAGACGAAAATAATTATGTCTTTGAAGGCAAGACACCTTTAAAAGATTTCTATAAGGCAATTGGTCTTGAAGATTTTACTGTTTTTGAAGATCAAAAAGGAGAAGCAGAAACATTGGCTGGTTTTTTATTGGAAATATCCAAAGGCTTTCCAAAACAAAATGACGTGCTAACCTATCACGACTATCTGTTTACTATTGAAGCCTTCGAAAACAAACGCATCAAACAAATAAAACTATCCATACTTCCTAAAGCCTAATGAAAAACTATATCCTCTTTTTATGTTGTTTGCTTGTTGTGGCATGTAATGATGATGTACTTGTTAAGCCAAACGCAAAATTGCGTCTTGACTATCCAAGAGCAGTTTATAAAAAATCACAAACTAACTGTGACTATGATTTTGATGTTAATAACCAGGCCTCGCTTGTAAAGACAAGAAATTGTGGTGTTAGACTTAGTTACCCTGATATGAAAGCTGCGGTATATATTACCTATCAAAAAGTGCGCAATAATAATTTAGACTCCTTGTTGTATGATGCGCAAAAATTAGCTTATAATCATGATAGAATAGCCATAAGTATTCCAGAAAAACTTTTTGAAAATAAAGACCATAATACCTATGGTGTATTTTATAGTATCAATGGAAATGCGGCATCTCAATCTCATTTTTACCTAACAGACAGTCTTCAAAACTTTGTTACAGGGTCCTTGTATTTTGATGTCAAACCAAACTTTGACTCGATTTACCCAGCGGTTGTTTATTTGCGTGAAGACATCATGCATCTTATGGAAACTCTGGAGTGGAAGTAAGACTTATTTTTAGGTTTTATTTATAATTCCCTAATATCTAAAACTCAATATTTAGTCTCACCTTTGTTGTTATGAAAGGGATAGATAAAAAATGGTTGTATTTAATAATTCTCTCTGTGGTTTGGGGGAGTTCTTTTATATTGATTAAAAAGGCATTGGTAGGTTTAACTCCTTTGCAGTTGGGCGCTTTACGTACTTTATTTGCAGCTATTTTTTTGTTGCTTATTGGGTTTAGGTCTTTAAAAAAAATACGAAAACACGAATGGAAATGGATCGTTGTATCTGGATTTCTAGGTACTTTTATTCCTGCATTTCTATTTGCCTTTGCAGAGACCCAGATTGACAGCGCTGTGGCTTCAATTTTAAACTCTACCACACCTATTGTTACTTTAATCTTGGGGGCTGTATTGTTTAAGATTGTGTTCTCCAAAAACCAATTAATTGGAGTCATTATAGGTCTTGTAGGAAGCCTGTTGCTTATATGGACTGGGGCAGATGTTAATCCTAACCAAAACTATTGGTACAGTACTTTGGTTCTGGCGGCCTCTGTTTGTTATGCATTAAATGTAAATATTATTAAGAGGTATCTTCAAGAAATACCGCCTATGGCTATTGCTGCAGGAAACTTTAGTATACTGCTAATCCCTTCTTTTTTAGTGCTTGTTTTTTCTGGTTTCTTCCAGCTAGAATTTATAGACAACACGGCCTTGCACATATCCTTGGGGTATTTGGTTATCTTGTCAATTGTTGGTACAGGTGTGGCTAAGGTGGTGTTCAATAAACTCGTGCAATTAAGTACACCCGTATTTGCTACCTCAGTAACATACACTATTCCTGTTGTTGCGCTTTTATGGGGCCTGCTAGACGGAGAGCGCTTTACAATTTTTCAAGCAGGGGCTACCGCTTTTATTTTATTAGGGGTTTTATTGACTAATAGGAAATGATTTATAGCTCCAAGATAAAGGGTAAAAGTTATTTTTTTGCTATTGTCTTGTCTTGTAAGATTTGGCAGTGAAATTTTAGCAAATAAAGTGTTTGTTTTTAGAGGAATTACAATTATATTTGCAACCGCTTTAAAATGAAGCGGAATTATTAATTAATAAATAAACGAAACGCTATGTTCGCAATTGTAGAAATAGCAGGGCAGCAATTTAAAGTTGCAAAAGATCAAAAAGTCTTTGTACATCGTTTAGCAGCAGAAGAAGGAGCATCAGTTTCTTTCGATAATGTGTTAATGCTAAGTGAAGGTGATAAAGTTACTGTTGGCGCCCCGGCTATCGATGGAGCTCAAGTAGGAGCAAAAATCATTAAGCACCTTAAAGGTGATAAAGTTATTGTTTTCAAGAAGAAAAGAAGAAAAGGATACAGAGTAAAGAACGGTCACAGACAATCTCTTACACAAATTGTAATTGAAAGTATTGTAGCCTCTGGAGCAAAAAAAGCGTCTCCTGCTAAAAAAGCAAAAGCTGCAGCACCAAAAGCTGAAAAGCCTGCTGCTAAAAAGCAAGAAACTGCATCTAAGGATGTTTCCTCTAATACGGTTGCTGAGCTGAAAGCAATGGCAAAGCAAAAAGGAATTACAGGCTATACTTCTATGAAGAAAGCTGAGTTAATTGCCGCTTTAAGTTAATCTTTAAAACCAAACAAAATGGCACATAAAAAAGGAGTTGGTAGTTCTAAAAATGGTAGAGAATCAGAATCAAAACGTCTAGGCGTTAAGATATTTGGTGGACAAGCTGCCATTGCAGGGAACATCATCGTAAGACAAAGAGGTAATACACATCACCCAGGTGAGAATGTATATGGTGGAAAAGACCACACCCTTCACGCAAGAGTGGATGGTGTTGTGAAATTCACTAAAAAGAAAGACAACAGATCATATGTAAGCATCGTCCCTGTGGCACAAGCTTAGTAGATCGTCTACCTTACTATAAAGCCTTAAATCATTAAATGATTTAAGGCTTTTTTTATGAGCGGCTTTTTTTAAAGGGAATAAATTATATCTTATACCCTTAAAGACACCTTTCTATGAAGATCAATATTTTGCTACTTACAATTGTAACGATACTTTTTACTGCCGGCACTTCGGCTCAAGCCCAACAACATACATACTATGATTTTTTAGAAGTTATTGTAGTCCAGAAAGCCAATAATCGAGGAGTAATAAAGCGCATACGCGTAGAAGCTCAACCTTCTTTGGAAGGGAAAATAATTACAAGTAAAGCCTTAGAAAAACTAAAAGGCACCTCGCAATTACTCAACTACATGAATCAACACCATTGGGAGTTTGTTGATAGAAAAGCGATAGTCTCTGGAGAGAATGATCCCGTGTGGATGAGTTACATCTTTAGAAAACAAAGCCTCATAAAAAAACCCTTGCAAGAATAGTTGCAAGGGTTTTTAGTTCTAAAATTTCCGAACAAATTATGGTTCCAAATTAGTATCTGTAATATTCTGGCTTGAAAGGTCCCTCAACGGTAACACCAATATATTCTGCTTGGTCTTGTTTTAGCTCTGTAAGTTCTACACCAATTTTAGCTAAGTGTAAACGCGCTACTTTTTCATCAAGATGCTTTGGTAACATGTATACCTTGTTTTCATAGGTATCTGCGTGGTTCCATAATTCTATTTGCGCCAGTGTCTGGTTTGTAAATGAGTTACTCATTACAAAACTAGGATGTCCTGTTGCACAACCAAGATTTACAAGACGACCTTCTGCAAGAAGTATAATGTCTTTTGAGTTAAATGTATATTTATCAACCTGTGGCTTTATCTCATCTTTAACAGCGTTGTTGTTAAGCCATGGCACATCAATCTCATTATCAAAATGACCAATGTTACATACAATGGTTTTATCTTTCATTTCTTGAAAGTGTTCCTGGCGGACAATAGCTTTATTACCTGTTGTTGTAATAACAATATCTGCATTTGCAACTACAGTTTCTAGTTTCTTTACCTCAAAACCGTCCATGGCAGCTTGAAGGGCACAGATTGGGTCAATCTCGGTAACGGTAACAATAGATCCTGCTCCTTTAAAAGAAGCGGCAGTACCTTTACCAACATCACCATATCCACAAACCACAACTCTTTTACCAGCCAACATTATATCTGTAGCACGACGTACAGCATCTACCGCACTCTCTCTACAACCGTATTTGTTATCAAATTTAGATTTGGTAACACTGTCATTAATGTTAATGGCAGGCATAGGAAGGGTTGCGTTTTTAACACGCTCATACAGGCGGTGCACTCCTGTTGTAGTTTCCTCAGAAAGACCGTTAATACCAGCAGCTAGTTCTGGGTAAGTGTCAAGAACCATGTTTGTTAAATCTCCACCATCATCCAAAATCATGTTCAGTGGCTTTCTGTCTTCTCCAAAGAAAAGCGTTTGCTCGATACACCACTCAAACTCTTGTTCGTTCATACCCTTCCAGGCATATACAGCCGTTCCTGTAGCAGCGATAGCAGCAGCAGCTTGGTCTTGTGTAGAGAAAATATTACATGAGCTCCAGGTAACTTCTGCACCAAGGGCTTGCAACGTTTCAATAAGTACAGCCGTCTGAATTGTCATGTGTAGGCAACCTGCAATACGAGCACCTTTTAGAGGCTGCTCATCTTTATACTCTTCTCGCAAAGCCATTAGCCCTGGCATTTCTGCTTCGGCTAGAATAATTTCTTTGCGGCCCCAATCTGCAAGGGAGATATCTTTTACTTTATTGGGTGTATAGGGGAGTTTGTTTGTTGACATAAAAAATGTAATTTTTTATCTCTACCATGGCAGAGAACTTATTAATATATTTATTACTTTGTAATGGTATTTATACTGAAAATTTCGAATGTAAAAATACACAAAACCAATCAAAGTCTAATGCCTCTTTACAAAACTATAACATTTAATCCCACCACTAAGCTGCTGATTTGGAAGATAGAAGAGCCCTTTGATGTATTGAGTAAAAACATACAACTCACAACCCATTGCCAAGCACGTGTTGATAGCATGAAAAGTGATTTGCATCGTCGCGGGTTTATGAGTATACGCCACCTTTTAGCCTATGTTGGATATACAGATTTTGATTTAAGTTATGATCAAAACGGCAAGCCTCACCTGGCAGATGGAACATATATTTCAATCTCCCATTCTTATATTTTTTCTGCAATTATTATTAGTGATTATCCCGTGGGTATTGATATAGAAAAGCAGCGCCCTAAAATTTTAAAGATTGCACATAAATTTACAACCCTACAGGAGTATAGCCCCTTAGCCAGCCAGGACGCTATGATGCGGAAACTTACCATTGTTTGGGGAACCAAAGAGGCCGTTTACAAAAGCTTTGCCCATCCTGGGATTAGTTTTCTAGAACATATTTCTGTTGAAGATTTTAGACTAGAGGACCCATCAACCTTTGCTAAGATACACATAGCTAACAGGAGTGAAACCTACGATGTATACTTCCAAGAATTTGAAGGGTTTACACTAGTATATGCTATTGCAGTTTAACACATCTTAAAGTTTAATCATTAATTTTTAGAAAAACTATTCAAGCACTTTACACCTTTTTTTGATTTTATTATTTTTTATGGCCCATACCAAAATACTATCTTTACAACAATAATCTAAATGTCATGCATATTTCAGTAGAACTTACCTTTACACCGTTACAAGATTCCTATGAACCCGAAATAATATCCTTTATTAAAAGGCTAAGAGCATCTGGGTTTACTGTTTTAGAAAACCCATTGAGTACTCAAGTCTATGGAGCATATGATGAGGTTATGTGTATGTTGCAAAAAGAAATTAAGGCTGCCCTGCAAGGGGTAGAAGGCGGCTTAATGTATATTAAAATTGTAAAATCAGACAGAAGTGACTATGAGCCAAATTTTTGATTTTCTTTTTTCTCAATATGCCGGCTATCACACTTTAGATATTGTGCTAGAATTGGTAGCGGCACTCTTTACCGTTGCCTCTGTTGTGTACGCTAAAAAAAACAATGTATTGGTATTCCCTACAGGGATGATTTGCACCGCTATTTTTGTGTATCTGTTATTAAAATGGGGCTTGTTGGGTGATATGTTAATTAATGGATATTATTTCATTATGAGTATATATGGTTGGTATATTTGGACACGTAATGGTGATGATCTTCCAGATACACCCATTAGTCGCGCCTCCCCTAAGGAACATTTAATTTCTTTAGGAATTTTTATTATAACAGTTGTTTTTGTGTTTTTGGTATATACTTTTTTTGATAAGTTTAATCACTGGAGCTCGTATCTTGACACATTAACCACAGGAATCTTTTTTGTAGCAATGTGGCTCATGGCAAAACGTAAAATTGAAAACTGGATATATTGGATTATAGGAGATATTATTACCGTACCGCTGTATTTTTACAAAGGCCTTACTTTTAGTAGTATTCTATATTTTGTATTAACAATCATAGCTATTTATGGCTATTTAGCATGGAAAAAGCACTTAAACAAAACCCAAGCAGTTGCTTAAAGATTGTGTTGTTTGGTCCTGAATCTTCAGGGAAAACAACTCTAGCAACACAACTGGCAGCACACTTTAATGCTAAGTGGGTGCCAGAATACATGCGCACCTATTTAGAATTAAAATGGCAAAAATCAAAAAAAACCATAGAAAAAAAAGACCTGCTTCCCATTGCCAGAGGACATATCACAGATGAAAACAAACTTGCTAGCCAGACAGAAAAACTGCTTTTACTAGACACCAACATGTTGCAAATAAAAACCTATTGCGAGTATTATTACAATGGGTGGTGCCCCGCTCAAATTTTAGAGGCAAGCCAACTACACCAGTATGATTATTATTTTCTTACCAATGTAGACATACCTTGGGAGAAAGATAACTTAAGAGACAGCCCTAATGATAGAGACAAAATGTTTCGTATTTTTGAGCAACAATTAATAAAAAACAAGACTCCTTACACTATTTTGGAAGGATCAAAACAAGAGCGTTTGGCCAACTCTATTGATATTATAAATACATTAATTAAACACAAGTAATAGATGTTCATACCCCAAGAACTTGACCAAATACTATCTCACGGCCTCACAGAGAAAGAGATTAAAAAACAACTTCAAATATTCCGTGATGGCGCTCCATTTACTCATATTACAAGACATGCAGGTATTGATAATGGAGTTCAGGTGTATGACGTGGCTACTCAAAAACAATTGGCTGGGTATTATGATGCCCAAAAAGAGCAAAAGGATATTGTAAAATTTGTGCCCGCCAGCGGCGCAGCTACAAGAATGTTTAAGTTTTTGCACACATTTTTGGACAACTATGATCCAGATCAAGAAAAACTCACACCTTACCTAAAGTCAAATCCATTAGATTCGTTAAAAACCTTTATTGACAACATTAAGTATTTTCCTTTCACCTCTTTGGTGCAAAAAGAAATTAGAAGCCATAGGCCAGAGTACAAGAAGTCAAAAAAAGGCTATCGAATCAATAGTTTTGTAACTTTAATGCTAGGTAAAAACCATCTTAATTACGGAGGGTTACCTAAGGGCCTTATTCCTTTTCATAAATATGCAAAGTATACCAGAACTGCATTTGAAGAACAATTGTTTGAGGCAACACAGTATGCAGCAGTAGACGGGGTAGCGCATTTGCATTTTACCTTTTCTGAAGAGCACTTACAACTTTTCAAAGAAAGCTTTGAGAGGGTCAAAAATAGAATTATTAGAAAGACCAAAGTAGAGGTAAGAATTTCCTATTCTTTCCAAGATTCAAGTACAGATACCATTGCGGTAGATTTAAAAAATAAACCTTTTAAAAATAAAGAGGGAGATCTAGTTTTTAGACCTTCAGGCCATGGATCGCTTATCAAAAACTTAAACGATGTAGATGCAGATCTTATTTTCATAAAAAACATAGACAATGTTACGGTAGAGAACCACATTGATGCTGTTGCTTTAAATAAAAAGATGTTAGCCGGGAGACTTTTACAGCTACAACATAAAATATTTGGATATCTAGATAGTATTGTGAATGATCAAATCACACAAGAGAAGCTCAGCGAAATGAAAGCTTTTTTATGGAAAGAGTTACTGATTAAAGAAATACCTCAGACCAAGGCAGGTATTGCAGAGGTTTTAAACAGACCTATTAGGGTGTGTGGTGTTGTTAAAAATACGGGAGCCTCAGGCGGTGGTCCTTTTTGGGTAAAAAACAAAGAAGGGCAACTATCTCTTCAGATTGTTGAGCTGTCTCAAATAGATATTTCAGACCCAAAGCAAGCCTCAATTGTGAATGGTGCTACACATTTTAATCCTGTAGATTTGGTATGTGGTACACGAGATTTTAGAGGAGAGAAATACAACCTAACTCATTATGTAGATCCTTTGGCTTGTTTTATTTCAGACAAAACAGTTGAAGGCACTCCTATAAAAGCTTTGGAAGCCCCCGGTTTATGGAATGGCGCCATGGCACATTGGAATACTATTTTTGTAGAAGTACCACTTTTAACGTTTAGCCCCGTAAAGAATGTAAACGATTTATTAGATCCATCCCATCAACCCACCGCCTGATGGACAGCGAAAAACTTTTAAAAGAGATTTCCTTTAAAGCAGTAAGAAGCAGCGGCCCTGGTGGGCAACACGTTAATAAAACCGCTAGTAAGGCAGTTATTAGTTTTACTATTACTTCCTCCCAGATCTTTACCCCTTTAGAAAAACAGCGCTTACTTGAGAAATTAAAATCTCGTATTTCTCAAGACGGGATACTCACCATAACCTGCAGCGAATCTAGGAGCCAACACAGAAATAAAGCCTTAGCAATAGCCCGTCTTTTTACGCTTCTTGAAAAAAGCCTCCGCGTTGCCAAGAGTAGAAAAAAATCAAGGCCTTCAAAAAATGCCATTGAAAAACGCATTGTGTCCAAAAAAAAGAATGCGCTTAAAAAAGCAAATAGAAAACCACCCTCCTTGCAGTAATATTTTATTTTATTTTATTTTATTGGAATTGTTATTTAATAGTGAAAATAAAAGTATTTTTGTACCACATCTCAAAGGGGTGCTAATTGATGTAAGTTTCAAAAATTGTTTTTTGAAATAATACGCATTATATTGGCTGAGATTATACCCATGGAACCTAGAACAGGTAATGCTGTTTAGGAATAAAACGAAAGCTTTTAGTGCGGTCGAGATGTACTTTATCGAGAACATTCTGTATTGTCCTTGATTGCGCTAATTCAAAAAATGATTATTTAATAAGAATAATTACCCCTTTTATTCGTCAAAAAAACAGTACGAATGAAATATTATGCGTTTATTTTTTTACTCAGTGCAGGAATCCTTCAGGCACAAGAAAGACTCCAAGACACTACAAAAATTCAAGCCCTTGAACAGGTATACCTCAATGGTGTGAGAGTAGGTGCAGATTCTCCAATTACCCACAGCAACCTTACAAAACAGGATCTAGCCAAACGAAATCTAGGACAAGACATTCCGGTATTACTTAATTATCTACCAGGAGTAGTAACCACAAGTGATGCTGGTGCAGGAGTTGGTTATACTGGTATTAGGGTTAGAGGGAGTGATGCTACTCGGGTTAATGTTACCATCAACGGGATACCCTATAACGATAGCGAAAGCCAAGGTACTTTTTGGGTAAACCTCCCGGATTTTGCCTCATCTATAGAAAGCCTACAGCTACAAAGAGGTGTTGGTACCTCTACCAATGGGTCTGGATCTTTTGGTGCAAGTTTAAACATTGAGACAGACCGCTCCAGTAAAGAAGGTTTTGCTCAAATTGCAAATAGCTACGGCTCTTTTGATACCAGAAAGCACAGTGTGAAGTTTTCTACCGGCTTGTTAAACGACCGCGTTGAAATCTCTGGAAGAGTCTCAAATATTAGCAGTGATGGCTATATAGATAGAGCCTCTAGCGATTTAAAATCTTATTTTTTACAGGGGTCCTATAAAACAGACAATACTTTTATTAAAGCACTCGTTTTTGGAGGTAGAGAGATCACCTACCAGTCATGGTTTGGAGTAGATGAGCAAACCGTAGAAACCAATCCTACGTTTAACCCTGCAGGGATGTATACCGACGAAGATGGAACGGTTCGTTTTCACCAAAATCAAGTAGATGATTATGACCAAGATCATTACCAACTTATCTGGAATGAGCGCTATAACAATAATTGGAGCACAAGTGCTACCCTTAACTATACAAAAGGAAGCGGGTTTTATGAGGAATATAAAGAAGATGCAAATCTTGATTTTCATGGTTTATTACCCATTACCATAGACGGAGAGACGACTTCCGAATCTGATTTGGTGAGGCGTCGTTGGTTGGAGAATAATTTTTATGCCTTAAGCGCAAATGCAAATTATAAAGATGAAAACTGGGACACTACTACAGGAGTTTTCTACAGCTATTATCAGGGGCTTCATTTTGGAGAGGTAATTTGGGCAACTAATTTTACAGGTGCCAATCTGGGAGATCGCTATTATGATGGTACGGGAGATAAGAACGAGTTTACTACATTTTCTAAGGCAAGTTATAAGATAAACAACTCTTTGTCTGTCTTTGGTGATTTGCAACTGCGTGTTGTAAATTATAAAACTGCTGGTTTAACCAGTGATAAAGTGAATATGGTAGTAGATGAGCAGTATGCATTTTTTAATCCAAAATTTGGCGCTACGTACTCTTTAAACCAGGGCAATCAATTATATGTTTCTTATGGTAGAGCAAGCAGAGAACCTAGGCGCAGTGACTTTGAGCAAGGGGTCTTTACCCCAGAAATATTAGATGATTATGAGCTAGGATGGCGCTTTACAGGTAAAAACAACACCTTAAGTGCCAACCTCTACTTCATGGACTACAAAGACCAACTGGTGCTCACCGGCCAGCTTGATGATACTGGAGGATTTATAAGAGAAACTAGTGGTAATAGCTACAGAGCAGGACTTGAAGTTGAGGCAGATTTTAAGGTTTTAAAGCAATTACATGTAAGACCTAATGTAGCCTTGAGTAGCAATAAAAATAAAGATTTTGTAACCTCTAGAGATGGTGAGTTAGTAAATTTAGGCACTACCAATATTTCATTTTCTCCTTCCTTTATTGCAGGAAATAGTGTGGAGTACAGCCCTACAAAAAACCTTCAAGTAGCATTGCTTTCAAAATATGTTGGACAGCAGTACCTGGGTAATATTGACAGCCAAACATCTAAGCTAGACGCCTATTTTTTAAATGATTTTTCTATAAACTACACCATTACAAAACTGTCTTTTGCAAAATCTTTGGTGTTGCAAGGGTTGGTGAATAACATTTTTGATGTCAAGTATATTTCAAATGGATATTTTTATACCTATGATGATGATTTCTCTACACCAGGAACTGTAACCACCATAGAAGGGGCTGGGTTTTACCCACAAGCAGGAATCAACTTTTTGTTGGGCGCTACTTTAACCTTTTAATTAACAGAGTATGAGTAATTATTGATTTCTTACTGTTTTTAGTATTTTAAAAACTAGTCAAATTAAAGATCCAAGAATAAATTTTATTTTTGGATCTTTTTCTGTTTTAAAAAACAATGCCAATTAATCTGTGTTGTAGTGACCCACCTAATAAAAAACTAATAAAACCTTTTTGTATAGCTTTTGTATAGTCAAATAATAAAAACTATTTAGTTACATGCATTATCTTTGTTACTTTAAAACTCCCCTTTATGAAACCTACACCTACTTATTTAGTTTTAGTCTTTTTATTTATTTCTCACCTATCTTTCGGGCAGCAAATGCCCGTAGACTTTTCTGACCCTTCAGAAAATTTTTCTTCTTTTTTGGGTAGTAGTTTTTCTTTTAATACAGACCCCCAAGACCCTAGCAATGATGTAGGACAGTTTAGCAACAGTGGTTCTAATATTTGGGAAGGTTTTTACCTTGATTTGCAAAGAGCTATTGATTTGGATTTTCAGAACACGATTTCTTTGTCTTTTTATGGCTTTGATTCTAATGCGCATACCGTATTAATAAAACTAGAGAATGGCCAGAACCCTGATGTTGAGGTTACTCAAAATATACCCTCTGGCGGCGGCTGGACCAATAATGTTGTTTTTGATTTTTCTCAGGCAGTATTAACCGATGGGGGTACCCCAATAAATGCAACTGGAGAGTATAGTAGATTGGTTATTTTTATTGATGGCGGCGTCTTTTCTGGTGGCACCTATTTACTCGATAATATTGATGATGGCTCTACAGAGGTAGAAATACCTCAGGTTGATGTAGAATATACTGAGTTGGTTTGGGAAGACCAGTTTGAAACTCCAGGGATTGTCAACCCATCAAAATGGCATCATCAAACACAGGTTATTATACCAGGTGTTGGTTGGGCAAATGGAGAAGAGCAGCATTATACCAACCGTGTAGACAACTCTTTTGTGGATTCTTCAGGGCTATTACATATTGTGGCAAAACAAGAGACCTATACAGACCAAGGCCTGACAAAAAATTACACCTCTGCTAGGTTAAATGCTAAATTTGCATTTACCTATGGTAGGATAGATGTTAGCGCTAAAATTCCTGTAGGGGCTGGTACTTGGCCTGCTATTTGGACACTGGGTAAGAATATAAATGAGAATGGTGCCTACTGGGATTCCCAATATGGAACAACGAGTTGGCCTGCATGTGGTGAGATAGATATGATGGAACACGGGATATTTCCTAACCAAGATATAAACTACATCAAGAGTTCTTTACACACGCCTTGCTGTTATGCTGGCAATCCAAATGGAGGTGGTACTATTGCCTCAGATCTTGAAAATGATTTTCATGTATACTCCCTAAACTGGTCTCCAGATCAAATAACATTTTTATTGGATGGAGTTGGGTATTACACGTATAATCCTGCTGTAAAAGATGATAGCACATGGCCTTTTTATGAGGATCAATTTGTGTTATTAAACATGGCTATGGGAGGTATTGCAGGAAATATACCTTCTGGGTTTGACCAGGCTAGCATGCTAATAGATTACGTTAAAGTTTATCAACAGGGCGAATTAGCCGTTGGAGAAAACAGTGACACTGAGGATAATGTGAGCGTGTATCCAAACCCTAGTAGTGATATTATTTATATAGAAACAAAAACAACTCCAAGCAGCCTTCAGCTTCTTGATATGTCTGGAAAAAAAGTGAATACTCAGCGTATAAATAGCAAAAGTTTAGATGTCAGTGATCTCACTGCTGGAATGTACTTTTTAGTAATTACCTCAAACAATCTACAGATTGTAAAACAGGTAATTATTAATTAATTTGTTATTCTCAAGGTGTTTCCATCGCGCTCTATTCTATACCCTAGCATAGGATAAAGCGCTGGCATCGTTTTATGCTCTCCAGTTACAATATTGTATGTGTTATCCTCATTTGGGCAAGGGCAAGTAGCCTCAATGCCATTAATTGTCATCCTAGAACAATCACTCGGGATGTGGTTTGGGTCACTGAGTTCAAAGGCAGTAAATAAATCCTCATTTAATCTGTAGACAACGATACCCCGTATTCCTTGACTGGTAATTATCGCTGACCCGCCAGGGAAATTAAGATCATTGTATTGAGGTAGGTTTAGATTTAGGGTAATGTTAACCTGAGGGTTTATTAAATAAGGGTTGTATTGACGCAAAGAATCTTCGTCTGTACCACACCCTAATAAGAAGAAAAACAACCCAATACCAATACAAATATTTTTCATTTTCAATACCATTTTTAGACTCACGAAAGTACAAAAATTAGCTAACAAATATTTTTTAGTATCTTTGTTGCACAAATCCCGTCCTGTATGGGATTTTTCTATTCCTGCCTTTATTGATGCAAATCAAAACTATTTGGCAGGATTTTTTGACACATAGCCTGAAGATGATGCCTAGCTATGCAAAACCTAATTTAACAATTATTACAAATGAGTAAAGTATCCTATTATACCCTAGAGGGATTAAAAAAATTAAAAGAAGAGCTAAATCAGCTCAAGGATGTGGAGCGCCCAAAAGCCTCTAATGATATTGGTGAGGCTAGAGACAAGGGAGATTTGAGTGAAAATGCAGAGTATGATGCAGCAAAAGAAGCGCAAGGAATGCTGGAAATGCGAATTAGTAAACTAGAAGAAGTAGTTGCAAATGCCCGTGTTATTGATGAGTCTCAACTAGACATGACTAAGGTGCTCATACACTCAACTGTGAAAATTAAAAATACGGCCAATGGCATGCAAATGACCTACAAATTGGTGGCTCAGAGTGAGGCAGACTTAAAAACAGGTAAAATTTCTGTAGATTCTCCAATTGGTAAAGGGCTATTAGGCTGTCAGGTTGGTGATCTTGCTGATGTTGTAGTTCCTGCTGGTGTTATGAAGTTTGAAGTAATTGAAATCACTAGAGATTAATGCCTAGTATATTTACTCATATAATCAACAAAGAAATTCCTTGCTATAAAATAGTAGAGAACGATCTGTTTATTGCCTTTTTAGACATAAACCCCAATGCAAAAGGACATACCCTATGCGTTCCAAAGCAAGAAATCAACAAGATTTTTGACATGCCCGAAAAGCGATACCTTGACCTTATGAAATTTAGTAGAGAGGTAGCAGTAGCCCTCGAAAAAACAGTGCCTTGCAAACGAATAGGGATGAGTGTTATTGGCCTTGAAGTGCCGCACGTACATGTGCATTTAATACCCTTAAATGATATGAAACAGATGACGTTTCAGCACAAAGTATCTCAAAGTGATACTGAGTTTAAAGCCCTTGCTAAAAAGATTGCAAACAACCTTATTTAGGCTATTGGAATTTGGTAAAATACAACTATAACAAGGCTAATAAAAAGTAAGATTCCTAGCGCAATTATTTTTCCAAGTTTTGTCAATTTAACTGATGTTTGCTTGGGTTTTGCTTGTTTTTTATGATATCTATACACCCGTTCTATATCCTCATTCCAATTTACGGGATAAATGGTGTTTTCACAGCTATGACAATACAGTTTTTCTGAAATATTTTTTTCTGCCCTGGTAAAGAGTTTTTTAGTGATTTGCTCTTGAGTAAAAGAAAACTCAAGACCGTCATTTGCAAAACATTCTGGGCAGTTATTGTTTAATCGGGCGGCGTGAAGCGCGTTGGTGGTGATCATGCGTTATCTATAATCGGAAGTGAGATTACAAAGGTAGTCCCTTTATCTTGAACGCTTTTTAAAACTCTAATGTTTCCATTGTGGTATTCATGAACAATTCGTTTTGCCAGGGAGAGCCCAAGGCCCCACCCTCTTTTTTTTGAGGTAAAGCCAGTGGTAAAGATTCTTTTGTGATACCTCTTTGGAATACCTTTTCCGGTATCTGTGATGTAAATGAGTGCATTTTTAGGACCTGTTTCTACAATCACTTCTATGTCTCCTTTTCCTCGCATGGCATCAATGCCATTTTTAACTAGGTTTTCAATTGTCCAACCAAACAATTGGGAGTTTAATTTTACGTAAATAGGGCTTGTTGGCGTGCTTATTTTAAAATGTATAAGTTTAGAACTTCTACTTTTTAAATAATCATAGGCTAAGATCGTTTCTGAAACAATATCTGCTTTGGCCAGTTTTGGTTTTGAGCCCACTTTAGAAAAACGATCTGTTATGGTCTCTAGGCGTTTAATGTCTTTTTCCATTTCAAGAATATACTCTGGATTTACGTTCTCGCTTCTTAGTATTTCTGTCCAGCCAACCAAGGAGGATAGAGGTGTTCCAATTTGATGCGCCGTTTCTTTTGCCATACCAGCCCATAGTTTATTTTGTATGGAAGATTTTGCCGTTTCATTGAAGTAGTATATTACAGTAACAAAAAGCATTAGTATTACTATGAGTATCGCAGGGTAGTATTTTAATTTATTAATCAGTGGAGAGTTACCAAAGTATACGGTCTGAAATATTTTACCCTCGTATTTTAATTCAAGAGGCTTATATTCAGATTTAAATTCTTTAATAAGCGCATCTCTTTTGCTTGGAGATTTTAAAATACGCTCATCAATGTTTTTGCTGTTATAGATACTATCTGCATGACTAAAGCTAATCATGGGCGTTGTACTGTTGAGCCGTATTGCCTCTGTTGAAATTTTACTAATATTAGCGTTTATAAGGATCGTAGATGAAGAAACTTCTTTAAATGCCTCTGCGAAAATTTGCATTTTTTGCCGTTCATTTTCTTTTAATTCTTTAAAAAAAGAAAGTGTATTCCATATAATAAGCCCTACAACAATGGCGGTAGCTGCTATAAAAACCCAACGAACAATAGATGTATTTTGCTGCATGAAGAACTACATTAAGTTGTGATAAATATAATGTAATTATGTTAATATTATTGTACAACCAAATTTTTACACACTACTGTAATTGCTATCTTTGTATATATGAAAACCATTGATCCAAAAGCAGTAAGTACAGCCGCATTACACGGCTACATGTTAGGAGCGGTAACACCAAGGCCTATTGCCTTTGCCAGTACTATAGATGCGATGGGTAACGTGAATCTTTCGCCGTTTAGTTTTTTCAATGTATTTAGCGCAAACCCGCCTATCATGATTTTTTCTCCTGCAAGGCGCGGTCGTGACAACACCACAAAGCACACCTATGAAAATGTATTGCAAGTAAAACAGGTGGTTATAAATATTGTAAATTATGATATTGTACAACAAATGTCTCTCTCCAGTACAGAGTATGGCAAAGGGGTCAATGAGTTTGAGAAAGCAGGGTTAACACCCTTGGCCTCACAAACCATTAAGCCTCCTAGAGTGGCTGAATCTCCAGTACAGTTTGAGTGCAAGGTAAATGAAGTAGTCTCTTTAGGAACAGAAGGGGGAGCAGGAAACCTGGTGATTTGTGAAGTGCTTAAAATGCATATCGACGAAGCTATTTTGGATACAAATGGTAACATAGATCCTGTAAAATTGGATGCAGTTTCAAGAATGGGCGGTAATTGGTATGGCAGAGCAAAAGAAGGTATGTTTGAAGTTCCAAAGCCACTATCTACTCTTGGTATTGGGTTTGACCAATTGCCAAAGGTTGTTTGTACAAGCAAGTTTCTAACAGGAAATGATCTTGCCATGTTGGCAAATGTTCAGGTGTTGCCACAGGGCGCACAGGCTATAGTACATGTAACACAGCAGGTGGCACAAGAGGCTCAAAAACGCTTAGCTTTGGATGATACCCAAGGTGCTTGGGAGCTGCTTATAAAACAATAAATTAACTAATTATTTCTGAAGGGAAACCAAATACTTAAAACGATATATTAATTTTTAAAGATGGCCATTAACGTGAAAAATAAAAGCGTATGATGGAAATGTAACATTATGGAAGTAGAAGGAAAAGTAAAACTAGTTGGAGAAACTCAAACTTTTGGCAGCAACGGTTTCAGAAAAAGAGAGTTGGTAATAACCACAGAAGAGCAGTACCCTCAACACATCATGATTGAGTTTGTACAAGACAAAACAGATTTGTTGAATAGCTACGCACCGGGACAAGATGTAAAAGTAAGCATCAACCTAAGAGGACGTGAGTGGTTAGATCCAAAAACAAATGTCACAAAATATTTCAATTCTATACAAGGTTGGAGAATCGAAGGAGCCCCACAGGCTGCAGCGGGAGCCCCTGCAATGCCTCCAATGCCTCCTGCAGACGCATTTGAGCCTGCAAGTGATTTAAACCAGGAAGACAACGACGATCTTCCTTTTTAAAGACTAAAAGTATATGTTTTAAACGCCCAGAGGTATCAACTTCTGGGCGTTTTTTTATGTGCAAAAGTTCTAAAAAAGGACCTAGTGTTGGTGTTAAATTTGTTTATTTTTACGGCATGTCTATTACACGATCGATAGAAAATATATTTAAAAAAGTACTGCCATCTCCTTTTGCTATTGCAGTATTGTTAACATTACTCACCATTTCATTGGCTTTTTTCTTTACAAGCCCTGTTAACCAAAACAATCATTTTTTAACTATTTTATCTTATTGGGAAAAAGGAATTTGGAACAATGCCTTACTGGTATTTGCCTACCAAATGATGCTTATTTTAGTGTTAGGGCATATTTTGGTTTTAAGTAGTCCGTTAAACACCCTTATTGGAAAACTCACCCAATTTGTTCATTCTACGGCAAGTGCTGTTGTTTTGGTAAGTGTAACCACCATGATAGTTTCTTTTTTTAATTGGGGTTTAGGGCTCATTTTTGGTGCAATTTTGGCCAGAAAAGTTGCAGAATCTGCCCAAAATAGAGGCTTTTCAATTAATTATCCTTTGGTGGGCGCCTCTGGATATGTGGGGCTCATGATTTGGCATGGAGGCATTAGCGGTTCTGCACCATTAAAAGTTGCAGAGAATGGCCATATACAGGATATAATGTCAAGTCTTAGTGACGCAAATCTAAAGGCCCAACTCCCAGAAAGCATTGCCTTTGACCAAACAGTATTAAGCACTTTTAACTTAACTTTATTTGTGATTTTGCTTGTCTTGGTGCCAACGCTGTTATTTTTTATTGCAAAAAAAGCACCTACAACACCAACCAATTTGCCAATTTACAGCCCTGATGTTTCAAACAAAACACACCTAAGGGGTGCAGAAAAGTTAGATCAATCTAATGTCTTGGGTATTGGTTTTGGCCTTTTGGTTTTGGCAGCATTCTTTTATAGGTATTGGGGAGCTTTAGGGACCCTCTCCATTACTCCAAATTTGTTGAACTTTTTCATGTTGGGCTTGGCTTTTTTACTGCATAAAAACTTTAAAAATTTCCTTAACGCCCTAGAGGAGGCCATAAAAGGAGCAACGGGTATTTTAATTCAATTTCCGCTGTATTTTGGTATTATGGGTATAATGAGAGAAAGTGGGATGGTTGTTGATATTTCAGACTTTTTTGTTTCTATTTCTACCACTCAAACCCTCCCAATTTTTACTTTCATAAGCGCCGGGCTGGTTAATATATTTGTGCCAAGTGGAGGTGGGCAATGGGCCATACAAGGTCCTATTGTGATAGAATCTGCTCTAAAATTAGGTGTTGGCTTGCCAAAAGCTATTATGGCTTTGTCTTACGGAGATCAAATCACAAATATGCTGCAACCTTTTTGGGCATTACCCCTATTAGGAATCACAAAATTAAAGGCAAGAGAGATTTTGCCCTATACTCTTTTATTAATGCTTCTTGGCACGGTTGTTTATATTGCAGGGTTGTTGCTATTATGATGCATGTACTTGATCATACACATTGGTTTCCAGATCCTGCCACCGCAGATCATAATGGTGTTGTAGCGCTTGGAGGTGATTTATCTCCACAGCGCATATTGCTAGGGTACCGCAAAGGTATATTCCCGTGGTTTTCTCAGGGTGAGCCCATCCTTTGGTGGAGTCCAAATCCAAGAATGGTGTTATTTCCAAAAGAATTTAAACTTTCAAAATCACTTAAAAAAACACTTCGCACAAGCCCTTACAAGGTCACTTTTAATACTGCTTTTGAGCACGTCATAGATGCCTGCGCCCAGGTGCAAAGAGACGGGCAACAGGGCACCTGGATAAGCCAGCAAATGAAACAAAGCTATCTAGAACTGCACCGTCAAAATAGCGCAATGTCTATTGAAGTTTGGGATAACGATATACTAGTTGGAGGGCTGTATGGTATAGATTTGCCTGGAAATAAACTGTTTAGTGGAGAGAGTATGTTTAGTAAAAAGACAGACACTTCAAAAATTGCTTTTGCTCATTTGGTGGCTTGGTGTATTACACAAAACTACACCCTAATAGATTGTCAGGTATATACCAGTCATCTGGAGAGTTTAGGAGCCAGAGAGATTGATAGAGCGTTATTTCTATCTTATCTTTGTTAATAATGTGAGTTTAGAGTTTTAATTCTCACATAAATATCCTTACTACTACTGAAATTCACAAAAGTTTCAGACTTTTATAAAAAATTACCCATGAAAATATTTTTAAACAAGTATGTTGCCCTATTGCTTTTGTTTATCACCACTATTGTGAGCGCTCAATTACCAAAGGGTTTAACTGAAACTGAAAAGCAAATAATTTCAGACTATCAGTTCGCAAAATATACCATGACCCCACCCCCAAGTGTTCCTGTTAGGGCAGCTGCAGAGTGGGAGGAAATAGAATATTTGGTCATCACCTGGCAGGCAAACTATGATGGTATTTTAACTCAAATTGTTGCTGCTGGAGTTCAAGAATGTAAGGTTATTATCACGACTCAAAACCAAAATGCTGTCACAAATACACTAACCAATGCTGGAATAGATTTAACCAATGTTATTTTCATGGACAGAGATTGGGATAGCATCTGGATACGTGATTATGCTGGAAACACCATTTATGAGAATCAGGTTGGAGACAGAGCACTCACAGATTGGATATACAATAGACCCAGGCCAAATGATGACACGGTGCCCTTTGGTCATGCAATGCTTTTAGATATTCCATTGTATGTAACAGATACGGCGCCTAATGATTTAGTAAATACAGGTGGAAATTATATGAGTGATGGGCTGGGAAATGCCTTTGCCTCTGAGCTAATATTAGAAGAAAACGAGCCAGGAAACCCCTACAATGTATCTGCAAAAACAGAAGCCCAAATAGATCAAATCATGGAGGATTATATGGGGATCCAGAATTATATAAAAATGCAGGCCCTTCCCTATGATGTAATCAACCATATCGATATGCACATGAAACTTATCGATGAGCAAACCCTTGTGGTGAGTAGATATCCACAAGGAGTTGCAGACGGCCCACAGATAGAGGCAAATATTCAAGAGGTCCTGGACAATGAAGTCTCCGGCTTCGGCACACCTTACAAAGTAAACTGGATTGATGCCCCGCCAAGTACCAGTGGTAATTACCCAGACAATGGAGGATATTACAGAACCTATACCAATGCAGTGTTTGTAAATAAAACAATATTAGTACCTACCTACCGGCCAAGTGTAGACAATCCTGCGCTAGCTCAATGGCGTGATTTAATGCCAGGATACAATGTAGTGGGTATTGATGTAGACAATCAAGGTGAGAATTTAATTTCCTCTTTGGGCGCTATTCATTGCATTACCCATTCAATTGGTGTTGCAGACCCTCTTTGGATTGTACATCAAGCCATACCATCAGCTCCAGAAAACACGAGCATTACCATAGAGGCAAGTATAAAACACAATAGCGGTATAGCAAACGCCTCTGTTTTTTACAGAGAAGTGGGCACTACTACCTACCAACAAGCAGCTATGAGTTTGACCAGTAATGATATCTGGAGTTCAGATATTACTGTGCAAACAAGCAATGTTGAGTATTACATATGGGCTCAGGCAAGCTCCGGAAAAACCCTATCTAGACCTATTGTTGCCCCAGAGGGTTTTTGGACGATCCAAGTGGGTGAATTAGGCGCCGCAGATTTTAAAGTACATACTATTACCGGTCCCTTTCCAAACCCGGCTAGAGAGAGTGTTCGTTTTACATTTAAAGATGTAGAGGGACCCCTTAGGGTAACCATCACTAACATTCTTGGCCAAGAGCTTTACACCAGGCAAGTAACCCAAGCAAACGGCACTCTTACCCTTGAGCTGCAAGATAGTTGGAGAGGCGCTTTGTTTGCGACCTTTACAGGGGCCTTTGGAAGCATTACCAAGAAAATAATAAAGCTGTAAAACCCTCTTATAGCACCTTCGTGTTTTTAAGTAACAAATTTTTAATGCTTTTGGCGCCCTAGTATTATATATCTAGTTGAAACCAACTTTTACCATAAACCACATGAAGCCATTTACACTAGTAGCCCTACTGTTTTTATTTTCTTTAAGTACCACAATAACAGCCCAAACTACCGAAGTTGAAAAAATAGATGTCAATAAAGATATTGATTTAATGAGAGTCTACGAGCAGTATGTAAAAGACGGCTACGGAACTCCCGCTGTTTATAAAAAATTAGCTGACGGGTATTATTTTAAAAATGATTATCTCACTGCAAAAAAATGGCTTGAAGCATTATTACAAGCAGATGCCTCTACCCCTAAAATGTATGTAAACAGATACATACAGACCTTACGAGCCTTAGATATAGACACTACCAACAACAAATACCTTACCCTCCAAAAGAGGTAATTCTAAAAATATAAATTGGTTTATAAAAAAAAAGGTAATTGCTCTAAAAATTTGAGCAATTACCTTTTTTAAAATACAATACAATTATTTTATTGCTTGATAAACTTTATTGTTTTGCTAGCTGCATCTGTTTTTAAGGTTACAAAATAAACACCCGTATTTAAATTAGATGTTTCTATAGAGAAGTTAGTTGCCTGTGGAGAGGCATTCTTTACAGTTTGTCCAAGTGTATTGTAAATTGCAACATCTGTAATTTGCTTATCTGACTGGATGCTTATATTATTAGTGGTTGGGTTTGGAAAAAGCGAAACATTAATAGTATTAAAATCGCTAACCGATAGCGTATTGCTTGTTACAACAACACTTCCTAAGGTCGCCTCATCTGCAGGGTTTGCATTTATTCCCGCAATTCCAAAACCATATTGAACAAAAGCATCTGTATCCTCAATATCGTCAAAAGTAAAAGAGAAATCAGTACCAGCTTCTTCTAAAGATGCGTAGACATCTTTGACAACACTAAAGTCACTATTAAAAACCTTAATAAATGCATACATAATATAATTTGTAAAAAACATTGTTGAATTAACTGTATTGCCAGCTTCTAATTCTGCAACAATCGCTGCACCAGTTACATCAGAAATCATTAATGCAGGAATAGTCACCTGATCTCCAAAATCACCACCCGCCATTATAATAGGAGGACCTTCAACATTATTAATCACCACAACAGCAATAGCTCCTGCATTTTGTGCTACCAATGCCTTAAAGCCAAATTCACATGTTCCTCTTCTAATTAGTGCAATTTTTCCTGATAAATCACCAGAATTAGTAACTGATTCACAGCCATCGTTGGGATCTGGATCACTTTCCTCATCAAGTAAAAGCACTAAATCTTCAGTTACCCCATCAGTTGTAAATGCTCCTCCAAAACCTGCAGGAACTGATTGATGCTGGCCTAGTAGCGGCCCATTATTTACATTAAATACAACATATCCACTATCTTGAAGTGTGTTTTCCTGTACAGTACCTTCAAAGGTAAGTGGACTACCAACTAACTCGGTGCTCTGAACATAGGTTTCCATGCGCATGAATTTAGCGCCAAGCAACGATGTTTGATTTACCCAAAATGGATCAGTTGGATTATCACCGTAGGTGTTGAAATTAGGATGCAAGCTCATAGTATTATTTGCAGGATCTACTATGGTTTGTAATTCTGGCACTCCCCAAGGTTGTCCAAAGGCGAGACTACCATCGAAGTTGAAGACAGCTGCATAGCCAAGTTGCTCTGCACTTGCATCTACCGTTACTGTGTTTTGTGCAATACCCATAAAAGCAAAGCAGAAAACGAATGCGATTGTAAAATAATTTTTTTTCATGATTTTAAAATTTTAGTTAAGAGATGGTTACATGCTCAATTTAGTTTGTAATTCCTAAAAATACACATTTTTGGTAATACTGAAATCTTATTTAAAGACTTTAGTTAAAATGTATTAATTTTTTTTTTTGATTTGCTAATGGCAGTATTTTTACAACTATAGTTTACTTATAAACTTATTAAAAATAGATGGATACAAAACAAGCACTAATAAAAAACGCCTTAGCATTAGGTAATACCTATAAAGAGTATAGAGAAGTAGTGTCTAACCACGTTAGATCCAATACCACCACAGGGACAAATCAAGCAGATGCTCTAATTAATTACACCAAGCTAAATGACGCAAGAATGAAACGCTTGGATAAAACCACTAAAATTTCAGAAGGGCACCAAACTATTTTTTCTAATTATCAAAAGAAAGTAACTTGGCTTGTACTCACAGAAAGCTGGTGTGGTGATGCCGCACAGTCTTTGCCTGTGCTTAACAAAATAGCACTTTTAATACCACATCTTACCTTAAAAGTAGTGCTGCGAGATCAGCACAAACAACTTATGGAACATTTTTTAACCAACGATGCCATGGCAATCCCTAAGTTGATTGCTGTAGATGGGGTCTCTGGAGATATTATTGGAACATGGGGCCCAAGACCTAGTGTTGCCACAAAAATGGTAACCGATTATAAAGCTGCCAATGGTAGCCTTAGCCCAGAGTTTAAAAAAGATTTGCAAGTGTGGTACACCAAAGATAAAGGCCAAAGTATTATTGAGGATATTACACAGGTGTTAACCTAGTTTTTATGACCCTTTAGCGCCCTTAAAATGTGCAATTACAGCCTCCAAGGTTTGTGCATTTTTAACATCAAATTCGCCAATTTTTGTGCGGCGTAATGCAGAAAGATGCCCCCCATTGTTTAGTGCTTTTCCAAAATCATGTGCCAAAGACCGTATGTAAGTCCCTTTGCTACAGGCTACTCTAAAATGCACATCAGGGAGATCAACACGGGTAATTTCAAAAGCAGAAATATGTACGGGCCGTTTTGGGATCTCTACCGTTTCTCCAGCTCGGGCATATTCATATAAGCGTTTTCCTTCTTTTTTTAAGGCAGAGAAAATAGGAGGTTGTTGCATTATATCACCTACAAATTGCTCACGAGCCTTGTTAATAGCTTCCTTTGTAATACCAGTAGTAGCAAACTTTTGGTCTATGTCTGTCTCCAAATCATAACTTGGTGTTGTCCCTCCAAGAGTGATGGTGCCCGTATACTCTTTGTGCTGGGCTTGGTAGCTTTGTATTTGTTTAGTGAATTTACCGGTGCACAGAATTAGTAATCCACTAGCCAAAGGATCTAGGGTCCCGGCATGACCTACTTTTATTTTTTTGATATCAAATTCTTGACGTATGAGCCATCTTACTTTGTTTACCACTTGAAAAGAAGTCCAACCCAGCGGTTTATCTATTAAAAGAACTTGTCCTGTTTGGTAATCTTGTTTTTGTAGTTTGTCTAGATTCATGTGTTATAGTTAACTATATAAACCAAAACCAATTGCAATCAGACCAACGATCACACAATAGATAGAAAAGTAAGAAAGTTTGCTTTTTTTCACAAGTTTAATCATCCAGGTGCAAGCAACCAGGCCACTTAGAAAGGCCGCTATAAAACCAATACCTAGTGTGGTAAAGTTGGTAGCCTGGGTAGTTAGTTCTCCGCCCAATATATCTTTAGCAATTTTCCCGAAGATTAACGGAATTACCATTAAAAAAGAGAAACGAGCCGCTTTGCTTTTGTCATTACCTAGAAGCACAGAGGTAGAGATGGTAGCGCCACTTCTAGAGATACCAGGTAACATAGCTACCGCCTGAGATAGCCCAATAATAAGTGCATTTTTAAATGTTACTGTTTTGCCGGTATTTTTAGATCTATCTGCCAGCCATAAAAGTAGTGCAGTAACCAGTAACATAGCGCCAACAAAGGCAATATTACCTCCAAAAAAGGATTCTAATTCTTCTTCAAAAAGCAATCCTACCACCACGGCAGGGAGCATAGAAATTACAATTTTTGATACAAATTGTGTGTTTTCATTCCAGGAAAATTTTAATAGCGAAGTAATAATTTCAACAATGTCTTTTCTAAAAACTACTATGGTACTTAATGCCGTAGCAAAGTGAAGTATCACAGTAAAAAGAAGACTTTCTTCAGGGATAGAGTTGTCTCCTAAAATAGCCTTTCCTAGTTCTAGGTGACCACTTGAAGAAACTGGTAAAAACTCTGTAAAGCCTTGGATTACTCCAAGAATGATAGCATCTAATACGTCCATTTATTTCTTTTTTCTAGTATCAAGTAAAATGGCATACACCTCAACTCCAAAGCCAATCAAAATAAGTGCAGGTGCAAGACGGATGCGTCTCCAGTTGTAAATTTCTGGATTAAATAGGGCAGGGTCATTGCTCCCTCCTCCAGACATTAACACAAAGCCCAAGGCAATTAGCCCGGCTCCTATGGCCATAAAAATATAATTTTTACGTTCAAAAATAAAATGCGCTTTGGCGCTTTGTTTTCGTTTTTTTTCTCCCATAATAGTGTCTAAAAAGTAGGATAATTTTTAAAGGTTGTCTTAATTAGTAACAAAGGTAGGGAATTAAAATTCTGTGAAAAGTATTTCATAACCCTAACCTAATTGTGAAATATGGTTGCTTTTAAAGCGAGACCTACAAACATTAAATAACTCCAACAACTTTAATAATATAGCTCATCTGTTTTTAAGTTTAAAAAGCGCTGTGTAGCAAAATAAGTGCTAACCCAGGAAATAAATAACCCCATCAAAAATACAAACCCAAACAAGCTCCCTAGCATTATTTTATCACTCAATAGTTCAAGATCTGGAAAGCTTTTGTCACTATAGTACATCACCCCAGCCATACCTAGAGTAGCCAAAAAGGCTCCAATAACACCAAGACGTAAACTCCTCAAAATAAAAGGCAGTCTAATAAAGCGTTTTGTAGCTCCTACCATTTGCATTGTTTTTATGGTAAATCTTTTCGAATACACAGAAAGCCGTATGGAGCTGTTAATTAGTAGTATGGCAATAATTAAGAAAACCCCTGCAGTAACCATGACCCAGAAACTAATTTTGGTAATATTATCTGTAAGTTTTTCTATTAGCGGTTTATCATAGACAACATCATCTACAAAATCTTTATTTTTAAGTTGGCTTACAATGACTTCAATTTTTTGTGGTGTAACAAATTTTGCTAGTAAACGCACATCAATACTATTTTGCAGGGGATTATCACCAAGGTACTCCATAAAATCCTCACCAATAGTGGCGCTGTGCTGCTGTGCCGCCTGCTCTTTTGTGACGTAGATTGCTTCTTTTGTGAAATCTGCTAGGGCTAGACTTTGTTTTAATTGAGTTATTTCTGCTTCTTTGGCACTGTCTTTTAAAAATACAACAAGCGGTATTTGTTCCTTGAAATAGTCACCAACCTTTTGGCTGTTTAACACTAAAATACCAAGAAGACCTAGTAAAAACAATACTAAAGAGATGCTCAATACCACCGAGAAATAAGAGGAGATTAATCTACGTTTCTGAAATGTTTCAAAAGAGGATGCCATAGAGGTATAACTAGAATTGCACGTATTTGTTGTGCGGTAAAAATACGAAATTCATTGAAACACAGGGTATGAGTTTACTGTTTTTAAGCAATGCTTGTCTTTGAATTTGTATTTCAAGTTTTGGGCTTGGTATCTTGAGCAATTCGGACAATAGATGTAAATTTGTTAATCATAAACCCAGGATCAATGAGTAAGTATCATTTTAATGAAATTGAAGCTAAATGGCAAAAGCATTGGGCAGATAATGGAACCTTTCATGCACCTAATCAAAGCCATAAGCCAAAGTACTATGTACTAGATATGTTTCCTTACCCCTCTGGTGCAGGATTGCATGTTGGCCATCCTCTAGGCTATATTGCTAGTGATGTCTATGCGCGCTACAAACGCCATAAAGGATTTAATGTACTGCACCCTCAGGGATATGATTCTTTTGGCTTGCCGGCAGAGCAGTATGCCATTCAAACTGGGCAACATCCTGCTCAGACCACACAGGTAAATATAGAAGGCGGGGTAGACAATCAATCAAACAAAATTACAGGATATAGAAAACAGTTAGATAACATTGGTTTTTCTTTTGATTGGAGTAGAGAGGTGCGTACCTCATCTCCAGCGTATTATAAATGGACACAATGGATTTTCACCAAACTCTTTGATAGCTGGTATTGCAAAACCAGCGATAAAGCGCGTAGTATTTCTTCCTTAGTTGCCATTTTTAAACAAGAAGGAAACGGGAATGTTGCTGCGGTATGCGATGATCAGATTGAAGTATTTTCGGCCACCCAATGGGATGGTTTCTCTTATCAAACCCAACAACAAATTCTTTTAGGGTACAGGTTAACATACTTGGCACAGACTGAGGTAAACTGGTGTGCTGAGCTAGGTACTGTGTTGGCCAATGATGAAATTGTAAATGGAGTAAGCGAAAGGGGCGGTTATGCCGTGGTACGCAAAAAAATGAAGCAATGGAGTATGCGAATTTCTGCATACGCAGAGCGTTTATTGCAAGATTTGGATACTGTTCAGTGGAGTGAATCTATTAAAGAAACACAGCGCAATTGGATTGGCAAATCTGTTGGAGCTACAGTTGTTTTTAATGTAGAAGGGCACGACGCAAAAATACCAGTGTTTACAACACGTCCAGACACCATATTTGGCGTAAGCTTTATGACATTAGCTCCAGAGCATGAGTTGGTGGCCACTGTTACAACACCAGGTCAAAAACAAGCTGTAGATGCCTATATAATGGCCACAGCAAAAAGAAGTGAGCGTGAGCGTATGGCAGATGTAAAAACCATTAGTGGAGTCTTTACAGGAGCATATGCACAGCATCCATTTACAAAACAACCTATCCAAATTTGGATTGGAGATTATGTTTTGGCAGGCTACGGAACAGGAGCTGTCATGGCAGTACCCTGTGGAGATCAACGAGATTATGATTTTGCCAAACATTTTGATTTACCTATCCCAAATGTTTTTCAAAATGCAGATATCAGCGAGGGTGCCTTTAGTGATAAAGACTCAGCTGTGATTGCAAACAGTGATTTTTTAGACGGCTTATCTTATAAAAAAGCAGTAAAGCTTGCTATTTATGAGTTAGAAAAAATAGCAGGGGGTGCTGGCAAAACAAATTACAGGCTTCGTGATGCGGTGTTTTCTAGACAGCGTTATTGGGGAGAGCCCTTCCCGGTGTATTACAAAAATGGCTTACCTCACACCATAGCGGTAGAACACTTACCTATCGAGCTTCCTAAAATTGAAAAATACCTTCCCACAGAAACAGGAGAACCGCCACTAGGGCGTGCAGATACTTGGGCCTGGGACACTCAAAAATGTGCCGTGGTAAGTAATACCCTTATAGATAACCAAAACATATTTCCTTTGGAGCTAAACACCATGCCAGGATGGGCAGGCAGTAGCTGGTATTTCTTTAGGTACATGGAAAAGGCAGACAGAGATACTGTTTTTGCAAGCCAAAAGGCCCTAGATTATTGGCAAAATGTTGACTTGTATATTGGCGGTAGTGAACACGCAACAGGTCATTTATTATACAGCAGATTTTGGGTAAAATTTTTATATGATTTACAGCACGTACCAGTTAAAGAACCTTTTCAAAAGATGATCAATCAAGGGATGATTTTGGGAGAGAGTGCCTTTGCATATAGAGTCGCTGGAGAAAACAAATTTGTTTCTAAAGGTAAAACCAAAGACTATACCACCCAAGGTATACACACAGATGTGGCTTTTGTAAACACCTCTAATGAACTAGACATTCAGGCCTTTAAAAACTGGCGTGTTGAGTTTAAAAATGCCGAGTTTGTCACAGAAGATGACGGTAGTTTTAAAGTGGGGCGTGAGGTTGAAAAAATGTCTAAGTCCAAATACAATGTGGTAAATCCAGATGATATTTGCAGTCAATATGGCGCAGATACCTTGCGTATGTATGAGATGTTTTTAGGGCCACTAGAGCAAGCAAAACCTTGGAGTACTGCAGGTATTTCTGGGGTGCATAGTTTTTTGAAAAAATTGTGGCGCTTGTTCCACACAGGACCAGATGAGCTTTTTAATGTTTCACAAACTCCTGCAAGTAAAGATGCTCTTAAGGTATTGCATAAAACCATAAAAAAGGTAGAAGATGACATAGAGAACTTTAGTTTTAACACCTCTGTATCTACTTTTATGATAGCTGTAAATGAGCTTACAGCTCAAAAGTGCAACAGTAAAGATATTCTAGAACCTTTAACGGTTTTAATTTCACCCTATGCCCCTCACATTGCAGAGGAGTTGTGGCATAAATTAGGACACCAGGAGAGTATCTCTGAGGCTTTGTTCCCAGTCTTTGATGCAAGCCATTTGGTAGAGAGTAGTAAAGAGTATCCAATTTCCTTTAATGGTAAAATGCGTTTTAAAATGGAACTTCCTTTAGATATGTCAAAGCAGGAAATTCAGGCTGCCGTGATGGCAAACCCAAAAACCATACAGCAACTAGCTGGGCGTGTACCTAAAAAGGTAATTGTGGTCCCTGGAAAGATTATTAATATTGTAGGATAAAAAAAACAGCACGCTTTTTGTAGTAGAAGAGTTAACTAAAATTACAAATTATTATGATGGGATATTATATCGTTGCGGGACTTATCTTTTTGGCGAGTTCTTATATTAGCAAGAAATTAAAAAGCAAGTTTAAACACTATTCTAAAATACAGCTCAAAAACGGCATGAGTGGAAGAGAAATTGCCGAAAAAATGCTTGCCGATAATTCAATTACAGACGTAGATGTAATAAGTGTAAGCGGTCAATTAACAGATCATTATAACCCACAAAACAAAACGGTAAATTTAAGTCAATCTGTATATAATCAAAGAAATGCAGCCGCTGCAGCTGTTGCAGCCCATGAGGTTGGTCATGCTGTGCAGCACGCTACAGCCTATAGCTGGCTCACCCTTAGAAGTAAAATTGTGCCCGCCGTTGGTATTGCTAGTAAGTTGTCAAACATTGTAATTATGATTGGTCTGGTACTCTCTGGGACCGGGTCTATTTTTGGAACTAATATATTTTTGTTAGGGATTGTTTTGTTTGCAATAACAACTGCTTTTTCTATCATTACTTTACCCGTAGAGTATGACGCAAGTAACCGCGCCTTGGCCTGGTTAGAAAAAGAGAAAATAGTTACTCAACAGGAATTAGTGGGGTCAAAAGATGCTTTAAAATGGGCGGCTAGAACATACCTTGTAGCGGCATTAGGGTCTTTGGCAACCTTACTGTATTTTATAATGATGTTTCTAAATAGAAGATAACCTTAAAAAGTATCTTGTCACATTATCAAAAAAGGCTGTTTTAAATTTAAAACAGCCTTTTTTTAATGCTTTAAAAAACCTTACCCAACTACATTGAAAGGGTTGTAGCCCAAATACGGGACTTTGGTTTCTGTAAAATGAATACCAAATTCTTGCAACTCTTTTAAAATGGGCTCATATACCTCTTTGTTTAGTGGTAATTGTACACCAGGGGTAGTGATTTCTTTGTTTAATATTCTAAGGGCCGCAATAGCAACGGGCAAACCAACAGTTTTTGCCATGGCGGTATAATCTTGATCATCCCCAATGGCAACCATTTTACTATCTATTTGGTATTTCTCACCATCTAGCTCATAACCAAATTTATGGTACATTACAATCATGTCCTTATCTTGAGGAGCCAAGGTCCAGCTATCCATGAGTATTTTTTGCAATCCTTGTGCAGGTGTGGCATCTTTAATGTCAAGAGTCTTGGTTGGGTTTAAAATATCAAGATCTTCAATTTTATTCCACATTAAATCGTCCTGGTCAATTTTAAGACTGTGTCTTAGTTTTAACGCCACACTGTCTGTGGGAGAGTAGGGTAAAAAACTATTTACAAATTCAAGATAGCTTAGGTTTTCTGAGTTTGGAATGGTGTAGGTGTCATCTGTCATACCAAGATGTACAAACATATTCCAAGCTTTACTAAACCCAACCCTACGTATAGTACCTCTGTAGAGGGTAAGAATATCTTCAAGGCCGTATATACTTTGATAT
Source organism: uncultured Flavobacteriaceae bacterium (assembly GCA_913045325.1). GTDB lineage: Bacteria > Bacteroidota > Bacteroidia > Flavobacteriales > Flavobacteriaceae > Patiriisocius. The sequence continues at coordinate 73,578 of CAJWPZ010000001.1, read as the reverse complement.
TTTAAACTATTTCTATTGGCATACACTTCAAACTTTCCATAGCCTTCAACTTCAATAAATTCTGTTCTTCTAAAGAGCCTGTTGTAGGGTATGTATTTAAATTTCCCTTCTTGTATAAACTCTGCAGCACCTCCTTGACCTGCCAATACCACATTTCTAGGATTCCAGGTAAATTTATAGTTCCATAAATTGGTATCACTCTGGGGGGCTACCAATCCTCCTGTAAAACTTTCAAATAAGAGCATCTTGCCTCCTTTGTCTTTTATACTATCTATAACTTGCATGGCGCTCATGTGGTCAATCCCTGGATCAAGCCCAATTTCGTTCATAAACACAAGCCCTTTTTCTTTAGCCATTGGGTCTAGCTCCTGCATTTGGTCGCTAATATAAGAGGCTGTAACAAGGTGTTTTCCATAAGAAATACAATCCCGTGCAACTTCTATATGAAAACGAGCAGGAAGCATAGAAATTACGATGTCACTGTCTTTAACAGCTTGCTTGCGCTGCTGCTCATCAAAGACATCTAATAAAATACCCCGGCCATTGGGGTGACCACTGGTGAGTTTTTGAGCATTTTCAATATTGATATCTCCAATGGTCAAGAATAAATTTTCTGTAGCACTTTTGTCTAATAAGTACTTAATTAAACTTGTTGCAGAGCGGCCGGCGCCTATAATTAATATGTTTCTCATCTATTTGGATTTAAGTATCTTTATGGTGCTGTAAATACATTGACGAAAATACAAATTTGTACCATACACTATGATAAAATACCATAAAAATATAGTCATAATTGCTAGCCTTTTAGCTATGCTTGTAATTGTATTGGGAGCTTTTGGCGCCCATGGGCTAAAATCTATGATTTCTCCAGATTCCCTTGCGGTTTTTCAAACGGGGGTGACCTATCAAATGTATCATGCACTGGCACTTTTGGTTTTGGGTTTAAATCCAGCCTTGGGCTTAAAGACAATTCAATGGGTTTTTAAACTTTTTATTTTTGGAACCTTCTTTTTTTCCGGTTCGTTATATATCCTTGCCCTAAAAAGTGTGTTGCCGTTTTCTGTTTCTTTTCTGGCACCCGTGACTCCTATTGGTGGCTTACTACTTATATTTGGATGGGCTCTATTGGCATACAGTGTTTTTAAAAAGAAATAGGATATTTTGACACTAGCTTTTGGATTTTTTTATCTGTTGTATGATAACTTATTAACATCCAAGGTGAATAAATAAGAGAATATACCCCCTACCGCTTTGTGATGTTTTATTATTTTTGTTTCACAACAATTAAATAAAAGTATGGCGGCTAGTAACCAAACTACAAAGACGATTTCTATTGATCAATACGGAATCACAAACGCAAAAGTTAACTATCAACTTTCTGCCAATCAACTTCATGACATTTCAATACAAAAAGGACAGGCAGCACAGGCAGATAACGGAGCCCTTGCAGTAAATACTGGTGAGTTCACCGGTCGTTCTCCCTTAGACAGATTCATTGTAAAAGATGCTGTTACACAAGATAAAGTGTGGTGGGGAGATATCAATATTCCTTTTGATGCAGCTAAATTTGATGCACTGTATGATAAGGTAACAACCTATCTTTCTGAAAAAGAAGTATATGTTCGTGATAGTTATGCTTGTGCAGATCCACAATATAAATTAAACATTCGGGTAATTAATGAGTATCCATGGTCAAACATGTTTGCATACAATATGTTTTTACGCCCAACAGCCACTGAGCTAGATGGGTTTGATCCAGAATGGTTGATTGTAAATGCACCAGGATTTATGGCAGATGCTGCTGTTGATGGAACACGTCAACACAATTTTGCTATACTTAACTTTGAGAAGAAAATAGCTTTAATAGGAGGTACTGGATACACAGGAGAAATTAAAAAGGGAATTTTTTCTGCTTTAAATTTCATCTTACCAGTTTATAAAAACACCCTTCCTATGCACTGTTCTGCAAATGTAGGAGAGGACGGCCAAACGGCGATATTCTTTGGCTTGTCTGGTACAGGAAAAACAACCCTCTCTGCTGACCCTCAAAGAAAGTTAATTGGTGATGATGAGCATGGCTGGACCGCAGAAAACACGGTCTTTAATTTTGAAGGTGGTTGTTATGCTAAGGTGATTAATCTTTCCCAAGAAAATGAGCCAGACATCTTTAAGGCAATCAAATCTGGAGCAATTCTAGAAAATGTGATCATGGATGATCATGGCGTCGTAGATTATACAAACATTTCTATTACTCAAAACACGCGTGTTAGTTATCCAATAACACACATTGACAATATACAAGAACCTTCTTTAGGGGAAAATCCTAAAAATATATTTTTCTTAACCGCAGATGCCTTTGGTGTGTTGCCTCCAATTTCAAAGTTAACCCCAGGACAAGCGGCCTATCATTTTATAAGCGGCTATACAGCTAAGGTGGCAGGAACAGAGGCAGGTGTTACAGAGCCTCAGCCAAGTTTTTCGGCATGTTTTGGAGCGCCATTTATGCCTTTACATCCAACAAAATATGCCGAAATGTTAAGTCAAAAGATGACCAAAGCAGGTGTAAATGTTTGGCTAGTAAACACGGGTTGGACCGGCGGTCCTTATGGAGTTGGAACTAGAATGAAATTAAAATACACGCGCGCCATGATAACGGCGGCTATGGACGGCTCTTTAGATGCGGCCAATAAAGACAATTATCACGTTCATTCTGTTTTTGGTTTAAACCAGCCAAGAGTATGTCCTAATGTACCCACAGAGGTGTTGAGCCCAAGGGGTACTTGGAATAATGACAAAGGATATTATGAAACAGCCCACAAACTGGCTGCCTCTTTTAAAGCAAACTTCAAACAATTTGAGGAGTATGCTAGCAAAGAAATACTAGATGGAGCTCCGCCAAAAGGATAATACCTAATGATAAGAGCATAAAAAAAATCCGATATAACTATATCGGATTTTTTTTTAGGGTATATCAAAAAATGAGCCTTATGGTGCTATTTTTTATTCTGTGCTTTAATGTATTTTTCAAGAGCCATAGTCATTGATGGATTCTCTGGTGTTGGGGCTTGAATATCTACACGTAATCCTTTTTCTAGCGATGCTTTAACCGTTGTGTTGCCAAATACGGCGATACGAGTATCGTTTTGTTTGAAATCTGGGAAGTTCTCAAAAAGTGACTCGATACCACTTGGGCTAAAGAAAACCAAAATGTCATAAAACACATTTTTAAGACCGCTAAGATCGCTAACAACGGTTTTGTAAAATACAGATTCTGTCCAATCTACATTAAGGTCATTTAAAACTCTTGGAACCTCTGGTTTTAATTTATCGCTCGCGGGGAGTAAAAACGTTTCTGTTTTGTATTTTTTTATCAGTGGAGACAGCTCTGTAAATGTTCTTTTACCAACATATATTTTGCGTTTTCTGTACACTACATATTTTTGCAGATAATACGCTACAGCTTCGCTTTGGCAAAAGTACTTCATTGTATCTGGCACCTTAAAGCGAAGTTCATCTGCAATTCTAAAGAAATGATCTACAGCGTTACGAGATGTTAAAATGATTGCGGTAAAACTAGCAAGATCAACTTTTTGAGACCGCACTTGTTTGCCAGAGACACCCTCTACATGAATAAAAGGGATGAAATCTATTTTCACTTTTTGTCTATCGATAAGATCAAAATAAGGGGAGTTTTCTACCTTTGGTTCAGGTTGAGAAACTAAAATAGTTTTCACTTTCATAAGCAACACTTTATTAAAAATCAATCAGTTACATAAATACCTTGTATAGTATGATGTAGGGCGAAATTTCCAGAGCGCAAAGATACAAAATAAAATAAAAGAAGTTCGTTATTATTAATTTTCTGTTTGTTTTGTAGCTGTAAAACAGTGCAATTGCATTTATAACTAAAGTTACAAGGCAAAACACAATCATTATTTCTTTATTAATTGGGGTAATATAAGCCACAATAAAGAGCATAATTAAAAACAAAACACTCATTAGGTTTCTATAACTTAGTTTTTGATATACATATTGATGTATGATATTTTCAATATTAAGGATGATTCCTATGGTTTTTTCTAGGATAATTTTTGCGACTACAAATCCTACAAAACCCCCTAAAATTTTGATGAATAGAAAAGAGGTGTCTAAAAGCATTGTTGGATGTTGCCAAGCAATAACCTTGTACAGTAATAAGGCAACACAAATGGCTTGCGGGATAAATAATAGCACATTAAAAAGATGGTATATGGGGTCATTTTTCCCAAAAACAAAAAAGTATTTATTGCTCAAAGGCAGTTTTAAAAATTCTTGAAACCTAAGAGGGTATGCTATTTTTACTACCGTTGTGATGATAATACAGCATAGTAAAAGCAGTGTAATCCAGTCTTGGGATGTGTAAATTCTATCTAGATACTGCACTGCATTTTTTAGGTTAAAGATAACATATTGTACAAGATGTGTGGGGCAGGAATTACATTTTTTTACCTGTAAGATATGGTTTAAAAAAAGTACCTTTGTTATATTAAATCAAGGAAAATGTCTAACGCATTGGTTGTAATACCAACCTATAATGAGATTGAGAATATTGAACTTTTGTTGCGCGATATTATTTCGTTGCAGCAAGACTTTGATATCCTGGTGGTTGATGACAATTCTCCAGACGGCACTGCTGCTGAGGTTGAGAAATTAATTAAAGAATATCCCGACACACTTTTTTTATTAAAGAGAACTTCAAAGCTGGGCCTAGGGACTGCATACATTGCAGGATTTAAATGGGCCTTAAAAAAGCAGTATGATTTTATCTTTGAAATGGATGCAGATTTTTCTCACAATCCTAAGGATCTTCTTCGACTTTACAGTGCCTGTGAAACTGAAAATTGCGATATGGCAATAGGCTCTCGGTATGTAACGGGGGTAAACGTTGTAAATTGGCCGATGAATAGGGTGCTGTTATCTTGGGGAGCCTCAAAATATGTTCGCTGGATAACGGGCATGAAAATTGATGACACCACTGCAGGTTTTATTTGTTACAAACGTGAAGTTTTAGAGGCCATAAATTTAGACGCTATTAAGTTTGTTGGGTATGCATTTCAAATAGAAATGAAGTTTAAGACCTATCTCAGTAAATTTAAAATAAAAGAAGTGCCTGTAATTTTTACAGACAGAACCAAGGGTACATCAAAAATGAGCAAAGGAATTATTTCTGAGGCTATCTTTGGAGTTCTTGCCATGAAATTGAAAAGTATATTTAAAATATTAGAAATATAATGCGCACAGTTTTAATTAAAAATGCTCAAATAGTAAATGAAGGAACCATTACCAGTGGTGATGTTCTTATTGAGGCAGATCGTATTGCAGAGATTGCACCTTCCATTAGCGTGAAAAATGCAGACACCAAAGTAATAGATGCAGACGGATTTTATTTAATACCTGGCATGATAGACGATCAGGTTCATTTCAGGGAGCCAGGACTCACTCATAAGGCAACAATTAAAACAGAATCTCGCGCAGCTGTTGCAGGCGGTATCACTTCTTTTATTGAAATGCCAAACACGGTCCCTCAAGCCACTACTATAGATTTACTAGAAGAAAAATTTGCTATTGCAGCTAAAGATGCGCACGCTAATTACTCTTTTATGTTTGGCGGCACCAATGATAATTTATCTGAAATATTAAAAGTAGATAAAACCAAGGTGGCTGGCCTTAAGTTATTTTTAGGTAGTTCTACAGGAAATATGTTGGTAGATAATCCAGCCGTTTTAGAAGAAATTTTCAGCAAGACAGATTTGCTCATCTCAACTCATTGTGAAGACGAAGCCACCATTAAAAAAAACCTAGAAGCTGCAATCGCTATTTATGGTGATGCTATTCCTATAGAAAAGCATCCAGAAATACGCAGTGAGCAGGCCTGTTATATTTCCTCTTCTCAGGCCATTGCACTGGCTAAAAAAACAGGAGCGAGGCTGCATGTTTTTCATCTTTCAACAGCAAAAGAAACCAAGCTTTTTGACAAAAAAAAGTCGCTAAAAGACAAAAAGATAACTGCAGAAGTTTGTGTACATCACCTGTGGTTTACTGATGAAGATTACCCCTCAAAAGGAACCAAAATAAAATGGAACCCAGCGGTTAAAACAAAAAAAGACAGAGAAGGGCTCTGGAAAGCTCTTAATGAAGGCCGCATCGATGTGATTGCTACAGATCATGCCCCACATACCCTAGAGGAAAAAGACAATGTATATACCAAAGCTCCTTCTGGAGGACCCCTGGTGCAACATGCATTAGAGGCGCTCTTTGAGATGCAACGCAAGGGATACATTACAGTAGAGAAACTAGTAGAAAAAGTAGCCCATAATCCTGCTATCTTATTTGAAATAAAAGATCGAGGGTATATCAGAAAAGGCTATAAAGCAGATTTGGTTTTGATAAATCCAAATGCACCCTGGACGGTTACCAAAGAAAATATTGCTTATAAATGTGGTTGGTCTCCCTTTGAAGGCACCACCTTTAGAGCTAGAGTGACACATACTTTTGTTAATGGCCACCTAGCATATGAAAACGGAAAAATAACAAAAACTACAAAAGGGGAGCGTTTAACTTTTAATAGATGAAACTAAAAAACAAGCTACTTTATAAACACAAAGTACAATTAAAAAAGGGGCGTCTTTTTTTAATCGTATTTGTTTTTGGGCTTGTTTTAACAGCTTGCCAAGATGTGAAGCGGCCGCAGATACCGGTAAATTTAATTGCTCAAGACACCATGGTTTCTGTTTTAGTAGATGCGTATACAATCAATGCTGCTAGGAGTATAGATAATAGAATAATAGTAAATAAAGGAGTATTACTAGACTCTATATTATACTCAAAGCATCGTATAGATAGTTTACAGTTTGCACAAAGTAACGCTTACTACGCTTCAGATTTAGAGGTATACAAAAAGCTGTTTTTAAAGGTGCAAGAAAAGTTAAAAATAGAAAAAACAAAAAAAGACACCCTGTATGCTCAATACAAAAGAGCCAAAGAACTACAAAGAATAAAAGACAGTGTTAAAGGGGCTACCCTAGATAGTCTACAAAGCATATATCCAAAAATAAAAAGAGATAGTATAAACAAGTTATTGGAGATAGCGCTACAAAAAAAAGACACGACAACCCTAACAACAACCCTTCTACAATAAGCTATTTATGCTCAGATGTATACCGCTGGGCCACACGAGTTATTGTTTGACAAACAGCAGTAAAGTTAAAGGATAAGGCGTTTTTAATTTTATGAGCGCTGTAATTCGTGCGTGTATACAAACTCTTTACGTTGGCCTTTAGGAGTCTTCTTTTAGTGCCAAACAAACTACTTACTACCCCCTCAAGACTACTTATCAAAAGTAATTTCCATCTAGCTATTTCTTTACTAGGGGGTTTTTTATCAAAGGCAAGTGCTAATTTTTCGGTAAACTCTTTATAGCTCAAGGTAGCTCCTACCAAAATATATCGTTCATTTTTAAGGGCACTATTCATTAATTCTTGCATGGCCAGTACCACATCTTTAACATCAACCACTGCAACGCTACCGCCAGTAAAGTATGACATTCCTTTACTGGCTAATTTAAAAATAGCTCCACTGCCAGTATGCCAAGAGCCAGCCCCCAAAATAACACCTGGGTTTACAATAACGGTATCTAGCCCCTCTTGTGCGGCTCGCCAAACTTCCATTTCTGCAGCATATTTGGTAAGGCTATATACATTATTTGCTGCATCTTGATTAAAGTGTGTTTCTTCAGTAATACTATTTCCATCCTCTGAGTTTCCAAGGGTTGCAATAGAGCTTACATAACATAATTTTTTAATTCCATGAGCCAGCGATAGATTCACTATATTGGCTGTGGCTTGGGTATTTACTTTTTTTAATAGCTCGTATTTTTTTGGTTCAAAGGCTATCATTGCAGCGCAATGATAGACATACTCGCAATTTTTAAAAGCAAGGGTAAGGGCAGCAATATTTGTAATATCTGCCTGCACCCACTCAATGGTATTAAAAAGGGTATTAGCGGTTTTTTTATCTGTATAATAGTTAAATACTTTTTCTACCCTGGAGAGATCACTCGATTTTCTATGAGTAGCGCGCACATTTGAGCCAGATGCTGCTAAAAAATACAACAGGTGACTACCAACCAAACCCGTACCGCCTGTAACTAAAATCATCCCACTAAAATACGCTATTATAAGCGGTAAAAAAAGATGAATTATGTAAGTTTGTTTTAAATTTAAAAGTCATGAATATTTCAGATTTTGTTGAAGAATTACAATGGCGTGGAATGCTCCACGATGTAATGCCAGACACCCAAAAACATTTACTAGAGACAATGCGTAGCGCTTATGTGGGTTTTGATCCTACCGCAGATTCTTTACACATCGGTAATCTAGTGCCAATAATGTTGTTGTCTTTTTTCCAGAAAGCGGGGCACAAACCCTATGCTTTAGTGGGTGGTGCAACAGGTATGATTGGTGATCCTTCAGGGAAGTCTAGTGAACGTAATTTACTAGATGAGGCAACCCTTGCTCACAACCAGGAGTGTGTAGGTAAACAACTATCTCAGTTTTTAGATTTTAGTTCTGGAGCTGCAAACCAAGCTGTAATGGTGAATAATTATCATTGGATGAAAGATTTTTCTTTCCTTGATTTTATTCGTGATGTAGGGAAGCACCTTACGGTTAACTACATGATGGCAAAAGATTCTGTCAAAAACAGGTTAAGCGGCGAAAATGCTGATGGGATGTCTTTTACAGAATTTACTTATCAAATGGTTCAAGGGTATGATTTTTTGCATCTATATAAAAACAATGATTGCACCCTGCAAATGGGAGGAAGTGACCAGTGGGGAAACATTACAACAGGAACAGAATTAATTAGACGCATCGCATCTGGTAAAGGCTATGCCTTAACATGCCCCCTTATAACAAAAAGTGATGGGAGCAAATTTGGTAAGAGTGAGGGCGGAAATATTTGGCTAGACCCTAAAAGAACTTCTCCCTATAAGTTTTACCAATATTGGTTAAACACTAGCGATCAAGATGCTGCCAAATACATTAAAATATTTACCTTTCTGGACAAACAAACCATAGAAGATATTATCTCTGGGCATCAGGGGCAAGAACACACCAAAGGACTTCAAAAAAGATTAGCCCAAGAGGTTACCACCACAGTGCATGGAACCGCTGCTTGTACTAAAGCAATACAGGCTTCTACTATTTTATTTAGCAAGACGGCAGCACAAGACATCAATAACATTGATGAGGATACTTTTTTAAGCATTTTTGAGGGAGTGCCTATGGCTACCATCGCTAAAAGTGAACTTGATAATGGTTTAGATATTATTGCAGCCTTGGCAGAAAAAACCGGTTTTTTGAAATCTAACGGTGAAGCCAGAAGAGCATTAAAAGAAAATTCTGTTTCTGTAAATTTCACTAAAGTAAAGGAAGCACACCTTATTAAGTCTAAAGACTTAATTCATGGCAAGTTTATTTTACTGCAGCGGGGTAAGAAAAACAAGTTTATCATTCTGGCCGAATAATCCTTGTAGATTACTAAGGGAAATCGCATACATAAAAAACATCCATTTTAAAAAAATGGATGTTTTTTAATTTTAATCTACCATTAAGTTACACCCTCTAACATCGCTTGTGTCAAAGCGGCCTAGAATTTCAAAACTTCCATCTTTATTGCTTCTTCCAAGATCTTGAGTTGCTATAAAGGAGCAGGTGTATTGATTGGCCAAATCTATTACGTTAATACCACCGGTTTTACCCCTTACCCACCCCCTTGGGTCTTGGGTATCTCTGGTGAGTACCCTCATCCAAGGGGGGCACTTAAAAATCCCATTCCCCTTTGAGTAGGCCTGAGAGAGTAACTCTGTCATGCCATACTCACTGTGTATTGTTTTAACTCCAAATCCTTTAGAGAGTTTTTCGTGTAAGCTTTCTTTAATAAGTTCTTTTCTGCGCCCTTTCATGCCGCCAGTTTCCATAATAATAGTGTGCTTTAGCTTAAAAGTGTGCGCTTCTATAAGATCTAAAAGGGCATAGGAAACCCCGAGCAGTAGTGTTTTTTTCTTTTGTAACTCTAACGCTTTTATGGTACTGGCTAATGCATCTAGATTGTCTAGATAAAACCCGCTTTTAGGCTGCTGGCTCATAGCAATAAGCGCATCTACCATATAAACTAGTGATGAACCTTCACTCTCCAAATAGCTTGGTAAAAGCGCAAGTATGGTGTAGTCTTCAATGGCACCATATTGTTGTTTAAAAGCGGTTGTAAAACTAGTTTTATATAATTTTAAATCTGCCACATAGTGTTTGCTGGTTGTGTTTGATGTTGTGCCACTGCTGGTAAATATTTTTTCTACTACACAATTGTTTGCTAGAATTGGCTGTTGCTTGAAAAAAGTAATGGGTAGAAATGGAATATCACTAATTTTTAAAACCTTGTGTGGGTCCACCTTTAAAAGATCACAATAGGTCTTGTATATAGTAAGGTTCTCATACTGAAATTTAAAAACTTGTAGTGCCTTTTGTTCAAATTCTTTTTGGCTTTGTATGTTGAAAACAGGTATGATAGGCATTTTAAATTTCCGAGGTGACCCTTCAAAAGTACACAATAATATCACCAAAAGGATATATTATATAAAGCTTATGAAAATAAAAAGAGGCTGTCTTATAACAAAGACAGCCTCTTTAAATACAATGAAATGAGCGTTTATTGTACAATCAATTTTGTAGTTGCAACCCCACCATTTTGAACCGCTTTTACAATGTACATTCCAGAGGTTAAGCTCTGGATGTTTACACGGTTTGCATTTTCTAGAGCAAGAACTTGCTTTCCAAGGATGTCAAAAATTTGTATAGACATTGGGCTATTGCTAGCGCCTTTTACTTGGATAAAAGTGTTTGCAGGATTAGGCGTCATCACAAAACCTTCTATAGCGTTGTCATTAGCTCCTAGGTCATTAGCAAAATCAGAAAGACTTCTTGCGGTGATGTAGTAGCTGCCGTCGTTACGCTCTGTAATAATACCAGAGACTACTGTGGTGTTACTTGTTGGCACTTCTGCACCGATGTAATCTGCATCATAGAAAGAGGTTCTAAAGATATAATCTCCACTTTGAGTAAGCATTTGATACTCTAATCCTACAATCCAAGTTGGGTTTGTCGCAGCGTCAATAATTGCATATTCAAAGATGCGCACATACTCAGACTCATAATTGTTTGGATTTGCATTTAAATCTGATACTAGTACAGACTGCGCTACAATTGCATTGCCAGTAGAAGAAGCAGAAACACTCATTGTTGGTCTAAACTGCATCATTCCTCCAAATTCATCTAGGGTACCTGTAAGTCCTGTTATACCATCACCAGCAGCAAGTGCAGAGGTGATAATCGCGTTACTGTCGTCAATTAAAATTGCAGCAGTACCATCTTCAATAAATTTTTGATTTCTAAAACTTTGTACAAAAGTAACAACTGCCTCACCGTTTAGTGTATAATCATTACCAATGGTACCCGCTCTTAATTCAGCAATTGTATTTACTGTAGATCCTGGCTCACAAGATGGTGAGTTAATAGTGTTTGAGATGTCGCAATTTTCGCTTACTAGGCTATAGGTAAAATCAACTCCTTCATTTACACCAGTAATTGTAATTTCTCCAGCTGCGCTTGATGATGGGTCATCTCCACTAACACTTCCTTCAGATGCTGAAAAGGTGTAAGTTGCAGTACCACCTCCTGTAAATCCAAGAGTTGTTGTGTAGGTGTCTACACCAGAGGTAACCATATCACACGTTACACTTGCAACAAAAAGACTTATTGGACACGCAGAAGAACAGTCTATGTTTGCTGCTCTTGGAGTAGGAGTTCCTGCACAAAAACCATTTGTTGAAGCATCAAATTGAAGAGACTCAACATCCTTCAAACCGTTTTGATTCTCATCCCACTGCATGGTTTGATTTAATCCAGCCAAAAGCTCTAAATCATCATCATCACTTGTTCCATATACAACTGCATCTACAAGACCACTGCTAGTCACTGAAGTTCCGTCAGGAAAGTTTGCTGCATCTGCTGAGTAAATAGCAATTGCATCTGCTCCGTTTTGAATAGTGTTATCTGGTCCCATAATGATATCTGCCCCAGGAAAAAGATCACTACCAATAATGAAGTATCCATTCGAGTCAGAAGAAAATCCTGCAAGGTCAAGAGTTCTATAACTTTGATCACTGTTACCATTATAAAAAACAACAATGTAACCGCTTAAAGATTGGTTTGAAGACTCAGTAAGAATCTCAAGAAATTCCATATCATCTGTAGAGGTTTGATCTGCATCAATCTCCACGATTTTAATAGTTTGAGCAATAGAAAGGGTTGCAAATAGCATTGCAACTAATAGTGTAATTTTTTTCATTGTTGTTAGGTTTTAAAATTTGCATAAATATACTCATTTAAAGCCCTTTGATAAAAATAATTACAATTATTTAATGGTAGCTTAATATTGATAAGCTAATAAGTGTATATCTTTAAAAAGTGATAATTTTACAGTAATTAAATACTGCCTACCATTTTAAAAGATGAAAAAGAAAGACACTACCATATTATTAGTTGATGATGAGCTAGATATCCTAGAGATCATTGGGTATAATTTAACTGCACAGGGGTATACTGTGGTCACGGCCCAAAATGGAGTAGAGGCCATTAAAAAAGCTAAAAAACACAAGCCTAAACTCATTATACTTGATGTGATGATGCCAGAAATGGATGGTATTGAAGCTTGTGAAAAGTTACGGTTGATTCCTGAGTTATCTGAGACCGTTATCACATTTCTTACTGCCCGTGGGGAGGATTATTCTCAAGTTGCGGGTTTTGAAGCCGGAGCAGATGACTACATCACAAAACCAATCAAACCTAAGGTACTCACTAGCAAGGTAAAATCTTTGCTGCGCAGATTTAAATCTCAAGAACAAGCCCAGCAAATACTTGAACTGGGCAACCTAACCATTAACAGAGAGGAGTATAAAATACTTGTAGATACCCAAGAAATGGTATTGCCCAGAAAAGAATTTGAACTGCTGTCTTTGCTCGCTTCAAAGCCAGGGAAGGTGTTTAAAAGAGAAGATATTTTAGATAGTGTTTGGGGTAATGATGTTGTAGTTGGTGATAGAACTATTGATGTACATATTCGTAAATTAAGAGAAAAAATAGGAGAACAAAAGTTTAAAACTATAAAAGGAGTTGGGTATAAGTTTGTAGAATAATGCTAAAAAAGTTAAATAAAACATATCAATTTGCACTGCTCACAGCAGCCTATCTTAGCGTTATTTCGATGCTTATACTAGGTGTTTTTTTGTATGTTACCTCTGGGTTTAACCCATGGCATATTCTTTTTTTTGGAGCCAGTTTTTTTGTTGTTTGTTTTGGTTTTATTCAATACAGATTGGAGCGATTTATCTACAAAAGAATTAAAAACATGTATGATGATATCTCTCTTTTAGATGCTACCTCTTTTAGTCAAAAGAGCATTTCTACAGACATGGAAACCCTAACTCAAGAGGTGGGTCGTTTTGCAGAGAATAAAAAAATTGAAATTGAAACCTTAAAAGTAAGAGAAAATTACCGCAAAGAATTTATAGGAAATGTCTCTCATGAACTTAAAACACCCTTGTTTACAGTACAAGGATATATTTTAACCTTACTTGATGGTGCCTATAAAGATAAGGCAGTTAGAAAAAAATATTTAAAAAGAGCCAACAAAGGGGTAGAGCGATTACTTTATATTATCAAAGATCTTGATATGATTACCCAGCTTGAAGTTGGAGGCCTAACTCTTGAAAAAGAAAATTTTAATATTATAAAACTTGTTAAAAACGTGTTTGATTTACTAGAGATGAAGGCGAGCAAGAAAAACATCTCACTAGTATTTGATAAACACTATAAAGAGAGTATTAAAGTTTATGGCGATCAAGAGCGCATACAACAAGTACTCTCTAATTTAATTGTAAACTCAATAAAATATGGGAAAAACGAGGGAACTACAGAGATTAGTGTAGAGCATCTTGTGAAAAACAAAGTTATTATTAGGGTTACAGATAATGGTGAAGGTATTGAGAAAGAGCACTTACCTAGACTTTTCGAACGTTTTTACAGAGTAGATAAAAGCGGCTCAAGAAAAGAGGGTGGCAGTGGCCTGGGGCTTTCTATAGTAAAACATATTATGGATGCTCATCTTGAAAATATATATGTAGAAAGCCAACACGGTATTGGATCTGAGTTTTCCTTTACAATGCAACTAAGCAATTAAATCCTCAAATTGTTTAGGTATTAGGCCAAAACAAATTATTAATAATTGTCACTGGGTTATATTTTCTTAATTTTGCCAAAAAATAAATTTTGGGTAGTAAAAATAAATTAAAACGATTTAGAGAGAATGACACTTTCTCTAATGTTGTGCAACCCTCTAGGGCAGAGGCTGAATCTGATGGGCTTCTTTTAAAGGGAAATTGGAACAAAGATTTTTTTAAAAATGACAATCCCATTGTCTTAGAGTTGGGCTGTGGTAAAGGGGAGTATACTGTCAATCTTGCCAAAATGTATCCTAATAAAAACTTTTTGGGAGTAGATATTAAAGGGGCTCGTTTTTGGAGAGGCGCTAAAACCGCCCTTGAAGAGGGCTTAGATAATGTGGGCTTTTTAAGAACTCAAATAGAGCTTATAGATGGCCTTTTTGCTCAAAACGAAGTAGACGAAATTTGGATAACTTTTCCAGATCCACAAATAAAATACAAGCGCACCAAGCATAGATTAACCAATGAAGATTTTTTAAATAAGTACAAAAAAATTCTAAAACCAGAAGGGGTCATGCATCTTAAAACAGATAGTGAGTACATGCACGGCTATACTCTAGGGCTATTGCAGGGTTTAAAACTTCCAATAGATTTTGCACACCATGATGTGTATGGTATTGGAGAGCATGCTCCAGATGCGGTTGTGGGTATTCAAACATTTTATGAACGTCAATATCTTGAAGTGGGTAAAAAAATCACCTACATACGTTTTGGGTTTTCTTGATAAAAAATACCGTATCTTCACGTAGTACAAATGGCCATACTTTTCAACTTTATTATTGCTTTTTCAGCAGCTTTTATTGGAGTAATTCCTCCAGGGCTCATCAATATGTCTGCCGCTAAAATAAGTATGAAAGAGGGCAGAAGAAATGCAACCCTTTTCTCTCTAGGTGTCTGTGTTACAGTAATGTTTCAAACCTACATTGCTCTATTGTTTGCCAGATATCTGGAAAAAAATCCAGATGTTATTGCTTCTCTAGAACAAGTTGCACTTGGAATTTTCATATGTATCACTATTTACTTCCTTTTTATAGCTAAAGATACCCGTAGAGCGATTCCTGAAAATTTGGTTAGAAAATCGAAAAAGAAACGTTTTTTTGGAGGTATATTTATTGCCTTTCTTAATGTGTTACCCCTGCCTTACTGGGTCTATGTTAGCGTTACTTTTTCTGCTTTTGGGTGGTTTTCTTTTGATACCCCAGAATTAATAACTGCTATTTTAGCATCTGGAATAGGTACTTTTATTATGCTGAGGTTATACATTCATTTTTTTAAACGAAAAGACTCCTCCAGAAATACCCCACTAAAGGTAAATATGAATTTTATTATTGGCGCCGTCACCGCATTAATTTCTTTAATAACCGCTTTTAAAATCTTTAAAGATTTATAACAATGCAGCAGCTTTCTTTTTTTCAAAGAGTCTATAAAGTTGTACTTCAAATACCTTATGCAAAGGTCACCAGCTATGGAGCTATTGCAAATTACTTAGGTAGTAAGGGCAGTGCTAGGATGGTAGGATGGGCCATGAACGCCAGTAAAAAGCATGAAATTCCAGCCCATCGTGTGGTGAATAAAAAAGGCCTGCTTACCGGTAAACACCATTTTCAAGGCACTAGTTTAATGCAGCAATTGTTAGAATCAGAGGGGGTTCAAGTTATAGATTTTCAGATTCAAAACCTAGAGGCTCATTTTTGGGACCCACAACAAGAACTACCTCCAGAGAACTAAACTATTCAAAAAAATCTTGGTTAAAAAACACCAGCGATTACCACTAAAATCATTTCTATGCTGCCCTATATTTTCTTTAGTTTTTCGAGTATCTTTGTACTTTAGAATCTATCTAAATCTCGAAAAAGAGCAATAATGAAATTTAACAAAAGTGATATACTTTTAGCCCTTGAAACTATTACACTAGCTGGAGAGGGTGAGAATATGGTAGCTAGCGGCGCTGTTACTAATGTAATGACATTTGCTGATGAGGTTGTTGTAGATCTCACAATGGCTACTCCAGCAATGCACATAAAAAAACGTGCAGAAGCAGATATTATAAAAACCATACAAGAAAAGCTTTCTTCGGGGGCAAAAGTACAAGTAAATATTACGGTTCAGGCTCCTGCAAAACCCTCTAACCCAAACCTTATTAAAGGAAAACCAATTGCTGGTATTAAAAACATAATAGCTGTTGCCTCTGGTAAAGGGGGTGTTGGTAAATCTACAGTAACGGCAAATCTTGCGATCACACTTTCAAAAATGGGGTTTAAAGTAGGAGTGTTGGATGCAGATATTTATGGACCTTCTATTCCAATAATGTTTGATCTGGCCAATGAAAAACCTCTTTCTATAAACGTGGACGGAAAAAGCAAAATGAAACCAGTTGAGAATTATGGGGTAAAGGTTTTGTCTATAGGATTTTTCACCAAACCAGACCAGGCTGTTATATGGAGAGGCCCTATGGCTTCAAAAGCCTTAAACCAATTGATTTTTGATGCGGCTTGGGGAGAACTTGATTTTATGCTTTTAGATTTACCTCCAGGTACCGGAGATATTCATTTAAGCATCATGCAATCTTTGCCTATTACAGGAGCTGTAGTTGTGAGTACACCTCAAGCAGTAGCCTTGGCAGATGCCAAAAAAGGTGTTGCCATGTTCCAACAAGAGAGCATTGATGTACCTGTTTTGGGTATTATAGAAAATATGGCTTACTTTACACCAGCAGAATTACCAGATAATAAGTACTATATATTTGGAAAACAAGGGGCAAAGCATTTAGCAGAAGATTCAAAAATCCCTTTTCTAGGAGAGTTGCCTTTGATACAGAGTATTAGAGAGGCTGGAGATGCAGGTCACCCAGTGGCGCTTCAAGAGGGAACTGCCATTGAAGCGATTTTCATAGATATTACAAAAAATGTAGTGCGTGAAACTGTAAAAAGAAATAAAGCATTACCTGTAACTCAGGCAATTCAAATAACCACAATGGCAGGATGTAGTGCTGTAAAATAAGAATATGGAACAACAACAACTAGTAGATAAAGTAGAGATTGCACTTGATGAAATTCGTCCATTTCTGCAAAGCGATGGCGGAGACATAATACTGCTAAGTATAGAAAATGGAACCACAGTTAAAGTTCAATTGCAAGGTGCTTGTGTTGGTTGTAGCGTGAACCAAATGACCTTGAAGAGCGGTGTTGAAATGACCATTAAAAAACATGCCCCCCAAATTGAAGAAGTAATTAATGTAGAAGCTTAAAGGTGTTTTTTCATTTTTTATTTAGATAAGAATTAGTGCTAGTGTTACTAGCAAAATAGTGATTAAGTTACATGATAAAGACAGACATATTAATAATAGGAGCAGGACCTACTGGACTCTTTACTGTTTTTGAAGCAGGGTTGTTGAAATTAAAATGCCACCTTATTGATGCATTGCCACAGCCAGGTGGCCAATGTAGTGAAATATACCCCAAAAAGCCCATTTATGATATTCCAGCGTTTCCAGAAATTTTAGCGGGTGATTTGGTTGATAATTTAATGAAGCAGATTCAGCCTTTTCAACCAGGGTTTACCTTGGGAGAGAGAGCTCAAAGCATACAAACCCAAGATGACGGCACCTTTATAGTTACTACTAATAAAGGTACAAAGCACCACGCTCCTATTGTTGCTATTGCGGGTGGTCTAGGAAGTTTTGAACCAAGAAAACCACCTATTCCAAATATAGCCAGCTTTGAAGATAAAGGGGTGGAGTATATCATTAGAGATCCAGAATTATATAGAGATAAAGATGTTGTTATTGCCGGCGGTGGTGACTCTGCATTAGATTGGAGTATCTTTTTAACAGATGTTGCCTCTAGTGTTACCTTGGTGCATAGACGCAATGAGTTTCGTGGCGCATTAGATTCTGTGGAGAAAGTACAAGAATTAAAAAACAAAGGCAAAATACAACTTATCACACCCGCAGAGGTGGTTGGTATAGTTGGAGAAAAGCAGCTCACTGGTGTTACCATTAGACAGGCAGATGTTGTCTTTGAAAAACCCTGTGATCATTTCATACCACTCTTTGGCTTGGCTCCAAAGCTTGGTCCAATTGGCGATTGGGGCCTAGAGATTGAGAAAAATGCAATTAAAGTTGATAACACTTTAGATTACCAAACAAATATCCCGGGTATATATGCCATTGGTGATGTAAATATCTATCCAGGAAAGTTAAAGCTTATTTTGTGTGGTTTTCATGAAGCTACGCTTATGTGTCAAAGCGCATACAAACGTATTTTCCCCGATAAAAGATATGTATTGAAATATACAACTGTTGGCGGTGTAGAAGGCTTTGATGGCACTAAGAAACAAGCTCCAAAAGCTGTTGTGAAAGCAATTAATTAAGCCTAAAGATGGAAGACAAAGATGTTCTAATTCATATTACAGATAGAGATGGGGTTTCTCATCAAGTAAAAGCTCCTACAGATATGAACCTAAACCTTATGGAGGTTATTAGACTTTATGAACTTGCCCCAGAGGGTACTCTTGGTATTTGTGGAGGGATGGCAATGTGCGCCTCTTGCCAATGCTACATAAATTCAAACCATCAGTTACAACAAATAAGTGATGATGAAAGCGCTATGCTTGGTGAAGCTTTCCATGTTTTAGACTCAAGCAGGCTAAGCTGTCAAATACCTATAGACAGCTCCTTAAGTGGCCTTCAACTAACTATGGCACCACAGGAGTGAAAAATCTCTTTGTAAAATTTTTCAATTAAAAAAGCCACTATCTTTATAGTGGCTTTTTTGTTATATAAAGTATAGGAATGTTTATTTAAAGGCATTAATACCCGTAATGTCTAATCCTGTAATTAAAAGATGTATATCGTGGGTTCCTTCATAGGTTACTACACTTTCAAGATTCATCATATGTCTCATTATTGGATACTCACCAGTAATCCCCATACCTCCAAGCATTTGTCTTGCATCGCGCGCAATTTTTAGTGCCATATCTACATTGTTACGTTTGGCCATAGAGATTTGAGCAGACGTAGCTTTGTTTTCGTTTTTGAGTTGTCCAAGACGCAGACAAAGTAATTGCGCTTTGGTAATCTCTGTAATCATTTCTGCCAGCTTTTTTTGTTGTAATTGGAATCCTCCAATTGGTCTTCCAAACTGTACACGTTCTTTAGAGTACCGCAATGCAGTGTCATAGCAATCCATAGCGGCGCCAATGACACCCCAGGCAATACCATATCGGGCAGAATCAAGACACCCTAGAGGGGCTCCTAATCCAGATTTGTTTGGTAACAAGTTTTCTTTAGGAACTTTTACATCCTGAAATATTAATTCTCCAGTTGCACTAGCTCTCAGTGACCATTTGTTGTGAGTTTCTGGTGTTGAGAATCCTTCCATTCCTCGCTCGACGATAATACCGTGAATACGACCTTGCTCATTTTTTGCCCAAACTACTGCAACATCACAAAATGGTGAGTTTGAGATCCAAAGTTTTGCGCCGTTTAAAAGATAATGGTCACCCATGTCTTTGTAATTGGTTGTCATGCCGCTTGGATTACTTCCGTGATCTGGTTCTGTTAAACCAAAAGATCCCATCCATTCTCCAGAAGCTAATTTTGGCAAGTATTTATTGCGCTGCTCTTCATTTCCATATTTCCATATAGGATACATCACCAGAGATGATTGAACAGATGCTGTAGAACGAACACCGCTATCACCACGCTCAATTTCTTGCATGATTAAACCATACGATATTTGATCTAAGCCTGCACCACCATATTGTTCTGGAATATAAGGTCCAAAAGCACCAATTTCTGCCAGTCCAGGAATGATAGATTTTGGAAAGGTTGCTGTTTGTGCAGCCTCTTCTATAATAGGAGAAACATCGCGCTTTACCCAAGCTCGTGCAGCATCACGTATTAGTTTGTGCTCTTCTGTAAGTAAATCATCAATGTTGTAATAATCTGGAGCTTCAAATAAATCGGGTTTCATAATTTTGTTTTTAATTATTCTGTAAATATAAATACCACTTTTATAGTTACCTACATTTTAACATAAAAATCACGAACTAAATTTTTATACTCCTGAGTGTATTTATGTCTTGAAATTTCTATGGTAATTTTTTCAGAACCTGCCAAGGTCTTTTTAAATGAAAACTCTAACAAGCAGCGCTTTACTGGAGCGGTTTGTGTGCCACGAACATTACAAATTCTTTGTAAAAAAAGATGGTTACTCTTTGCAATTTCAATAAAGGAAGCTGTTTCTTGTTCAGGTAGAATGGCAGCGAAAATTCCAGTTTCAGAAAGTAAATGGGCGGCGCAAACTACTAGATGCTTAAAGGGTAAGGTGTCTGTAAATCTTGCTGCGGCTCTTTCTTGGCTTGTGTTTGTGGTTTGAGAATCTATATTTTTTGGAGCCTTGAAAAAAGGTGGATTACTTACAATTAAATCATACTTGTGTTCCATTTCACTTGCAAATTCTTGAACAGAGCCATGGTAGCAAAATAAACGATCTCCCCAAGCAGAGTGCTCAAAGTTATCAGTGCATTGTTCGTAAGCTTGCCCGTCAATTTCTATGGCGTCAATAGTGTTTGCCGAAGACCGCTGGGCTAATTGCAGTGCTATAACTCCGGTTCCAGCGCCAATATCTAGTATAGTTTGGGGTTGGTGGTTAATAGAGACCCATGCTCCTAAAAGGACTGCGTCTGTGCCAATTTTCATTGCGCAATGATCCTGATGGACCTTAAATTGTTTGAATTGAAAAGGCTGTTGAGACATTACAGGTAAAGTTCGATAAGTCCCTGAGGGACATCCAGCCCTAGGATCTTATTGTCTCGGTCTACTTGTTTAATGAAAAGATCATTAATGGGTATTAATATTTCTTTACCTAGTTTTTCAATCACAAACAAATGTTGCGCGGTTTTATCGTTTACGCCAACTAAAACACCAACATCTCCAAAGCGGGTGTCTGTTACATTAAAACCTATTATTTCATGATAATAAAACTTAGTACCTTCTAGAGGTGGCAGAAAATCAAGTGGGAGAAATAATTCTGTACCCAGCATTGCATTTGCCGTGGCCTCATCATAGACATCTTCAAATTGAACCCGAAGCAGGCTAGATTTGTGTAGCTGGCTGTGTTCAACAAAAAATGGAATCAGTGTTTTGTGTTGTTCCACAAAAACTGATTCCATCTCTAGGAATAACTCGGGATCATCTGTATCAAGTTTGATTAACAGTTCTCCCTTAAAACTATATTTTTTAACGACTTTTCCAACGAAGAAACAATCTTCCTTTTGCATCGCTAAAGAGTTTTATTCTTCTTTTTTAGTTGCTTCTGCTTCTGCAGGAGCTTCCTCAGCAGTTGCTTCCTCTTTAGCAGCAGGCACTTCTGCCTCTACAGTTGCTTCCGGCTCAGCAGCAGCTTCTGGCTCAGTGGCAGTTGCTTCCGGCTCAGCGGCAGCTTCCTCTACAGGCGCTACTGGCTCAGTGGCAGTTGCTTCTGGCTCAGCGGCAGCTTCCTCTACAGGTGCTACTTCTTCAACAACAGGTGCATTCGCAGCCACACGCGCAGCGTTTACTGCTTTCTCTGCAGCCAATGCTTCTGCTTTTAATTTTCCTTTAGCGTCTGCTAATGTTGCTTTTTTAGCTTCAACAGTATTCCCTTTTCCTTCTAGCCATGCATTAAATTTTGCATCTGCTTGGTCTTGGGTTAAGGCACCTTTACGAACACCGCCGGCCAAATGATTTTTCATCATCACTCCTTTGTAAGAAAGGATAGCTCTAGCAGTATCTGTAGGTTGCGCTCCATTTTGAAGCCATTGTACAGAACCATCAATATCTAAATTGATTTGTGCTGGGTTAGTGTTTGGGTTGTAAGTACCTAATTTTTCAAGGTATTTACCATCTCTTTTTGCGCGGGCATCTGCCGCCACGATCCAGTAAAAAGGTTTTCCTTTTTTACCGTGTCTTTGTAGTCTGATTTTTACAGGCATAACATTAATTTTTGAAGTTCACGACTTCGGTTTTAATTTTAAATTTTCAAAGGGATCTTTAGTTAGGTTGTGTTTAAAAAACAATACCTGCTTCAAGATTTTTGAGTGCGCAAAGATACCCTAAATTATATTTGTAATTCTAGCAATTACACTATTTTTTATACGCTTTGTTAATCTTTGGCTAAGATTTCTATTAAAAGAGCAATCCACGGGTTAGAAAGTTTGTTTGTAAGTACATTTTAAGTGTTGAATTTTTCTTTATAAATGTGAACAACTAGAGATAACTTTAGGGTTTAAAAAACACATTATTTTTTACATTTACATAAAGAGTTTTACAGATTGTTTTTTTCTTGTAAATACTTTTTTACCCATGTTTTGTTGGGCTTTTGTGCTTTTTTAATTCTAAAATGTGTTGACTTGTATTTAATTTTTGATACCGAAACTACCGGGCTTCCTAGAAATTGGAAAGCCCCCTTAACAGATAGTGACAACTGGCCTCGCTGTATACAAATTGCATGGCAGTTGCATGACACCTCGGGGAAGATTATAGAGCATCAGGATTATTTGGTGAAGCCAACTGGATACAACATCCCTTATGATGCTGAGAAAATCCATGGAATTTCCACAGAGTTAGCACAACAAGAAGGGATTGAGCTGTCTTTGATGATTGAAAAGTTTCAGCAAGCGCTCTGTAAAACAACTTTTATTGTTGGGCAAAACGTGACCTTTGATCTCAATATTATGGGAGCAGAGTTCTTGCGTTTAGGAATGGAAAACCCCTTACCCGATATGCCTCTTTTGGACACATGCTCAGAAACTACGGCGCAAATGTGTCAAATACCTGGAGGTAGAGGTGGAAAGTTTAAATTACCAACCCTAACAGAGTTACACCAATTTTTATTTAAACAACCATTCGCTCAGGCACATAATGCCACGGCAGATGTGGAGGCAACTACACGCTGTTTTTTAGAACTTATTCGTCGTCAAATATTTACCCTTGAGGAGCTTGACTGCCCGCCAGATTATTTTGAACATTTTTCTAAAGAAAATCCTCAAACCATACCTCTTCTTGGCTTAAAACACATTAACCTCAAGAAGGCTTCAGAGAAAATAAAAAAACAGTTGGAGTCAACCATGGTTTCAAAGGTGGTCTCTTCTCAGGAAATTAAAGAAAATATTGCTGTATTAAAACAGGCTCCTTTTGCACACCTGCACAATCATTCTCAATTTTCTATTTTGCAATCTACCTCAAGCACTCAAGACTTGGTGGATGCAGCCGTGGCAGATAACCAGCCTGCAGTAGCTATTACCGATACAGGTAATATGATGGGAGCATTTCATTTTACACGTTCGGTAAATAATCACAACAGATCTCTAAAAGCGACCTATAAGGAAGATTTGGAGGCATACAATGCCATAGATGATACTGCCACAGATTTTGACGGGGTAGTGCCAGAAAAACCTACAGAACCCACATATCTAAAGGCAATTGTAGGTTGTGAGTTTTTTGTATGTACCAACCATAAAGATAAAACTCAAAAAGATAATGGGTACCAAATCATACTGGTAGCAAAAAACAAAAAAGGCTATCATAACCTAGCCAAAATGTCTAGTATATCTTACATAGATGGTTTTTATTATGTGCCAAGAATAGATCGTGAGGTAATTTTAAAATACAAAGAGGATCTTATGGTATTCTCTGGCGGAATGTACGGCGAGGTTTCTAGTAAAATTTTAAATGTTGGAGAAAAACAAGCTGAGGATGCACTATTGTGGTGGAAAGAAACCTTTGGTGCTGATTTTTACTTAGAGATTATGCGCCATGATCAAGAAGATGAAAATAGGGTGAACCAAACCTTAATTTCATTCTCTAAAAAGCACCAGGTGTCATTAATTGCTGCAAATAACACCTACTATATTGATCAAAAAAGCGCAAACGCACATGATATTTTATTATGTGTAAAAGATGGTGAGAAACAGGCAACTCCAATTGGGCGAGGCAGGGGTTACAGATACGGATTGCCAAATCAAGAATATTATTTTAAGAGTCAAGCTGCCATGAAGATTCTTTTTAAGGACCTTCCAAAGGCCATTGCAACTATTAGTGAGGTTATAGAAAAAGTAACTCCCTTTTCACTGCAGCGGGATGTTTTGCTGCCAAAATTTGATATACCACAAGAGTTTATTGTTGAGAAAGACCAACTCGATGGCGGAAAAAGAGGAGAAAACAATTTTTTAAAGCACCTTACTTTTTTAGGAGCTCAAAAACGTTATCCCTCTCTTACCGGGCAGAGTGATGCCCATAAAAAAGAAGCTGAGGCCATTACAGAGCGTATTAACTTTGAGTTGGATGTAATTCAAAACACAGGCTATCCTGGGTACTTTTTAATTACAGAAGATTTTATTAGAGAGGCAAGAAATATGGGTGTTTCTGTGGGTCCTGGTCGTGGTTCTGCAGCAGGTTCTGTGGTTGCTTACTGTTTATGGATTACAAATATAGACCCCATTAAGTACAACTTGCTTTTTGAGCGTTTTCTGAATCCAGATCGTGTGTCGATGCCCGATATTGATATTGATTTTGATGATGAAGGTAGAAGTAAGGTTTTAGATTATGTCATAGAAAAATACGGTAGCAATCAAGTGGCGCAAATTATCACCTATGGTACCATGGCAGCAAAATCTGCCATTAGAGATACCGCCCGCGTGCTTGATTTGCCATTGAGTGACGCAGATCGTGTTGCCAAGTTAATCCCAAACATGACCAAGCTAAATAAAATCTTTAGCATGGATGAAAAAGCGCTTCGGGGTAAATTCAGGAGTGATGAGCTACCCAAGGTGCAAGAACTAATTTCCTTGGCAGAGGGCACAGACTTAACCTCTCAAACCATAGGGCAGGCAAAAATATTAGAGGGTTCTATTCGCAATACCGGTATTCATGCCTGTGGCGTAATTATTACTCCAAGTGATATCACCAATTTTGTGCCTGTTGCTCTGGCAAAGGATAGTGATTTATATGTTACCCAGTTTGATAACTCTGTGGTAGAGAGCGCTGGACTTTTAAAGATGGACTTTTTGGGTCTTAAAACCTTGACCCTTATCAAGGACACGGTAAAAATAGTAAAGCACAAACACGATGTTAGTCTAGATCCAGATACCTTCCCCCTTGATGACAAGAAAACCTATGAACTGTTTCAAAGAGGAGAAACTGTAGGGATATTTCAATACGAATCTGCAGGAATGCAGAAGTACATGAAAGAATTGAAGCCTACTGTTTTTGGAGATCTTATTGCCATGAATGCCCTTTACAGGCCAGGACCTTTAGAGTATATCCCCAGCTTTATTAGGCGTAAAAATGGAGAAGAAGCCATACAGTATGATCTTCCTGCAATGGAAGAGTATCTAGATGAAACCTATGGGATTACCGTATACCAGGAGCAAGTAATGTTACTGTCTCAAAAGCTTGCAAATTTCAGTAAAGGTGATGCAGATGTTTTGCGTAAGGCCATGGGTAAAAAGCAAAAATCTGTTCTTGATAAAATGAAACCTCGTTTTATAAAAAATGCTGTAGCCAATGGTCATGATTCAGAAAAACTAGAAAAAATATGGAAGGATTGGGAAGCCTTTGCTAGTTATGCATTTAATAAGAGTCACTCTACTTGCTATGCTTGGATTGCGTATCAAACGGCCTATTTAAAAGCGCATTATCCTGCAGAATATATGGCAGCAGTTTTGAGTAACAACATGCGTGATATCAAGCAGGTTACCTTTTTTATGGAAGAGTGTAAGCGTATGGGGCTCGAAATTTTAGGGCCAGATGTAAATGAGAGTTTTTATAAATTCTCTGTAAATGATAGAGGCGCCGTTCGTTTTGGTATGGGTGCTATAAAAGGAGTAGGAGCTAACGCTGTTGCAACTATTGTGGAAAACAGAAAAGACGGAAACTACAAATCTATTTTTGATTTAGCCAAACGCATAGACCTAAGAGCCGCTAATAAAAAAGCCTTTGAAAATTTAGTGTTAGGAGGAGGTTTTGATAGCTTTAATAACCATCGTGCTCAATACATGCATGAGGATACAGACGGTATTACTTTTTATGAAAAAGTATTAAAGTATGCTGCTCGTTACCAAGAAACAGAGAATAGTAGCCAAGTGAGCTTGTTTGGAGAAGCAAGTGAAGTGCAAATACCAGAGCCAGAAGTACCTCCTTGTGAAGATTGGGGAACCATGAAAAAATTAAATTTTGAGAAAGAAGTGGTTGGAGTTTACATTAGCGGACATCCACTTGATGACTTTCAAGTAGAGATGGATACCTTCACAAACTGCCGTGTGGCAGATTTTTATTCCTTAGAAAAACATATTGGTAAAGAGCTCACCTTTGGAGGCGTAGTCACAGACGTGCAGCACCGAGAAACAAAAGCAGGAAAAGGCTGGGCCATATTTACCGTTGCAGATTTTGGAGAAAGTTTTGATTTTAAAATATTCAATGAAGATTATCTAAAACTTAGGCATTTTTTGGTACCTAATACCATTATACATGGTAAAATTTATATAAAGGAAGGTTGGATAAACAAAGATACCGGTAAACGCAGCGACCCAAGAATGCAATACAATGGCATGCAACTATTGCATAATGTGATGGAAAGCCAGGTAAAAAAAATAACCATACAATTACCCATTGAGGCCTTGCAGGATGACACCCTCTTATTTTTAAAAGAAATGGTAGCTACCCATAAAGGAGACAAGCAACTTTTCTTTACTATATATGAGGTTGAAAACAAAATAAAGCTCAACATGCCAAGTAGAACCTATAAGGTAGATATCAGTAATGAGTTTTTAAAAGGGCTGGAAGATCGGCAATTAAAGTATCGACTAAACTAAGTAAAAGTGTTCACGGGTCTTATAAGTAAAACCAATTAAACCATTGTTGAAACTGATACTTTGACTCAGCGTTTTACTGCAAAATTTAACTACTTTTGTGACCAAATTATTAACGATATTTTCTCTCTAGAGAAATGTAAAAAGAATATAGCTATGGCATTAGAAATAACAGACGCAACATTTGAAGAAATAGTATTAAAAAGTGATAAGCCAGTATTGGTAGATTTTTGGGCTGCCTGGTGTGGACCTTGCCGTATGGTTGGACCTATCATTGACGAGGTGAGCAATGACTATGAAGGTAAAGCTGTGGTAGGAAAGATGGATGTTGATGCAAACCAAGAATTTGCTGCAAAATATGGTGTTCGTAATATCCCAACAGTATTGGTGTTTAACAACGGTGAACTTGTTGGACGTCAAGTAGGTGTTGCACAAAAAAGTGTATATGCAGAGGCCATAGACAGCCTTTTGTAATAAATAAAATAATATCAGTTAAAAGGCTTGGCGTTATGTCAAGCCTTTTCTATTTTTAAACAAATGCTAAGCATTGTTATTTTTTATAAAATTTCATAGCCATGTATTGTTGTATAAAGAAAAAATAAAGTGTTCAAATGCAGTTGCGCACACCCAAAGACTATTAAATAACCGCCACTCTGCATATATGGCATTAGTATAAATACAATATGAGTACTCAAAAAAAATCAAAAGTACAAGACACAATAGAAAGCCAACAACTAAATGATCGCACTATATTTTTATGGGGTGGGGTAGACGATAAAACGGCACGTCATGTAGTAGATCGTTTACTGTATCTAGACTCTTTAAATCATGATGAGATTAAATTCTATATAAACAGTCCAGGAGGGTATGTAACGAGTGGTTTTTCTATATACGATACCATCAAACAAATTAAATCTCCAGTGTCTACCATTTGTACGGGATTGGCGGCAAGTATGGGGAGTTTACTGTTAAGTGTTGGAGAAAAAGGGCGCAGGTTCATACAACCACATGCGCGTGTTATGATACACCAACCTAGTGGCGGCGCACGAGGACAAGCAAGCGATATTGAAATAACGGCACAAGAAATTTTAAAGACAAAAGAGATTAGCGCTAAAATTTTGGCTGATAACTGTGGGCAGTCTTACGATAAAATCATGAAAGATTTTCAGAGAGACCATTGGATGGATGCCTCAGAGAGCATGAGCTATGGAATTGTAGATGGAATTTTAGAATAATAGTTATTTATCCATACACCACCAAGTGAACTTAGAAAAGGAAATTAATGAAATAGTAGGGTTTAAAAACCTAGAACTGCTCGCTACCCAAGTGGTTGAGGGTTTTATTTCTGGGTTGCACAAATCTCCATTTCACGGATTTTCTGCAGAATTTGCAGAGCATAAAATTTATAATAATGGTGAAAGCACCAAACACATAGATTGGAAACTTTTTGCTAAAACAGACAAGCTTTACACAAAGCGCTACGAGGAAGAAACTAATTTGCGCTGCCATCTTATACTGGATAATAGTAGCTCGATGCATTACCCGGCCCTTGGGGAGATGCATATTGATAGTCTCAATAAAATTGGCTTTGCCTCTCTAGCGAGCGCTGCTATTATGAATTTAATGAAACGCCAGCGTGATTCTGTGGGTATGAGTATCTATAGTGATCACTATGAGTTTTATAGCAATGAAAAAGCAAGTGAGCGTCATCATCAAATGTTATTACAACAACTCAATAAAGCCCTTGGGAGTAAAAGCAGTGGTGTACAAACAAAAACCTATGCGCATTTACATTTAATTGCCGAAAAATTAAAGCGTAGAAGTTTGGTCTTTTTGTTTACAGACATGTTTCAAAGCGATAAAGAGCAGCATGAGCTTTTTGAGGCCTTACAGCATTTAAAGTACAATAAACACGAAGTAGTCTTGTTTCATACCTATGACAAAGAGAAAGAACTTCGCTTTGATTTCAATAACCGACCAAAAAAGTTCGTTGACATAGAGACCTCAGAACACATTAATCTCTATCCAGATAATGTGAAACAAACTTATGAAACTGCTGTGCAATCCTACTTTGATACCCTGGCCCTAAAATGCGGACACTACAGAATTAAGTACGTTCCTGTAGATGTAAATGAACCCTTTAATACCATTCTTACCACTTATTTGGTAGAGCGCGCAAGGTTTGGATGATGTGTTTTGTGAGACAACTGCGGTATATCATAGCATTACAAAAAAAAACAGAAATATTTAAAATAAATGTTTGCAGTTATCATTGGTAGTTTTATATTTGCACTCGCTTCTAGAGATAGAAGTTACAGACAAGCTTTTAAAGTCTTTAAAATAGTAGCACGGTCTGGTAGTTCAGTTGGTTAGAATACCTGCCTGTCACGCAGGGGGTCGCGAGTTCGAGTCTCGTCCAGACCGCAAAAAAATGTTGTGTTGAGTCCTTTAAATAGGGCTTGTGGTTTAGTAATAGACCGATGAGAAGCTTATCCAAATGGATGGGCTTTTTTTGTTTAACAATTTGTCGTAATTTCGAAACAAAAAGTATAGATGAGCACATCAAAAAATCCTATCCCAGAGGCATACAATGTTAAAACACCCATACATTCAGATAAATACCTAGTAAACGGTGTTCTTAAACAATGGACCGGTGAAAAAGCTGAGGTATACTCAAATATTTATTATAAAGATGGAGCGCCAACATTGTTGGGTTCAGTTCCTGATATGGATTCACAGGCTGCCAATCAGGCAATTAACTCTGCCGTTGCTGCTTTTGATAAAGGAAAGGGTGATTGGCCAACCATGAAAGTGAAGGATAGAATTGCTTGCATGATGACTTTTGTCGAAAAGATGCGGCCACATCGGGAAGAGGTAGTTAGGCTACTAATGTGGGAAATTGGAAAGACTAAAAATGATGCCTACAAAGAATTTGATAGAACAGTTGATTATATTCTAGATACTATTGAGGCTTATAAGAAGCTTGATAGGAAGAGTGCAAGGTTTGAAAATGAAGGTGGAATATTTGCTCATATAAGAAGGAGCCCTCTTGGGGTAGTACTTTGCTTAGGGCCTTATAACTATCCTTTAAATGAAACATTTTGTCTGCTTATTCCAGCTTTGATCATGGGTAATACAACCATATTTAAACCAGCCAAGCTTGGGGTGTTATTAATTACACCATTACTAAAAGCATTTCAAGAAAGCTTTCCGCCAGGGGTAGTAAACATTGTTTTTGGTCGTGGCCGCAAAATTGCTGCTCCCATAATGCAAACAGGTTTTGTAGATGTACTTGCTTTAATAGGCCATAGCACATCTGCAGTAGCGCTTCAAGATGAACATCCATTTAAAAATAGATTGAGATTAATTTTAGGTCTTGAGGCAAATAATCCAGCGATTATTCTTCCAGACACAGACCTTGATCTTGTGGTGCGAGAGTGTATTGCAGGTACACTTTCTTATAACGGGCAGCGGTGCACTGCATTAAAAGTACTATTTGTACATACAGACATAGTAGAAGAATTTAATAAGCGGTATGCAGAGGCTGTAGACGCATTAAAATTTGGATTACCATGGGAGGACGGGGTTTTTCTTACGCCACTTCCAGAAAAAAACAAACCAGCATATATTGATGGATTAATTAAAGATGCGGTTTCAAAAGGGGCTAAGGTTTTAAACAAACGAGGCGGTGAACTTAGCGAGAATTATTGTTATCCAGCTGTTTTATACCCTGTAACAACAGATATGAAAGTGTTTCAGGAAGAACAATTTGGCCCTGTGGTTCCTATCATACCTTTCACTAATATTGATGAACCACTAGACGCTATTGCAGGCTCACAATATGGGCAGCAAGTAAGTGTTTTTGGTAAAGATACCAAGCAATTAGGTCCTCTTATAGATATCCTTGCCAACCTTGTTTGTAGAGTTAATTTAAACAGTGCTTGCCAGCGTGGTCCAGATATTTATCCATTCACAGGAAGAAAAAACTCTGCAGTAGGAACCCTAAGTGTTTTTGATGCGCTAAGGAGTTTTTCAATACGCAGTTTTGTTGCCTCCAAGGACAATGAATATAACAATGAAATTCTTGAAAAATTACTAGAATCAAAAGATTCAAACTTTATAAACACAGACTATTTATTATAGTATAAAATAAAACCCTACTATCTAGATAATCCAAAAGTCACAAAACTTTTTGTTTTAACTAAAGCTCAACGGCTATTTCATTTTTTCTAAAAAACAAATCATAGGGCGGATTGTATCCAAAGCAGTAAAATTGGTTGCTGTGCTGTATACCATTGGCCTTTAAAACGGCAATTAATGCGTCTTTATGCTCTTTAATTGTAGCATCACTTGCCCACCCAGAAAAGGTAATGACTGCCATGGATTTTTGTGGTTCTTGCTTAAATGTAATGTCTGCTTGATTGGGTTTTGGTAATTCATCTTCTGAAATAGCTGCCGGAACCATAAACTGCATGGAAGCATCTTCTCCGAGTGACATACTAACGGGAGAGGTCATTGCAATTTTTTGGTTACGCTGATTGGCTCCAAAAATATAGCCGCCTAATTTAGAGAATCCTTTGCTTGCGTTTTGTTTATAGCCCTGGTTTGAAAGAGGTACGTTTGTAAACAGCCTGGCCTGATAGTCCCGGATTTCTATCTCTCCCACCACAGTAGTTAGAGTGTAAGGGTACATCTCAATTTTGGTACTACTTCTATGGATAAAAAACTGAGCTATAATAAAAAATATTATTATTGATCCAACTACGATATATAGTGTTTTCATTGTTCTTAGTTTTACAGTGAGTACACCAATCTAAAGGTTACAAAGCGTGGTTGTATGAATGTCTCTGAGGTAAATACCGAAATATTACTGGCGTTGTTTTGAACCTTAGAATCTATACCTAAAATATTTGTGGCACGAATTTCATATTCAAAGCTAGCATCTTTATCTTTTCTATAAGACAGCGATGCGTTCCATGTTTGAAATGAATTAATTTCTTCAACATCATCACTAAGTCTGTTATAGGTAAAATCTGTTCTAAGGGTGAATGCTTTTTTAATATAGGCATCAAACTCTACAGAGGGTGCATTGGTGGTAAAGGTAGTAGAGCTTGTTCCTTGATCGTTTTGAGCAATAGTATGTCTATAGCGCAACGTTACATTAGGAGCCACTTTAAAGGTGGTACGAACACTTGGAGTATAGCTTTGAGTGAACCCTTCATTTACAGATTGTCTTCCTTGAACAAATTGATTTATTTTACTGTAATTTAAGTTCACACTTAAACTCCCTCTAATTTTTCCGAAGGTTCTTTGCAATCTCCCAAAAGCCGTAACCGTCTCATCTGCAAAACCTGAATTAAAATAGGTGCTGGTTCTAATTACATTTTCAAAGTCTGTTAAACTTCTAATTTGGTCTATGTTTTTTGAATAGGCAATACGGGCAAACACATTGGTGTAATTAAATAAATTAAAGCTTCTGTAAAACAAACTCAAATTATGTGAGAGTGCATTTTGAAGTTCTGGGTTTCCGTATTGAATGTTGTTAAAACTGTTTAAGATAATACCCTCTGCTAGTTTGGTTACGTCTGTAAACTGGTTTTTCATGTTGTAGTTAAAGGTCAAACTTTCGCTTTTCTTGAGCTGAATGCGTGTTTCAAAATCTGGGAGTATTCTAAAGAAATCTTCGCTGTATTGCTCCCCAAACTGTATGTTTTTATTAGAGTAGGCATGCACAGAAAACCCAGGAGTGATAGTGAAAATACCTGCCTTAAAACGGTAATGAACGCCCAAATACAGATCACTAAAATCATACTGGGTATCATTGGTTGCTCTTCCTGAATTAAAAGTAGGAGTTGGCTCAAAAAACGTTCCATCTTCTAAAAACTGAAAAATATTTGAGTTAAAATCTTGCCTACTAACAATACTTCCAAGGGTAAGGTTTATGTTGCTTTTGTTGTTTATAATGTTGTAATAATCTAGCTTGGCGTCTAGTTGGTTTGATTTGATACGCCTGTCTTGGTTTAAGTCATAATTATTTAAACTTTGATTTAGACCAAGTGCTCTAGCGGTACTGTCATAAGCATCTTGCTCTTCTGGAGCTAAATCATTATTGGTAGGATCATTACCCAATAAAACATTATAAAAAGGGTCTTCATCCTTATTTAAATATTGCGCTTCTAAGGCAAAAATATTATTCTCATTAAGAGTGTAGTAGTACTTTAAACTTTGGGTAATACTATAGGGGTTTACCTGTTCTACTTGCTGAGTGGGTCCAACAACAGAAGAAATTTCTGTTTGTGTTTGCTCATCTTTAGAGATACGCCCTAAAACGTCATACTCTAATTGGTTTTCAAAATTTGGTTGAAATGATGCGCTCAACTTAAGCAGCCCTTGGTCAGAGCGTTGTTTGCTGATTTGCTGTGTGGTCTCATCAGGGATTCCTAAATCACTGTCTGTATATTGCACAAAACTAATTTCTCGTGACGTGACGCTGTTGCTGTTTAAAATTGCAAAACCAGTTATATCTAGCGCTTGGCTAGGGGAGTAACTAAAGTTAGCGGCTCCTAATTGATTTTTTACCTCTAGGGCATCCTTTTGGTTTGTTAAAAAGTTTAAGGAGTTGTCTCCCAAATTAATACTTGTTCCACTGGTATTGCTTGGGGCTCTAAAACCTCCGCCAAAGCTTCTTATGTCTCTTCTAGACAATGCTGTTTCTCCAGTATTGTTAAGGTCACCAATAAAATTAAGACTAAATTTTGGGCTGTAATAAAACAGTTTGGGCTGGGCAAGATAAAGCGCATCATCTTCGCTAACTCCGCCACCTGCGGTTACTGTACCAAACCAAAAGTTTTCTTTTCCTTCTTTTAATTTGATGTTGATCGCTACATTGTCTTGGTTGTTGGTAACACCACTTAGCTGCCCAACCTCAGAATAATTCCGCAGTACTTGTATTTTATCTACTGCTTTGGAAGGAATATTTTTGGAGGCCAACTTGGTATCTCCATCAAAAAAATCTTTCCCGTTAACCATAAGTTTGTTAACCACTTTTCCTTCTACTTCAATCTGCCCATCTTCGTTAATTTCTACACCTGGCAGATTTTTTAAAACATCTTCTAGTTTTCTTTCAGATCCATTTGTGAAGGAGTCTGCATTATATATT
Organism: uncultured Flavobacteriaceae bacterium; assembly: GCA_913045325.1. Classification (GTDB taxonomy): domain Bacteria; phylum Bacteroidota; class Bacteroidia; order Flavobacteriales; family Flavobacteriaceae; genus Patiriisocius. Next base: position 39,190 of record CAJWPZ010000001.1, on the reverse strand, counting down.
AGCGTATCACCTCTTACAGTAACAGGCATCTCATAGCTAAGCTCTATAGCATCTAGGTTGTTGTCTAGACTTAGGTTAAAATCTTTTATGATGTCTTGTTCTTGAGTAGAAATTTCTTGTTCAAAAGTTTTCATACCAATGTAGCTCACCTGCATGTTATAGGTTTGGTTTTTTGATAAAGAAAGCATGAATTTTCCATCTTCGGTAGTGACAGAAAAAGCCTCTAGAGCGCTACTTTGTTTGTTAATAGCAATAACATTTGCAAGCTCCAGTGGGCTTCCTAAACTATCACGAACCACGCCTTGAAGTTTTACTTGTGAAAAGCCAATACTTGATATCAATAATAGCGCTAGGGTGAAATATTTTCTCATACGATGTGACAAAAAATTTAGTGTGTGGTATTATTATTCTTAAAGTCCTCTTGATCTTCCTCCGCTTCCACGACCTCTATTATCTCTCATTTCCTGCATTTTTCCAGTAATGATTTCATTGTACTGTTTTTTGGTAACTACATCTCCTTTTGTAGGGCGTTTGATGGTGATTTTCTCTTCAGGATTCATTACAATTTTACTACAAAGCATGGTTGTGTTTCCAGCGCTAAGCTCTAAGATTAATCCCGGTAAACCCCAATATTCTGTAGGGCCTTGACTTACAGGAATCATAGGAGAGTACCATGCAACAACTTCAACCATCTTCTCTTTTACTTCTTCTACCTCTTTTTCAACTACTGCTACAGCAACTGCCACTGCTGCAGCGGGTGCTTCACTAGCTTCTTTAATGGAGTCTTTTTTGATTTGCTCTTTTTTCTTATCTCTATCGCGTCTGTTTGTAGATGTAAAATTTAACTCAGAGGATGGACGCATTGTTGTGGCCTTATAACATACATACTGTCCAATTTTTTTTGTTTCTGATCCCATTTTCCAGTTAAAGGGAGTCATCTGTTCTGTGATTAAAAACTGTTTTCCGAAAAACTCTTGATCTTGCAGAAACACTTTTTCTTTAATGTTTTTGTATTGCAGCCCTGCAGAGAAACTACTTCCCCACATGCTTGGAGCTCTTCCTCCTGGGCCTCCTTCTAGTTTTTCGTCTTCTTTAAAAATAGACTCTTGCTTATTAAAAGTAAGTATATATGTTTTCTCCAGCCATGGTTTCATTCTGGCTTCCATTTGCTTTTTTTGTGCTTCACTCATTTTTCCGCCCCTATCCCAACGGCTCATGTCCATGGTGGTTTTAGAGAAATAATAAGCCTGGCCTTGGAAGTCTTGTGCCTTTATGTTGGTGGCAAATAAAAGGGTAAAGAGTATCAAAACAACTTTATTAGAAAATGAAAACATAATTATATAATTGATTGGTTTACACAAACTTAACAATAGCCTACATACTACCTACTTGTTTTGCATAAGATTAACATTAAAACTCCCCAGTTATTATAGTGTAAGGGTTTCTTAATTATTTAGACGACATAGGGTGCAGAAAATCTCACATCCTTATAAAATTAATTAAATAATGCTTAGTCACAGGGTTAAAACAAAAAAGCCTCTAGTTATTAACTAGAAGCTTTTTATTGTGTTGTCCCACTAGGACTCGAACCTAGAATGACGATACCAAAAACCGGAGTGTTACCATTACACCATGGGACATTACCAAGAGTATAGACCTTCGTCTTATAAAACATTAAAATTCATTGATGCTTTAGAGGATGCAAATTTAAAACAAATTGTATACCCTACAAGCAATTTTTACAAAAAAATATTCTTGTAATATTTCAGTTATAAAATAAGTCTGTAAGGTCTTACGTTAACTATGATAATCTACTATTAGTGTTTAAAAAAAACTAGAAATAGTAGTACATTCGCTACAACCAAAAAAGTATTATTGTATGGGGTCTTTTACATTCAAAAAATGGAATATTATTCTAGGCTGGTTTGTCTTTTCAATAGCCCTAGTGACCTACTGGAGCACCGTTGAGCCTACTGCTAGTTTCTGGGATGCTGGAGAGTATATTACCACCGCAAGTAACCTTGAAGTGGGGCATCCTCCAGGAGCACCTTTGTATCAATTAATGGGAGCCTTCTTCTCTATTTTTGCCCTTGAGGCTACTAATATTGCGCTAACCATTAATTTAATGTCTGTCTTTGCAAGCGCTTTTACCATTTTATTTATGTTTTGGTCTGTCACTATTTTACTTTCCAATTTGGTTAAAAACAATGACACCTTTACTAAGAATAACCAAATAGCTATTTTAGGTAGCGCGGTAGTTGGCTCGCTAACTTTTGCATTTACAGATAGTTTTTGGTTCAGTGCTGTAGAGGCAGAGGTGTATGCAATGGCGGCTTTTATTATGTCTGTGCTTTTTTATGCAGGCCTTCGCTGGGAGGGTGAAATGTTTAGCCCTAGAGGAGATAAATGGGTGGTGTTAATTGCCTTTGTTATAGGGCTTTCTTTTGGAGTTCACTTTATGGGACTTTTAACTATTCCCGCGATCGGGTTTTTATATTTCTTTAAAAACTATAAAAAAGTTACAGTCAAAAATTTCTTGATTGCCAATGTGGCTACCGTTGCCATACTACTGTTTATTTTCAAACTATTATTGCCCATGACTTTGCGCTTTTTTAGTGCTGCCGAAATATTCTTTGTCAACCAAATAAACATGCCATTTAATTCTGGAACCATCATTGCAGGACTTCTGTTTTTGGCGGTATTTTATTTTGGTTTGCGCTACACCAGAAGTAAAAGTTTTGTAAAACTTAACACACTTCTGCTTTGTGTACTGTTTATATTTATTGGTTTTTCTAGTTGGCTTATGTTACCAATAAGGGCCAATGCAGGAACGGTTATTAATGAAAACAATCCAAACAACGCTAGGGAGTTATTAGCCTATTACAACCGTGAGCAATATCCAGAAACACACCTGTTTTATGGCCCACTCTTTACAGAGGCTTATGTAGGGCTTGATGAGGATAATCCATTTTTGGATGATAAGCCCAAGTATGAAAAGGATCTTAGGGCAAAAAAATATGTCATTGTAAATGACATTAATAATGCCAAACAAAATTTTGATGACAGTCAAAAAGCATTCTTACCAAGAATGTGGAGTCTGGAGCATAACGCCAATTACATGGAGATTACGGGCGCTGTAGATTTTGAAATTAAAAGAGAATACCTCTCAGAGCAATTGCTTTTAGATGAGGTAGCAAAATTTAGGGAGGCCTATGACAAAGGCCTAGTAGATAGTGAAGATTATGACAAATTTTTAAAGAATTTTGGAGACTATCTTGACATAGAAAAACCTGGGTTTTTAACCAACATGCGCTTTATGTTTGAGTATCAGTTTGGTTATATGTACTGGCGTTATTTTATGTGGAATTTTGCAGGCCGTCAAGATGATATTCAAGGCAGGTATGATAAGCTGCACGGTAACTGGATTAGTGGTATTCCATTTGTGGATCAACTGCTAATAGGTCCTCAAAATAATATCCCTACCGACGCCCTAGAGAATAAAGCAAGAAACACCTATTATTTCATACCACTACTCATAGGGCTTTTAGGTATTCTATTTTTGGCCAAGTATGACAAGAAAACCTTTTGGGTACTTTTGGTGTTTTTCCTTTTTACAGGCCTGGCCTTAAAGGTATATCTTAACGAGAGACCCTTCGAGCCTAGAGAGCGAGATTATGCCCTTGTGGGTAGTTTTTATGTTTTTGCCATATGGATTAGCTATGGAGTGTATGCGCTGTATGAAATTTTAAAAGAATATATAAACCCTAAGCTAGCACTACCTATTGTCTTGAGCGCAACTATGCTAGGGGCTCCAATGTTACTTGTTTCTCAAAACTGGGATGATCATGACCGTTCAAACCGCTATACGGCCCAATCTATGGCCCGCATGTATTTGGATAGTATAGCCCAAAATGGTATTATTTTCACCATTGGAGACAATGACACTTTTGCACTTTGGTACCTTCAAAATATTGAGGGCTATAGGCGTGATGTGCGTGTTGTAAACACTGCTTTGTTTGCTACAGATTGGTATATAGATGACATGAAAAAGAAGGCCTTTGACAGCGAACCAATCCCCTCTCAACTCACTCACAATGATTATAAATACGGCTCCAGAGATTATATTATTTTCAATGAAATTGGCACAGATAGTATAGATATAAATGTTTGGATGGATTGGGTAGCCTCTGACGATCCTAGAACCATGTATCAAATACCAAGTAGCGGCCAGGTTGTTAATACCTTTCCAACAAAAAGTTTTAGACTTCCTGTAAACAAAGAGGCTGTTCTTAAAAGTGGTGTTGTTTCTTTAAAGGATCAGGCCAAGATTGTGCCATACATAGACGTTACGATAAAAGACGAAGTTATATACAAAAACAGGCTCTTAATGCTGGATATTATTGCCAATAACAATTGGGAGCGCCCTATTTATTTTAGCGGCGGTAGCTTTGGAGATGACGATTATCTTTGGATGAAAGATTACTTGCAAATGGATGGAGTGGTATACAAATTAGTACCCATAAAAACGCCAGTAGATAAAGACAATCCTTTTGATATGGGGCGTGTAGATGCAGATAAATCGTATGATATTGTCAAAAATTGGGACTGGGGTAATAGTGGAGATCCAGCTATTTATCACGATATAGAAACCCGCAGAAATGGCTTAACCTATAGAAGTAACTTAGCCCGTATTGCAGAGGCGCTATTAAAAGAGAATAAATTAGACAAGGCCCGTGAGATACTAGATTTGGCCATGGAGAAAATGCCGGTTGATATCTTTGCCTTCTATTCTTTACTTGAGCCTTACATGCAAATGTACTACCGAGTGAACCAGCCAGAAAAAGCCCGTGAAATATACGAGCAGTTAGCGGTTGTGTATCAAGAAAAACTACTCTATTTCAGTAGTTTTAAGACCAATGAGCAGATTGATATGCGCAGAGAGATATATACAGATATGGAACGCTACCGAGCTGTTGTCACTGTTTTATTGGCCGAAGACACAAAGCAGTATGCCCTTACACAGGTTGTTAAATTTAATGACTACATAAAGCTGTTTCCCTACCTCTATAACCCAGATGAGGGTATAGAATTAGAAGATCAATCTGCCTTAGGGTCAGAAACAGAGATACCCGCAGAGGCTTCATTACAAGAATTATTACAAAGCCAAGATAACTAATTGTATTTTCTGAAAACCTAACACATGATACAAACACCCAAATTTGTGACTCGGTTATTCCCGAAACAAATTTGGGAATACCCTAAGGCCAAAAATGGGATTTACCTCACCTTTGATGATGGTCCCATTCCAGGGGTAACTCCATGGGTGTTAGACCAATTAGCTGCCCACCATGCCAAAGCTACTTTTTTTTGTATTGGAGACAATGTTGCTAAACATCCCGATATATTCAGCAAAGTAGTTGCTGCAGATCACGGTATTGGCAATCATACTTTTAGTCATTGCAATGGTTGGAAAACATCTTTTAAAAATTATATACTAGATATTGAAAAATGTGCAGCAGTTTTGCAGGGTCGCCTCCCTGGCTTTGTGCCATTTTTTAGACCTCCTTATGGCAGGATCACTCCCAAACAGGCCAAGGTGTTACACGCTGGGGGCTACACCATAGTAATGTGGAGTGTTTTAAGTAAAGATTATGACCAGCAAATCTCTGGAGAGCAGTGTTTGAAAAATGTATTAAAACATATAAAGCCTGGAAGTATTGTTGTGTTTCACGATAGTTTAAAGGCATTTAAAAACCTTCAATACGCGTTACCAAAAGTATTGGAGCACTGCACCCAAAAAGGATGGCAATGCAAGGCCCTCGCCGTGTTAAAATAACACTACAATAAATTTAAAATGTAACTGCCGGTGAGGGTTATACGTATTCTTGTATTAAACCTATTAGGGTATTTGCGTCTTGCTCTCCACTTTGTCTCCATTTCATCTCACCTTGCTTATAAATCATAAGAGTTGGCAAGCCTTTTACGCGAAGTGCTTCTGCAAGTTCACTGTTTTTTTCTACATCGATTTTAATCACTCGGGCTTTATCACCAAGTGCTGCCGCTACATCTCTTAGTACAGGATGCATCGTTTTACAAGCATCATCCCACTCTGTATAAAAGTCAAGTAAGACAGGAATGTTGGTTTCAATAATTTCTCCAAATTTTGACATGAGGTTTCTCTTTTTGGGACTAATTATGATACAAATATAACATTTATACCCAAACAACAATGATTACGCGCTTTTGGGCTTCTTTTTAAGGGTGATTACCGTAACCTCAGGCCAAATTCCAACACGTCCTGGGTAGCCTAAATACCCAAAGCCACGATTCACATTTATGTAACGTCCAAACTCTTTATATATTCCTGCCCAGTTTTGATATCGATACTTTACAGGACTCCATTTAAACCATCCTGGTATTTCAATTCCAAATTGCATACCATGGGTGTGGCCACTAAGGGTTAGATGTATATTTTTTGGATGCTGTTTTACCCTAGATTGCCAGTGAGATGGGTCATGACTCATCAGTATGGTGAAATCTTGGACACTTACATCCTGGCATGCCTTATCTAAATCACCCGCTTTTTTAAATCCTCCTTCTCCCCAGTTTTCTACCCCCACAAGTTTAATGCTCTGTTGCTCTCTTTTAATAGTTCTACTTTCATTTAATAGTACATCCCAGCCCATGTCTTTTTGAAGAGCGATTAGCTCCTTTAAATTCTCTTGTTTTTTTTCTGGAGTTTCCCAGGATACATAATCTCCATAGTCATGATTTCCAAGCACAGAAAACACGCCATCTTTTGCTTTTAATGTGGCAAAGGTGTCTTTCCAGATATCCATTTCCTGGGCAACATTATTTACCAGATCACCGGTAAATAAAATAAGATCGCTTTGTTGTTTGTTTACCAAATCCACAGCATATTTTACTTTTTCAGGATTATCAAAACTCCCGCTATGTATATCACTAATTTGCGTGAGGGTATAGCCGTCAAAACTGCTAGGTAAATCATCAAACTCTAGGGTGTATTGCAATACTTTATAGTTGTATTTTCCTTTAATCATACCATATAAAAGTCCTGCAAAAGGGATGGCTGCTATGCCAAGGGCTAGGGTGCTTACAAATTTACGGCGTGAGGGCATAAAAGAAGTCTCACTACCTCCAGAAATTTTATAGAACACACCCACAAATAACCTAATAACATCTTCACCAAACATGGCAATAACCAGGATGAGTTTGGGCGCAAATAAAGCTAAGAAAACCCCAAAGAAGTACATCATTTTTGGATTTGTTCTAGCTTCAGGGGAGGTGATAGCATACATAAAAAGAACTAAAATAACCAAAGAGCTCAATACATAAACCCCATGTATAAATTGGTTTTTACTTATGGTCTTTATGGCTTGAAACGCATAAATATCTATAAGTATGTACAAAACAATAGGAATAATCCAACGGAGCATAATGAGGGTTTTCTTTGAGGTTAAAGATAATTACATTTTTTTTGCTCTTGTGTGAATATGGTCTTAAAAATTATAATGATTGTTGTATCTTTTGATCTTTAAAAAAGGTCTATGAAGAACATTTTTTTTGCACTGTTTGTGACATTTGTACTGGTGAGTTGTTCTCGTACAAAGATCAATCCTGCCTCTACAAACAATATACCCTTAACTAGTTATGTGAATCCCTTTATAGGCACCGGTGGTCACGGGCACACCTACCCGGGAGCAACTATGGCTTTTGGGATGGTTCAACTAAGTCCAGACACCCGCCTTGACGGTTGGGACGGCTGTAGTGGCTATCATTACAGTGATAATTATATATACGGTTTTAGCCATACCCACCTTAGCGGTACAGGGGTTAGTGACTACGGAGATGTTTTATTAATGCCAACTAATGCAATTAATTTCAATAATGGTGCCAATGGCCAAAAAGGATACGGGTCTTCCTTTTCTCACCAAAAAGAAGAAGCTTCTCCTGGGTATTATAAGGTGCATTTAGACGACACTAATATTGATGTTGAGTTAACTACAACAACTAGAGCGGCAATGCATTTTTACACCTATCCAAGCTCAGAGAATCAGGTGCTAATGCTAGATTTATTACATCGTGACAAGGTCTTGGATGCCTCTATTGAAATTATTTCAGACACAGAAATTCAAGGGTTTAGATTTTCTGAGGCATGGGCAACAGATCAGCGTTTGTTTTTTAGCATAAAAACGTCTCATCCTTTTAAAGATATGCTGCAATCTCCCCCAAAAAAAGGAATGCCAGGGGCTAGGAAATGCGCTCTAGAGTTTATCAACCCAAACAATGAACCAGTGTATATCTCTGTTGGTATTTCTGCGGTAGATCAGGCAGGTGCCAAGCAAAATAGAGAAGTAGAAATTGGCTCTAAAACTTTTGAAACCCTTAAAAAACAGGCCGCACTATCTTGGGAAAAACAGTTAGAGAAAATTGTTGTTGAGGACTCAAATAAAGACAACCTCGCTACTTTTTATACCGCCCTTTATCATACCATGATTGCCCCTAATATATATCAAGATGTAGATGGTCGTTACAGAGGGATGGATTTAGAAATACATCAAACAAAGGATTTTGACTACTACACCGTTTTCTCTCTCTGGGATACCTATCGGGCAGCTCATCCTTTGTATACTATTATAGAACAGCAGCGCACCAATGATTTTATAAATACCTTTTTAGCAAAATATGACGAAGGAGGTATCATGCCAATCTGGGATTTGAGCGCTAATTATACAGGGTGTATGATAGGATATCACGCAGTACCAGTCATTGCAGATGCGTATCTTAAAGGAATTTCTGGGTATGACAGTAAAAAAGCCTTAGAGGCTATGGTGCACAGTGCTATGCAAGATAAGCTAGGGCTGGCTTCTTATAAAGATGTTGGTTTTGTTCCTGTTGAAATGGAAAGCGAGAGTGTTTCTAAAACCCTTGAATACGCATACGATGACTGGACTATTGCTCAAATGGCAGATAAAATGGGAAATACTGGAGTGTTTAAACAATTTACTGAGCGGGCACAGTATTATAAAAACATGTATAATCCAAGCACAGGTTTTATGCAGGGAAGGTTTAATAACACTTGGTTTGGCCCTTTCGATCCTTATGAGGTTAACTTTAATTACACAGAGGCCAATGCATGGCAATACAGTTTGTATGCGCCACAAGATATTTCTGGCTTGATGCAATTAATGGGTGGCAAAGCCCGATTAGCAAAACACTTAGATAATTTGTTTAGTGCAAAACAAGAAACCTCTGGGCGTAAACAACCAGATATTACAGGACTCATAGGGCAGTATGTTCATGGTAATGAGCCTAGCCACCACATGGCATATTTGTACAATTTTGTGAATCGACCAAGTGATACCCAACGCATCGTTAGAGAGATTTTAACAACCTTGTATGCAAACGCTCCAGATGGGGTTAGTGGTAATGAAGATTGCGGCCAAATGAGCGCATGGTATGTTTTTAGCTCTCTTGGATTTTATCCTGTAACACCAGGTAGTAATCAATACATTATAGGTTCTCCCTTGTTTGAAAAAGCAACTATTACCCTAGAAGACTCAAAACAATTTACGGTGCAAGCCAATGGTATTTCTGCTAAAAATTTCTACATCAAGTCTGCTACATTAAATGGGAAGGTTTTGGATAGAAGTTATCTGTACCATCAAGAAATTACCTCTGGCGGTACTTTGGTGTTTGAAATGACAAATACTCCAAGTGCCTGGGGTACAAAAGACAGCCAAATTCCTAGCACCCAGATACAAGAACATCAAATTTTACTGACTCCTTTTATTGCCTCTGGCACCGTGAGTTTTAAACAAAGCACTAGTATTACCCTTGGAGTAGCAGATACAGATGCAGATATTTATTACAGCATAGATGAGGGAGAATTCACTAAATATGAGGCTGCTATTGCTATTTCAGAATCTGTTTTAATTAAAACATACGCCCAAAAACAAGGTAAAAAAAGCGGCGTGCTTTCTACACAGTTTTTTAAGATAGATCCAAATGTGAGCATTACATTAAACACTCAATATGCCAATGAGTATAGTGCAAGCGGAGAAAACGCCTTGATTGATGGTATTAAAGGAGCCTTAGATTTTAGAACAGGCGCCTGGCAAGGATACAGTGACAAGGATCTTGATGCTGAGGTAAATTTAGGATCTGTGCAAAATATTTCAGAAATTAAAACAAACTTTTTACAAGAACAGCGCAGTTGGATTTTTTACCCCACACAGGTAGAATGTTTGATTTCTAAAGACGGTAAAAACTTCACCTCTATTGGGGTGCAAAAAATAGATGCAGCCAAACCAAGCCAGGATGCGGTTATAAAATCTGTAGTATTTAAAACAAATCAAAAAGCACAATTTGTAAAGCTAAAGGCTACAAATTTAGGAGATGTACCCCCTTGGCATCTAGGACATCCCTTTGATGGTAAAGCTTGGATTTTTACAGACGAAATAGAAATAAAATAAAACTATGAAAAGACGTAATTTTTTACAAAAAGCAGCACTTGGTTCTGTTGGGATCACTACTCTTGGGTCTAGCCTGGCAGCTACTGCTGCCACTTCAAAAAAAGCTAAAGACAAACAAGAGCCACTAGCTTCAAATTCTTTACTGCCGGTTGTAATTGCTACTTGGAGTGTAGAGCAGGCTACAAAAAAGGCATGGCAGTCCATGGAAGATGGAAGCTCTGCTTTAGACGCGGTAATTGCTGGTTGCGGTGTAGAGGAGGCAAATGCCCAGGGGCAATCTGTGGGTATTGGTGGGCTTCCTGATAGGGAAGGGCGTGTTACTTTAGATGCATGTGTTATGAACGAAAAAGGAGATTATGGCGCGGTGTTGTGTATGCAAAACATTATGCATCCAATTGCTGTAGCTAAAAAGGTAATGGAAGACACTCCTCATGTTATTTTGGCCGGTGTTGGCGCTGAACAATTTGCTGTTTCTCAAGGTTTTAAAAGAGAAAATCTATTGACAGAGCAATCAAAAAAAGATTGGGAAACCTGGAAAAAAACCTCCAAATACAAGCCTATTATTAACATAGAAAATCATGATACTATAGGGATGCTTGCCATCGATAAAAACGGAACAATTTCTGGAGGTTGTACCACAAGTGGTTTGGCTTATAAAATGGCTGGCCGCGTGGGAGACTCAGCTATTGTTGGTTCTGGGCTTTTTGTAGACAATGAAATAGGCGCTGCAACTGCCACAGGACTTGGAGAAGAAGTTTTAAAAACAGTAGGGAGTTATTTAATTGTGGAACTCATCAGACAAGGAAAATCTCCACAAGAGGCCTGTGAGCAGGCAATCCTTAGAATTATAGAAAAAACACCCAACTTTAAGGACTTTCAAGTAGGGTATATTGCAGTCAATAAAAAAGGAGAGACGGGAGCCTATTCTATACATGAAGGTTTTACAGCCACCACCTATCAAAATCAAAAAAACACAACTTTTAACCCAAGTTTTTACAATAAAAAATAAAAAACCCGCATAAATTGAATCATACGGGTTAAGTGTATTTATAATTTTATTGTTGCTCCCATTACTTTTCCATTTATGGTAGTTTTGGATGTCCAAAAACCATTTTTTGTATTGATTTTATATTTTGGATTTAGAAATACATCAATATTTTCATTTTCTTCAACTAGTTTTCTGTTAAATTTTTGGAATGCTCTTGAAGTTGAGGCTCCTGACCAAATGGCATTGTTTAGTGCCCCAGCAACAGGAACGGCCGCAATAAATGATATAAGATTATTGTCTGCTACTAGATTTATCGCTCGTGAGAAAGCCACAGTATTTAAGAGCATAGTTAGTATTGGAAGAAACTTTTTAGTACCACCAAGTTCAACCCCATTAAACCGTACAACTGTTCCATAATCATTACCAACATCACTGTCTATAGGAATACCCCAAAAAGCTTCTCCTTCTGTGTTTATTTCATTTAGACGTTCAATGTCATACTGGTCAGCAGTTCTTGTTAGGCTAATATCACTGTAAGCTCCATTGGAGACTAATTGGTTGGTTTTACAACTCTGTAAGGAGACTGCCAAAATAAACAGTAGTGTAAATGATTTAATTAAATTTAGTTTCATGTTTTTAGATATTTTAAATTAATAATAACTAAACTTAATACTCAAACCTTTTAACACCTAATTATTTTTAGTTTAAAAGGATATTAAACACCTAAATATACCTACCTATTTTATAATTTGGATATATAAAACCTAAGAAAAAATTTCCAGGAACAAGTTAATACACAAAAAGTCGTGTAAAATGAGATACATATATTCTCAATTTTATGTAATTTCGAAATTATAAGTAGGTTGATACCTAAGGGTGTTAATCAAATTTGGGGCGAAAAGCCATCACTAACGTGGTGGCTTTTCAATTTTTTAATACTCCTGTAAAACGTTTGTTTTAAAAGAGCTCCACTAGGTTGTGGTAATGAATTTGAGAAAATGAGCTCACTACTTTATTGGCCATGCTATAATCCTGATCTGTAGAGTGAGTACTGTCATAACCAACAACATAGATGCCAGCGTCATTGGCTGCTTTAATACCATTGCTGGAGTCTTCTATAACCATGCACTTGTCTTTAGGTTGCCCTGATGCCTGTGCAGCTTTTATGAAAATTTCTGGATGTGGCTTACTCTGTTTTAAATCTGCCCCACTTAATTTAGCAACAAAGTACTGATCAAGGTCAAAACGCTCGAAAATGCGATTAATATTAGGCATCGAAGCAGATGATGCCAAGACCAAGGTTAGGCCATTGTTGTAATAGTTCTTAATAAGATCTAACACTCCATCCAAGAGTTGGAGTGATGTGTCATTTTCAAACAAATATTTGAAATGCTTTCTTTTAATTGCCACCAGTGTTTTGGGATCTGCATCTAGATTAAAATGCCCCACCAATTGCCTGCAAATATTTATGGTAGACTGCCCTGTGTAGCTTGTATACATTTGTTCTGTGACCTCTATGCCCATGTCTTTAAACATTAAAAAATAAGCTTTACGGTGCAATGGTTCTGTGTCTACAATTACACCATCCATATCAAAAAGAACTGCTTTTAGCATACCTTATCTAGTTACAAAATTAGAAGACAAATGTATCTTTTTTTGCGAAAAGTAGCACCCTTAAAGTATATTTAGTCTGCTGCTGATTAGCGATTTTTTGGCCCCGTATAACTCTTAACAAATTACTTTTATCACGGCTTTTGTTTCTGGCTATAGAAATCTCAATATTATTATAGATATTTGCAGTAAGAAAGTAGCTTGTTTCTTTAGAGCTACTGCCCTAAAAACTACACATTATGGCAGCAGAAATTAAAAATTTAAAAGACTTACAAAACACAGAGTATTCTTTGCGTAAACTCTTTGATGAGGCAGAAGATTTTCTGCCACTTTTGGGAACAGATTATGTGGAGCTATACGTTGGCAACGCAAAGCAAGCTGCATATTTTTATAAAACAGCTTTTGGTTTTCAAAGTGAAGCCTACGCAGGTCTAGAAACAGGAAGAAAAGACAGCGTGTCTTATGTTTTAAGGCAAGATAAAATTAGATTGGTGTTAACTACGCCTCTTAATAAAGACGGGGTTATTAATGAGCATATTAACCTTCATGGTGATGCCGCCAAAGTGATTGCTTTGTGGGTAGATGATGCTACCAAATCTTTTGAGGAAACTACAAAGCGAGGGGCAAAGCCATTTATGGAGCCTACCCGTGAAGAAGATGCTCATGGATATGTAATTAAATCTGGTATCTACACCTATGGAGAAACCGTACACCTGTTTATTGAACGTAAAAACTATGATGGCCTCTTTTTGCCAGGATTTACTAAATGGGAATCTCATTATAATCCTGAACCTGTTGGTTTAAAATTTGTAGATCATATTGTTGGTAATGTTGGTTGGGGAGAAATGAACAAATGGTGTGAGTTTTATGCCAAGACTATGGGTTTCGCACAAATTATCTCTTTTGCAGATGATGATATTGCCACAGATTTTACGGCCCTTATGAGCAAGGTTATGAGTAACGGTAATGGCCGTATAAAGTTTCCTATAAACGAACCAGCCAAAGGGAAAAAGAAATCTCAAATCGAGGAGTATCTTGACTTTTACAACGGTGCAGGCGTGCAACACTTAGCCTTGGCAACAGATGATATAGTTGCAACAGTATCTGCTATGCGGGATCGTGGCGTAGAGTTTTTATACGTGCCGGAGACCTATTATGATGATGTGCTTGAGCGTGTAGGAGAAATTGATGAAGACATTGAAGTGCTTAAAAAGCATGGTATTTTAATAGACCGTGATGAGGAAGGATATCTATTACAAATCTTTACAAATACAATTGTAGATAGACCTACCATGTTTATTGAAATTATTCAGCGCAAAGGGGCGCAATCCTTTGGTGTTGGAAATTTTAAAGCCTTGTTTGAAGCTATAGAAAGACAACAGGCCAAGCGCGGAACACTATAATAAACAAATAGCAATACAATAAATAAAAGCCGCTTTTTTTAAGAGCGGCTTTTGTGTAACAATAATTCTGCTTTGGGTAAGATAAATCAAAGAACACCTAAATGGATCGCTTCAAAATGCGTATTTTTCACACTCAGAATTATAATTTCAAAATCATGAAATATATATTTTATGTTTTAGTGTTATGTATTATGGCTTCTTGCCAGTACTTTGAGACAGATAAAATATCTTCAGATACCTTTTACAATCAAGAGATGAAGACAATTTCTTGGAATCAGGTGGATCAGTTTCCAAACTTTGCTTCTTGTCAAAAAGATTCAGAAAAAAAAGCGAGTAAAGCGTGTTTTGAAAACACATTGGTTTCAAAAATATATGCAGGTTTCTCCTCCAGACATTTTGTAAGTTCTCGAAGCATCAGCGATACGCTTTGGGTTTCCCTTACTATTTCAGAGAAAGGAGATATTTTTTTAAACAACATTGAAATGGATAGCCTTACCGCTACAAGTTTTCCAGAATTGCCTTTATGGATTACCCAAAGTATTGATAGCATACCTTCCTTGGCTCCAGCACACAAAAGAGGTGTACCAGTGGCCGTTGCTTTTAGCTTACCTGTTGTTCTGCAAACCAAATAAGTATACAACCCCTTTAGCAATAGCTAAAACTTTAGGGCGCCGTGCAGATATTGTTTAAATTTGTAGGACAGGCAATACATTTGTCTGAATTGAAATCTGTAGCAGTTAACCCTTATTAATTCTATAAAATAATCTTGAATACTTCAGAGAGCATCATATTGGGTATTGATCCAGGAACCACCATTATGGGTTTTGGACTTATCAAGGTGGTTGGAAAAAAAATGGAATTTTTACAGCTCAATGAGCTGCAACTCTCCAAGTATGACAATCATTACAAACGCCTCAAACTTATTTTTGAGCGAACCATAGAGCTTATCGACACCTATCATCCAGACCAGATTGCTATTGAGGCTCCATTTTTTGGTAAAAACGTGCAGTCTATGCTCAAATTGGGGCGCGCTCAAGGAGTAGCCATGGCGGCAGGATTGTCTAGAGATATACCCATTACAGAGTATGCGCCAAAGAAAATTAAAATGGCCATTACAGGAAGCGGTAATGCCTCTAAGGAACAGGTAGCAAAAATGCTTCAAAGCATCTTAGGACTTAAAGAATTACCAAAAAATTTAGATAGTACAGATGGTCTTGCGGCTGCAGTTTGTCATTTTTATAATAGTGGTAAAACCCTTGGAACGGGTAAAAGCTACTCTGGATGGTCTAGTTTTGTGAGTCAAAATGAAAAACGAGTAAAAAAGTAACCCCGTATTTATAATGGCTGGCATCTACATTCATATTCCCTTTTGTAAACAAGCGTGTCATTATTGCGACTTTCATTTCTCAACATCCTTAAAAAAACGGGATGCAATGCTTGCCGCTATCTGTAAAGAGCTATCACTTCGCAAACAGGAACTCACTCAAACCATAGAGACCATTTATTTTGGAGGAGGAACACCTAGTTTGCTAACACCTCAAGAAATTAATCTTATTCTAGACACTGTTTATACACATTTTACGATTTCAGACACACCAGAAATTACTCTAGAGGCCAACCCCGATGACTTAACAGATGCTAAGATTCTTAGCCTTTCGAGTTCTAAAATCAATAGGCTCTCCATAGGTATACAATCTTTTTTTGAAGAAGATTTAAAACTCATGAACAGAGCTCATAACCAAAAAGAAGCTCTTGATTGTATTACAAAGGCCAAACAGTATTTCAAAAACATTAGTATAGATTTAATGTACGGTATTCCTCAAATGTCACCCCAGAGATGGCAAGAAAATATAGAAAAAGCATTGTCTTTGGAAGTTCCCCATATTTCTTGTTATGTATTAACGGTAGAGCCTAAAACAGCCCTAGAGCGTTTTATTAAAAATGGAATTATACGTCCTGTTGATGACGCTGTTGCTGCCCAGCATCATGAGGTTTTAGTTGAAAAAACAGCAGCTGTTGGATATCATAATTATGAGTTTTCTAATTTTTGTATTCCCGGGTGGGAATCTCAAAGCAATTCATCTTACTGGAAAAGAAAACCGTATTTGGGAGTGGGCCCATCTGCCCATAGCTATGACGTGATTTCAAGAAGTTGGAATGTATCAAACAATGCCTTGTATATAAAAAGTATTGAAAAGGGAGAGTTGCCATTAACCAAAGAAGTTCTTACCACACAAAACCAATACAACGAATATATTATGACGCGCCTAAGAACTGCTGGCGGGGTTTCTATGGAAGAAATAGGCGCCTTTTTTGGACTAAAATTTCAGGAATATTTAAAACAAAACCTGCAACAGCACCTTGCTTTAGATTTATTATTTCAAGAGGGAGATTTCATAAAAGCCACTAAAAAAGGGAAGTTTTTAACAGATGGTATTGCCGCAGATTTATTTATGATTTAAACCAAGAGAGTTGTATATTTAAAACTATAAAACCAAGCTATGTTAGCAACCATTAACACCAATAATTCTAACGTTACTATTGATCTTTCAAAGCCGTTAGATATCTCTATTGTGATGTCAGACAGCACTAAAAACCCATTGGCTTGGTATCTTGAAAAACCAGAGATAACTCCAGTGCAGCTAGGTGACTGGACAGGTAAAGTAAGCCAAGGAGCTGCTGTAAATTTCAACAACATATCTTTTAATCCTCATGCTCATGGCACCCATACAGAGTGTCTGGGGCACATTACCGAAACATTCCACTCTGTGAATGATGCTTTAAAGAGTTTCTTTTTTATGGCAGAGTTAATCACCATTTCTCCTGTTTTAATTCAGCAAGATTATGTGCTAACATTAGCTGCTATTAAGCAAAAATTAAAAGGCAAAATACCTAAGGCAGTTGTCATAAGAACACTGCCCAATACCCTTTCAAAAACCACAAGAAAATACTCCAACACCAATTGGCCTTATCTAGATCATACCGCAGCCGCCTTTTTGAGAGATGCAGGAGTGCAACATCTACTTATAGACTTGCCCTCTGTAGATAAAGAAAAAGATGATGGCGCTCTATTGGCACATAAAGCGTTTTGGAACATTCCAAAAGCTCCTAGAAAAAATGCGACAATAACAGAGTTTGTTTACGTAAATGACACTATTAAAGACGGGTCTTATCTATTAAACTTGCACCTAGCACCCTTTGAAAATGACGCGGCCCCCAGTAGACCTGTGTTATATGAAATAGCATAATTTTATGATAGACCCAAAGACCTTTTATACAGAAAAGATTGCCTTTTTTTCTGCGCAAGTTTCTAGCTTACAAAAACAATTAACACACCTGGGTATTCTGCGTCTAGCATTTTTTATTTTTAATAACGCGCCAGCAAGATCCAACCCACAGCTATAGACAAGTATGGATTCAGTAACACAAATTGTATTAGGAGCTGCTATTGGAGAAGCAGTTTTAGGAAGGAAAGTAGGTAATAAGGCTATGTTGTATGGTGCTATTGCGGGTACAATTCCAGATTTAGATGTTGTTTCTAGGTACTTTGTAGACACTGTTACTGCCCTAGAATACCACAGAGGGTTTACACACTCCATTTTGTTTTCTGTACTCTTTGCACCCATTTTTGGGTGGCTGGTATCAAAGCGAGAAAAAGCGGCAACATGGCGGCAGTGGTCTTGGTTGTTTTTCTTTGGTTTTTTAACTCACCCCCTGCTAGATGCGCACACCACTTGGGGGACCCAATTATTCTGGCCTTTTGATTTGCGACTTGCATTCAAAAATATTTTTGTGGTAGACCCATTATATACGCTTCCATTTTTACTGTGCTGTATTTTAGTGTTGTTTAAAAAACGCGATAATCCCCAAAGGCGTAAGCTTAATAATCTTGGTTTGTGGCTAAGTAGCAGTTATTTGGTTTTGACACTTGTTATCAAAGGATTTACTTTTTTAAAATTTGAAACTGCTTTAAAAGACCAGCAAATACCATATGTAGAAATTCAGACCAAACCAGCACCCTTAAATGCCGTTTTATGGTTGGCTAATGTAGAAACTCAAGATGCCTTTTTAATTGGAGATTATTCTTTGTTTGACACCAAGGCTATTGTTTTTGGAACCCATCCTAAAAACCATCATTTGCTAGGAAATTTAGCTACTGATGACAAGGTAAAAAGGCTTATCAAACTCACCAATGGTTGGTATACGGTAAGCCAAATAGAAGGAAAATTATATTTTAATGACCTACGTTTTGGCCTGTTGAGTACAGATGTTACAAAACAGGACTATGTCTTTAGTTTCTTGCTTGACGAAACTGGAGATGAACTTATTGTAACAGAAAATAAAAAACGCCCTGAAGATGCTGCTGGATTATTAGGTGATTTGTGGCAACGCATCAAGGGGAATTAAAAGATATCATTACCCGCAGCTCATATCTGCTACAATTTTCCAGGCGCCGTCTATTTTCTTGAAGATGATCATAAACACACCCTTGGCATCGCCTACTTCTCTAGATAAAAAATAGTTACCCATAACCCAATAGCTACTACTTTCAATTTTTGAGATATCATTCACGGTAAACGTTAAGGTGCCACTGTGGTTTTTTGTGGGATATCCTTTTTTATAGTTATCAAGAGTTTGTTGCCATCCTTTGGTGAGGCCACTTTTGCCATAAAACTTTAAGGAGTCACTTTTTATATACCCCTTCATAAAGCCCTCTAAATCATTATTGCTCCAGGCAATTTCTTGATCCTTCATTACTTTTAAAATAGCCGCTTTATCTAGGGCTTCTGTGTTTTTAGTTTGTACTTTTTCTTGGGGCACTTGGTTAGTCTGGTTGCTGTTGTCAGCGCAGCTCCAAAGACTAAAAATAAAGATAAAGGCATATACTATTTTCATGGATAAAGAGTATTTAATAATGAGTCATAAAGTCTTCTTGTAAAACTACTTGGAGTCTAAAGATAAGCTCTTTTGCGTTGTCTTCACTAAAGACCATGGGAGGTTTTATTTTAAGCACATTATGATCTGGACCATCTGTGCTCATTAAAATTTTAAAATCCTTCATTCTATTTGCCAAGTAGCTTGCCTGTTGTGGCAATGGTTGTTTGTTTATATCACATAATTCGATGCCAATAAAAAACCCTGTACCTCTTACATCTGCAATAATAGGCTGTTTGTGTTGTAGTTTTTTTAGTTCTTCTAGTAAAAAGCCACCCACTATTTTTGCATTTTCTTGTAATTTCTGTGCTTCAATAACCTCTAAAACAGCACTACCAATTGCGCAGCTCACCGGGTTTCCGCCAAAGGTGTTAAAAAACTCCAACCCATTTGCAAAACCCTTGGCAACCTCTTGTGTACAGGCTACAATTGCCAAGGGGTGCCCATTTCCAGCTGGTTTACCCATCGTTACAATATCTGGAGTAACCCCATGTATTTCAAAGCCCCAGAAATGAGACCCAACACGGCCAAAACCTGTTTGTACTTCATCTGCAATACACAACCCGCCTGCTGCGCGGATTGTTTTATACAAGGCTTTATAGTATCCTTTGGGCGGCACTATTTGCCCCCCGCAGCTTATAATAGATTCTCCCATAAAACCAGCAATACCCTCATTTTTAAGTGCAAGACGGTCTATATGTTGTTGGGCGTAATTGCCGTAGGCAGCTCCTACATCATTGCCTTTGGTATGAAGGCCTCTGTAGGAGTCTGGTAGTGGTAGTATGTGCGTATGTTCTGGTTTTGAGCCACCCCCTTTACTGTCAAACTTGTAAGAGCTTACGCCCATAGCAGCGGTTGTATTTCCGTGATATCCCACCTGAATTGCAAGCATGTTTTTTTGCCCCGTTATGGTTTTTGCCATACGTAGTGCAAGTTCTGTAGCTTCGCTGCCAGAGTTTACAAAATGCAGCACAGACAGCTCTGGAGGTAGTTTTTCAAGCAGCGCCTTGGTGTATGAAACAATGTTCTGGTTTAGATATCTAGTATTTGTGTTAAGAAGCGCTATTTGGTCTTGTGCAGCTTTAACGACCCTAGGATGTTCATGCCCAACATGGGCTACATTATTTACGGTATCAAGGTATTTCTCTCCCCAAGTATCAATTAAATACGCGCCCTCTCCACGAACAATATGCAGGGGCTCTTGATAAGAGATGCTTAAACTTTTCCCTAGATGTTTTTTTCTGAACTCTAAGATTTCTGAACTTGGAGCATCATACCGTGTAACTAGGTTTGGATTTTTAAACAATAGATTAGGGTCTGGGCACATACTTTTCCATACCTTCATTTGGCTGGGGTAGGTTACCCCTGGAAAGTCATTTTTAAAATCAAGCATTGTAAGCATTATTTGAAAATGCAAATGCGGGGACCACTCTCCATTTTCTTGAGGGTTTCCTAAGACCCCAATTTTGTCTGCTTTTTTTAATCTATCACCCACCTTTAAGGCTGTTACACTTACCAAAGAGAGATGTCCATACAGCGTGTAAAAAACCAGATCATCCTCTTTGTGTTTTAAAATAACAAGCCCGCCATATTCTTTATATCCTTTGTCATGAACCGCCGTAACAACCTCTGCATCAAACAGACTATGAACCGCCGTATTTGTGGGTAGCCAAAAATCAACTCCTAGATGTACTGTCCTGCTTTTTACCCCTTTGTTTCCTTGTTTTTGATAGGCAGATGATGTGTATATAGGGCGCGGTTCTAGATAGCCATTTGCGATAAGTTTTGTAGGGTGCTGTTTTTGTAGTTGATTGATTTTAAAGGCAAACAAATCCAAGTCATTAAATTCATGGCTGTTGCCAATCCAGGTGCTAGAAATTTTTAAATCTAAAAGGTGTATGTCTGTTTTTAAATTTTCAGACGGAAATAGCTCAGAAAATGTGCAGGTATTGTTTTTTACCCATGCCTGAAAGGCCAAATTATTAGGATGACCCTCAAACCCGCAGCTGTTTCTAAAACTATATTCAGCAACATCTGGGTGAATGTGTTGCCATTTTTCAAGTAGCTCCCAGGCCGGTTGTTCACTAATGCTGTGATAGGCATTGGTGGAGTCTTCTTGTGTTCTTAGGGCTGCTTTTGTGACGGTGGTAACTAGGCGCATGGCCACAAGAGTGTAGAGACAGTGTAGCTCCTTTTCTGTAAAACTGTAGTGCTCGCTGTAGCCTTTTAGGATCTCTAGGGCAGCCTCTAGGGGGTCTGGCACATCCATAACTCCATAGGCTATTGTAATGGCAACATCGTTAATAGTTTGGGTGTAGGTGGTATCTCCAAAATCTATAATGCCTGCAACCTCAAGATTCTTAAGATCGTTAGATATTAAAATATTATAATCATTCACATCTGCGTGAACAGTGCTCTTGGGTAGGGTTTTGTGACAAGACTCTATAGCCTTAAAAAGCGATTGAAATCTTGTTATAAGTGCACGTTTTTCTCCCTTAAAAAGTGCGGTTTGCTTAAAACTCCAAGATGCATTTGCTAAATCCCAATGCGAATCACTTGGGCTTGACCAAGGTGTAAAATCTAGCAAAGCTTTTGTAATAGCGCCAGCTTTGTAACCTAAATCATGTCTTAATACGCTTGTTTTAGGGTTTACCTTAGCCCAAAGTCTTCCTTGCACAAAAGTGATTAGCCGAACATAATACTGGGTAGTGCCAATTGTTATTGATGTGTATTTTTCACCTTTATTATTTGGGAGTACCCTTGGGATGGTTAGGGGGAGTTCTTTTTGGGATAAAAAATGAAGTACATTGTTTTGAGTCTCGAGTCTTTGCAGATTTGTAGTTGCTATTTTTAGCACATAACTAGCCCCTGGGCTAGTTATTTTAAAATTAAAATCTTCATCTCCATCAAGCAAACAAACATCACCCGTAATTAAGAAGTGGGTTTTGGCTATAGTTGCTGCTTGTGAAATAGAAATACCATACATATTGTGTAATCCTTAGAGACACAAATCTAGTGAAATATACTAGGTAACAACCCTAGAAATAAATTTTTAATAGCGCTCAAGTAGACAATAGTGTTACATTTGTTAGTGTCGTTAAAATTCATCAAATGAGCATAGAAAGAGAAGTAAGAAAGAGAGCAGATCAAACATGTGAACTTTGTGGCCACGCAGAGCCAGAAAATCTAGGTGTTTATGAGGTTCCTAAAACACCAGAATATATAGAAGCATTAGATACCTCAATTTTGGTTTGTACAACCTGCTCTTCTGGCTTTGAAGCAGAAGATCAAGATGAGAATCACTGGCGGTGTTTAAATGACAGCATGTGGAGCACCGTTGCTCCAGTGCAGGTAATGGCATGGCGTATGTTGCATCGCTTAAAATCTTTTGGGTGGTCTCAAGACCTTCTAGATATGATGTATATGGAGCCCCAACAGCTTGATTGGGCAGCAGCCCAGGGAGATGCAGAAGACAAAGCAGATGCTTTAATACATAGAGATGCAAACGGTGTTGTGTTACAAACTGGAGACTCTGTTGTGCTTATTAAAGATTTGAAAGTAAAAGGATCAAGTATGGTTGCCAAACAAGGTACAGCCGTTCGGCGTATCTCTCTAGATCATGAAAATGACACCTTTATAGAAGGAAAAGTAGACGGGGTGCAAATTGTACTTATTACCGAATATGTAAAAAAATTATAAGTATTTTAAATACAACAAAAGCCCTGTTAAGTTAAACTAACAGGGCTTTTTGTTTTTGTAAGATGCGGCTGTTTTATTTGCTCATTTGAGTAAAGTAATGGTAAAACTGAGGAATGGTTTCTATTCCTTTTAAGTAATTCCAGATGCCAAAATGCTCGTTGGGTGAGTGTATGGCATCACTATCTAGGCCAAAGCCCATTAAAATTGTTTTACTTTTTAGTTCTTTTTCAAACAAAGCCACAATAGGGATACTTCCTCCACTGCGCTGCGGAATAGGTATTTTACTAAAGGTACTCTCATAGGCCTTACTAGCTGCTTTATAGCCAAGACTATCAATTGGAGTAACATATGCTTGACCTCCATGGTGTGGGTGAACCTTTACGGTAACTCCCTTTGGAGCAATACTCTCAAAATGATTTTTAAACAGCGTTGTGATTTCTTTCCAATTCTGATCTGGCACCAAACGCATTGATATTTTTGCAAAAGCTTGGCTTGCAATTACTGTTTTTGCGCCTTCTCCAGTGTAACCGCCCCAAATTCCGTTTACATCTAAGGTAGGGCGAATGCTGTTCCGCTCATTGGTGGTATAAGTGGCTTCTCCATAGGTATCTTCAATCCCTATAGATTTACAATAGGCTTCTTTGCTAAAAGGCGCCTGGGCCATTTTGGCTCTTTCTTCAGTAGAGAGCTCCTGTACATCATCATAAAATCCTGGAATTGTAATGTGGTTGTTCTCATCTGTTAAAGATGCAATCATCTTGGTTAATACATTAATTGGGTTTGCAACAGCGCCTCCATACAAACCACTGTGCAAATCTCTATTTGGCCCTGTAACCTCTACCTCCACATAACTTAAACCGCGCAGTCCTGTTGTGATACTTGGTATATCGTTGGCAATCATGCCCGTGTCACTAATTAAGATCACATCATTGGCTAGTTTTTCTTGATTTCTTTCTACAAACCAACCAAGGCTTTCGCTGCCTACCTCTTCTTCTCCCTCAATCATAAATTTTACGTTACAGGGTAATTGACCGGTTGCAGTCATGTATTCCATGGCTTTTACATGCATGTACATTTGCCCTTTATCATCACAACTCCCGCGGGCAAAAATGGCTCCTTGGGGATGCAGTTCTGTTTTTTTGATCACGGGCTCAAAGGGTGGGCTGTCCCACAAATCAACAGGGTCTGGTGGTTGTACATCATAGTGTCCATACACTAAAATGGTTGGAAGTGATGGGTCTATTATTTTTTCTGCGTACACAATAGGGTATCCCGGAGTCTCGCATATTTCTACGTGGTCACAGCCCGCCTTTTCTAGGCTAGATTTTATGACTTCTGCAGTTCTAATAACATCACCAGCATAGGCTTTGTCTGCAGAAATGCTAGGTATTTTTAATAATGCTATTAACTCGTCTATAAATCTGTCTTTGTGTTGGGCAATATAGGGCTTGGCACTTTTCATAAATAATTTAATTTTTAAAATTTCCGAAGCTACTTAAAGCTATAATCCGGTATAAAAGCTAAAGGTAATTAAAAGCATTATTTCTTAATAAAGATTGTTTGTTAATTATAACAATTATGTATATTTGCCGTCCCAAAGCTAGCATATAGCTTTGGATTTGTTCCGCGGATGTGGTGGAACTGGTAGACATGCTAGACTTAGGATCTAGTGCCGCAAGGCGTGCAGGTTCGATTCCTGTCATCCGCACTTAAATTTAAAAAGCGTTGTATTTTATACAGCGCTTTTTTTTGTTTTTACACTTAGGTACAAATCGCGGTTTTTTCGCGGCTACTCTTTTTATAAAGTCCGAAGGTTTTTATGTAAAAAAAATCCTAAAATCACTCCTTGTAGATTTGTTTTATGTTGGGTGTTTTGCTTGTAACATCTAGTAATTTGCTATATCTTTGCACGCTCATAAATGCAGGCTATATCTCTTTATTTATGAGCTATTTAAATTAAAATTTACAATACAATGGATATCAAAAAGAAAGATGTTGATGCTTTAAATGCTGTAGTGACCGTAGTAATCTCAAAAGATGATTACCAAGAAAAGGTAACTAAGGTTTTAAATAACTACAAGAAAACAGCAAACATTCCAGGTTTTAGAAAAGGGCATATCCCGATGGGAATGGTTAAAAAACAATATGGTAAAGGCGTTTTAGTAGAAGAGGTAAATAAACTTTTACAAGAAGGGTTGCATAATTTTTTGACCCAAGAAAAATTAGATGTTTTAGGAAATCCACTACCTAAAAACGAAACAGAAATAAACTGGGATAATGATGAGTTTACCTTTGAGTTTGATTTGGGATTGTCTCCAAGTTTTAAGGTAGATGTTGCTAAAAAATCGGTTACTGCCTACAAAATTGTTGCAGACAAAGAAATGCTTTCCAACCAAGTAAAATCTATCCGTAAACAATATGGTACGTTAAAATCTAAAACCCAGGTTGAAAAAGGGGATGAGATTACGGGTACTTTCACCAATCCAGAGAAAGAGATAGATAAGAGCACGACCCTTGAGCTAGATAGTTTGAAAGGGAAAACTCAAATCAAAGCCTTAACGGGAGCCAAACCTGGTGATGTGATTTCTTTGAAAACAAAAGGGATGTTTGCCCAGGAGCAAGACAATCAAAAACACTTTGGTGTTTCTGTAGAAGATGCAAAAGGACTATCTGTAGAGGTTTCTTTTAAAATAGATGAGGTGAATACACGTGAAATGGCAGATTTAAACCAAGAGCTGTTTGATAAGTTATTTGGAGAAGGGAATGTAACCTCAGAAAAAGCACTTAAAGAAAAGATCAAGGAAGATGCAGAGAAGCAGTTTGCCCAACAAAGCGATCAAAAAATGCTCAATGATGTGGTAGAGTCTTTAATTGAAAACACAAAATTTGACTTGCCTAAAGACTTTTTGGAGCGTTGGATACAAGTCTCTGGAGAAAACCCGATGACCCCAGAGGAGGCTAAGGCAGAATATGCCCGTAGCGAAAAAGGATTACGCTACCAGTTAATTGAAGGAAAACTTAGAGCAGAACATAATTTGCAAGTTTCTTTTGATGAGTTGAAGGCATACTCTCTTGAGATGATTAAAGGGCAAATGGCCCAATTTGGACAGCTGGACCCTAGTGAAGAAGAATTAAATAACATTGCCTCAAGAATTATGTCAAACCAAGAAGAGGTAAAGCGTTTGAGTGAGCAGTTAAACTCTAGCAAACTATTAGATTTCTTCAAGGAAAATGCAAAGCTTAAGATAAAAGAAGTTTCTTATGATAAATTCATTAAAGAGGCCTATGCATAAATCTTTAGAAATTTAGGTATCTTTAGTGAGCATTTCAGCCAATTAGGCATACTAGATAGTTAGGTATCCTTTTTGAAATGTAATATATCATACAAAATCTTTAAATTTAAAGAATAAACAGTTTTATGAACTACGGAGAAGAATTTAAAAAATACGCGATAAAGGACCAGGGCATTAGCAGTACTTATTATGAAAAAATAATGAGTAGCATGTACCCAAGTAACCTAACGCCAAATATTATTGAAGAGCGGCAAATGAATATTGCCATTTTTGACGTTTTTTCACGCCTAATGATGGATAGAATTATCTTTTTAGGTACTGGAATTAGTGATCAAGTAGCCAATATTGTACAGGCGCAATTACTCTTTCTAGAAAGTGTTGATGCCTCTAAAGACATTCAGATCTACATCAACTCTCCTGGAGGAAGTGTGTATGCTGGTTTAGGGATTTATGACACCATGCAATTTATTAAGCCAGATGTGGCTACTATTTGTACGGGGATGGCCGCCTCTATGGGAGCCGTGTTGTTGTGTGCTGGAGAAAAGGGTAAACGCAGTGGTTTAACTCACTCTAGAGTGATGATACACCAGCCACTGGGAGGTGCTCAAGGTCAGGCAAGTGATATTGAGATAACTGCAAGAGAAATCATGACTTTAAAAACAGAGTTATATAATATTATAGCAAGCCACAGTGGGCAAAGCTATGATAAAGTATATGAGGATAGTGATCGAGATTACTGGATGAAGTCTGACAAGGCATTGGAGTACGGTATGATTGACGAAATATTAAAAAGAGGATAATACAAAAAGCAATTCATGTCAAAAGAGGTTTTAGAATGTTCTTTCTGTGGTCGGAAAAAAGTAGATACTAGCTTGCTTATTGCAGGTATAGATGCTCATATTTGCGATCGTTGTATACAACAGGCCCACGGTATTATAGTAGAGGAGGGCTCACAAGCAGATGATCAGGAACTAAGTAAAGACGTGATGCTTAAAAAGCCAAAGACAATCAAGGCTTTTTTGGATGATTATGTAATAGGGCAAGAGCACACCAAAAGAGTGATGTCTGTGGCAGTATATAACCACTACAAACGATTATTACAACCAAAAACTGAAGATGATATAGATATTCAAAAAAGTAATATCATTATTGTTGGGCAAACCGGAACTGGTAAAACATTAGTAGCCAAGACCATTGCAAGAATGCTCAATGTGCCACTTGCCATTGTTGATGCAACGGTACTCACCCAAGCAGGATATGTTGGAGAAGATGTAGAAACCATTTTAACACGTTTGTTGCAGGCTGCAGATTACAATCTAGAAAAAGCTGAAAAAGGCATCGTCTTCATTGATGAGATAGACAAAATTGCTCGTAAGAGTGATAATCCATCTATTACCAGAGATGTAAGTGGAGAAGGGGTACAACAAGCCTTATTAAAACTATTAGAGGGCACAGTGGTTAACGTGCCACCAAAGGGAGGTAGAAAACATCCAGATCAAAAATTTATAGAGGTAAACACAGAAAATATATTATTTATCGCAGGAGGTGCTTTTGATGGTATAGAAAGACATATTTCTAAAAGACTTAACATGCAAGCCGTTGGCTTTAGTGCTTCAAAAAAGGAAAACTCTTTGCAAAAGGATGATTTGTTGCGCTATATTACACCTAGAGATTTAAAACAGTTTGGTTTAATACCTGAGATTATAGGACGTTTACCTGTATTAACCTACATGAACCCTTTAGACAAGGGCACCCTAAGGTCTATTTTAACAGAGCCAAAAAACGCCATCATCAAACAATACCAAAAGTTGTTTGAAATGGACGATATAGAGCTTATAGTTACCACAGAGGCGCTAGATTTTATTGTTGATCAGGCCATTGAATACAAACTAGGTGCAAGAGGCTTGAGGTCTTTGTGTGAGGCAATCCTAACAGACGCTATGTTTGAAATGCCTGGAGGTGATCAAAAAACCTTAAGCGTTACCCAGCAGTATGCCGAAGAGAAATTAAACAAAGCCACCATCAAAAAACTCAAGGCAGTATCTTAAGTTTATAAAATAAAAACAGAAAAACCGTACCACCTTTATGATGGTACGGTTTTTTTTATTGTCCAAACCTTTTTAAATCATACAGTTGTTTATGTAAAGGCATAAAAAACAGCCATTGGTTTTAGGTATGGCGCTATTTATTTAAATGCAATAATTCTTCCATAAAATCACGTTTATTGGAAAGTCTAGGTACTTTGTGTTGGCCTCCTAATTTGTTTTTTTGCTTGAGCCAGTCATAAAATAGTTTTTGACGTGCTAGATGCACTTTGGGCATGGTAAGAGTTGTATTATTAAAGCGTTTGGCTTCATAATCACTGTTTAGATCCATCAAAGCGGTGTCTAAAGACTTTGTAAATAGGGTTAGATCTTTTGGTGGTATTTTAAATTCTATGATCCATTCATGAGCTCCTTTTTTTCTGCCTTCCATAAAAATAGGGGCAGCTGTATAATCTACAATTTCACACTGCGTTTGCTTTGAGGCTTGTTTTAATGCCATTTCTGCATTTTCTATTATGAGTTCTTCACCAAAGACATTGATGTGGTGTTTGGTTCTACCCGTCACTTTTATTCTAAAGGGGCTAATGGAAGTAAAACGTACCGTATCACCAATTTTATAGCGCCATAAACCAGCATTGGTTGTAATTACAATGGCATAATTTTTAGCTACCTCTACCTCTCCCAGTGGTATTACTTTTTGTGAAGCACTTCCATAGGTGTCCATGGGGATAAACTCATAAAATATGCCATAGTCTAGCATTAGTAATAGCTCTTTGTTGGCATTTCTGTCCTGGATCGCAAAAAACCCTTCACTGGCATTGTAGATTTCATAGTATCTGAAATTTTCTTTGGGTAGTATGGCGTTATACTGTTCTATGTAGGGATCAAAATTGACACCTCCATGAAAATAAACCTCTAGGTTAGGCCAAATCTCAAAGAGGTCTGTTTTACCTGTTGATTCTAGCACATTATTTAGTAAAACTAACATCCAGGAAGGAACTCCAGCCAGGCTAGTTACATTTTCTTGAATGGTTTGGTCTACAATAGCCTGCATTTTTACCTCCCAATCTGCCATAAGAGATACCTCATTGTTTGGGGTGCTGCTGTATTCTGCCCAAAAAGGCATATTGTCTATCAGTATGGCAGAGAGATCTCCAAAAACAGTTTCGTTTTCTTTGTATAATTTTTTACTTCCACCAAGGCGCAAGCTTTTACCCAAAAATAAATTAGCATCAGGATTGTTGTTGAGGTACATGCATAACAAATCTTTACTAGCGGCATAGTGGCAGTGCTCTAGAGAGGCAGAGCTAACGGGAATAAATTTACTTTTAGAATTTGTGGTTCCACTAGATTTGGCAAACCATTTAATGGGCGTGGGCCAAAATATATTGCTTTCTCCTTTTCTAGCGCGTTCAATTTGTTGTTGACTATCCTCATAGTTTGTTACAGGAACTCTTTCGGAAAATTCTCTATAACTGTTTATGGATGCAAAGTCATATTGTTTACCAACTTCAGTGTTTTTTGCGGTATGTAAAAGCTCCTCAAGTAGTTCGTTTTGAACATCAATAGGGTATTTCAAAAAAAGTTCTATTTGATGAAAACGTTTTT
Source organism: uncultured Flavobacteriaceae bacterium (assembly GCA_913045325.1). Taxonomy (GTDB): domain Bacteria; phylum Bacteroidota; class Bacteroidia; order Flavobacteriales; family Flavobacteriaceae; genus Patiriisocius. Next base: position 9,112 of record CAJWPZ010000001.1, on the reverse strand, counting down.
TTAAAAACCAAGATGCTAAAGAATTTACTATGGGTATTGGCATATTTTTGCACTATCTTTAAGGTCTAAATGTACAATATTATTTTATGCAATTCCAAGGCACATTAACAAAAATGAAAACCGAAATAGGAAGTCCAATCCAATACTATTTGGTATTTGAGAGGGATTTTATTCATATAAATCAGCTCCTTGACAAAAAAATAAGCATCTCTTTTTTGGGGTATGAGTGCATGAATTGTAAAAAGGAGAAAAAAATATATCGTCAAGGTTTTTGTTATGATTGTTTTTTTGAAATTCCTCAAGCTGCAGATTGGATCATACATCCAGAAAAAAGCCAGGCGCATCTTGGTATTGAAGATCGCAACTTGGACTATGAAAAAGCAGTACAACTCAAGCCCCATATTGTGTATTTAGCAAATAGCGGAAATGTTAAAGTTGGGGTTACTCGTAAAACCCAAATACCTACTCGTTGGATAGACCAAGGAGCACATAAAGCCCTTGAAATTGCAGAGTTGCCAAATAGATACTTGGCGGGCATAACTGAGGTTGCTCTCAAGAATTATGTGGGCGATAAAACCAACTGGCGCACCATGCTTAAAAACGAAATACAGGAACAAGACCTCTGTTCTTGGCGTGACAAACTAAAACAATACATCCCTCAAGAAGCCTTGCCTTATTTTATAGACAATATAAAAGAGACCACCCTTGAGTTTCCGGTATTACAATACCCGACCAAACTCAAAACGTTAAATCTTGTAAAGACTCCGCAGTACTCTGGTACTCTAAAAGGTATTAAAGGACAATACCTCATTTTTGAAGATGATACTGTTTTTAATGTAAGAAGCAACGAAGGGTTTGTTGTATCTATTAATATGTTATAAATTGACATGCTGAATACGGCCCTGTTTTTTTGGCTGCGATATAAAAAATAAAACCACGTAAAATCATCAAAGAGCAACATACATTATATTTGGCTTTAGGCACTAATCTAGGCAATAGGTTTGAGCACTTGCAACATGCTGTAGAGGCAATTTTCAGGCAAATAGGCACCATAACCAACATCTCTGCAGTGTATCAAACACCCGCCCTTGGTTTTGAAGGGGCAGATTTTTTAAACTGTGTTGTAGCCCTACAAACTCAATACCAGGCCCAAGTTGTTTTGTCTGAAATTTTAAGCATTGAACAGGCCCTAGGCAGACAACGCTCTAAAGGCACTGGGTATGCGTCTCGAGTTATTGATATAGATATTTTGTTTTATAACCAGGCCATTATAAACCATGCCAATTTGCAGGTTCCTCACCCCCAGATTGCTAATAGAAAATTTGTGCTCCAGCCTTTGGTAGATATTGCGCCACAAATGCTGCATCCCGTTTCTCAAAAAACACTAGCAGATTTGCTTTTACACAGCACGGATACAAGCGCTGTTGTTAAACAATTAAAACTCCTGTCAAACCCTTTAGATAGGTATGATTTTTCAAAGATAAATTACATAGCCATTGAGGGGAATATTGGCGCGGGTAAAACTAGTTTGTGTCATATGCTTGCCGATGATTTTAATGCCAAATTGATTTTAGAGCGTTTTAAAGACAATCCTTTTTTACCTAAATTTTACCAGGACCAGCAGCGGTATGCTTTTGCCTTAGAAATGTCTTTTTTGGCAGACAGGTACCAACAGCTTTTGGAAGACATAACGCAAATTGATTTATTTAACCAATGTGTAGTGGCAGATTATGACGCCTACAAATCTCTCATTTTTGCTAAAGTGACCCTGCAGCAGGAGGAGTATAATTTATACAAGAAGTTATTTTATTTAATGCATAAAGAGTTGCCTAAGCCAGATGTGTATATTTATTTATACCAAAACACGCAGCGGCTTTTGGAGAACATTAAAAAAAGAGGCCGTAGTTATGAGCACTCAATACAGGCAGATTATTTACAAAAAATTAATGACGGGTATTTGGAGTTTATAAAAAACCAGCAAAGTGACAGTATAAAAATAATTGATATCTCTGGATTAGATTTTGTGGAAAACAGAAGTGATTACCTGCTGCTTTTGGATCAAATTTTAGCCTAACTAACAAGGGTTTTTTAAAAATAGAAACACAACCTTAGGCTTTTATTTTACAGAATAAATCCCAAATAACCACCCCGCAACTTACAGAAATATTTAGAGAGTGTTTGGTACCATATTGAGGAATTTCAATCACTCCGTCGCTTTGATTTACTACCTGTTGTTGTACTCCTTTTACTTCGTGGCCCATGACAATGGCGTATTTTTGGTTGGGGCTTGTTTTAAAATTCTCTAAAGAAACAGATTCTTGAGCCTGTTCTATACTGGCTATGAAAACCCCTTGGGTTTTTAATTTTTTTATCACCTCTAGGGTGTTCTCTGCATATTCCCAATCTACGCTGTCTGTGGCTCCAAGGGCTGTTTTTTGGATGTCTTTGTGAGGCGGTTTTGCCGTGATACCGCACAGGTATATCTTTTCTATTAAAAAAGCATCTGCGGTTCTAAAAACGGCGCCAATGTTGTTTAAACTGCGGATGTTGTCTAAAATAATTATAAGTGGCGTTTTTTCTGAATCTTTAAAGCTTTTGGCGTCTATTCTGCCAAGTTCACTATTTTTTAATTTCCTGTTTTCCATACCACAAAAATACTTTTTTTATGTGAGGCTTTCTCTCAAAGAAATATTACTTGGCTTATAGCCTTTCTAAATATGTATAAAAAGCTATTTTTACATTTGTACTAATACTACATAAAGATGTCAAAAGCCAAAAAGGTAACCCCTTTAATGAAACAATATAACGCCATCAAGGTAAAATACCCTGATGCCTTATTATTGTTTAGAGTGGGAGATTTTTATGAAACCTTTGGCCAGGATGCTGTAAAAGCCGCAAAGATTTTAAACATTACGCTTACTGCAAGAAACAATGGTGGCGAGCAAACCCCTTTGGCTGGGTTTCCGCACCATTCTGTAAATACCTATTTGCCCAAGCTAGTGATGGCTGGGTGTAGAGTGGCTATTTGCGACCAACTAGAAGACCCTAAACAAACCAAAACTATTGTAAAAAGAGGCGTTACAGAGCTAATAACTCCTGGAGTTGCCCTAAACGATGGTATACTAGAGGCTGGTTCAAATAACTTTTTGGCTGCGGTTCACTTTAGCGCTGGCAAGGGTGGCACTTTCAAGAATTCTCAAAAAATAGGAGTATCTTTTTTAGATATTTCAACGGGAGAGTTTCTAAGTAGTGAGGGAAACGCAGCGTATGTAGATAAACTATTACAAAACTTTAACCCTAGCGAGGTGCTTTTCAGCAAACAAAAAAGAAAACTATTTTCTGAGACCTTTGGAGATAATTTTCAGGTATTTCATCTAGAGGATTGGGTATTTCAGAAAGATTATGCATTAGAGACACTGCACAAACATTTTGACACCAAAAATTTAAAAGGCTTTGGTGTAGCTCATCTTGAGCACGGTACTATAGCTAGTGGAGCCGCCTTACATTATCTAGGAGAAACACAGCATAATAAATTAAAGCACATCACAAAAATAGCTCGTATTGCTGAAGACCAATACGTGTGGATGGACCGTTTTACCATACGCAATCTAGAGCTGTATCATAGCAATCAACAAAACGCGGTGACTCTTTTGGATGTTATAGACAAAACCATCTCTCCTATGGGCGGCCGCATGTTAAAGCGGTGGATGGCCTTACCTCTTAAAGAAGAAAAAGCCATTACAAGACGTCATGAAGTGGTTAGTTACCTGCTAGAGAACAGCCAGGAGCTTGATAAGATCCAGACTAATATAAGGCGCATTGGAGATCTGGAGCGATTAATTTCTAAGGTGGCTACAGCAAAAATTAGCCCACGTGAGGTGGTGCAATTAAAAAATTCTTTGGAGGCTATAGTGCCCATAAAGCAGCTTTCTCAAAAAAGCAATAATGACTCCCTTTGTTTTATAGGCAAAGCGCTTGATTTGTGTGAAGACCTGAGGTCTAAAATCAAGCAAACCCTAGACGAGCAGGCGCCGGTACATATTATAAAAGGAAATGCTATTGCACAGGGGTTTAATGGGGAATTGGATGATTTAAGAGCCGTAGCCCATGGAGGCAAACAATACCTAGACCAGATGCTCGCTAGAGAGACACAGCGTACAGGTATAAGCTCTTTGAAGATTGCCAGTAATAATGTATTTGGGTATTATATAGAGGTGCGTAACACCCATAAAGATAAAGTACCTCCAGAGTGGACACGCAAGCAAACCCTTGTAAGTGCAGAGCGATACATTACAGAGGAGTTAAAACAATACGAAACAAAAATTTTAGGCGCTGAGGAGAAAATTGCAGTCTTAGAACACGATATTTTTTCCAATTTATTGCAATGGATGCTTACCTACATTGCGCCAGTGCAGCAAAACGCTAAGCTTATTGCAGAGTTGGATTGCCTTTGCGGCTTTGCCCTGCAAGCAAAATTATCAAACTACACTAGGCCTATTTTTGATGACTCTACAGATTTAGAAATAACTGCAGGGCGTCATCCAGTGATAGAAAAGCAATTACCCCCAGACACCCCTTTTATAAGCAATGATGTTTTTCTAGACCAACAAGGCCAACAAATCATCATGATTACGGGCCCCAACATGAGTGGTAAGAGTGCTATATTAAGGCAGACAGCCTTAATTGTACTGCTTGCTCAAATGGGAAGTTTTGTGCCTGCAGATAAGGTGCGCATGGGTGTGGTAGATAAAATATTTACGCGTGTTGGGGCTAGTGATAATATTTCTATGGGAGAGTCTACCTTTATGGTAGAGATGAATGAAACCGCTAGTATTCTAAACAATCTTAGTTCCCGTAGTTTAATACTTCTGGATGAAATAGGGCGGGGTACCAGTACCTATGATGGGATCTCCATTGCGTGGGCTATTAGCGAGTATTTGCATGAGCATCCAAGCAAGGCTAAGGTTTTGTTTGCTACCCATTACCATGAAATTAATGAGATGGCAGCCACCTTTGCTCGCATAAAAAACTTTACGGTTTCTGTAAAAGAACTAAAGGACGATGTGTTGTTTTTAAGAAAACTCGTGCCAGGAGGGTCTCACCATTCTTTTGGAATTCACGTTGCAAAAATGGCAGGAATGCCTCAAGGGGTTTTACATCGTGCTAATAAAATTTTAAAAAGATTAGAAAAAACGCATTCTTCTGAGGCCTTGAGTGACACGGTTAAAAAACTAACTGATGAGCAAATGCAGCTTAGTTTCTTTAATTTGGATGATCCTTTATTGGAAGAATTAAGAGACCAAATCACTGAGCTTGATATAGATACCCTAACTCCTGTAGAGGCTTTAATGAAGTTAAATGAAATAAAAAAAATGCTGCAGCCACCCTCTGGAAAGACCCCTAAAAAATAAGATGAAATTTTTTAATAAAAAGGGGTGTGTTTTTGTCTAAAAATTTTAAATTTGCACCCGCTTTACTATTGAAGCAAGATCATTAATTTTGAAGTTAGGAGTACCTAATTTCTCTGAATTGCGAAAATAGCTCAGCTGGTAGAGCGCCACCTTGCCAAGGTGGAGGTCGCGGGTTCAAATCCCGTTTTTCGCTCTACATATACCAATGCTGAAGTGGTGGAATTGGTAGACACGCTGGACTTAAAATCCAGTGGGCAGTAATGCCCGTACGGGTTCAAGTCCCGTCTTCAGTACAAGTAAAAAGCCGAAACGTATGTTTCGGCTTTTTTGGTTTTCTATATTCAGTAAAGCTTGCTTTAATAAAGTGCAAGGAAATAAAAAATAAGCTACGTAGTTGCGTCGGCTTTTTTCAAGATGTTTATTTTGCTACTCAGCATAGCTAAATGCCGGTTTTAGACTAATCAAAATTAACTCGGGTTGTGTTACTAAAAATTTTAACCTTCAACATTATGCCGCAGGGTTATACTTTGCATTTGTAGCACCACCAAATACCCAAGTAATTAGGTCTTGGTTTAAATTAATAGCTAACCTCTTTTTCTGCTTCTTTTTCTACCTTTTTTGCTATTTTTAAACCCACCTCCTGGTGCATCAAATATAGGATCACCTGCACCTGGGCTTTGTGCCTGAGCTTTTAAAGGGTTCAAAAACAAATAGGTACCTAAAGCTGTTAATGAGGCATATTTTCCGTAATCCCCTATTTTATTAATAGCTTCTCTGCGATTGATTTTTAAATCATTGTCTTGATAATTTTTCATTGAATTTTATTTATTCTAAAATTATTCTTTTAACCACATTTCCAAATTTATTTTCTAACCATACAATATAAATTCCCGAAGGTAATGGCGGTAGATTTATATTAACAGTCCCTTTGGGCATGAAAGTATTTTTCACTATCTGAGCTCCTAAAATATTAAATAATTTAAAAGTAGATATCTCTTCTGGTAGACCAACGATTCTTATCGTAGAAGCATCTGTTTTATAGATAATAATATTATTTAAATTTATAGTATCTGTTCTTAAAATACTAGATTTAGTGTGTAGGTAAAACCTCCCTATTCCATTTTCAGGCTCATCTAACTGAACAATATATTCACTATTTGCTTCGTCTAATCGTGTAAATGTATTTGTCACTCTATCTTCTAAAAACACTTTGATTCCTGTTGGTAAATTCAAGGCTTCCGCAGAAAATGAAATTTCTAAACCTGCTTCAGTTGTTAATGCTACTGGAATAACACTTGTTTCATATTCTTGAGTAGATAAACACTGTAACGTAAAGTCTATGCCTTCGCTATTTTCTGGTAGGTGTGTGTTTAAATTAAATGTACTTACTCCTCCTGCGGTAAATGCACCAGCATCATATCCCACATCTAAACCAGCAGTTGCTGTATCAAAATATTTTACTGTCGTTGTTTTTACATCCCCATTGTTTTCTATTGCTAAGATAATTGAAGGAGTAGCTTCGATAGGTCCATAAAAAGTTCCTGTAGTTTGATGGCTTTGCATTTGCTCGGTAAAAGAAACTGAATTACCATCACTAATTGTATTTACAAAGAATCCTTGTCCTGGATACATATCATAAGGACCTGTAGCATGATTAACTACCTTAATCGGAGAATCCGGATTAGCTACATCCCAAAGATAAATAGATGAATAACTACTTGAGAGACTTGAGCTATTAACGTCTAGAAAATTAAAATCTGCATCTGCAGTGTTGTTAATAGCAAGATAAGAAGGGTATGGATTCCCTATTAGGTTCCATCCATTTACAGCTCTTGTAAGACTTTTATTTACTGGTTCTGTTGGCATAGTTCCGGTAAAAAATATATCACCAGAATTAACCAAAACAGCATACCCTCCACCAGAATCCATAGTTCCTGAGCTAGTCGAGGAATAGTACTCCCATCCAGGGATACTGTTATTGTAAATAGATAGACCTACATTAGCTCCTGACCCTGATGCTAAATCTGTATTCGAAATTACATCTTCTAGTAATGACCCTTGTACTGGGGAAGATATAAAAGGCCAGTCATTTGCTAGGTGTAACTTTCTTTTGTAAGTTAAAGAGCCCGAAAACGTAGATTGTGTAATTAAACTAGCTCCCGATTCTATAGTAACCGCAGTTATAGCAACCGCATTTGAGGCAGTAGGAAAGTGTGTAATTCCTGTTTTTGGGATTCTAACTGAAGCCCCTGGACCAGGAACGGAGTTTGAACTCCAGTTTGCTGGCGTATCCCAATCATTATTAACACTACCGTTCCACATACTTGTAAAAACAGTGACTGTTCTTGTTACCGGTGTTGCCGCATTTCCTGCTGCATCACTTACATTATAAGTTACCGTATAGCTCCCTTCTATTGAGGTATCTACACTATTTACAGTTACGATATTAGCTGTAATATTTACACCTTCCTCACTAAATGCTATTGCACCAGCATCTGTATAAGTAGCTCCAAGTTTTATAGAAATATCTTCAGCTCCTATGAGTGTAATACCAGGGTTAAAGCTTCCCTCAGGAGTTGAACGTAAACAGAAACGATCTATATAGAGATAATTTTGATGATCAGAATAATAGTGAATCGCAACATACTTAGTCCCAACGGGAAGGTCATCTTTAGAATATAGATACATATCCTCTTCTGCCGATTGGGCATTAATTTGATCGGACCACGTAAAAGCATTTAAATTATTATCTGTTGTGGACCAACCCACTTTGAAAACCTCTCCAACATCCGAAGCCAAATAATAAAAAGAAATTCCTTTTTCTATATTCGAGGGAGTAAATGCTGGACTCACCAAGTATTGATCGTAGGGACTACCTTCCTCTTTCGAAGAAAATCGCAAACTATACATTCCGTCTCTCGACGTTACATCTGATTGAGTTATGTCATTGCTTGGGTTAGAGGAGTTAAAAATAGTCCAGCCCGTAGGAGGGAAAACTTCAAAATTTTCAGAAAAATCACAATAATCTTCATCCGCTTGAATAACAACTGTTCTTGTTACCTCTATAGCAGGAGTTCCAGCTGAATTACTTACATTATAAGTAATTGTATAAGTTCCGAAAGCGTTTATATTTACTGGGTTGACGATGTTAATGTGATTTGTAATGGGTCCATCTGTATTATCTAAAGCAGTTGCACCTAAATCGAAGTAAGGAACACCTCTTCTTAAAGAAATAATGGCATCTCCTAGTAATGTAATTACTGGTACTGAGTAATTCACAACAGTAACAGTTCTTGTTACCTGTGTTGCAGGATTCCCTTCGGCATCATTTACGTTGTAGAAGATAGTGTAATCACCAACAATAGTATTATCTATAGTTCCTGTTACGACAATACTAGGTGTTATATTTCCGCCTATACCATCTGATGCGGTTGCGCCTGCATCGGTATAATCAGTTCCCAATTCTAGAAAAACACTGGCACTCCCAAGTAATATGATTACAGGTGGAACTGGATCTGAGGTATCCACTACATTTACAGTTCTGGTGACTTGTATTGCCGCATTTCCTGCTGCATCACTTACATTATAAGTTACCGTGTAATCTCCTAGGACGTTTACATCAACAGCGTTTGCATCAATAACTATGGCACTAGTAATAGTACTATCGTCGTCTGCATTGTCAGTGGCCGTAGCCCCTAATT